>NZ_JACVAN010000024.1:0-95659 GCF_014851895.1 Ensifer sp. ENS11 | reverse complement strand
CCTCACTCGGCAATCGGATATAACGTCCCGATTGCCATACATAATCCCGGTGGCGCCACCAGCCCGTCATCGTGATGAAAGCCCGGAAACTCTAATCCCCGGCGATCCAAGGTTTGGGCTCAGAGCACAATGTGACGGACTCTACCAAAATTTGGAGGAAGTTCAGGGTCTCAGGTCACAGCCGATGCGCTTCAACCCAGGCGCACCCGCCAACGACGCTTAGTCCGGGTTGAGGATCGGCGTCACGCCCATGGCTGTGGGGCGCTCGCAACGGATACGAATGAACGCCTTCTGCGCGTCCGAAAACTGCGATGCCTTCATCGTCTCCGTTCCTTTCCCAGCCAGGAAAAATCACCGGAAAACTCTAACCAAAATCGGTCCAGTTTGAAGGGTTCAGATCAGTTCACACGGCTGCGTGATCTTCTCACATTCACGGCAAGAGAACTACTCGCGCACGCTCTGAATCACCTTTCACCGGCGCGGGACTAGCCGGAGTGCGATGATCAGTGCATCCAAATGCGAGTTTACCACTTGCGCGCGGACGGCAGGCGCTTCGGCTTCAGTCTAGCTTGTTGCGGACAAGCAACACGACACCGCAAGCGCCTCCGCAAATAGTCGTCCAGAAAAGCAACCACAGAAACAATGCTAAGGGAACATTCGGGTACGTGCTTCTGTCGGGCCATGTCGGGTCAGTAAAATTGTCGACATAAACCAACTGAAGGGAACTGACGAGTTTCACCTTCTCCAGCTCAGCGATAGCCGACTGAAGTTTGCTTTCCGCGATTTTCAGATCAAACTTAAGCTTGTCGAAAATGTTGGAGTAGTTCGCGAGAGTGCCGGCGCCATCGCTGGGCAGGCCGGCAGCTTTCGCCCCAAGATTCCGCGCCTGTTCCTCAAGCGCAGCAAGCCTCCTATCCATGTCGGCCAACTGCGGGGCTCCTTTGTCGAGGGTCTGACTCAAAGCAGTTCGGCGGCTCTGTAGTTGGGCGATTTCTGACTCGATACCCGTCAGGACGGCAATGATACTCTCCGCAGAGAGATCGACATCAAACACCCCAGTCTGATTTTGGGTGTCCCTCAACTTTCCACGTAAATCGGAAACTTCTATTGTAGTATTATCCACGCCATTTTGGGCGGAGTGGAGTAGATCATTCCACATCCCGGAACTAAGTCGATTTACCTGGTCTTCTGAAAGCTTGAGCACCACCTGCACAAGGTCATGTGCGTCCTTCGGCGTGAACGCCGTCACCTCCAACTCCACAATTCCGCTTTTCGGATTGACAGACGCGGAATAGCGTTTTTTCCAGTATTCTAGGATTTCATCGTGTGTCGCATCCGCGCTAAGGCGGGAGAAGAAATCGATATCGGCACGCCCGAATATTTGCCGCAGATCGACGCTCCTTTGCAGATCCTGTATGATCGAAGGGCTGTCCAGATAGTTCAGTAAGACAGCGGTATCCTGTACAATCTTGGATTTGGGTTCGACGGTATCACTTGAATACCGGTCGCGCGACAACATTGGCGCCGATGAGCGTACAATAAAACGCACTTCGGAGGTATAGCCTGGGCTGGCAATGAAGGCGTAATAGACAATGCTCGCCGCCATCGGCAAAACAAATGCTACGGCTCCGATAATCAAAAAAAGAACAGAAAAAACGCGGTCACGCGTTCGTGGCGCAAGGCCGGCCAGACGATAGAAGTTGCGGCGGCTTTTGTTTTCGAAGGCCAAAGCGCGTGCATAGGAACTTAGAGCTGCAGCCATCTTTTGGCTTCGACCAGCAACGGACGGTGGTTCCGACTGCATGATGAACTGGTTATCGTCTTTCACGATCTTCTCAGGCACGGGCTTCTCATTTCCTAGCGATTAAGGCGCATATATGTTGCTATGCCTTCTTCAACGTTATCGAACTGCACCATACGCCCGTCAATCAGAACGATTGCTACGTCGCAATAGTCTTTAATTGTAACCATGTCATGGGAGATCATGATGACGTCTGATCTAGCGCGCCTCTCCTTGAATGCGTCGCGACATCTCCTTTGGAAGTTTGCATCACCGACCGCGGTGATTTCATCCACCAAGTAGCAGTCAAATTCGATGGCCATCGACAGGCCGAAAGCGAAGCGTGACATCATCCCCGACGAATAGGTTCGCAGGGGTTCGTTTAGATAGCTGCCGATTTCAGCAAACTCCGAAACGAAACGCAGCACGCGGTTGTAATCTTCTCCGTATGCACGCGCTACGAATTTGAGATTCTCCTTTCCACTCAAGTGGCTATTCAGACCATTGGCGAAACCAAGCGGCCATGAAACTCGAACTTGGCGGTGAACACGTCCTCTGTTTGGGAGTTCTGCGCCGGCAATGAGACGCATTGTTGTCGATTTTCCTGCACCATTCACTCCCAGCAAGCCATAAGAACGCCCCGCAGCAAAGTTCATCGACTGATTTCGCAGGATATAGCGACGATGCCCCGCCGTTTTATAGTATTTTGTTACATTCTCTAGGTTGATCATTCTCAAACTCGATGGTCGTCGATCGACATCCATATCAAGGTAACAGTGACCCAAAGCGTCAACAGTCCCACAGTCAGAATGATCCATTCTGAAAAGCGGTCTGGATACTCGGACTTCTCCGGCGCTTGTGAACTCGAAAAAACGGCCATGAACGTTGTCCGCTTGAGTGCCGCCGATTTCGCGGTATCGAGATTTCGGACCGTCGCTTCATAAAGCGCCTGCGCTACAATCCGGCTCGTTTCCAAGCGAGAAAACTCTGTCAAACTTGTTGAAAGCTGCACTTCGCCTGTGGAGTCCCTACCAGCGAGATTGTTCTGGCGAAGCTTAATCTGATCGTCAAGTGCCTGAATGGACCGAAGCAGCTGACGGCCGCGAGCAGTTTCATCCGCGTTCGCCGCTTTCAGGGACTGGAGAGCGACCAGCAACCCTAGCTTCTCCTCAGTCAATTTTGCGATGATTGCGCTCGCCATCTTAGCAGACGAGGTGGGGTCCAAAATGCCCGTCTTGTTTTGATAGTCCCGCAAGCCGTCGAGCGCATTTCGGTACGCCTCAAGGCTCGCCGTGACATCACTCTCACCGCGGGTGACTAGGTCTTTCTTGGCTTTCTCAGATATCCTGTCGATCATTTCATCGGCGGCAGCTAATGCCGCCGTTGATATAGCGACGGAGTCGCTTGGCGAGAACGCGCGAACGGTGAAGATGATAATCCCCGAGGGACCATCGACATAGGTGTCGACATGCTTCACCCAATATTTATACAAGTCTTCAAATGAAGCATCATCTGCAAGCCGCGACAATATGTCGATGGCATCTTTTGAGAAGAAGCGACGTAACCCAATTTCCGCATCCAGTCTCCTAACGAGCTGAGGCGACTTCAGATAGTTTGCGACGATATAAGAATCCTGAGTAAGCGAATCGCCACCAATGACCGAACGCCCGTCTCGCTTTTCCGAGGTGTCAAATTGTTCACTGACCCCAATAGTGCGAACAACCATACGCGTCTCGGAAATATATTGTCCACTTGCAATCAGAAAGTAATAAAATCCCGCGACTATACTTGGAAGTAGGACAAAAAATATCAGAGAATTTCTCTTAGTAAAAAGCAAGCCGAAAAGTCTGGACGGCGCCCTGTCCTGCTCAAGCCGGCCCGTGGGATCATTGACAGCACCCCTCGCCACCTTCTCGACTTCCCGATCGGTATAGTCAATTTGTAAGCTCATTCTTCATCCTGTTGGGAGTATCAGGCGGTTAGCCTTTTTGACTGCTGTCAGAATCCGCTGCCACTATTCAAAACAACATTATCATCCGGCGCGTTCAATGGTCGGTACGCCAGCAGGAGAGCTTGACGAAGCAACTGACATTTTAACATCCCATAGGTAATCATGATAGATATGGCTTTAACAGGGCGTGAAAGATGGGCCGTCATTATCGCGCCCTGTCGAATAGAGAACCTTCCCAAACTGCAGTTCAAAGCTCAGAGCTATCCCGTGAGAGCTCCCGCGGGTTATCGTGGTGAACGGCGACCTGCCAGGCCGCCCTTGATCAAGATGCGTACTGGTATATTTCTTCCCTTCCACCGTCGTATCTGGTGATGATGTAGGTTTCCCACATTCGTGCGATTCGATTGTGCTTGGGTCTAAAATCTACCGCGCGTGCAGTTCCATACCTCGCCTTCTGAGGTAAATGCATACTCGCGTGCTAAGCATTATAAAGCCTCTGATCAAGTGATAAACGAGCTGATAGGGAGTGAGGTAGCCTCTCGTGATTGGCGCCTAAGCAATGACCGGCAATAAGCGCTACCCGTTGTCCAGCTCTTTTTACACGCGTGTTAAGCGTCACCTTGCCAAAGCGATCATCAACCTTTTGCCGAAATGCGTGAAAAACAGAACCTCCCATCGCGACTAGGGCTTGAACCGGACTTGGAGATAGTTGGTAGCCGAAATACTTCCTGAAATTGCGAGATTCATCGAAAGCACGCCTTAGCTGTTCCGTGAAGCTGTAATCATGAGAATGGTAGACGACAGCGTCGGGTGTGTAAGCTTTCCAAAAGCCGGCTTCAATAATGGTTCGCGCCCATAATTGGTCTTCTGCAAACTCAACATCGGGATACGGAAATGCCTCCCATACCGACTTGCGTATCAGCGAGTTGTTGTCGGAATAAAAGTGAAGCAATTGACGCCAACTTTCATCAGACGCGTAGCGCGCCGGATCAAGGTCGCGATGCACAATGAGTGGGTGGCGCAGAAAACCTTGAAAATGCTGTTCCAGATCCATCTTTGTGAATGGTGAGGCTGTGTCATACGCAATGTGACGACCGAACACGCCAGCAATGCGAGGATGTTTCTCGGACGCGACGACGAGATTTTCAAGCCAATGTTCATCGACAGGTTCTGCATCATGAGTCAGAAATGCCACGAAGTCCGCATCGGCGGCCTCAATACCAAGGTTCCTCGTCCGTCCGTGGCCGAACTCGTGCGAAGCTATCTCGATTAGCCGCACCAATTCCAATCCGCGAAGGTACTCCCGTGTGCCGTCACGCGACCCTGAATCGATAGCAATGATTTCATAGGTCCACGGTGTTCGCTGGGCGAGCACCTTGTTCATGACCCTTGGTAGAAAAGCCATCGCATTTTTCGTCGGAATGACTACGGCACAACGATGTTTTGCCATCATTTGGCTCCTTGCTGAACGGCGCTGTAAACGCGCTGCTGAATAGCAGCTTCGACAAGACGCGCGGACTTCTCCCACGAGAGCTCGCTGACGTAGGCAAGGCCTCCGCTCCGTAAGCGCTCCCGCTCCTGTGGGTGGTTGAGCAAGCGTTCGATTTCACCTGCGATCCCCTCTGGGGTTGGCATGGCAAATGCCATAGCGTCCTCAGGAAAAATCGACCTGACCGTAGCTAGGTCAAGATCGACGACAGGCAGACCACAGGCCATCATCTCTTTATTGACCAGGGAGTGATTTGTTGCAGAAAATACGACACCGATGGTTGCCTTACGATAAAGCTGAGCCAGCTCCTCGCCATTAAGGATTCCGTGATCGCGGTAGGGGAAATCGACGCTGAGCTTGCCAAGCTCCCAGCCGAAGAAATCGACCTCAAAAGCCACATCGCGCTTTTTCAGTATCTCAAGAGCCATAAAGGCGAGCTCGACCGCACGTCGGGGCGTGACGTAGCGCGCATAAAGCGCGATCCGGTTGTTATGGCGCTGACTTGTCCCAGAGCTCAAATTATATGTGTTTGCGTCGTAGGCCAACGGCCACGACATTGACCACCGGCCGAACTCGGACATGCGCCGGTGAAGCCAATCTCCAGCACAGAGGCAATCGAAATCGAAATGATAGGTCGCTTCTGTCAAAAGCGCTTCAGCACCCGCCGGATAAAATGCGGGCTCGTAGTCCTGCACGAAATAGAACTTGCGCGTAAAGCGTCCCATCGCTTTGACGGCATAGCACGTGAAGCGGTCTGTCGCGATCAGTGCATCGCCCTCTACATCTGGCGTCGTATTGTTGAACAGTTCGACGGAACCCGAAAACGGCTGAAAGTGCCTGTTAATTGTCTCAAGTGCCGCTGCACCCGTCTTATGAACGCTCGGATTCTGTACGAGGAAGCGTACGTCGTGCCCGAAGCGCTCAAGATGGCTCGCGATCCGGAAAATGGTCATATGCCCGCCGGCTCCAGGAACGAAGTCGGGAATAATCCAAGTGATACGAAGCCGAGACAAGTTGGTACTTTCAACGGGGGGAAGTCCGCCGGAAGGTTCATAGCTCACGAATGTTTTGAGATGATCTACACGCCTCTCAATCTGGCTCTTGCGGGCCTTAAGCGGCCGAAGGACCCGCAACAACTGTCGAGCTACGGCAGATAACGACACTAGCACGATCTCCTTGTATTATGATCGAAGAGTTGCGACCCAGAAAAGCGCAAGCTTTCTCTCCTTGTTGCCGAACCGTCTCCGACCTACGGAGCAAGCCTCCAATTTCTCTTAGCTATTGGAATGCTGACTTACCACCGAGAAATTCCAACTGAGCGCCTCCAGCGAGCGAATGAACAAGGAACAAGGAGCAGAGAGACGTTGTCTTCGTGCGATGACGCTTTTCGTGCACCAATTGTCCCGGAGGAACTGCCGGTTTGTTATCAGCCGGATTGCCGAAATGATGTCAACGCCAGGTGAAATTTTCCCATGAAGGTGAAATGCATGAAGTAAGGGATGTCGGAAAGTCAGAGCCCATTGAGACGCCTCTGCACAATCTCCTTCGTCAGGTTTCGGCAAAGTAGGTCCATTCTGATTGCTGCCAGTGGCCGCGAACCTTCAGATGCAGACCGTATTGGCGCACTAAGCGCCGAAACCGGAAGCACGCCGCGGCTCACAACATCCGCTGCTGATATCCTCCACAGGCCGCCAGATGGAGTCTGTTTGCCCCTTATCGAGTGCCAACACGTCGGCCTTGTGATTGGAGAAGTCCGACGGCGTACCTGTTCTAAACTCGCCCTGTTTAGTGAAAAATTAAAACAGAACTCGGCAGCCGATTTTAGGAGGTGTGGTCGATAGAGGCGGTCGACTCAATTCATAGGCTGGCATCCCTGCCTCGGCGGATAACAGCTTGCTGTGCGAACTCAAATATTCCACCAACGCAGACTGACCATTGGTCAATGCGAAAGCGTTCTCGTATGGCATGCTCCTTGGATTTGAGGTAGCCATCTTGTTTCAGCAACGCTTGGATAGCGTCCGCCCACTCTTGGGCGTCCCAAGGGTCCAAGTACTCAAGCAAATCGCCTGCGATTTCGGAAATGGATCCCGCACCTGAAGCTAAACAATATTTCCCATGCGCGAGTGATTCAGCAACAGGGAGTCCCCACCCCTCATACAGCGACGGAAATACAGTGAACAAGCAATTTTGATACAGAACAGAAAGCTCATCGTCATTAACATTGTTCAGCACAAGGATATGATCTTTTACTCTCGGATCGAGCGAAATATCGTTGAACAGATCGGATACACCCCAGCCACGCATGCCGACGAACACCAACTTTGGTAGATCCCTCACTCCGCGCTCTACAAGCCTAACATAAGCCCTGTACAGTACCTCATGGTTCTTTCGTCTCTCGATTGTCGAGACAAACAAGATATAATTAGTTCCAAGCGATGCAATTGCATGAGGTGAGCCTTGCGCAACTTCACCCGTGCTACGCTTAATAGAAGATCCGAGCCGCACTACCTTTGTCTTTGGCGCTGGGCACCCGGAGTAACCAATGAATTGATTAAAGTCATTGCGGCTACACTCAGAAATACACACAATTCCGTCCGCACACCAACTCAATTCCGTAAAATACTTAGAAAAGAAACTTGATACATCACCAACACAAAGATGCGGAAAGAAAAATGGAATCAAATCATAGCAAAATCCAACAACCTTGAAACCAGTCTTGGATTTTAGCTCATATATCCTGTTGAAGTCTTTGTTGTCCCAATCCAACCCAGCAGTTAGATAAACATCATCCTCCGAAAAGGTTACGACAGGACCAGCATCGCTTGATGCTGCAAGTGCGAAACGGAAAGCTTGTTTATCAAATGTGATAGCTCCCAAGCTCTGCCTACGGAAGTTCTTGCTTTGCGCAAACAAGTCTAGGCGCTGAGTTTTCTCAGGGTCCGCAGCAGTAATTAGTTCTTCAATTGGCATAGAGAACGCGCAACGTCCCTCACCGATCTTTGCTACCGCCAGATCTTCACGGAATTGCGATGCGACTGTTTTTGCTATTACATTTTGATCTTGCTCAACAATTATCTCGACTTTTTCAGTTGCGCTGCCACCTTTAATCGCCCATCCGCGCACCAATCCGCCCTCCACCGGATCTAACGAGCACCTTATGGGGCTCTGTAAACCCGACCACCAGCGACCGCGACCTTTTCCCTGCGCCGCCGGCGACACGACAAATGGCTCTACCGCCGATGCGGATGTCTTGTCTTCGTACAAACCTGAGATGAGGTCGGTAATCTTCTTAGTCTGCTTCTCTGAGAGTCGCCTAAATTCACCGATGCTTCTTTCAAAATAGCAAAGCTGGGTACTTTGAGAAAAGCTCGAAGACAAAGCCTGGCGCGCGCATTCCAATTCCGTTCGGACGATCCCCACGGGAGGCCGGTTCCAATTTAACGACGTAGTTACGTCAACCCAGATAGTCACTTCGCTTCTCCTTAATTGCCGAGTCTACTGATTGAAAAAGACGTTCGAAGCAGTTTTCCCAACCCAGTTCATTAGCAATCCGCTTATCTCTTTCTGGAGCGCGATTAGTTCCCATGACGTATCTCACAGCACCGTGCAACTCCTTAGGGTTGCTAGCCACATGCACACCTGGCAGCATCGCGTAATTCTCGAAACCCCTGAATGCCTCCTTAGTTCCCACGACAAACTTCCCTGATTGAAGGGCCTCAGCGGTCTTCAAATTGGTGCCCCCGCCGAATGGGATGGGTAAGAAGAAACCATGACATAAGCTCTTAATCGCGGCCAAATCCTCGTTTGAAACCTGAAATAGCAGCTCCAAACGAGAGAGGTTTACCGAGGAAAAAGGCCCTTGGTTGCATTGGTGATATATGTGTTCAGTTACCGATCCTACTACCACCAGCTTCGTACTTGGGGGAAAACACCCTAAGCTCCCACCCAATAACTCCGAAAAATTAGTGAAATTTGGCGGGTGCGCACTGGCAGCATATAACAAGAATCGAAGATCACCGAGCTTATCAGCCCACTTTTTGAGATCCTCGTCTCTCGGAGACAACGGTTCCACCCCATTTGGCGCAAGAATAAGTTCAGCATCTGCGGCCCATTTCCGTATCGTATCTAGATCAGAAGATGAAACTGCAGACACAATATCAGCTTCCCGAGAAGCCCTTTTCTCAAGATCGTCAATTTCGCGGTATATTTTTTCGAAGCTTCGTGAATACTGCTGCCCCGTTAACGACTTCAGTATATCTATCTTGAGGTTGCCCTCTATATTTTGGCTACCATAAATCAACACGCAACGATTGTTAACCTTGCTCCGATAAGCTGTGGCAAGTGGCCATAGCCACGGCTGCTCAACATGGATGGCATCCAAGTTGTTTGGTACTGAGTTTATGAAGTCTTCAAATACGTCGTCTTTCAGGACGTATTTTGATATCTGGAGATCATTGATGAATAGAATATGCTCACCATAAAATGAATTATAGAGTTCATCTCTCTTTCGGAAAACTTTGTCCTTTGGGCCTTTGAACTCATTTGAATCTTCATCAACGAAGGCAATGGCTTCAACCTGCCAACCGTGTCGTCTAAATTTCTCAACTAAATTCTTTGCTCTGATTTGCCCACCGTGTTTTGGGTCAACGAGCGGATATGTTGTTAATACTAAAAGTGTAGGTCTGGTCGGTCTATGCACTTTTGCCGTCCTCATCCATCTATCGCGCTTGATGCGGTTCAGCGCAGGTGTAAATTCGGGAGTGGTCAACGGGGCCGCGTTATAACAGCAGTCCCTGAAGTAAATTGAAAAAGTCTCCTTCAATAGTCCCTTATAGACTTCGTCAAGTCCTCGTCCGAATTCTGCAACCTGTGCTGACTATTCACTGCAGATAGTGTATTGCTCATCGGTCCATTCGTAGAAGCGCTTTGCCGGGTTGTATGGGCTCCGCCGGGTAACATCCTTGGCTAAGCTCCGGAGATGGAGTTAGCCTCAATCTAGGCGGACACGCATTGGTCAGTTTGATGTATTGTTTGGTCCGCACTTTTCATTCGTGTGGGTTAGATAGTCTGCAATATCGAAATGCCCGCCGACAAATCGCGGCGCTTGGACGGGCCGCCTATAGCATGGCGCCAGCCGTCGGTTTTTATCTTTCCCGCGGCAGCTAGCAGTTTTGTAGACGCTGTGTATCCAGGAAAATCAGTTGAAGGACCTGCGTCGTTACAGGGGCGTTGTAAAAGGGTTCCCAATACGGCGCACACCCCAAAGCGTTCAGAGATTAGCTTTCGCAATTCGTGCTCTCCAGTCATCAAGAACCGCGACTACCGTCTCTTCGAGTTCGAACTTTGGCGTCCAGGCCAATGCACGAGCTGCCGCGCTGGCATCTCCTCTCGCCAATTTAACATCGGTAGGTCGGACGCGGTCCGCCGAAACAACAACCTCGATCTCCAAACGAGAAAGCCGCACAAGGAGGTCAAGTATCGTCCGGATCTGCACCGCCTTGCCTGATGACAGGTTAAAGGCCTGCCCCTCGACACTCTGTCCACCCCCGCCAAGTGCGGTAAGGGCATAAGCCCGAACAACGTCGCGCACGTCGAGAAAGTCTCTGTACGCGCTCAGATTGCCAACCTCAATAATAGGCTCCGACAAGCCGGCCTCAATTCGAGCAACTTGGCTTGCAAATGCGGGGACGACATAAAGTTCTGCCTGGCCAGGTCCTGTATGATTGAACGGCCGGAAACGAATCGAGCGCAAGCCGTCGAAATACATCTGACCAAGCGCTATGTCCGCAGCTGCTTTAGTCGCCCCGTAAACCGTCATCGGTTTTAGCGGACAGTCCTCATTGACGGGCTGGTCGAGTGCCTGTGTAAACGACTGTCCATAGGCCTCCGAACTACCAGCATAAATAAAGCGGCAGTTTCGAGCTTCGCTCAGAACGGCCGAAGCAAGATTGATTGTCCCCTGAAAATTTACGCTCCAGGCATTCGATGGATCGTTCCGCGCCTCCAACGGCGCCGCAACTGCGGCCAAATGAACAACGGCAGTTGGCTGCAGTGCGCGTATGACGCGCACTGCAGCACCTCGATCCACAATGTCGAGTTCGACATCGCAACACGCCCCTCTCCCGGCGGCCAGCACATCCACGGCGACCTCCGCGGAAAGCTCCCGTAGCGTCCGCATCAGCCATGTGCCCACGAAACCGGACGCACCGGTGACAAGGATTCTGTGCTGCAATGTCATTTGCTCGAGACCTTACGCCGACTTCAGATACGCGAGGCGCTTCAGGTCCGCGTCAACCATTTCAACTATCATCTCTTCGAGGGAGATCGTCGGCTCCCAGCCAAAAGCCTCCTTGGCCTTTTTGGGGCTACCGAGGAGAACATCGACTTCAGCGGGCCGGAAAAGATCCGGATCGATGACTAAATGCTTGTCCATATCGAGCCCGGCATGCTGGAAAGCGATCTTGCACATGTCTCGAACAGTCGTGGTACGTCCCGTCGCGATCACGTAGTCATCAGCGACATCCTGCTGCAACATCATCCACATGGCGCGAACATAATCCTTGGAATGGCCCCAGTCGCGCTTCGCATCGATGTTTCCAAGACGCAATTCCGTCGAAAGGCCAAGCTTGATCCTCGCCACACTGTGGGTAACCTTGCGGGTCACAAATTCAATGCCCCGCAGCGGGGACTCATGATTGAAGAGAATGCCGCTTGACGCGTGGAGACCAAAGCTCTCGCGATAGTTTACAGTTAGCCAATGGCCGTAGAGTTTTGCGACTGCATAGGGTGAACGGGGGTAAAATGGCGTCGTCTCCGTCTGCATAGGCTCTTGGATCAGGCCGTACATTTCGGACGATGAAGCCTGGTAAAAGCGCGCGTCCGGTTGCTCAAGACGAACAGCCTCCAAAACGTTCGCAACGCCAAGCCCGGTAACCTGGCCCGTAAGAATGGGCTGTTGCCACGAAGATTTCACAAATGACTGCGCTCCGAGATTGTAGATTTCGTCCGGCCGAACCTCGCGCATAGTACGAATAAGACCCGATAGATCGAGCAGATTTCCATCGACGATCCTCACATCGTTCGTGACGCCAAGCCAATCAAGGCGGCTGAGATTGACATCCGACGTACTGGAGCGACGTGCGAGCCCGTGCACCTCGTAACCTTGCTCGAGAAGAAGTGCGGCGAGATACGCGCCGTCTTGGCCGGTGATACCAGTAACAAGTGCAGTTTTTGCCAATTAATTTCTCCTATATAAGTAGCACCTAGAGGGAGCACGATAGCTTCATATGACAGCCCTCGAAGCGGTCGTCTTTTAGCGATTCAAGCCAGTTGGCTTAGGCTTTAATTTAGTCAATGCACAATGGCAACAGACTCAAACGATGGAATAACGGCACCGCTTCAAAGAGGGAAGACGAGCACGCCGCTTATATAAATTAGTTATGCCTCAATCATATCGCTACCCATGCAGCTTCAGTCTGCGGTTAACCCGCGCGAGCATTGAAGGCCGACATCTTGATAGAATCTGCTTGCGACTTACAAAGTCGCATCATCGACAATGGAAGTGAAAGGCGCAAAATACAATTCATTGCCGCTTCAAATAATACTGGAATAAGATTAAATAACGTAATACGCAATCCAGTCGCCAACCGTTTAATACACCCTAGACTGACAGAGACCAAAAAGCCCAAGAAAATTGTAACTTCAGAATATTTCACGCACAAAATCGCAACAAACTATAATATAGACCTCACTTCCTTTAGGCGATTAAATATTCTTTCTGAAACAGATCCTGGAGACCTAATTACCTCAACGTCAGCCATTCCAGAAATACTCTTGCAGATTCTAATTTCGTCATTGCAATACACATCTCTTAAGGCTGAAACTGCAAAGCAATGCTTTGGCTCCGCCCAATAATGGCCATCCTCAACAAATACGTAATCATTTTTCCTAACCGGTACAAGGTCATAGTCTACCAACCATGAATTCTTATCTGTGCAAACGTCCATATTTCCGGAGTATGCGGTTGCCACCACCGGTATGCCACTTGCGAGGGCATCCAGTATATCAATCCCCAATCCTTCCGAGCGATGTAGCGAGACAAAACAATCGCAGGAACATAGGAGTTCTCGTTGGTGCTGTGGGCTGTACGTCTCATTAATGATCTCAATTCGGTCGTCTTCAGACGATCGCCGCCGTAAGTCCAGCCAAGCCTGCTTTTGATGCAGACTATGAACGTAATCTGCATTCTGTGTTTTGATGATTAGACGCACATTCTCAACGCCGTCAAATGCAGCTATGAAGGCCTCAACCACCGCGATAGCATTCTTGCGTTGCGGCCAAGAAAAAGCGTCGAATGAGGTTAGAAACGTGAACCTATCAGAGCGGTCGCGCGCTCTACCACACGTCTCACGTAGTTTAGATGCGGGAAGCCCGACGGTGACGACGGGAAACCCACGTTCCTCGAAAAGCGAGCTAATAAATGTTGAGGCCGACCAGACTTCATCAACTAAACTCATCCCCAAAAAATGAAGGCTGGAGACCTTATTAAGCTCCCAATAAGGGAATATAATATTATATGAGTTCCGGACAACGTCACCATTCTTCAGAAAGAACTCGGGTATTTGCTCGGAATTTAGGTGGATTATGTTTATATCAGAACAGCGAACATCATAATTGTAGTTTCCCTCGATGGAGGCACTTTGAATTCCATCATTATAGCAAACAAAATTGCAGTCTGCCTCCACCTCGCGCACGGCTTCCATCAGCCTGCGGCTGCTCTCGCCAAGCCCCAATAGCTTGTCGAATGGGCCTATAAACTGGAGCCGGTAGCTCCTGCGAGTCTCAGGCTGCCCTGTAGAACCTGGGTCAGGGCGTCCAGAGGATAGTACGATGGTCTCCCCGCTCTGCGGCAGCAGATCCCTATTCTCTTCGGAGAATTGCAAATCTTCGTGTCTGCATGAGAGCGCCCGAGACTGACGCCGAAGCTGCATCTCTATTTCGCCTTCAACGTGTTGACGGACGTGGGAATTCTGGAAAGCGTAATAGTAGCACCATTCATAAACCCGCCGCCTGCCGGACGGGAAAAGCATTGCAAGTGGGTTGACTAGACCATTGCGCAGAGCAAAGAGCAACATGAAGTAGTTCAATGGATATGAGCGACCGAAACCACACCGGACAAATTCGCGGAGTTTCCCCGCCTCATGAGGGAGCAGGATCGACTGGCCTAACTTGAGTTGGCGGCCTCCCTCCGCGCTCCACCAATAAGGTCCGTAGGCCGCCCGGATAGCGGAGGAATTTTTCCAGCCGATGAGCTTCAGATATTTCGAGAGAGGCGGAAACCTGATCTCGGAGCGAGTTTGCTCAACCGAAGATCGGACGAACATCTTTTCGTCGTCCGACAACGGGATAGATCGGGGGTCGAGATGATAGATGTAGTCGTTGACGTACCAACTGTAAAATTGGTCGTCATCTCCCTTCCAGTTTTTAAGCCGCCTTAAGAACTCTGTGAAATCGCAAGATTGCACCCCAGCACGGCGTTCGCTTCCATAGACGTCAGATTGCGACAGGATGTTGGCTGCCCATGAGGCTCCCAGCCCTTCCATGATGGGAAAAGCAGCGGCCTCACTTCGTACCAATCTATCCCAGAACTGCTTCAGTCGTGTCGCGCGTGTAGCGCCCGCACCTTTCAATTCATGCAGATGACCGTCGCGTGCAGTGAGCCACATGGCGCCCCCGCCAGGTACAAACATCTCCACACTTTCAATCTCGGTCGCCGTGACTCCTGCCAATGGCAACTTGAATCCGTGCACGCCGTTGCCGAGACCGCCATCCAGCAGGTCGGGCCGAAAATAAGCGCAGCTCCACTGGCCTCGGTAGGCGCCATTAATGAACAACTCGAAAACTACACTGCGTGTCGGATGTTTGGAATCAAAAAGCCAACCAAACATGTACCCGTCGCCAATGCGATCGACGTGACCGCGAAATCTGGATCGCTTCCGCAACAGCCCATTTCCCAGTTTGTTGAGCAAGTGATTGACGGAGGTCACAAATTTCTCACTCGTTGGCCCGAACCTGCTGCACACTTCGTGTTTGGCAGCCCTGATCTCACTGTATAGAGTTTCACCCCCGTCCAAACTCGTCGGCGATGCGAACAATGTCATCTTCACCCAGATAAGAGCCGGTCTGCACCTCAATCATTTCCAACGTAATCTTGCCCGGATTCGCGAGGCGATGGATTTCGCCCTGTGGAATGTAGACAGACTCATTCTCGCGTACCACCTTAACCTCGTCGCCAATTGTCACTTCCGCCGTGCCCTTCACACAAACCCAATGCTCAGAACGGTGATGGTGCTTCTGTAGCGAGAGCTTCTTTCCTGGGGTTACGAAGAGCCGCTTTACCTGAAAGCGGTCGCCGTTCAACACCGAGGTGTAGCCACCCCAGGGACGATATGAGGTGGGGTGTGTCTCCGTTAATGCTGCGGTCGCTTTTGTGGCGGCGAGATGCTTGACGAGCTTACCGACGTGTTGGCTGTCGTCGAGGCGCCCCACGTAGACGGCGTCTTCACTGGCGATGACGGCAACACCTTCAAGGCCCAGCACTGCCAAGTGGCTGTTGTTGGACATAACGAGGGAATTTTCCGTATTGATGACTGTCGCATTGCCCAACACTACGTTTCCCGCCTCGTCGCGGGCACCTAGCTTCCAGACTGCATCCCAGCTACCCAGATCGTTCCATGTTATTGAGGATACCACGACTGCGGCATTAGAGGTTTTCTCCATGATCGCGTAATCCACTGAGATATCCGGGCTAGCAGCGAACGCGTCAGCATCCAGGCGGATAAAGTCGAGGTCACTCGTAGCCTTAGAAAGTGCGGCACGGGCAGCCTTCTCTACGTCGGGCGCAAAACTTGACATCTCATCTAGCATCTGGCTGGCCTTGAACATGAAGATGCCGGAGTTCCAAACGAAACCACCGTCACTCAGCATCTTCTGCGCATCCGCCCGCGCTGGCTTCTCCACGAACCGCTTGACTCTAGAAGCGCCGGTTGAAAGGCGTTCGCCGACCTCGATATAGCCATACCCTGTTGCGGGCTCTGTAGGGCTTATGCCGAAAGTGACGAGTTTGCCAGCAATTGCAGTCTGTTGTGCTGTCCGGATCGCATCGAAGTAGCCTTCATCTGCGACGATCTCGTGGTCAGAAGCCAATACCTGAAGCACGGCGTCTTCACTGAAGCGGTTCGCAACGAGAGCCGCAGCAACGGCGACTGCGGGTGCGGTATTGCGAGCAGTCGGTTCCAGCAAGATTCCGCCGAGTTTGATGCCAAGTTCCCGGGCCTGCTCTGCCACGAGGAAGCGAAAATCCTCATTGGTAATCACGAGCGGTGGTTCATAAAGCGTCTGATCAGAGACCCGAGCAAGTGTCGCCTGAAACAAAGTCTGATTGCCAACGAATTGGATGAACTGCTTCGGCGCGCTCGCTCGAGACAAGGGCCATAGTCGAGTACCCTTTCCACCTGCCATGATCACTGGAATGATCTTGCCAACCGAGTTCGTTTCGTCAGTCACCTTTGTTGTCCCCGTTCCTGGTATTGACGTGCCAACCTCTCGCCCAGCACGATTTGACACCCCGTGCGCCCATTGGCGAACGAGATCAAGGCTTTGATTAAGCAGTGCCGCTGCGGCCGCCTCACTTTGCGCCTCAACGTAGCAGCGCATCTCAGGTGCATTCCCAGATGGCCGAAAATGTGCGACGCGCGCATCTTTGAGTGCAATCCTCAATCCATCGATATCACTCGTCGTTGCAACATCACCGATCGTCGCAAGGAATTTACTGAGATTGTCGTCCGATGCACGCAGATGTTTCATCAGCGCTGCGCTCGCCTCGACTGGGAAGGTCTCGAGGCGGCCTGAAGCTGCAAACGGCAGTCCGAAGCCAATGGCTATCTCCGATAGGGCAGTTTTTCGCATCGCCAAAAGTGACAGGACCGCAAGAATAGGCAGGAAACTATCCCGAGTCGGGAGGGCTTCGACGACCTCCCCTTCGACCTTAAATTCGGAACCGGTTAGCAATCCGCCATTGGCCTCGAAGCCCATTACGCTGGCCCCGCCGGCTTGTAGTGCACCAGTCATCCCCGCAATGACGAACGGCGAGCCGACCTTTGTGCGGATGACATTAAAGTCGCCAGTTGCGTCGATACCCGAATTGGATGTGACTGGTGTTACGACGGTTTTCGCTCCGAGAAATTGGGCGGCGATCACGCCAAGCAAATCACCACGCACCGGTTCGCCGGTTTCGTCAGCGACGAGCGGACGATCTCCATCGCCATCTGCGGACACAATAGCGTCAAGCGCGTATTGTTTCGCCCACCCTTTGAGCAAGCTAATGGTGTCGGCCGTAACCGCTTCGGTATCAACCGGAATGAAATGTGCGGAGCGACCAAGTGTCGCAACTTCGGCTCCATAGTGTTCGAGAATCTCAACGAGGAGGTCGCGTGCGACAGTCGAATGCTGATAGACGCCAATCCGGAGACCAGACAGCGCGGAAGCCGGTAGTAGGCGCTTATTACGGACTAAAAACAGCGTCTCCGCTTCCTTGGACCGATCCTGCCCAATGAATGGCGTGATATCCACTGCATCTCGGTCAATCTCGGCGGCGATCGCGCTAATCCGCACCTCATCCTGCTTATCGATCTCACCGTCTGGTCGATAGAATTTTATCCCGTTGCGATCATCAGGGATGTGCGAGCCAGTAACCATCAGCGAGGCTGCACCTAGCTTCAACCCGTAAAGCGCCAGTGCCGGTGTCGGCAAGGCACCGCAATCAACCGGATTCAGGCCTGAACGCTTCAGCGCGCCCATCGCAGTTGCAGCAATCTCAGGACTTGAGGCGCGGAAATCGTGCCCAACGAGAACTGTATCCCCAAGCTTCGCTGACCCAATTTCGATAAGGTGTTGCGCAAAGGCTTGAGCATACACAGACGTCGTGCACCCCAAAAGATCGACAACAAGACCCCGCAGGCCACTGGTTCCAAAATTCATTCTTCGCCTCAAATGACTACGACTAGATGCTAAAAATCGAGCGGATGCTTAGGAGAAACGGCGGATTTTCGCAAGTCCAGCCACTCGCTGACATGGCTCGCGGCTGCTCATAGCGAAAATAACACCGACGCGTCTTCCCTTGCGTTACGACGCCGTTCGAGCCTTCCAAGAGGAACCATTTTCGCCGCATCGCGCTTCGCGTTGGTTCAAAAGAGTACCGCGGCGACAGCACTTGACTTGTCCATAGACAACCTTCATTGCGACGCGGTGTCGCCTGAAGTTAATAGATTAGGACACCACCTGCGGTTAATGTCATGCACATCAACAACAATATTCGACCCGGAACAATAATTTCGTGAATAATATCTCTATTATAGGAGCAGAAATATGCGCCACGCAAGAATATTGTCATCAGAATTACTGGTAAAATCCTGGGGATCCCTTACGGAATACAATTTTCAGTACTCAAAATTATCAGGTGAACTCGCAGAAATTTCACGAGAAGTCTACGACCGCGGACACGCCGCCGCCGTTTTGTTGCACAATCCGATTAGTGATATGGTTGTACTGGTGCGTCAGTTTCGCCCGCCGGCGATGGTAAATGGCAGCGATCCTTTTCTATTGGAGGTTTGCGCGGGGGTACTGGAGGGTGATGCCCCGGAAACCTGCGCGAGGAAAGAGGCTCTTGAAGAAGCCGGCGTCGTCGTGAACGACCTTCGATTTGTCGTATCAGCGTACGGGTTGCCGGCGGCGGTGACTGAGGTGCTGAGTCTATTTATCGGAACCTACGACGACTCCGTCCGGCGCTCAGGCGGCGGGCTACCCGACGAGGGAGAAGACATCGAAGTGATCGAATTGCCTTTTCAAACAGCGTTTCAGATGATTTCGTCAGGCGAGATCGTCGACCTTAAGACAATAGTTCTCTTGCAGCACCTTATGCTGGAACGCGCGAATGTTCCAACCGCCGAATCGGCCAGGACCTAAAACTAAAGCCATAGAATTCCAAAAATTTTATGCAACGCGATTTCCGAAAGAGGAAAGACTGATGTAAGTCCATTCTTGGCCGCCCTAATAACGTTTAGCGCGACCACCTATATGGCGTCCCGATGGGATTGGCGCTCTCAATTAGTACTCGTTTGCATGAAACGAACTCACAGACCACAAGACGCGAGCGCGACGTCCATACCTGCATCGAAAGTCAGACGACACTCAGCGCGCGTTAGTTGGGTGAAGCATCCTATACCAGATGATCTCATCACAACACGCTGCCCATTGAAATGCACTCTAACGTCGCGACTACCTGCTGCCAGGGCGGGGACCGTATATCTCAATTGCAAGAGGTCTTTACGAAAGTATGGCCCGCCGACTGCAGTAGGTCGCATACCGTCAAGAAAAACATCGCTGGCCCAAAGTACAGAACTAAACGAAGAACTTAAGTGACGGATAATCCGCCCCAATCATCGCGCCTCACTCGCAACTCGCAAAAGATATTTGCCATAAGATGTGGTTGAGTATCTCTTGCCGAAGGCAATCAATTCATCCCGAGTAATAAATCCCTTCAAGTAAGCAATTTCTTCAATACAAGCTATATTTGTTCCCTGTCGATGCTGAATAACTCGCACAAATTCAGAGGCTTCCAGGAGGCTGTCATGCGTACCTGTATCGAGCCATGCATATCCACGCGTCATCTTTTCAACAAAAAGACTTCCTTGCTCCATGTAAATGCGATTGAGGTCCGTGATCTCGTACTCCCCTCGGGCCGAAGGCAGTAAAGACCTAGCGTGGGCAACTACTGCGTTGTCATAAAAATAGAGTCCCGTTACAGCGAACCGAGACCGCGGATTAACCGGCTTTTCCTCGAGGCTGATCGCTTGACCATCTACTCCTAACTCTACGACACCGTAACGTTCCGGATCCTCCACCTCATATGCAAATACAGTTGCACCAGACATTCGCCCAGAAGCCTTTTCCAGCAACTCAGCCAACCCAGCTCCAAAGAAGATATTGTCGCCCAGCACTAATGCGACATTGTCCGACCCAATAAACTCTTCACCAATTGTGAATGCCTGTGCGAGCCCTTCCGGTTTGGGTTGGATGGCGTAATTCATCCGTATTCCAAGCCCTGCCCCGTCGCCAAAAAGTCGCTTGTAACTATCCAGGTGGTCGGGTGACGAAATGATCAGAATATCCCGAATTCCGGCCTGCATTAATACAGATAGCGGATAATAGATCATGGGTTTATCGTAAACCGGGATAAGCTGCTTGTTGATAGCCAATGTCGCCGGGTGGAGGCGTGTCCCGGAACCGCCAGCGAGAATAATGCCTTTCATGGAAAATCTATTCCCCTATTTGTTTGAGGCCTTCTACGGCTATGGACATCGCTTAGAGGAGTAACCCGCCAAAACCAACAGGACAAATCCTCCTGTTGCCAGGTTCAATCAGAAATAGACGCAAGCACTTGCTGCAAGGCGGCTGTCCAGTCGCGCGGCTTCATATCGAAGTCCCGCCTGAACTTTTCAGTGGCTAGCCTGGAGTTCGCGGGACGCCGCGCCGGTGTCGGATACTCACTCGTGCCGATCGGTTCCAGCGCAGGCGCCTCATATCCGGCACCCTTCCGCTGCTCGAATATTTCGCGCGCCAGATCGTACCAGGTTGCACCGCCCGCATTGACAAAATTGTAGGTACCGACCGGTGCCCCCTTGTCCTCGGTCAGACGAAGAGTGATCAACCTCAAAGCTGAAGCGATATCCGACGCCCCAGTGGGGCAACCTCTTTGATCATTGACAACTCTAATCAACGACCTCTCCTTGCCCAGACGCAGCATCGTCTTTACGAAGTTGGAGCCGTGGGCGCTAAAAATCCATGCGGTTCGTAGGATTATGTGGTGCGGGTTCCCTGTCCTGATGCCTTGCTCACCTGCTTCCTTGGAAGCACCGTAGACCCCGAGGGGGGCTACGGGATCATCTTCGGTGTAAGGCGCATTTTTCAGGCCATCGAACACATAGTCCGTAGAGACATGCACGATCGGGATGCCGCGCTTCTTGGACGCTACAGCGAGTGCTGCGGGAGCCAACGCATTGACCTTCCAAGCGGTTAGGACCTCGTCTTCTGCCCGATCCACGGCCGTATATGCGCCGCAGTTGATAACTCCACAGAAGTCACCCGCTGCGATATAGTTGCCGATACTCTCGCAATCGCTAAGATCGAACTCCCGGCGGGCGGGTGCGACTAGCTGGATATCATCGGGCCAAATGTGGCGCAGCATCTCTGTCCCGACCTGCCCCGTACCACCAGTTATCAAAATTCGCCGCATGTTCATCCACCCAGACCGAGCCGGGTAGCAGCTTGCGTCCGCTCGAGAATTTCCATCCACCAGTCGCGATTGCCCAAGTACCAGGAAACCGTCTTTTCGATACCGGTCTCAAAGCTCTCAACTGGCTTCCAACCAAGCTCATTATCGATCTTCGCTGCGTCGATCGCATATCTTTGGTCGTGCCCAGGTCGATCCGTGACAAAAGCAATCTGGTCGCAATACGAACGACCATCAACACGGGGCTGCAACCGGTCCAATATCGCACAGATGGTCTTGACGACATCAATGTTGCGACGTTCCGAATTCCCGCCCACATTGTAGGTCTGGCCGGGGACGCCTTGTTCGAACACGCATTGAAGTGCGCGGACATGGTCTTCGACATATAACCAGTCGCGAATGTTCGTGCCATTTCCGTAGACAGGAAGCGGCTCGCCAGCGAGAGCCTTCACGATGATCAACGGAATTAGTTTTTCCGGAAAGTGGTAAGGCCCGTAATTGTTCGAGCAGTTGGTGATCAGGACCGGCAGGCCAAATGTGTGCCCCCAAGCGGAGACAAGGTGATCCGATCCCGCCTTTGATGCCGAATAGGGTGAACGAGGATCATACGGCGTAGTCTCGGTGAAATAGCCTGTTTCACCGAGCGAACCGAAAACCTCGTCGGTCGAAATGTGATGAAAGCGGAATTGCTCTGCGCGCTCGTCCTTGAGCGTGCGCCAATAATCCAACGCAGCCGTCAGCATAGTGTAGGTGCCGACAACGTTCGTCTGTATGAATGCACCCGGACCGTCAATCGACCGATCCACGTGCGACTCTGCCGCCAAATGAGTAATCACATCAGGCTGAAAGTCCTTGATGGCTGCAACCACGGCTCGCTCATCGCATATATCCCCCTGCTTGAAGCGATATCTTGGCGAAGAAGCGACCGAAGACAGAGACGTCAGCGTACCGGCATAAGTGAGTTTGTCGAAATTCAACGCTTCATGTTCGGTGTTCTCAATGAGGTGCCGAACCAGGGCCGATCCAATGAAGCCGGCGCCGCCGGTGACAAGAACGCGCATGCTCTTCCTTCCGAGATTTAAACTTCAACCAGTTCAAGCGGTGTGCCGTCGTAGACGAACGGGCTGTCAAAATCACGCAACGGCGGCTGTCGCCTGTCCTTGAAGCTCAGGATTGGGTCAACGCCTTGAGGCAGGGGCCACTCGATGCCGATCTCAGGATCATTCCAGAGAATGCCACCGTCGTTCTCCGGAGAATAGAGGTTGGACACTTTGTAAGTCACCTCGGTCGAAGGTTCGAGTGTCACGAAACCATGGGCAAAACCCACGGGCACATAAAGCTGGTGCCCATTCTCCGCGGAGAGTTCTGCGCCAACCCACCGTCCGAAGGTCGCTGAACCGCGACGAATGTCGACGGCCACATCAAAGATACGCCCCCTGATACAACGAACGAGCTTTGCCTGCTCAAAAGGTGGAGTCTGGAAATGTAGCCCCCTTAGTGTGCCGACCGGAACTGAGAGCGAGTGATTGTCCTGAACGAAACGGTAGGTGATGCCGTAACCAGAGAAAGCTTTCTCATTGTAAACTTCCGAGAACCACCCCCGATCGTCACCAAAACGTTTGGGGCGAAGCAACAAGACCTTGAATGTCATCAGAAAGGACCCGCGTACAATTGTTCGAATAGCGGTCTGGTCAAATGGTTTGACCAAGCGCGCCTGATCAGGCTTTGAGCGCCCCAAAACCCGTATCCGCTGCTAGGGTCATTTGCAATACAGCCTTGCGTGTCGCAGCCGCGACTGTTCTACGCATCTCCACCTCGTCAACAAGCCGAAATATGGTATCGCGCCAAGCGTTTTGGTCGTACGGGAGACGCGGTTCGTCATTATCAAGCATGAAGCCATACGCGGCGCCTTCGGAAAAGACGGCCGCCGCCTGGTAACGTGCTATGTCGATGCGCTTGGTGGCTGCGCGGCTCTCGTTTACGTGCGATGGCGCGAGCGGAGCGAGCATAATATCGATCTGCCGACCATTCGCGTCTGCAAGATAGTCCTCCCAGGGCAATGGCTCACGTATCTGCACCCGTTCAAGGCCTTGCCAGATCGCTTTTGCACGTCGATCGGTGAACACCTCGAATCGCGCTTGCCGGCGCTCCCGTAAGACATCTTCGATTATCGGTCGAAGGAACCGGTGCTCTTCCAGATGCACGCCTGTAGCGTGATAGGCAATCAGAACTTGATCCTTCGTAGCAACACGCACCCGTGCATCTTGGCACTCATTTCGCCAAAGCGCACGTGGCGGCGCGGGCGGCAGCACCGAGGCTTCCGCCTCTTCCAGTCGCCATGCGAGATGTGGTGTCGAAGCCCAGACGATATCGAGATGACGATTGAGACGTCGGAGCGGCCAAAGCGCGCGATAGCAGAGGCGGATACGGTAGAAAAGATCCGCATCCTGCCCTGTCACCACGGCCGAAATATCATCATCGAGAAACAGCCCCACTCCGGACAGCCGATCAGCATTGGCATCGAGCCATCTCAGCACGTCAGGCGACGCATAGCGACAGATGATGATGAAAGCGCCCTTTGGATCAAGGTCTGCAAGTTTGCCGTGCCTGATGTCGACGACCTCAGACGGGGGCATCCCCGGCGCATCGAGCCGAGCGGCAAAATAATAGTCAAAAGTCGGGTTCGGCATGCGCCCGAAGACGATGATCCGTTTGACAGGCCCACGTGGACGACCCGTCGCCCTCGGCCTCAATTGGGGGCGTGGGAGCTTTTGCTCGATCCAAAGGGCAAGCCTTTCTCTGAGGTTGATCATGCGGACGTCCTCGGAGCTAGGTCGCGCGGGCAGGCCTCGAGAACAAAATCCTCCGCGATCAGGGAGAGGTTCGGGTTGTGATACGGATCATTCCGCAAAACATCGCCCCACCGCTGGTACACCGTCTGTTCCTCGCGCGCGAAACGGCCCAGCTTTTCAGGAGTATTGTCCGCACCTCGAGAGACCGATTCCCTGTGCAGCATGGCGCTATCAGGTGTCCAGACAATCGTGCATCCCGCTTGCCGCACCTTGACGCAGTAGTCAACATCGTTGAACGCAACGGTCAAATTGCTCTCATCCATGCCGCCAATTTGCATCCAAAGGCTCTTGCGTGTCAGCAGGCAAGCTGCGGTGACCGCAGAAATCTCCCGCCGTTCACTCAAGAGACCATTGTCCTCACCGGATTGCGGGTGCAGGAAATGGAAGCTGTGCCTTGCAACAGTCCCCGCCCCGAGCGTAACACCGCCGTGTTGCACGTAGCCATCGGGGAAAAACAGTAGGCTGCCCGCGGCGCCAACATCGGGATCATCCAACTCCCGCGCAAGATTCGAAAGCCATCCCGGCTGCAATGGTTCGACGTCATTGTTGAGCAAAAGGATGAATTCGTTGCGCGATGCTTCGACACCAAGATTGCAGGCCCGTGAAAAATTGAACCCACCTGGCAGCGGCAGACGACGGATACGCCCAGCCTTCTCATAACGGTCCATAAGGGCCAGAGCTGCGGGATCGCTGCTGTCATTGTCGATGACAATAACATCCAGATCAACACCATCAGTGCTTTCAAAAAGGCCCCTTAGACATGCCTCTAGCAGGTCCGCCCGATCGCGCGTCGGAATGATGACGCTCACCTTGCGCACGTCGACCGTATCCGCATTGAGCCGGACAGGCCCCATCATTCGCTGGTATGGAGCGTCTCTGTGCAAGAGCACCCGCGGCACATGAAGGACCGCACCGCGACGGCCCCTTGCAGCTTTGGCGATCACCTCGCCCATCGGCAAATTCTCGAGATCCAAGCCCTCCGGTAGGTCGGCCAGGCGGACAAGGGCGCCGTCCAACGGGAGCCAACCGGATTGCGCAAGGGGCGGGTTCCAAGCCGGCTTGAAGAACGGGTCGATCCGGCGACCACGCTTATTGACACGATCTTCATCGCTATAAACTGCAATCACCGAAGACGAGAAAGCGAAGGGGCGTGCAAGCCTCTCCAAAGCACGCGGCGCCAGGCGCATGCCCGCGGGAAGCCGCATCCATAGTTGCGGTCGGGCTGCGTTCCCATCTTTCATACCTGCGACTTCACTGGCAGGCATCTCGATGTGGTTGCGCCAGGTCTGGGTGGCGAGTGAAGCGCGTGATTCGGCGACGGCCTGCTCTGTGCCGCGCCCGATGGAAACGAAGACGAAAGGTTTTGTTGGCCAATCTTGTGGCGCGTCAGAGACCTCCGCGCGCTCCGCCACCTGCTGGGCGTCGATCCATTCGTCATAGCCCGGCGCCGACAAAGCGTCGATTTGCCTGGCAAAGCGAAACGTGGCGCCTTTCACGTTGCGCGCCATAAGGAGACGAAGAATACGAAGAATGAACAAAGGTCGTTGCAGAACCAGGATAGTCCCGATTTCGAGCAGCGACAGCCGCCGCACGCTTATCTCCGGGGTAACGTCCGCCGATATTTCCGCTGTTGCGTCATCGGCGAAAAGCGTTGCACCTTCGAATTGCACCGGCAGCCATCCATAAAACCGTCCGTGGCCTTTGCTGTTCACCAGGAATGAGCGGAAAACCGAAGCCGGTACTCTGCCCTTACGATGCAACGCCAAGCGCGGGCGCAGACCCAAACGGTGCCCTGGATCCTTAACCGTTAGAACGACAGGACGGTCGGCATAATCTTCCAGCGCAGCCTTGAGCGGCACCTTGAATTCGACCTGTGAAGCGTCTGCCATCATTCTCTATCTTGCAATTCAGCGAAACCGGAGTCGGTATGCCGCTTATGCCAGAGCTTTGAATGAAATTTAACTCATAATTCCAGTTATCTGCGCAAACCGAATATCCATGAACCCAGTGTTGTTTCAGGCCGGGTAAAGGCGTGCCCGTTTGATTGTCAGACTTCCCACCTGCCCAGGCTTTACATCGGTCTCGGGTGCCACATCGAACTCCAATGCTGTTCCACCTTCGACGTTGGCAAGAACCCGTCTACCGCCGGGTCGATCGAGAACCCTGACGATCGTGGCAGGTATGCCGTCGCCCACGGGATTCCAGTCGACGTCGCCTGGGCGCAAATACATGTCGATCGGGCCATCGCTCGACGACTGCGCGTCGATCACGGTCTCACCGATATAGGCTTGCCCGTTCCGAACGGTCGCTGCGATGCGGTTCGCATCCCCCAAAAACCGCATCACGAATGCCGAGTTCGGCGCGCGGCAGACTTCGGCAGGCGATCCCTCTTGCACGATCCTACCTTGATCCAGGATAACGACGCGATCGGCAAGGTCGAGCGCCTCTTCTTGATCATGCGTCACGAACAAGGTCGTAATGCCGAGTTCGTCGTGAATTTCGCGAAGCCAGCGGCGGAGATCCCGGCGAACGTTGGCATCGAGCGCTCCGAAAGGTTCGTCGAGAAGCAGCACCTTCGGATCGACGGCAAGTGCGCGGGCAAGGGCCACACGCTGACGCTGACCGCCGGAAATCTGGCCAGGGAAGCGGTCGCCAAGTCCTTCGAGCTTTACCAGCCGCAGGAGTTCCGAGACACGCGTGGCGATCTCGGGCTTGCTGCGCTTGGTCTTGGAAACCTTCATGCCGAAGGCGATGTTCTCGGCAACGGTCATATGCGGGAAGAGCGCGTAGTGCTGGAAGACGAAGCCGACGCCACGGTCTCGCACCGGGATGTCGGTCGCGTCCTGGTCGCCGAAATAGATGTGGCCACCATCGGCATATTCTAGCCCGGCCACCATGCGCAGGATTGTCGTCTTGCCGGATCCGGAAGGACCGAGGAGCGCCACCAGCTGACCGCTCTCGATGTCGAGCGAGACGCCGTGCACGGCGCGGAACGTGTCGAAGGTCTTCACGACCTGCTCGAGACGGATTTTCATGGTCGGGTTCCTGCATTCTGTTCTTTGGCGGCGGCGGCAAGCGCCGGCCGGCGGCCTGCGCCGCGACGCTCAAGCGCGACCTTGGCAATGATGGTGACGACGGCGAGCGTCGCAAGGATTGAGGCAGCGGCAAAGGCGCCCGCCGCCTGGTAGTCGTGATAAAGCAGTTCGATATGGAGCGGCAGCGTGTTGGTCTGGCCGCGAATATTGCCGGAGACCACGGAGACCGCACCAAACTCACCCATGACCCGGGCGTTGCAGAGTACCACGCCGTAAAGCAGCGCCCATTTCACATTGGGAAGCGTGACGGAGAAGAACGTGCGCCAGCCTGACGCGCCAAGCGAGGTTGCCGCCTCTTCGAGGTCCCTGCCCTGCGCCTGCATCAATGGAATGAGCTCACGCGCCACGAAAGGTGCCGTCACGAACATCGATGCAAGCACAATTCCCGGCAGGGCAAACAGGATCTTGATATCCGCAGCCTCCAGCATAGGGCCGAACAACCCTTGCAGACCGTAGACGAAGAGATAGGCGACGCCGGCAACGATCGGCGAGATCGAAAATGGGATCTCGATCACGACGAGAAGGAAGCGTCGTCCCCAAAAATCGAACTTGGTGATTGCCCAGGCGGCCGCAAGACCGAAGGCGGTATTGATAGGAACGGCGATCAACGCGGTTGCCACCGTCATGAAAATGGCGTGGCGTGTATCGGGATGAGCGATGGTAGCCGCATAGGCTTTGAGACCTTGACCGAAGGCTTCGACTGCAATCACGATCAGGGGGGCAAGCACCAGAATGGCACCGAAGAACAGGGTCGTGCCAATCAACACACGGCGTATGATCGGGCCGTCGCCGACGCGCGGCGGTTTGCGTCTGGTCGGTATCATCTCAAGACCTCGCGGTGTAGCGCAAGGCACGTGCCTGCAGGAGATTGGTGGCCGCCAGCATCAGGAAAGCGGTGATCAACAGCACTGACGCGATGGCAGCGGCGGCCTGATAGTCGTATTCCTCAAGCCGAATGAAGGCGAGCAATGCGGTGATTTCGGTTTCCATCGGCTGATTGCCGGCGATGAAGATAATCGCGCCGAACTCGCCAAGCGACCGCGCGAAGGACAGTGATAGGCCAGCCAGTAGCGCCGGCATCAGCAAGGGCAGGATAACGCGCACGAAAATGGCGCCGTCCGATCCGCCGAGCGATTGGGCCGCCTCCTCCAGTGCAGGATCGAGATCCTCAAGCACCGGCTGTACGGTGCGGACGATGAAGGGCAGGCTGGTGAAACACATGGCCACCATGATGCCGATTGGCGTGTACGCCACCTTGATACCGAAGGGTGCTAAAAGTGCTCCGAACCACCCATTGGATGAAAACAGCGTCGTCAGCGCAATGCCGGCCACGGCCGTCGGCAGGGCAAAAGGCAGATCGACAATCGCGTCGATGATCCGACGCCCAGGGAAGCGGTAGCGAACGAGTACCCAGGCAAGCGCCAGGCCGAAGACGAGGTTGAAGGCGGTGGCAACAAGGGCCGAAAGCACGGTGACGCGGTAGCTGGCGACAGCGCGCGGTGAAGAGACGATCGCCCAATATTCGGCAGGCCCAAGGCTCGCCGCCTTGAAGACCAGTGCCGCCAAAGGCAACACGACGATCAGCCCCACATAAAAAAGGGTGATGCCCAACGACAGGTGCAGGCCGGGCAGGACATTGCGTTTCAACTGATCGCCTCCACGGCGGCATAACTTTCATTCATGGCAGAACCCGGCGAGCAGAACGCGCCGGGTAAATTGGATCGGTTTGATATCGCTTTTTCAGCGATTGCCGTAGATCTGGTCGAGCGCAGCGCCCGAAGCGAAGTGCTCGTCCTTGATCTTGCCCCAGCCGCCGAACACGTTCTCGACCGTCACCAAGCGGATCTCCGGAAATTGGTCCTTGAATTCCGCTGCCACTTTCTCGTTGTGGACGCGGTGGCCGTATTCAGCGGCAATCTTCTGGCCCTCCTCGGTGTAGAGGAAATCGAGATAGGACTTTGCCAATTCGCGCGAGCCGCGCTTCTCGGCCACCTTGTCGACCACGGCAACCGGGAATTCCGCAAGCAGGCTGACGGAAGGCACGACACTTTCGAACTTGTCGGTACCATACTGCTTGGCGATCGAGCGGGTTTCCGCCTCGAAGGTAATGATCACGTCGCCGATTTCGCGCTCGACAAAGGTCGTCGTTGCCGCTCGTCCACCGGTATCAAAGACCGGAACGTTGTCGAAGATCTTCTTGACGAATTCGGTGACCTTGGCCGGGTCGTCCTTGAAGGCTTCCTTGGCATAGGCCGTTGCCGCCAGATAGGTGTAGCGCGCATTGCCCGATGTCTTCGGGTTCGGGAAGATCACCTTGACGTCGTCACGCGCAAGATCGCCCCAATCCTTGATGCCCTTCGGATTGCCGGAGCGCACGAGAAAGGACGGGAAGGAATAGAACGGCGAAGCGTTGTTCGGAAAATCCTTCTGCCACCCCTCGGCGACGAAACCGTTCTTTGCCAGGAAGTCGATATCCGTGACCTGATTGAAGGTGACGACGTCGGCCTCCAGGCCTTCGACGATGGCTCGCGCCTGCTTGGAGGTGCCTGCATGCGACTGGTCGACGGTGATCCCCGGATGCGCCTTGATGAAGGCTTCGTTCTCGGCCGCAAAGACTTCCCGCGCAACATCGTAGGAGGCATTGAGAAGGGAGGTCGGCGCTTCGGCAAGGGCCGGTCCGCTCAGGAGCGCAACAAAGGCAGCGCCCGCGATCAGCAGTTTCTTCATGGGTATCTCCGGTGGAATAGAGGCGGCAGGTTGGATGAAACCTAACGGCCGCTATCGGAGACGACGAGGCACCATGATCTTCGCTTGTTTCCCGAACGAGAAAAATCGCCTAACGAATTCGGATATCAGAGAAAATGGCGTTGCGGCCTTGGCCCACGAACTACCGATCGGAGGTTGCCGACGCCTCTTGCGTCGGGGTCGATTGCGAAGGTCGTTTGAGGCTGATGGCCGGTGCCTCGCCTTCAAACGTCTCCACCCGGCGGTCATAGACTGGCGAGATCGTGCCGAGAACACGGTCCCAAAAGGAGAAATAGTTCGCGTAGTTGTAATTGAATTCGGCGTGATGCTGGTCGTGATAGGTCGTGCACAACAGCGGCCACGGATAGCGCGCCGTCGGCGAGGCAAAATACTCGAACCCCGCATGCCCGAAGGTGCCGTTGATCTGGTCGAACAGCCTGTGCGCCAGCAGGATCAGCGGCGGAAACGGCACCAGGAGGATAATGACGGCGTAATAGCCCTGCGACAGGGCCGTATCCACGAGACCGATCGAATCGTTGCTCCACACGGTCGGGGCGACACTTCGATGATGCAGCAGGTGATATTTGTAGAACAGCTTGGTGTGCAGCAGCCGGTGCGCGAAGTAGAACCAGGCGTCGAACAGCACCATGCAGAGCAAGAAGAGTGGTACCGCCGTCCACCAGCTGAAGGCCCAGGGCGTGAACAGTGTCCAGCCCTGATACTGGGCAAAGAGACCGATCGCGACGGATGTGCAGGTCACGAGGATCGACGCCATGCTCTGGCGGATCTCGACCGCCTTTCGCTTCTCCCCCCGACGCCCCTTCTGGATGCGCCGCTCCGGATTGCGATCATTGAGCCAGGTGATGCCGTAGCCGAGCGCAAAATAAACGAGCACCGTCGCGGCGTAGATGACCGCAAGAATGGCGAAAAAAGTCAGGGTACCCTGGACGAACGCGTTCAAGTGGAAATCCGGTGCTGCTGCGTGGGAGATATTCAGACAGGCTGAATACACCAACTAGACCGAGCAAGGCAAGGCAAGCCCCGGCTCAAACCCGCTCAAGATCCGACAGAAACGCGTTCAGTTCCGTTTGGTCTATCCCGACGAGATGGCCTTTGTCGGGATAGGCGCCGGACCGCACGTCTTCGGCAAACTCCGAGAAGGCAGCGACGCGCTCGCGTTGCAGTCGCTCATACTCGACGGCGAAGTTGCGATAGATTTTTGCGTGACGGGGAACGTGACCACGATTGGCACCGAGCACGTCATCGCTGAAGAGATACTGCGCGTCGCAGCCCGTGCCGGCGCCCATCGACAACATGAGCATCGATGTCTTCGCGCTGATCGCGGCGGCGACCTCGCCGGGCACCACTTCGATCTCGGCGGCAAAGGCACCTGCCTCTTCCAACGCTTTTACCTGGCGCCAGGTCTCGATAGCGCTTGCCGCCGTCTTGCCGACGGCGCGAAACCCGCCGGTCCAGGTGGCCTTCGACGGGATGAGGCCGACGTGCCCGCAGACCGGGATACCCTCTTCGCGCATGCGGCGAACGGTAGAAAGGCTTGCCGCGCAGTAAACCGCGTCGCCTCCCGCTTTGAGCGCCTTGAATGCGGCGCGGATATATTCCTCGGCCGTGACCAGATCGCCATATTCGAGGCCCGGGAAGGCGAAACAGGTCGGGGCCACTTCGCGAAACTCCGGCCCAAGCAGCGCCGGCGGCACGGAGACCAGATCGATGCCGGCGGCTTCGGCGGCTTCCGCCTCATCCAGCGTTTCGACCCGCAGCATCGTCAACTGTCTCTTGCCTTTCATCGAAAGAAGGTCGGCAACGGTCGGGCGGCGGTTTCGCATCAGGATCTCCGGGTATCGGTTGTTGTTATGACAGAGGAAGAAGCATCGTGCCTCAGGCGGCGAGCAATACCTTCAGCTTCGTGTCGATTGAGCCGAGCGCCTGAGGATCCGGCCTTTTCCCGGCAGCAATCAGCATCTCGGCAAGGCGGATGTCGCGAGCGATCGCGTTTCCTGTGCCGATACCGCTCGCACTGATCAGTCGACCGCTGGCGTCAAGATGAAAGAGAATGAAGGCGCCATCGCCAAGGTCCCGCTGCACCGTCATCACAGCACTATCGGCAAGGCCGGCGATCTGCAGGGTCAGGTCATATTGATCGGACCAGAACCAGGGCACGCTCACAATCGTCTCGGCAGCACCGAGCAGATTGGCCGCCGCAAGTGTTCCTTGGTCCTGCGCGTTTCGCCAGGCTTCAAGCCTTATGCGTCGACCACCGTAGTGCCCGAGCGGATAGGAGCAGCAATCGCCGGCCGCGAAAATGTCGGGGTCCGAGGTGCAAAGCGTCTCATCGACGGCGATGCCATTGTCGATGGCAAGGCCGGCAGCCTCGGCCAATGCCGTGTTTGGCACGGCTCCAATGCCGACAACGACCAGGTCGGCGACAAGGTGGTCTCCGTCGGCAAGCTGAATTTCAACCTTTTCTTCGCGTTCTTCGATGCCGGCGATCCTGGAACTGCAGCGAATGTCCACACCTTCCAGTCGATGCCGCGCGGCAACGACGGCGGCGATTTCTTCCGGCACACCGCGGGAAAGCACCCGTGGCAGGCCCTCGAGGAGAACGACATCTGCGCCGAGCTTGCGGGCGGTCGCTGCGAGTTCCAGGCCGATAAATCCGCCACCGATAATGGCAAGCAGCTTGCCCGGCGCGAGCTTTGAGCGGATGACGGCGGCATCGGTGTGCGTCCGAAGCATCCGGATAAGTGGTGATGCCTCTGACAAGCCCGGCAATGACCTTGGCCTCGCACCAGTTGTCAGCAACAACCTGTCGTAAGAGAGTTGCCGCCTGTCGGCGAGTCGTACTGTTTTCGCATCACGATCGATGGCCTCCACCGGCGTATCGGTGAATACCTGGATCCCGGCAGATTGATAGCGCTCGGCGTCGGCGACGAATTTGGGCTCAAGCTGTCCAGCCAGACCTTCCTTCGAGAGTGGCGGCCGCTCGTAAGGCAGATGTGCCTCGGCACCAATGAGCGTGATGTCACCCTCATAGCCCTTTTCCCTCAGCGCAAAAGCTGCCCTCGCACCACACTCGCCGGCGCCGACAATGACAATCCTGTTCATGTGCCTCTCCCAATGTCTCGTTGGACGCCTTGAGCTCGCTTAGGCGACGGCGATGAAAACGCTGCCGGCCTCGACCTTGACCGGGTAGGTCTTCAGGTTGACGCAGACGGGGGCGCCCTTGGCCTGTCCGGTCTTGTAGTTGAAGCGGCCATTGTGTTTCGGACACTCGATGATGTCGTCCATCACCAGGCCATCGGCGAGGTGGATGTGCTCGTGGGTGCAGAGACCATCCGTCGCAAAATATTCGTCGTCGGGGCTGCGGAAGACGGCAAAGGTGCGCCCGTCATGGTCGAAGCGGATCACATCCTCTTCGTCGATCTCGTCGGCCGCACAGACCTCGATCCAGTTTCCACTCATGTTCTTTCCTCCAAATGCTGTTGTTTGCTGGCGTGCCTATTCGGCAGCATGAACCAGGGCATCGCTGTGAAACTCTTCGCGATAGGGTTTTGCCGTCGGCGGCAGGTCGCGCTTGAGGAAATAGTCCTCGTTCCTCAGCTGACGCAGGAAGGCCGGGAGCATCTCGCGGTAGCCGTGGAGCATGGATGGATTCGGCGCCGGCAGATCGTACTTGATCATAGCGTGAAGCCGCGGCAGCGCATGGTAGGGCACCATCGGGAACATATGGTGCTCGACGTGGTAGTTCATATTCCAATAGATGAAGCGGCTGATCGGGTTCATGTAGACCGTGCGGCTGTTCAGCCTGTGGTCCGTGACGTTGTCGGCAAGCCCGCCGTGCTGCAGGAGGCCCGTCAGCACATGGTGCCAGGCGCCATAGAGGCGCGGCAGGCCGATGAGCATCATCGGCAGGATCGAGCCGAGATAGAATGACAGGCCGATGGTTGCGAGATAGATCGCAAACCAGATCCGCGCGATCCGTATTGCTTTGGGCTGCTCCATTTCCGGAATGATGGTTTTTTCCGCTGCGCTGATGACGCCGAAGGCATTGCGCACCATGTCGATGACGGCATGCCAGACATCCAAGATGCCGAAGAAGTTTAAGACGAGCCGAAGCAGATCCGGCGGCCGCATGACGGCGATTTCAGGGTCCCGCCCAACGATGACAGTGTCGGTGTGGTGACGGGTGTGGCTCCAGCGCCAGGTCACCGGATTGCGCATGATCATGAAACAGGCGACCTGATAGACGACGTCATTCATCCACATCGTCTTGAACGCCGTGCCATGACCGCATTCATGCCAACGGCTGTCGGAAGCCGAGCCGTAAAGGACGCCATAGGCGAGAAAGAAGGGCACGGCCCACCAGGTCCCCCAGAAATAGACGCCGAGGCCGCCGAAGAGGATGAGGCTGCCGAACCAGATGGCCGTGTCGCGGATCGCCGGTCCATCCTCGCGCTTCATCAGTTCCTTCATCTGCTTGCGCGGGATCTCGGTGTGATACCACTCCGCCGCCGACAAACCGTTGGCGACTGCCGCCTGAGCGTCGCGTCCAAGCAGACTGTAGTCTCGCTTCGTCGGAACCATCGCCATCCGTTTTCTCCTCCCGCAATCGACCACACGCCGGCGGCCGTTCCTCATCTCTTGGAACTGACGATAGGTTGACTTTTGCAAGTCCTCAATGCAGTTATGATATATTCTATCAAATACCATCAAATCTTGCATTTCATGAATGATGGAATAGTTTCAGGGGCAGCCGATGAGCAACAGACCGACCATTGCCGATCTTGCCGGCGCCGCGGGCGTCAGCGTCGCCACCGTGGACCGCGTGCTCAACGGCCGACATCCGGTGCGCGAAGAGACGGCTCGACGGGTCTATGATGCGGCTAAGTCCATTGGCTACCACGCGGTCGGCTTGCTTCGTCAGCGGGTCTTCTTGGACCTTCCGCAATACCGCCTCGGCTTTCTCCTGCAAAAGCCGCAACAATCCTTCTACCAAACTGTGGCCAAAGAGATCGAGAACGCAGCGCTGGCGATGTCAAATGTCCGCGTCCTGCCCCAGATCGAATTCGTCGCCAACTCCACGCCGACGGGTATCACCGAGAAGCTGAAGGCGATGGCTGCCCGCAATCAGGCGATTGCGCTCGTCGCGCCGGACTATCCGGCAGTGACCGCGGTGGTCGAAGAACTGAAGGAACGCGGGATCCCGGTTTTCTCGCTGCTTTCCGACTTTGCAGCCGGCATCCGCGAAGGTTACATCGGATTGAACAATCACAAGGTCGGCAGGACAGCGGCCTGGATGATTGCCAAGGCTGCGAAGAAACCGGGCAAGGTCGCAGCGTTCGTCGGCAGCCATCGCTTTCTTGGCCATGAACTGCGCGAGATCGGTTTCCGCTCCTATTTTCGCGAGCACGCGTCCGAATTCGAGGTGCTCGACACCATGGTCAATCTCGACACCGCCGAGATCACCCACGAAGCGACGCTCAACCTCTTGCAGCGCCACCCGGATTTGACGGGCTTCTACGTCTGCGGCGGCGGCATGGAAGGAGCAATCTCGGCGATCCGCGAGGAAAAACTCGAAGGCAAGCTGATCGCTGTCGTCAATGAATTGACGCCGGAGTCGCGCTTAGCACTCGCCGACGATGTCGTGACCCTGGCGATATCGACGCCGACGGGGGCCCTTGCACGGGAAACAATCAATCTGATGGTGCAGGCAATCGGCAAAGGGCCGACGGGCGCCCCGGGACAGACCTTCCTGCCGTTCGATCTTTTTACGCCGGAGAACATCTGACGAAGTATGTCGGTGGCCACATCAAACCGGAGTACGAGAAGGTGGACCGCATCGACCGCCGCCGCAAGGAGAACCAGAACGGCAAGCGGTGCTTTCCCTGTGCGAACACAATCACGATGCGCCGAACCGCACGATCACCCGTGGCGCCTCCGACGAGAACCCGTCGCCTGGAATGAGGACACCCGCAACATGGGCTTACGCTGGCCGACGTACTGCGCACCGTCACCCACCTCACGGTGTCGAAGAAGCTCTGCAGCTACTGGCAGGGCGCGGCGAAACGCATCGTAGACCATGTGTGCACGGCGGACATGACGGTCGGAAACAGCACCACTTGCGGTGACCGATTTTGGCTTCGTCACCTCCCCAAGACCTATTTACACTTTCACCACGACGCTATTGACACTTTCCCCGGCTTCCTAGTGACACTTTCCCCAAGGGTCTATTGCAACTTTCCCCGCATCGCTTTTTGCCGGGAAAATGAAGTGACATGGACGACAGTCTCTTACCGCGTCATCTGCAATCCCGACTGAGGGCTGCGCTGATTAAGAAATTGTGGCCATTAAAAAATCAGGCATTCCGCTGAGTTGTGGCGATTTCCTCGACCAGATAATCGATTGCCTGGAGCGGCTCCAACATCGCCCATGTCTTTGGATGACGATAGACGGGGTAGAGACCGAACGCTGCGAAAGTAAGCTGATCGAGGGTGGGGCGTGCAATTGCCCGTCGCGCATGGGCCAATTGGGCACGATCTTCCACGTGGTCGTCTGTCAGCCCCCAGCCCGCATAAAATGGGGTCGCATAACAACGAACGGGAAGGCCCCGCAAAAGTGCGTCGAAGCCCATTTGGCTGGAGACGGTCCAGACCTCATCGACGACGGCGAGAATGGCCGCGGCAGATACCTTGTCAGCCATCAGCGTTACGCCTGGCAACTTCGATGCGCGTTCGGTCATATAGCCCTTGCGATGACCGGCAATAACGTCTGGATGCGTGCGAACGACAATCTGCGCGCCGCTTGCAACGGCATCATCCAACATGCGGTCAAAGGCAGAAGGCGAGCCTAAGGCCTTTTCAACGGAAACATCCCCAAACACCTGATCGACCAGCAGGATCCTGTGCCGTGTCGAGGGCTCGAGACGAGGTTCGCTGTGAGGGAGGTTGTTGTATTTCGACAGCTTGTGCGCCACCAGGGCTTGGCGGATCGGGGCACCAACATCATGCGCTAAGCCGCCAGCCGCATCGCGGATCAGCAATTCCAATCGAGAGATGCGACCGGCATCGACCGGCAGTGCTTTATCATCGACGATAATCGAGATCGGGACACTTCCATCCTTACCAAGACCGACGGAGCGCAGGAAGCCATCCTCTAGATGCCAATGCGGAAGCTTGCGCAATCGCGCAATTCGCATTGCTGTCTGTGCTGGCAGCCGCCCGCCCCAGGAAACGATACCATCGAGCCTGGGGGCAAGCGTCGAGAGAAGCGGTGAATCGCCGAAATAGTGACCCAACCAAGGGAACGCCTTGTGCACGAAATAAGTCGCCCCGAGCCTTGCCCCCCATTTCGGGTGCCAGGGTCGGACTTGCGTCGCGGTTGGTGCGGGATTGTCGAGCACGTCCATATTCTCACTCTGCCGGCCATCACGGCGCGCTCCGCCAGAAATCATCTTGCAAAGGCAAATGCAAACCGAACTTGCGATACGTCGGGCGGTTGAAGACAGCTTTCTCGATCCAGGCCAACCGAGCAAGAGCTCGATTGCAGTAGCACGCGGACCCACCTGGAATCTGATTGGATTCCATCATCTGGAAAAGACAATCTTGCAACAATGCAAGTGCTTTGACCGGACACGCGTCAACTACCTCCTAGCCATTGGTGATTTGCACGGGTAGCTATAAATGGAATGAACGTTCCATTTATCGCTACCGACAAACCACGCCTGGAGGAGACATTCCCATGACCACCCTACCCTTCGCGCTTAATCACATGACAACGCCCGGCCTGCCGCTCGACGCTTTCTTTGCACTTGCGCGTTCGCTCGGCATGACTGCCGTCGAAATCCGCAACGACCTGACCGGCAATGCCATCCTGGATGGCACACCCGCAAAAGACGTTGCGGCACTGGCAGCAGAACATGGGTTGACCATTATCTCGATCAACGCTCTGCAGCGTTTCAACGAATGGAACGACACACGGACCGCGGAGGCCGCGCACCTGATTTCCTATGCCAGGGACTGCGGAGTAAAGGCGCTCGTTCTTGTTCCTGTTAATGACGGCAGCGGTCAGGCCGACGGTGAACGGCAGGCCAATCTTAAGGAAGCTCTTTCGGCACTGAAACCGATGCTCGATGCGGCTGGCATCATCGGCCTTGTCGAGCCGCTCGGCTTCGAGATCTGCTCGCTTCGCTCTAAAACGGAAGCGGTTGACGGTATAAAAGCGGTCGGCGGCGAGACTACGTTCCGCGTCGTGCACGACACCTTCCATCACCATCTCGCTGGCGAGCCGGCAATCTATCCCGAGATGACCGGCCTCGTTCATATTTCGGGGGTCACTGACAGCGGCATGGCGATCGCCGATCTGCGCGACTCGCATCGCGTTCTGGTCGACGAAAACGACGCCCTCGATAATGTCGGGCAGATCCGCCGCCTGAAGGCTGCAGGTTATTCCGGCCCCTTCTCGTTCGAACCTTTTGCCGATGAGGTCCATGGCGTCGCCGATCCGGCAGCCGCCCTCAAGACCAGCATGACTTACATCGAAGCCAATACCTGACCGGCAAAGCCGACAGAGCATTGCAAAACGAAGCGAGGCGTCGAAAGACACCCTTGACGACGCCCGCATAAAATGGAATACATATTCCGTAATTGCAAATCACTGGTTCTTTTATTCCGTTTTGATTGGAGCGCAGCGGGAGTACCGCTTCCAATCAGAGATGGGCGCGACCCGATGTGGTCAGCGTTTCCGGCTGGAGAAGGTGTGGCCGGGCACCAAATGTGGAGGAGAAAGACAATGAAGAAATTCCTGCTGGGTACAGCCATGGCGGTGATGATGTCGACGGCGGCCCATGCCGAAACCATCGGCGTTTCCATGGCGCAGTTCGACGACAACTTCCTGACGGTCCTGCGCAATGGCATGTCCGACTACGCCAAGACGCTCGACGGCGTCGACTTGCAGATCGAAGACGCGCAGAACGACGTTTCGAAGCAGCAGAGCCAGATCCAGAACTTCATCGCAGCCGGCGTCACCGCCATCATCGTCAACCCTGTTGATACCGACGCAACGGCCGCGATGTCGAAGATCGCCGCTGACGCGGGCATTGCGCTCGTCTACGTCAACCGCGAGCCTGTCAACGTCGACACCCTGCCGGAAAAGCAGGCCTTCGTCGCTTCCAACGAACAGGAATCCGGCACGCTGCAGACCCAGGAAATCTGCAAGATGCTCGGCGGCAAGGGCAAGGCCGTTGTGATGATGGGTGAGCTTTCCAACCAGGCTGCCCGCATGCGTACCAAGGACATCCATGACGTTCTCGCGACGGAAGCCTGCAAGGGTATCGAGATTGTCGAGGAGCAGACCGCCAACTGGTCGCGCACGCAAGGGTCGGACCTGCTCACCAACTGGCTTTCTGCCGGCCTTGAGTTTGACGCCGTGATTTCCAACAATGACGAAATGGCGATCGGCGCGATCCAGGCGCTGAAAGCTGCTGGCCGTCCGATGGACAGCGTCGTCATCGGCGGCATCGATGCGACACAGGATGCGCTTGCAGCCCTGGCCGCAGGTGACCTCGACGTGACAGTGTTCCAGAACGCCGCCGGCCAGGGCAAGGGCTCTGTCGATGCAGCCCTCAAACTCGCCAAGGGCGAGCCGGTCGAGAAGAAGGTCTACATCCCCTTCGAACTTGTCACGAAGGAAAACATGGCCAGCTATCAGGCGAAGAACTGATGCTTGCATTGGGAGCGCGGGATATCTCGCGCTCCCAACCAAAACAGTCCCGCGCGGCAGGTGCGCTGATCCTGTAGATTGGCGCCTGCGAGGAGAATGGCTGGTTGACCCACCAGCTGCGAGGACTTTTCCGCGAAAGCCGGAATTGACGGGGAGGCAATGACAATGACGCTCAGTCCGACAACGATGGCCGCCGTGCGCGCCAGCGGCGCCGTACCCAACGCCGAATACCTTCTCAACGTTGAAGGCATTCGCAAGGAATTTCCCGGCGTCGTCGCGCTCGACGACGTGTCCTTCCGCCTGAGGCGCGGCACCGTCCATGCGCTGATGGGCGAGAATGGCGCCGGCAAATCGACGTTGATGAAGATCCTGGCCGGGATCTATACGCCCGATAAGGGTGAGGTGCGATTGAAGGGCGCCGACATCAGGCTGAAGTCGCCGCTCGACGCGCTCGAAAACGGTATCGCCATGATCCATCAGGAACTGAACCTGATGCCGTTCATGACCGTCGCCGAAAACATCTGGATCCGGCGCGAACCGAAAAACCGCTTCGGCTTTGTCGATCATGGCGAGATGCGCCGCATTACCGCCCGGCTGTTCGATCGCCTGAAGATCAAGCTCGACCCCGAAATCGAGGTCCGCCACCTCTCGGTTGCCAACCGCCAGATGGTCGAGATCGCCAAGGCGGTCTCCTACGAATCCGACGTGCTGATCATGGATGAGCCTACCTCGGCCTTGACGGAGCGCGAGGTCGCGCACCTGTTCGAGATCATCCGCGATCTGCGTTCACAGGGCATCGGCATCGTCTACATCACCCACAAGATGAACGAGCTCTTTGAGATTGCCGACGAGTTCTCGGTCTTCCGTGACGGCAAATATATCGGCACGCATGCTTCAAGCGAAGTCACCCGCGATGACATCATTCGCATGATGGTCGGTCGCGAGATCACCCAGATGTTCCCGAAGGAAGAGGTGCCGATCGGCGACGTCATGCTTTCGGTCAACAATCTGACGCTTGACGGCGTGTTCCACGACGTCTCATTCGACGTGCGTGCCGGCGAAATCCTGGGGATCGCCGGGCTGGTCGGCTCCGGCCGCTCGAATGTCGCCGAGACGCTCTTTGGCGTCACCCCGGCAAGCTCCGGCACCATCGCCATCGACGGCAAGACCGTTTCGATCGATAGCCCCAACACCGCCATCCGCAACCGGATGGCATTCCTGACGGAAGATCGCAAGGACACCGGCTGTCTGCTGATCCTTGACGTGCTTGAAAACATGCAGATCGCCGTACTGCAGGACCGTTTCGTCAGGGCCGGCTTTGTCTCGGAAAAGGACATCACCGCGGCTTGCGAGGAGATGAGCCGCAAGCTTCGGGTCAAGACGCCCAATCTGCAGGAGCGGATCGAGAACCTGTCCGGCGGCAATCAGCAGAAGGTGCTGATCGGCCGTTGGCTGCTCACCAACCCGCGCATCCTGATCCTCGACGAGCCGACGCGCGGCATCGATGTTGGCGCGAAGGCAGAGATCCATCGCCTCGTCACCGAACTCGCCCGCAACGGCGTTGCCGTCATCATGATTTCTTCGGAAATGCCGGAGGTGCTGGGCATGAGCGATCGCATCATGGTCATGCATGAGGGTCGCGTCACAGGCATCCTCGACCGCGCCGAAGCAACCCAGATCAAGGTCATGGAACTCGCCGCCAGCTAAGCGCGAACCGAGCGGACCACAGGGAGGAACGAACAATGGAAACCAATGTCGCAGCACAAGGCACCGGCTCGGCCCTTCCGGGTGCGAAGCGTCGGATGCCCCCCGAATTCAGCATCTTCCTGGTGCTGATCGGGATCGCGCTTGTCTACGAAATCCTTGGCTGGATCTTCGTCGGGCAGAGCTTCCTCATGAACCCGCAGCGCCTGACGATCATGATCCTGCAGGTTGCCGTTATCGGCATCATCGCCGTCGGCGTGACCCAGGTGATCATTACCGGCGGCATTGATCTGTCCTCCGGCTCCGTTGTCGGCATGACCGCGATGTTCTCGGCAAGTGTCGCGCAGGCCTCCACCTGGCCGCGTGCGCTCTATCCGTCCTTGACAGACCTGCCGGCCATCGTGCCGATCGGGCTCGGCATCGGCGTCGGCCTGCTTGCTGGTGTCATCAACGGTCAGCTGATCGCAAGAACGAAGATCCCGCCCTTCATCGCCACGCTCGGCATGATGGTCTCGGCACGCGGGATCTCCAAGTGGTACACGAAGGGTCAGCCGGTTTCGGGCCTCACCGAGCAGTTCAATTTCATCGGCACCGGCATCTGGCCCGTCATCGTCTTCCTGGTCGTTGCGATCATCTTCCACATTGCCCTTCGCTACACCCGCTACGGCAAGTTCACCTACGCGATCGGCGCCAATGTTCAGGCAGCCCGCGTCTCGGGTATCAATGTCGAGGCGCATCTGATCAAGGTCTATGCCATTGCCGGCATGCTGGCAGGCCTTGCTGGCGTCGTCACCGCAGCCCGCGCTCAGACGGCGCAGGCCGGCATGGGAGTGATGTACGAACTCGACGCGATCGCCGCGACCGTCATCGGCGGCACATCGCTGACCGGTGGCGTCGGACGCATCACCGGTACCGTGATCGGCACCATCATTCTCGGCGTCATGACCTCCGGCTTCACCTTCCTCAGGGTCGACGCCTACTATCAGGAAATCGTCAAGGGCCTGATCATCGTCGCCGCCGTCGTCATCGACGTCTATCGACAGAAGAACCGCAAGAAAGCCTGATCCTCCAAAGAAGACCTGTTCTCCCAGTGAGCCAACTGGCCGGGGTGATGAAAATCATCCCGGCTTCTTTTATTCAAGCAGCTGAGCGCAAACTGTGCGCCGGACCGGGACACCGGCAATCGCTCGTTTGGCGCTTTCCCTCGTCGACGGCCTTGATTGCCGCGGCATCCATCACGATCAGCGGTATGCGAACGAACTCGCCGTCGCGGGCGGCCTCGTCACAGATCTGGCCGACGGCCAGTCCTTCCAGTTGGCGGCGCTGACCGCTTCGTCAAGGTGAATGTTCGTCACCGGCTTGCGGGCATAGGAGCCAAGGCCGTCGCATGCGATAACCTGGTCTGCGGACCGATAGACCTTCACGACCGGCATATCGGGTTTGCCGACCTCATGGCCGGCGTAGTCCTGGATGCCAGTGCGAGCAGTGCGGACCTCGGCGACAAGGTAGCCGTCGGCGGTCCGTCGCATGCCCGCGATCGGTTCTGTGTCTGTGAATTTCATGACTAGTGCCTCAAAAGAAAAGCCACCTGCGGCGATGGCGGTTCGACACACCGTCAACGAAAGCAGCGAGATCAGACCATGGTCCGATACAAAAATTTCAGCGCTGGGCTAGGTTTTGGACCCGTACAACAGTCGTGGAGTTTTGTAGTGACAAAGGTTCTGGTTGCCGCGATGGCGCTGGTAATGGTTGGCTTCTGGGGTTCTGTCGGCGTTCTGATTTACTCGCTGCTTGCGTCTTAATGAGTAGCGGGATCGCCGTCCCTCCCCTATAGTTCCTCCCGGCAATGGAGGTTGCCTACGGAGGATTGCATGAGCGACACCACGTTTGGGTTTCTGTTGGCGGCCGAGTTGTCGGCCTTACTCTGGGCCGCACTTTTTATGGTGATATTCTCGGCCTCTTGATGAGCCGCTCGGGTTCATCGCTCCTGACTTGACTGTGCGGCTGCTGCGGCCGCATGCTCGTCTTCGGAGGGCTCCTGCTCGCTCAGCTTGCCATATTCCTCGATCGCCGCATCGAGTCCGGGCAGCGAGCCATCCTCGACGAGCGCGTTGACCAGAGCGTCGGACACAGCTTCGCGGGGAATAATTTCCTGACCCGGCGAAGTACCCACCAACTGGCGCGCAGCGTCGGCTTTCGTTTTGAACGACGTCGGCCTTTTCCTTCTCAGACATTCCCCAGAGGGGCGCCCACTCATAGTAGATGTCGGCGTCGCGTGAGCCGGTACCGCTGCGGATGATACACTCGTCGAGCTGCATCATGGCCGGGGTCATCTCGACTTCCTGCATGGCCTGCAGGCGATCGTAATAGTTGCACAGGTCGCTTTCGCCGGTGGCGTTCATGCCAGCCGGTGGCTGGCCGAGAAGCCGGGTCGCCGGGATGTCGGCTGCGCCCGAAACGATCTGCAGGAACGCCATGAGGACTTCCGGTAGAGTGGCAAAACTGGCCGTCTTCTGCTCGAACTCCTCTTCCTTGTCGAGCAACAGGTCGCCGTTGATGCCCTTGGCCGTGGCGGCGAGCGTGTAGCGCTCAAGGATCTTCGCGCGGTACTCGGCGTTGCCAATGTTCTGCATGAAATCCGGCAGCCGGATGATGTTGACCTTAGCTTCGAACACCAAGCTGGCGATGTTCGCCGCGGTACCATCGGCCTGCTTGATGGCCTCGACGACAGACAAGAGCACGCTGTCGCCCAGGCATAATTCAGGTTCCACGCCAAGGAGCGAGGAGTATGCTGGCAACGGGCGGTGTCCGGGCCGCTGAACGCATCTAAGCATCGGCCAGACAAATCGTTCTTGCCAACCAGCAAGCAACCTCTCGGCGTTTTCGAAGGGCTGCCTCCAAGGAGGTGCACAATGACATTCGCCACATCAACCGTACCCCTGATGACACTTGCAGCAATCTCAGTCGGCGTAGTTCGGACCGACGCTCACCAGACGATGACGGGCTGGACCTATCCTCCGGCGTGCTGCAAGGCTCATGAGGTAGGTGGAGATTGTGAAGCCATTCCCGCTCCGGACATAATGCGAGGAGCTCGTGGTTTTTCTGTCTTCTTGCATGCGGGCGACCACCACCTCGCGACAAGGCCACACATGTTCTTCATCCCGTATGGCGATGAGATTCCCTCGGGCGATGGGCGATATCATATCTGCCTGCATCCGACGGAAGACAACGTGAACTGCTTCTTTGCCCCGCCTGACAGCAGCTAACGGAACTACGCGACCCTAAGCTGGCAGGTGCCGCATGCATGTGCGATCTGCATTCTGGCGATCTCGGGTTTCTGGTTGGCTGCATCGACCATGGCGCGAACGCCGGCAGCATCTGCCCCATAACGACGAACGATGCCGACAAACTCTTCGACATCGTGCCCACGAATGACGAACACGGGGCGGCCGGTCGATCGGCTGAAACGCCCAGGCGCAAGCAGCCGACGAGCACCTAGACATTCTCGCAAAGCTCCGGGCTCTCGCGCTAGCCCTTGCCGCAAAGTACCCGCACCGCTCCCCCGATGAAATTGAACGTCAGGCGAAAATCATGTGGCGCGCGCCGCCTGCACTGGAAAGAATGAACCTGCGATCTCCAACCTATGAGGCTGGCGAGCTACCGGGCTGCTCTACCGACAAATTTCCTGGAGTTGTATTTGCCCAACCTTTACGGGTAGAAGGCAATGACTTGGAGGCTGCATGAGAACCGGTTTGGCGCTCGCTATCGTTTTGTTTATCGCGGTGCCTCTACCAGCGTCCGCTGAGCAAGGGCCGCCATTGGCGGAGCCTGCATTTGCTGCGATTGCTGCCGAGCTACGCACTTCGGCGAAGGCACGTGAGGCCCAGATCGAGCGCTGCACAGAGAGCCGTACCGGCGCACTTCCATCGAGCAGGCAGAGTTTCGCCCCTACATTAAGCAAACCTGCGCCAGAATTATCGAGGGCATCGCGTTTGGCAGTATCACCTACGCCAGGTACCGAATACTTTGGGCCTCTGATGCCCGAGAAATGGTTGAAACACTCAACTGAAGGCCACCACCCTACCGCATAGGCGGCGGTCATTGGTCGCGCCCAATTTCAAGCTACACGTAAAACGCGAGAACGAGCAGCGAACATCCACAGGACATACCGCGCATGTCTAAGCTGGATTAGCTCGTCCGCAGTAGGAACAAATTGAGATCAATTCCCATGAAAAAAGGCCGGGGCGAAACCGCACCGACCTTCCTCATCATCGCTTACCAACCAGTGCCAGTACATCCGTGGTCAAAAGTCTAAAGCGACGAGGCATTTGCGAGCGGCGAATCATTCAGCGCTCATAGCAATGCCAACGACGAGGTATATGGGAGCCCAATGTGTCCGAAACAAGTCGGTACCCATTTCGAGGGGTCGCGGATCGCGGAACGGTCGAAATACGACACCTGCCGTATGTCGCCGTCTCGGCAATAGTCCTAGGCCAAATCTCCCGCAATCCTTGGCGGGAGGTTCGAACCTAGGAGACTACCAATGAAGATAGTTATCGCCGCCCTGGCGTCGCTCGCTTTTGCGACTTCCGCCATTGCTGCCGTCCCGTCGACGCCAGCTGAAAAGCAGTCCACCGTCAAAATCGCCGGCCAGATTGAATTGGCCTTCGGATCGTCGCGCGGCCTTGCCGCATCAACCAAGAACGTGAACACCGACCCTGGCAAGAAGAGCTCGGCCAAGGGCGGCGCGCAGACTGGTGGAAAGACAATGTTCGCCAAATAATCAAACGAGAAAGGGCGGCTTCGGCCGCCTGATTTTTGGATGCATTTCTTCTACGAGCCGGATGTAAGCCTTCTGCGAACGTCGGCAGGCGCGACATCGAAGCCAGTCGCACGCTCACCGCTCGAGTTTATGCCAACCCTGACAGCATCCTTTTCCAACCTTACCAACCGACGATCGCGAAAAACCTCGAAGGTCAGCGGGTGTAGCATGAAGTCGCGATAGGATGGAACAGTCTCAAGAATGCGCCGAGCCCGCGTTTCTGACGACTAGAAAGGCATGGCGGCTTCGTTGAACTGGTTTGTCGAAGTGGGAAGCCCGCGTCGTCACGTATGGTCCAAACGCCCCCCTCTCGTCGACTTCCTTGAAGAAGATATCGTAGTCGGCTGCGGCGATGCTCGTTGGTCTTTGTATTTATGATGCTACCGGCGCGATCAGGAGGACGGCAGGCACCGTGCTCTCGGCCCTTGATGAAAGGTGAGCGACAATGCAATTGCCAAATATGTGCATCACAATGGATTGTCCGGATTTAGTTGTCCGAGGTCGGTTGGTGCATTCGACACTCACAGCCTCTCGACTTAATCAAATCTAATCACTATGATTAAGGTCGATTACACAGGAAGCGTTCGATGGAAACCAAAGTACTGACAGCGCATGTTCCGCTGCCGCTTGCGGAGAGGGTAGATCAGTTGGCTATCCGGCTGGAACGTTCGCGCGGCTGGATCATCAAGCAGGCACTCACTGCCTGGGTAGATCAAGAGGATGAACGACGCCTGCTCACACTTGAGGCGCTCGCGGACGTGGACGCCGGTCAAGTCATTGACCATCAGGCCGTGCAAGCCTGGGCCGATAGTCTGGACAACGACAAGCCGCTCTCTGTTCCGCTCTGATGCAGGTTAAATGGACAAGCAAGGCCATTGGTGATCTCGCGCGCCTTTTCGAATTTCTAGCTCCTGTTAATCAGCGAGCCGCTGCACGCACGGTTCAATCGTTGACGACTGCACCGACACGCCTGATTGAACAGCCTCGACTTGGAGAGAAGCTGGAAGAATTTGCGCCTCGCGAAGTCCGCCGAATCCTCGTCGGGCATTATGAGATCCGCTACGAGATTCAACAGTCGATTATCTATGTTCTGCGCGTGTGGCATACTCGCGAGGACCGTTGAATAAAGGCCCAGCCCAAGACGCACTTGCACGGTAGACGGCGCGATCGAACAGAAATTCCGACCCGGCTCGTAACCAATCCTGTTACATATCCGCGTTTCGACACATCATCAGCGCATGGTGTTGATCAGTTTTGCCGACCGCATCACCGGCCCCTCATCCTCGATGTCATGAACGCCCGCTTCACTTCCTGCGGGTCGAAGCCTGCTGTCAGGAAATCGCCAACAACTTGTTTGCCGTTGCTGCCGTCGTGATCGACGTCTATCGACAGAAAAACCGCAAGAAAGCCTGATCCTCCAAAGAAGACCTGTTCTCCCAGTGAGCCAACTGGCCGGGTTGATGAAAATCATCCCGGCGTTTTATTGTCGGCACCGACGTAATTTAACTGTGCCGGCCGTGTTTCGACATATGTTTGCCGCGCAAGGCTGCCACGGCGCTACCGCTCTGGTAACTGCATCCGCGATCGACTATATCAAAACCATCCAAAACTATCGGAGATTTATCATGTTGTCGCAGCGCAAGCTTGCGAGCCAGTTCCAGCCGCGTTTCGTTCTTCAGCTTTGGAACGCGATGCTTCGGGTCCAGACCCGCGAAACAGCTTCCCTCTTCGGCCAGCGCAGCCGCTAAAGCGCACCTCCAAACCTTGTCCGCTTGCTCTATTGCAAGCGGCATGCTGGGGCCGTTCAGGCGACGTAGTTCCAGCGCATGAGCGTGTCGCGCTCTTCAAAGACGGCGGCGTCATCGACGCTCATGGCCAGCTTTTGCAGCTCGACCTTCCGGAAAAGGAGATCCTCGGCGTCGGACCCTTTTGCAGCAGCCTAAGGCCGAATACCGGCGCGGGGTGTTGGCCAAGTTTGCGGTTTGGTGCGCCCCGCAAATTAAGGTGCAGCCACTGGCTGATGCTCCAGGTCGGACGCAAATCCGGACGGAAGACTGCGTCGTACTTTTATCGCAATTGCTCAAAGCTGCCGCGACGGCCGGTGACTGCTGCCGTCTCAGGAAGGGCTTGCTGCACCAACGTCGATTGGCGCGCGATTGGAGAAGAGGTTCAAGGCGGCGTACTGCAGCAGCATAATCGTTTTTCCATCCCGAATTGCCCCCGAGCCGACCATCGCAAGCGCCTCGTCGATACCAATTTCCAGGACGGCAATATCCTCCCCTTCGGCCTCGTTGCCACCTCCCGCCGAAGCCTGGTCGCCTGGCTGGTACTCGCCAACGAAGAAATGCAGCCGCTCCGTTACGGAGCCAGGGCTCATGAATGCGTCGAACGCCAGGCGTACGTCGCGCACACGAAAGCCTGTCTCCTCTTCCGTTTCTGCACGGATGCGTGCTTCCGGCTCGGCATTGTCGAGCAATCCGGCCGGCGCTTCGATGAGAAGGTCGTCATGACCATTGACGAAGGCTGGATAGCGAAACTGACGGGTGAGTATCACCGTGCGGCGTTTCGGATCGTAGAGAAGGATCGTCGCACCGTTTCCCCGGTCGTAGGTCTCTCGCGACTGTCGCTGCCAGTTCCCGTCGGCGCGCAGGAAGGAAAAAGTCGTTTTCTTTAGGACGTACCAGTCGTCCGAGAGGATGGTGACATCCTCTACGCGAACGCGGTGTGCAATGCTCATCGTGACCTCCTTCATTGTGGCAAGGTCAGCAGAAGTCGCCATTCCTTGTTTGACGGCAAATTTCGTGCATTTTCGTGCAATGTCAAGCAATTTCGTGCACGCCGAAAATAAGGCCGCCGCAGCGCGCCTCCCCAAGCACCGCCCGTTGCGCCGAAAAACTTGAGGTCGCGCGCTCCCAACCGCTTTGAGTAACTCCTCCTTTGTTCGTGGCGGGGATCATGGCGCAACGCCAGCTAGCTTCGCAGCCTCGGAGGGGCTCTCGAATGATGTGCAGATGTAGATCCTGGGATGGATACGTCCGTTTGCCGGATCGAGGACCGAACTATGGATCGGTGGCCTACAACGGTGGAACAACTCTGTTTGCGCGCGCCGGATGGGGACTGAGCGGCCCGCCCTGTTCAGCCGGCCGGAAACAGGATGGCAACCCTAAGCCCGCGTCCACCTGCTCCATCGGTCAGGCTGGTTCGCGCTCCGTAGAGGGCAGCAATTTCCTCGACGATCGGCAGACCGAGCCCCGTTCCAGGCGCTTCGCTCGCACCGCGCTGAAACCGCCTGAGCACGCTCTCGCGCAGTTCCGGCCTGATTCCGGGTCCGCTGTCTTCGACCTCCAGGGATACGAAACCTTCCTTTTCGCTCACCCGCGTCGTGACTTCCGCCCCTCGCCCGGCATAGAGCAACGCGTTGCCGATCAGGTTCTTCAGCATCTCGCCGACCAGCAAGGGTTCTGCACGAACGAAGGCTTCGCCCTCGCCGTCGAAACCCAGATCGATGCCGGCGTCTCCGGCGGCTGGCACATGTTCGGCGGTGATACCGCGCGCCAACTCGACCAGATCGATCCGCTCGAGTTTGCGCGCCTCATCCTTGCCGGCGGCATCGATCTTCGCCATCAGCAAAAGCTGCGCCAGAATGCGCTCGGCGTTCGCAACGGCCTCGTCGGCCTTTTTCACCGCCTTCTTGGTGTCCTCGATCGAGCCTGCGCGCAGTGCCAAGGCCAGTTGCGTTCGGATGATTGCGAGCGGCGTGCGCAGCTGATGGCTGGCGTTTCCGGTAAAATTGCGTAGCGCATCGAGTGCCGACTGAAGGCGGCCCATGAACGAATTGACCGTATCGACGAGGCCCTGGACTTCATTGGGCACACGCTCGCCGATCGGATGCAGATCGTCGGGACTGCGCTCGGCGATCGCATCGCCTAATCGATAGAGCGGCCTGAGCGAGAAGGTAACGGCAATCCAGACGATGACCGCGGCACCGGCGATCATCAGGCCGAGGCGCAAGGCGGAACGTACGAGAATCGTCTGCGCCAGCTGCCGGCGCGCGATCGTCGTTTCGGCAACGGTTACAACGAAGGGTACGGAATTGATGCCCGTCGAAGCCGACCGGCGCAGTGCCGCGATCCGGATGGGCTCGCCGCGGAACGAGGAGTCGGCAAAGGTCGTGGAGCTACCGGGAACTTCGTCCAGAGACGGCAGGGTCTGGTAGCCGGTGATGAATTGTCCTGGCGGTCCATCGACACGGTAGAAGACACGATCCTGCGCCGCCGAGGTCAACATCTCGAGCGCCACATAGGGGATGTCCACCTCGAGCGAACCATCCTCCGCCACAACCACGCGCTCGGCGATGGCGAGCGCCGAACCGGCGAGAACGCGGTCCGACACGACATTGGCTGTCGTCACCGCTTCGCGGTAGGTATCGGTGAGCGCGGCGACGCCGATAACGGCAGTTGAGATCAACAGCCAGCCGAGCAGCCTGCGGCGAAGGGAATAGACCGCCGCCCTCATTCCGGCCCGGCCGCTTTGTCGAGATAGTAGCCGATACCGCGCGCCGTTCTGACGGTCAGGCCGTGTGGCGCAAGCCGTTTCCTGAGGCGGCTGACATATTGTTCGATCGCATTCGGGCTCAGATCGTCGTCAAAGCCGGTCAGCGATTGCATGATCGCCTCCTTGGCGACGACCTTGCCGGCGCGCATGAACAGGAGTTCGAGCAGCCCCAGCTCTCGGGCCGGGATTTCGATCGGCACTCCACCGGACGAAAAGCTACGTGCATTGAGGTCGAGCGACACATTGCCGTAGCTGACGGTCGACGCGCGCAATCCCGCCTGCCGGCGAAGCAGCACGCGTACGCGCGCTTCAAACTCGCCGATATCGAACGGCTTGATCATGTAATCGTCGGCGCCGAGATCGAGCCCCTTCACCCGCTCCTCCGGCGTGCCCCGCGCCGTCAGGATCAATACCGCCGCACTGTTCTGTCGGGCACGCATCGCCCTGAGCACATCGAGCCCGTCCATCTCCGGCAGGTTCAGGTCGAGGATCACCAGATCGAACGTCTCGGCGGCGGCAACCGCGTGGGCCGACGCGCCGTCGCTGACGACGTCGACGGCATAGCCGCTACCACGCAGGATGGCCGACAGGCCCTCTGCAAGGACCTGATTGTCTTCAACAAGCAATATGCGCAATTGTCTTCACTCCCCCGCTTCACTCTATCCGCCGTTGCCTTGCTTGTGAACGGTGGCGTGCTGAGGCATTGTGGATTTATGCGGTACTTGATTTCTTTTCTCTTTTTGCTTCTTTGTCCCCGGCTCCTTCTGGCCGCACCGGTCATTTTCCCGGCGCTTTCAGGTGCCTCGGACGCCAGGACGCTGGTCGTCTACTCCTCGCTCGACGAGCCGCTCGCCAAACCCATGATCTTCGGCTTTCAAAAAGCCAATCCGGATGTCGCGGTGCGCTATGAGGATATGCTGACGGGGGAGATCTACGACCGGATCGTCAAGGAAACCGATGCGGGGCTGAAGACCGCGGACTTCGCCTTCTCGTCTGCGATGGACCTGCAAGTCAAGCTGAGCAACGACGGCTATGCCCAGCGCAGCGACCTGCCGATGAGCGGCCGCTGGCCGACCTGGGCCAATTGGCGCAATACCGCCTATGCGCTGACTTTCGAGCCGGCGGTCTTCGTCTATCACAAGCCGAGCTTTACCAAGGAAGCGCCGCCTTCGACCCGCGCCGAATTCGTCGCCTATCTCAAGCGTCAGGGGGCCGATGTCTTCGGCCGGATCGGCACCTATGACATCGAGCGCTCCGGCGTCGGCTTTCTCTTCATGTCGCGCGACCAGGAGCAGTTCGGCGACATCTGGGATGTCATCCAGGCGATGGGCGCTGCCGGCGTCAAACTCTATTCCACCAGCCAGGCCATTCTAGAGCGGGTCGCCGACGGGCGGTTCGTGCTCGGCTACAACATCCTCGGCTCCTACGCCGCCGATTGGGCAGCCCGCCACCCGGATGTCGGCATCGTGTTGCCGAAGGACTATACCGTGGTGATGTCGCGCATCGGCCTCGTGCCACAAGCATCCGCCTCGCCCGACCTCGGCCGCCGCTATCTGGAATTCTTCATGTCCAAGGAAGGCCAGACGATCATGGCGCGGCAGTTGCAGATCCCCGCCGTCAGCCCGGATGTCGCCGGCGAAAACACTGCCAACACCATGCAGGAAATGCTCGGTGCCCAGTTGCGTCCGGTGCCCGTCAGCCCTGGGCTGATGGTCTATCTCGACCAGGTCAAGCGGTCCCGGCTGATTGCCCGCTGGAACGAGGTTCTGCGGCTCCACTAGCACCAGCGTTTTTGCCGTGGGGCGATCTGTTTCGTTGTTCCGTCCGCCCTCGGGTCGCTCAAACACCCCCTCGACAATGGACGGTGGTGCGTTGGCATGCAACCGCTCGAACAGGCGGATCGCGGCCACCGGGAGAGGATGGGTGCCTAGCAGCCGACGGCGGCACCTTGGACTTTCGGCGCGGCTTCGGCCTGAAATGCCCCGTCGTATTCAGCGTCGGAGAGAGCGCTTCTGCGTCAATTCACGGAAGCCGCAGGGCTCTACCCTATAACTCCGGCAGCGCCTCGAAGGGATCGAGTGCTCGAACGCCTGACGGTCCAAAATGACGCAGATTGCGTGTCAAAGCAGTCAGGCCATGCACTTGGGCTGTGGCAGCTATGGGCACGAGCACCATCCAGAATCTGCCCGGCTGCTTGCGCGCATTGCATCAGAGATCAACCATCCGGCTCGGCTTGTTACCGCGCGGTGGGATATCGTCGTCATCACCTGGATAGGAAGCTAGGAACCGTCCGAAACTCGGAACGTGTTTCAGCTTTTCATACTCCTCGAACGAAAGCACTACTGCTTCCTTTCTGCCATGTCGGGTGATGATCGCAGGATTGCCGTGAACCGCCTGATCGACAACAGCAGAGAGCGTTGCCTTGGCATCTTTGAGCCGGATCTCTTTCATGTCGGCCTCCAAATAATGACCACAGTAGTCATACTGCCGCATCGACCCTCCCGAGCAAGAGCCAAAGGACTTAGACGTCCTATGTTTGAACAGCACCATGCCACCATACAATGCCGATGAGTGCTTTCTCTGCAGATTTGAGGCCAAAGCGCGCGGCTCGGTAGCAATTTTCACTTCACAAGTGGGCGGCATGCTCGTCCAATTGCCGTCGCCCCCTTTCCTCGCGCGGATCATAGATCGGAACGGGCCCCGCGACGGTGCGCTGCGTCTGCCGGAAGGCCAGACGATCATGGCGCGGCAATTGCAGATCCCCGCCGTCAGCCCGGATGTCGCCAGCGAAAACACCGCCAACACCATGCAGGAAATGCTCGGTGCCCAATTGCGGCCGGTGCCCGTCAGCCCCGGGCTGATGGTCTATCTCGATCAGGTCAAGCGGTCCCGGCTGATCGCCCGCTGGAACGAGGTTCTGCGGCTCCACTAGCTCCAACGGTTCAACCCGGTGAAATCTGTTTCGTTGGCCTCGATCAATATGGGATCGCTCAAACGTGTCTGCGTCCATGGACGGTCGTGTGTCAGCGCAACCCCGGTTACTCCAGACCCGGAATGTCGCTGATCCGTTCCGCGAGATAGTCAACAAGCAACCGCACACGGGCAATGCCTGCCCGCTCCGGCACGATCAGCATGCTCAAGGGCACGGCCGGCAGAACATAGTCCGGAAGGATGGGCATCAGCCGGCCATCAGCAAGCAGATCGTCGACCAACCAACGGTGCGCGGGGGCGATGCCGCGGCCGGCGACGAGCGCCTCGCGGGCCGCCAATCCATGGTCAACCTGGAGACGCCCGTGAAAGGGCACCATATGCTGCTCACCGGTGTTCCCGTGAAGTTCCAGCATATCGCTGCCCGCCACATTCGACATGCGAATGCCCTCATGGTCCGATAGATCCCGGGGAACGACCGGTGTCCCTCGCCTGGCGAGATAGCCCGGCGCGGCGACCAGCAGACGCTGGCTTTGGCCCAGTGCCCGCAGTTTCAGCGAACTGTCGTTGAGCGGCCCCAGGCGGAGCGCGATGTCGATGCCCTCCCGCACAAGATCGATGCGCTCGTCCGTCAGGCTGAGATCAACACCGATATCCGGGTATTTCTCCTGAAAGGCAAAGATCAGTCGCGTGGCGTGCAGAACGCCGAAAGCCGCGGTGCAGGAGACCCGGATCGTGCCGGCCGAGGCACCACGGGTGCCGCGTGCCTCGTCGCCGGCCTGCTCCACGAGGCGCAGGATCTGGACGCTGTTGGCATAGTACCGGCTGCCCTCGTCGGTCACCGTCACGCGCCGGGTCGTGCGGCTGATGAGAGGCACGCCCAGCGCCTCCTCCAGTTCGCGCAAATGCCGCGTGACCGTCGACTGCCCGAGCCCGAGTTCACGCGCAACGGCTGACAGGCTGCCACGCTCGGCAACGCGCGCGAATGTCCGCATGCGTTCGAGCGTGATGTCGGATTTATCCATTTTTCGGCACAATCATATGCATTCCCAAGTTATAGTGAAACACTTTGGTGTCGTCTACATCAGGGGTCGGTTTCTCATCACAGGAATGCTGACCATGAAAGTTTTGCTTGTTTTCGCCCATCCAGAACCGCGTTCGCTCAACGGCGCGCTCCGCGACGTCGCCATCCGCGAACTCGAGGCTCAGGGCCACGAAGTCCGTGTATCTGACCTCTATGCCGACAAATGGAAATCCGAGGTCGATCGGAGCGACTTCCCTTCGCTTTCAACAGACACGCAGTTCAAGCCGAGCCGCGCCTCGAAAGCCGCCTTCACGACCGATACCCTGACGCAGGATGTGAAGGCGGAACACGAGAAGCTCTTATGGGCGGATACACTCATCCTGCAGTTTCCGCTCTGGTGGTACACAATGCCAGCCATCCTGAAAGGCTGGGTGGATCGGGTCTATGCCTACGGATTTGCCTATGGTGTCGGCGAACACAACGACACCTATTGGGGCGACCGGTTTGGCGAGGGCACGTTCAAGGGCAAGCGCGCGATGCTGATCGTCACCACCGGCGGCTGGCAGGAACACTACTCCGCCCGGGGGGTCAACGGACCGATCGACGACCTCTTGTTTCCCATCAACCACGGCATCCTTTACTATCCCGGATATGATGTGCTGCCACCGTTCGTGGCCTACCGGGTCGATCGCATCGACGAAGCCGGCTTCGAAGATCTTTCCGAGCGCCTGCGCGGGCGGATGAGGACGCTTTCGACCACGCCGCCTATCCCCTACCGGCGTCAGAACGGCGGCGACTATCTCATCCCGAGCCTCGAATTGCGTCCAGCCCTCGCCAATCCGAGTGATCGCGGCTTCGCCCTCCACATAGAGCAGCAAGATGCAGCCGAGTAGCCGTGCAGCGTTGCAGCATTGCAGATGAAATTTGCAGAAGCGGCTCCACCAGCTCTTGCGGACCGTCGCCATCCGTTTCCGGGTCTGATCGGAAAACGGATGGCCGACGGAACTCCGGCTTCAGCCTTGTGGCGCCGAACGACCACACGCCGCGTTGCATTCCGGCGATGGTGCCGGGGTCAGGACGCTGGCTGCTACTCTGGACAAGGTATTGGCGAGCTGTCTACGGCCTGGGATCGTCGCGGATGGCGATCTCAGGCAACATCGATATCTGTCCTGGAAAAATCATCGCCTTTGAACAGAAGCGGCACATGCTGGGACTTCGCACAAGCATAAGCGAAACAATCGCCGAAATTCAGCCGAGCCGGATGGCCGACAAAGCGACCATAGTTGCGTGCCGCCTCCATCGCTGCGCGGTGCAGGGATCCGCTGATAGGCATTTCTTGCCCATCGATTGCTTCAAGGAATTGCGCAACACTCTCCTGCGCCAGTTCGATGATATCCGGTGGCGTTGGAGCCTGGTTGCCGTTGTGCGAGATGGCAATGATACGTGCCAGGCTGATCACCGCTTCGAACACAGCAAGTGACGAATAGAAGATTGGTGTCTTTGACATCTCGATTTTGGCGAGATGATATCCGGCATCTTCCTCGCCGGCCAAAACCGCCACGATCACAGAGGCGTCCAGAAACATCAGAGTTCCCACATCTCGTCGGTGAAGCGCTTCATGTCAAAGTTGGGCTTGTTCGAGCCCATACGCGCTCTGAACTTGTCTTGAATTTTCGCGACGCGCTCGCGTAACGGCACTTCTTCCCGGATGCGATCGAGTTCGTGCTGCAAGGCACGCCGAACGGCCTCTGTCTTGTTAGGAGCCTTGGACAGCTTCTGGAGCTCGGAAGCGAGATCGTCGACTGTATCGTCACGAATATAGAGCGCCATGGCTTTCTCCTGAATATGCAGCAGGGAATATTCGAATATTCTATTCCGAATATTCATGCGACACAAGACAGAACAGTTAGCTTGCAATGCCCCATGAAACGAAGAGAATTAGCCTTCTCGCCCCACATCTTCTTAGTTGCCAAATGGCCCGCGAACGTTTGCGATTCGCGCAACAACCGGAAACGGCAGGGCGCCTGCCCCACGGCGAGCCCTTTCGCGCCGCAAGCGGCAAGCAACAGCCTAAGATTCCGTAAACACTACGCCTCATTTTCGCAATGAGGACTTGATGTCAGCTTAATGTCAGCTTTCTATGATGGCTTAGCAGTCGCTGGCGCCCCGTGGAGGCGGGCTCGCCGGTTGCGCACTGGGAGGAAGTCACCAATCCGGTCAGCGACAAGGGTCCTTTGGGCACCGTCGCGTCTTCCCGTTCGCACGCAGAAACAACGTGCGCGTGGAAAATCGCGCCTCATGGAGGACTGACCTTGAAACACTTTTTCCTGGCATCCATTCTCGCCGGCGCAATGGCGCTGCCGGCCTATGCGGCTGACTACACCATCATCGCTCCGGCAAATCCGGGCGGCGGCTGGGACCAGACGGCTCGCTCGCTCCAGACCGTCCTGCAGCAGGAAGGCATCTCCGGCAATGTACAGGTTCAGAACGTACCGGGCGCCGGCGGCACCATTGGTCTCGCTCAGTTCGCAAGCCAGCAGAAGGGCAACCCGAACGCCCTGATCGTCGGCGGTTACGTCATGGTCGGCGCAATCCTGACCAACAAGTCGCCGGTTACCCTCAAGGACGTCACCCCGATCGCACGCCTCACCGGCGAATATGAAGCAATCGTCGTTCCAGCCGCTTCCGAGATCAAGACGATGGCTGACCTCGTCGAAGCCCTCAAGAAGGATCCGGGCGCCGTTTCCTGGGCTGGCGGCTCTGCCGGCGGTACCGACCACATCGCCGTTGGCCTGATTGCCAAGGCAGCCGGTGTCGACCCGACCAAGATCAACTACATCGCCTATTCCGGCGGCGGCGAAGCCCTTGCAGCCATCCTCGGCAGCCAGGTTACGGCCGGCATTTCCGGCTACGGCGAGTTCGAAGCCCAAGTCAAGGCCGGCACGCTGCGCCTGATCGCAGTATCGAGCGGCGAGCGCCTCCCCGGCATCGACGCGCCGACGCTGAAGGAATCCGGCCTCGATGTCGTCGTTGAAAACTGGCGCATGGTTGCAGCCGCTCCGGGCTTGACCGACGAGCAGAAGGCAGCCGTTTCGGCCGACGTTGAAAAGCTCGCCAAGTCGGCCGGTTGGCGGGAAGTCCTCAAGACCAAGGGTTGGCAGGATAGCTACCTCGCAGGTGACGCTTTCGCCGCCCAGCTCGACAAGGACGTTTCGGCCACCGAGACCGTCCTCAAGGACATTGGACTGGTGAAATGACCAAGGGGCTCAACCCTTCGACCACAACGCGTCGCCCGGATCGGGCGGCGCTCTTCATCGCGGCCGTGCTGGCCGCCATCGCTGGCCTCATTTTCTGGGACGTGTCGCGCCTGGCAGGCGCTGCCGGTTACTCCCAGGTCGGACCGACGACGGTCCCCTATGCGATCGCCTGCTGTCTTGCGGCCCTCGCCATCTGGACTGTCTTTGCCGCATTCCGCCACGATTTTCCCGAGCGTGAGCACCAGGAAATCTCACCGGTCATCTGGATCGTCGCCGGACTTGCAGCGCAGATGCTGCTCTTGAACGTCGCAGGCTTTTCGATCGCCACCGGCATTCTCTTTGCGCTCACCGCGCGCGGCTTTGGCAAGCGCAAGCTCTGGTTCTCTCTGCCAGTTGGTATTGCGCTCTGTTTTGCCGTCTGGGTGATTTTCGCCAAGCTCCTGCAGTTGTCGCTGCCCGCAGGGCCGCTTGAACATCTGTTCTTCTAAGAGGGCCGTCGACCATGGCTACTTTTGAATTCCTGTTGCAGGGACTATGGGTTGCTGCCCAACCGATGAACCTGTTTTACGCATTGATCGGCGTCACGCTGGGAACCGCCGTCGGCGTTCTCCCCGGCATCGGCCCGGCCCTGACCGTCGCGCTTCTGCTGCCTGTCACCTACCAGCTCGATCCGGCCGGCTCGCTGATCATGTTCGCCGGCATCTATTACGGCGGCATGTATGGCGGCTCGACCACCTCGATCCTCCTCAACACACCGGGCGAAAGCGCCTCGATCGTCACCGCGCTCGAAGGCAACAAGATGGCGCGTGCCGGAAGGGGCGGACCTGCGCTTGCGACTGCCGCCATCGGCTCGTTCGTTGCCGGCCTGATCGCGACGCTCGGCCTTGCCTTCATCGCGCCCTATATCGTCAAGCTCGCCCTGGTCTTCGGTCCGCGTGAATATTTCGCGCTGATGGTGCTCGCCTTCGTGACCGTTTCATCTGCGTTCGGCGATTCCACGCTTCGCGGCCTGACGGCGCTCTTTGTCGGCCTGGCGCTTTCGGTCGTCGGCATCGACCAGTTGACCGGACAGGCGCGCCTTTCCTTCGGTGTTCCCGAGTTGCTTGACGGTATCGAGGTCACGACGCTTGCAGTGGCGATGTTCGCGATCGGCGAAACGCTGTTCATTGCCGCACAGGGCGAGAAAGGCCCGGATAAGGTCGAGGCCGTCCGTGGTTCGATCTGGATGAGCAAGGCCGACTGGGCGCGCTCGTGGAAGCCCTGGCTTCGCGGCACGGTCATTGGCTTCCCGATCGGCGCAATGCCGGCCGGTGGCGCCGAGATCGGCACCTTCCTGTCCTATGCGGCAGAAAAGCGTCTGGCGAAACATCCCGAAGAGTTCGGTAACGGCGCCATTGAAGGCGTCGCGGGTCCGGAAGCTGCCAACAATGCATCCGCTGCCGGTACGCTCGTGCCGCTCCTGACCCTCGGCCTGCCGACGACGGCGACAGCGGCGATCATGCTTGCCGGCTTCCAGCAGTATGGGCTGCAGCCCGGTCCGCTGTTGTTTGCCACCAACCCGCAGCTCGTCTGGGGTCTGATCGCCAGCCTCCTGATTGCCAACTTCATGCTGCTGGTCCTGAACCTGCCGCTGATCGGCCTTTGGGTTAAGCTGCTGACCATTCCAAAGCCGTGGCTTTACGCAGGCATCCTGCTGTTTGCGACGCTCGGCACCATCGGCGCCAACCCGTCGGTCTACGAACTGGGCATGCTGCTCGCCTTTGGTCTGCTCGGCTATGCCATGCGGGTGTTCGGCTATCCGATTGCCCCTGTCGTCGTCGGCCTGATCCTCGGACCGCTCGCAGAGCAGCAGCTCCGCCGGGCGCTGGCAATCAGCCAGGGCGACGTCAGCGTCCTCTTCACATCGCCGATCGCCGCCGTGCTCTTGGTCATTGCCGCTGCGGCACTGATCATCCCGCTGGTCCTCAGGGCCCGCGGACGTGGCGAGGTGCTGGCACAGCTCGCCGCCAACGAAGACTAAATAGCCCTGCCGCGTCGCACCCATTCGGGTGCAGTGCAGCAATGCTTAGACCTTCGGCATAATCTTCCTCAAATCGTCTCCGATTTGGCGAATTATGCAGGAGCCTCCCAAGGCTCAATCAACAGGCCCGGTCGATGGACAGTCGACCGGGCCTGCTTCCGTTGCATGGCTGGAGTGTCCAATTGTGCATTGCAAAAAGACCTGGCAGACCCCATCTTTTGCTCATCAGAGAGAAAACGAAAGCGAGCAAAGAGATGGCTACCACAACTTACCGCAACGGTTTCATCGGCCGCGCATTCGCAGTTCTCGGCGCCGCTAGCGCCGCTGCCGCTGCTGTCGAAGGCCACCGCCGTCCGAAGGCGAGCGACCTGCGCACGCTCGGCATCGATCCGGCCAATTTCCCGGACGCACGCCGCAGCTAACAGAGATTTCCAGCGCCCGTTGCGACGGCGCGCCTTATCCTCCCAAGGATGAAACGGCTCGACATCGAGAGATGGCGGGCCGTTATTTTTTTGCCGCTCGCTCGCAGCGCATTTCCAGGCCGAAGTGCCTGGCGGTTTTTCGTCAGGAAACATCTGCAAAATGAGAAGAGCGTTTCTGTGACTGCGCATAAGGCTGAGCGTCCTAACGCCACGTCGCCATGCGCATCAGATCACGCATGCGCTGCCGCAGGATGCGGCCCCATGGCACCTCCGCATCGATTGCCCGGTATCCCGCCTGCGTCAGCGAAAAGCGGACGCTACCGTCGATCTCGCGTCTGGTGATGTATTGCATGTTCAAGGCGCGAAAGACGGCGGCATGAAGCTCCTGCGGCCAATCGATATCGTCGGCCGGCACCCGATGGGCGCCCGCCCGGTAAACCTCTTCCAAGACCCGCTTCAGATCGCCTGAAATCATCAACCGGTTATCCAGGGATGATGGCCGTTTGGCAATGCCGGCCCGGCCCTTCCATGCAAATGGCCCCGGTGCGCGTGCACCGGGGCCATTTTAAGAGCGCCTATGGTCGAAGGCGTTTATGCCTCGACGCGAGCATGGCCGTGGCTTGCTTCACCACCCAGCTCTGCCTCACGCTCCCGCTTGTTGTAACGGATAGAGGACCAGAGCGAGATACCGATCAGGGCAGCGCCGCCGAGGCCGGTGATCACTTCAGGGATGTGCACCAGCGTCTGGAAGTACATGACCACCGACAGGATCAGGATCGCGTAGAACGCGCCATGCTCCAGATAGCGGTACTCGTTGAGCGTACCCTTCTCCACCAGCATGATCGTCATCGAGCGCACATACATCGCGCCGATGCCAAGGCCGATGGCGATGACGAAGAGGTTCTGCGTCAAGGCGAAGGCGCCGATAACGCCGTCGAACGAGAAGCTCGCATCAAGCACTTCGAGGTAAAGGAAGGCACCGAAGCCGCCCTTTGCCGCCGCACTCATCGTCTGCTGCGATGCGTCGAGCAGACCGCCGACGACCTCGACGACGAGGAAGGTCAAGAGGCCGTAGATGCCCGAATAGACGAAAGTATGCGCCTCTGCCGGATCGAGCAGGGTCGAGAAACCAAGGATCAGCGCCAGCACGAAGGCAATTTCGATGCCCTTGATCGTGGCGAAACGCGCCATCTTGCTTTCGACCCAGGAGATCCAATGCACATCCTTCTCATGATCGAAGAAGTAGGTGAGGCCCACCATCATCAGGAAGGTTCCGCCGAAGGCTGCGATCGGCAGATGCGCATCATTCATGATGCGGGCATACTCTTCCGGCTTGCTTGCCGCCAGAACGATCGCATCGATCGGGCCGATGCCCGCCGCGATGACGACGATGAGCAGCGGAAAGACGATACGCATGCCGAAGACGGCGATGATGATACCCCAGGTCAGGAAGCGGTGCTGCCATTCCGGGGTCATGTCCTTCAGCTTGTTGGCATTGACGATCGCGTTGTCGAAAGACAGCGAGATTTCGAGAACGGCCAACACGGTGCAGATGAAGAATACCGCGGCCATGCCGCCGATCGTGCCGGTCGACTGCCAGCCGAGCCAGGCACCGAGCACCAGGCCGATCGCGGTGACGATGAATGCCCACTTGAAATAGCCAATGGTGCTCGTGTGCGTTTGAGGCTGCGTCATCGACGGACCTCCTTCGCGCGCACGACACCCGGTTCGGAGAAGAAGTGGGGTTTGGAAACGAAAACACGCACGGCCGAAAGGGCACATGCGTTAGGCATGAGATCAGTTTTCATGGTAGCTAATCCGCCGGCTTATTTGCTGGCGGTACCGACATCACGAGAGCGCCGTAAAAACTCTCGCCAGAGGGGCCCGGCACCAGTGTTCATCCCGCGGTCCGATGTCTGGACGGCAGGATCACCCCTTAAGTAGCAGCGCCGCGCGTTACGTCAAGGGGCAACGCCATCTCTCACAGAGTGAACTGGTGTTCCAGGATTGAAATCATCCCAAGCAGATTGACGGCCGGTCCGGCCGGAATCATTCGTAAAACTTATCGTCCCATTCGAACAGCACGATGGATCGGCGTGCCGGAATGTGTCAAAGGCACGCGAACACGTTTGAAAGCCGCTCCCATGACTATAATAGCCGCCTCCGCAACTGCGCCGAATGCCGCTCGGACCGGTGTCATCATCATGCTTCTCGGCATGTTGATGTTCTCGCTCAGCGACGTCATGGGCAAATGGCTGGTGGCGACCTATTCCGTCAGCCAGTTGATGGTCATTCGCAGCATTGCAGCCCTGCTCGTGCTTTCGCCGTTCATCCTGAAACGCGGGCTGCGTTCGATGTTGAAGGTCGAGCGGCCGTGGCTCCAGGCGCTGCGCTCGCTGCTTTTTGCCGTCGACGCATCGGCCTTCTATTTCGCCGTCGCCTACATGCCGCTCGCCGACACCATGACCTATTGGCTGGCAGCGCCAATCTATGTTGCCGCGGCCTCGCCGTTCCTGCTCGGCGAGAAGGTCGGCTGGAGGCGATGGACAGCGATCCTCGTCGGCTTTGCCGGCGTCGTAATCGCGCTCGAACCGTCAAAAGACACCTTCAGTCTGCCGGCGCTGATCGCCCTTGTCGGCAGCGCCGCCTTCGCCTTCGCGCTGATGCTCGGCCGAACGCTGCGCTCGACCCCGGATACGACACTGGTCTTCTGGCAGGTGATCGGCGCGCTGGTCTTTTCCCTGGTCGGCGTTGCCGCCAACCCAGCCGGTTGGGCGCCCGTCGATGGCGAGGCGATCCTTCAGCTCGGCATGCTGGGCATCGTGGCGATGCTCGCGCACATTCTGGTCAACCGTGCGCTGAAACTCGCGGATGCGGCAACGGTGGTGCCACTGCAATACACGCTGCTGCTTTGGGCCGTCGTCTTCGGCTGGTGGTTCTTCGGCGACACGCCACGTCCGACCGTCATCATCGGCGCCGGGCTGATCGTCGCCTCGGGGCTCTTCATCTTCTTCCGCGAACAGCAGTTGAAGAAGCGTGGCCGAACCATCTAGCCATTGGACGATCGGAACTTCTGGACGAAGGGTTCCATCCTTCTTCGTCCTCTGCTACCTCGCACGCGTCTCAAAGCTGAAGGAGGCTCACTTGGCCAAAGCAATCCATTCGATGATCCGGGTGCTCGACGAGCAGAAGTCCCTGGATTTCTACAGAGTGGCATTCGGGCTTTCCGTAGCCGAGCGGCTCGATTTCGAAACCTTCACGCTTGTTTATCTCAGCAATGAAGAGAGCGAGTTCGAGCTCGAGCTGACAATCAACAAGGATCGAACCGAGCCCTATGCGCTCGGCGATGGCTACGGTCACCTCGCTTTGTCGGTGAGCGATCTCGACAGCGAGCACAAGCGATTGACCGATGCGGGGCTTGGTCCGAACAAGATCGTCGAGTTCAATCGAGACGGCGCACTTCTGGCGCGGTTCTTCTTCATCATCGATCCGGATGGCTACAAGATCGAGGTCCTGCAGCGCCACGGCCGGTACAAGTGATCGTCCGATGGCGGTCATGATCAATCGAAACAATACCGATTATCGCGCCTATCTATTTCGCTTATAGGCGGACCGGACTTAGTGTTCTCCCGGAAGCATCAAGAATGATGCGCTAACAAGGGGAACACGGATGAAGAAACAGATTGCAGCAATGATGCTGGCTGTCATGGCGACGGCAACGGCGGCGACAGCCGCTGACAAGATCAAGATCGGCACCGAAGGCGCCTATCCGCCCTTCAACTTCGTCGATTCCGCCGGCAAGATCGGCGGCTTCGATGTCGATATCGGGCTGGCGCTTTGCGAGCGCATGAAGGCCGACTGCGAGGTTGTCGCGCAGGATTGGGACGGCATTATCCCCGGTCTACTAGCCAAGAAATACGACCTCATCATCGCGTCGATGTTCATCACCGAGGAACGCAAGAAGCAGGTCGCCTTCACCAATCCCTACTATCTTGCGGCTATGACGCATGTGGCGCCGAAGGGCGCTGGCATCACCACGTTTACCAATGAGGCCCTCAAGGGCAAGGTGATCGGCGCCCAGTCGGGCACCACGCAGGCCGATTTTATCGCCGCCACCTATCCCGACGCCGAGATCAAGCTCTATCCGACCCAGGATGAAGCCAATCTCGACATGGTCAACGGCCGCCTTGATCTGCAGGTCGGTGACATGCTGCCGCTCCTGGATTGGGTGACGAAGAACGACGACGGCAAGGCTTGCTGCGAAATCATCGGCGAACCGATCACCGACAAGAAGTTCGTCGGCGACGGCGTTGGCATAGCCGTGCGCCAGGACGACAACGACCTGCGCGAGAAGCTCAACAAGGCACTCGACGAAATCCGCGCCGACGGCACCTACAAGAAGATCAACGACAAGTACTTCACCATCGATGTCTATACGATGAAGTAGGCCAAACGTGATTTCACCGGCCGCCGCCAAGGCGGTCGGTGCTAGCTGCGCAAAAGCGAGCCGTGGTTTTGCGACAACGACATGCGCAAAAACAAGAGCTTAAGGCACTGTAAGCAATTCTGAAATATCGCGACGGGCTTTAGGCTTCGGGACACCAGACCAACAGGCAAAACTCGTCGTCATCCTGCTGCGCGGCCTCGACGAAGTCGCATCGTTGGAAACAGGCTAGGCTTGCCGCATTGTCGATCTCGATGTGGGCATGAAGCTCGGCGAAAGCGCGCGCTGATCCACTCAAGAACGCAAGCAGGCTGCGTTTACCGTAGCCCTTCCCTCTTAAATCCGGCCGCACGGCCAACTCGATGTGGCCGACGCCATCCTCATCGCGGTCCACCTGGATTTCGGCAAGCATTTCTCCTCCAGGCTCGGCCGCAACCCAGCAGTGCGCGTTGTCGCTCTCTTTTACATGCGCGAACCAGTCATCGGTCGGGTAGGAGAGGAAACGGCTGATCTCAGCGTCCGCGAACCAGGAGCGATAGGTTCCGAGGTCCGCACGCGCGAACCGCCGAAAGATGATCTCCGGCGCCGGTTCATCTGTCATTCTGCTGCTGCTCCTTTTTCCGGTTTGATACCGGCCGAGCGCCTGCTGGAGCGCGGCCGGCCCTGTCGTCACTCGGCCGTAGCGTGCAGCTGGCGTTCGACGATGGCCAGGAAATCCGGATCCGCGCGAGCGCTTCCAGGGCCCAAATACCCCTCGAGCCACTCGGCTTCACAATCCCAACCGCCGTCGACCAGTTGGCGTCGATGCGCCGACACCGTTAATACCCGAGAAGTTTTCGTGAGATGTCCCGTCAAATCATTTGGCAGAGCGCTGACATGCGATATCAATGCTGTCTGCCGACTCCAATAAGAAATGCCGCGAAAGCCACGATGCCGAACCAAGTTCTCGACGACCTTGCCGCCTTGCTCAACAGGCCAGTGGACGATCTTCTCCGCTCAATCCCACAATTGGGAGACGATGCCTCCCGCGCTCTGCTCGAACAACTGCTGCCACTCATGGCGACGCCGTCAAAACCACCAGGTCCTTCCGGTGTGGATGTCTTCAGCAGCGACGACGCGCGACTTCGCGCGCAGATTCTGACTTACCACGCGACGGAACTGATGACGGATCGCGAACGCGCGCAGTTTCTCGGATTGCCCAATGGTTGCAGGATCCGCGAACGTGCGAAAATCCTGGCTCCTGAAAAACTCGAATGCGGGGAAAATGTCTGGATCGGGGAAGGCGCTGTACTCGATGCTCAAGGCGGTCTGGAGATAGGTGACAATACCCAAATCGGACTCGGCGTCATGGTCTGGAGCCATACCAGTCATCGACAGGCCACCAGCGGTGAAACGGGATCCTCCCGCGACAAGATTGCCTATCGGCGTACGAGCATCGGCAGCAACTGCTTCATCGCAGGGCCCTCCGTCATAGCACCGGGCGTAACGATAGGAGACAGGGTGATTATTTCCCCCCTCACCTTCGTTGACCGAGATGTCGCCGATGATGAAGTTCTGAGTGGCCCGCGGTCGCTAAAAAAACTTGAAGAACGCGTCGCTGCGTTGGAGGCACAGCTGGCAGGCCAAAAGAGCTAAGCGCCCGACAGGCGATACCCGCTCCAGGCCTAAGCGCTGGTCTTGCCCCCTCTGCGCGAGTGCAGCACGTCCAAAACTACGCTCGGATCCTGTGCATTGGCACGTTGCCCCCTTGCCCGCCAGCATGGCAAGGCATCGCGTCGGCCCTACCCACGTCAGGCCCAAGCAAGCTTTCCTCGCAATATGAACCTACGCGGTTGCTTGAGAGGAATCAGCATGATCAGGGTCGCACTTTGCGGGATGGGGTATTGGGGGCGGAATCTTTTTCGGGTGCTATCGAGCAACCCTGGCATTGAACTCGCCGCCGTCGTCGATCCGAAACCGGAACTCGCAGACAAGCTTCGCCAGTCGCACCCGCAGATCGTCGTTCACGCCGATGCCAGCACCGTCATGGCAGATCCAACGATCGATGCCGTCGTCATCGCGACGCCGGTGTCGTCGCACTACGATCTGGCGCGCGCGGCCCTTGAGGCCCGCAAGCACGTCATGGTCGAAAAGCCGATGTGCGCGTCCAGCGCCGAAGCGAGCGACCTTGTCGCACGCGCCGAGGCTTACGGGCTGACCCTGATGGTCGACCACACCTTCCTCTTCCATCCGGCGGTCCTTAAACTGGCGGACCTCGTGCACTCAGGCGCGCTCGGCCACGTTTCCTATTTCGATTCCCAGCGCATCAATCTCGGGCTCTTCCAGCCCGATGTGAACGTCCTCTGGGACCTTGCGCCGCACGATCTGTCGATCCTCGACTTCCTCTTCGGCATCGAGCCGGTTGACGTCGAGGCAACAGGTTACTGCCACGTCAATCAGGGTTCACCTGACATCAGCTACCTGACACTGCACTATCCCAATTCGATGGTTGCCCATCTCAATCTGAGCTGGATGTCGCCGGTAAAGCTTCGCCGCGTAGCGATCGGTGGCAGCGAGCAGATGGTCGTCTGGGACGATCTCAACCGCGACGAACCGCTGAAGATCTACGATTCCGGCATCACGTTCCATTCGAAGCAGGAACGGGATCTCATCCTGCCGAACTACCGGATTGGTTCCGTGTCTTCACCGCGGCTAGCCGCATCCGAACCGCTCGTCGATGTCATCGAACACTTCCGGCAATCCATCACCAAGCAAGTCACCTGCAAGACAGACGGGCGCCTTGGCCTGCGCGTCGTGCGCACCCTGGAGCGCGCCCAAGCCGCACTTGATCTCAGCCTTCGGCGCGTCCGTGGGTTCATGCCCGTCTCCATCAACGCAGTAGCCGCGGAATAAACCAATGCAGAACACATCATCGTCCGAGACCGTCAACGCGCTCAAAGGCAAGCGCATCCTGGTAACGGGAGGAGCCGGCTTCGTCGGCTCGCACATCGTCGATCAGCTGATGCAGCAAGATGTCGCAAAGGTCGTCGTCATCGACAACATGGTGCGCGGCAGGCTCGCCAATTTGGCAGCGGTCGCCCACCCCGATCGCCTCGAAGTCATCAACGCGGATATTCGCGATCGTGACCTGCTCGACGGCCTGATCGGCAACAGCGACGTCGTCTTCCATCAGGCAGCACTTCGCATCACCCATTGTGCTGCCGAACCGCGTCACGCTTTCGAAGTGATGGGGCAATCGACATTCGATCTGATCGAGTCCTGCGTGAAGCACCGCGTCGAAAAGCTCATCGCCGCCTCTTCCGCGTCGATCTACGGGCTTGCGCCAGAATTCCCGACGACCGAAGCCGCAGCGCCCTATGCCGACCGGACGCTCTATGGCGGACTTAAGCTTCTCAACGAAAGCCTGCTTCGTTCGTTCAACGACATGTTCGGTCTCAATTACTGCGCCCTGCGTTACTTCAACGTCTATGGCACGCGCATGGATATCCACGGTCGCTATACCGAAGTGCTTATCCGCTGGATGGAGCGCATCGCCGCCGGACAGGCACCGATCATCTTCGGCGACGGCCTGCAGACGATGGACTTCATCGATGTCCGGGACGTCGCACGTGCCAATATCGCAGCGGCGCTCTCCCCGGCGTCCGACCAGGTCTATAACGTTGCCTCGGGCGAAGAAGTGTCGCTCAAGCAACTCGCCGATGCGCTGCTGAAGACGATGGGACGGCCAGACCTTTCGATCGAATACATGCCGGCTCGAAGCGTCAATCCGGTCGAGCGGCGGCTCGCCGATCCGAGCAAGGCTAAGGAACAGCTCAGCTTCGAAGCGACAATCAGCCTCGAACAGGGGCTTTCCGATCTTGTCGAGTGGTGGCAGCAGGAACGCGCACTCTCGATGGAGGCAGCGCAATGATCCCACTGATGCGTCCTCTTGTCGGCCAGTCTGAAGCTGACGCTGTTGCCGCGGTCATTGCCTCCGGCTGGCTGACGCAGGGCCCGCAGGTTCTTGCTTTCGAAAACGAGTTTGCAGCCATGACAGGCGCTGCACATGCCTGCGCGGTATCGAACTGCACGACTGCCCTGCATCTGGCGCTGCTGGCCGTTGGCGTCGGTCCGGGCGACGAAGTCATCACCGTTAGCCATAGCTTCATCGCCACGGCCAACTCCATTCACATGTGCGGCGCAACGCCGGTGTTTGCCGATATCGGTCCTGATGGTTTCAACATCGATCCGAACGCAATCGCAGCCCTCATCACGCCGCGCACGAAGGCAGTGCTGTGCGTCGACCAGATCGGCATGCCCTGCGATCTGCCCGCGATATGTGAAGTTGCCCGCGCCCATGGCCTGCGGGTGGTTGAGGACGCTGCCTGTGCGAGCGGAGCGGAAATCCAGGCCAACGGTACCTGGACCAAGCTCGGCGGCACGTTCTCCGATGTCGCCTGCTTCTCGTTCCATCCCCGCAAGATCCTGACCACGGGGGAAGGCGGAATGATAACGACGAACGATCCCGAAATCGACGCACGCTGCCGCCTGCTTCGCCAGCACGGCATGAGCGTTTCGGATCTTGCCCGTCATAAGTCCAACCGCGTCGTGACCGAAACCTACGACGAATCCGGCTTCAACTACCGCATGACCGACATGCAGGCGGCCGTCGGGCGCGAACAATTGAAGCGGCTGGACAGTATCGTTGCCGAGCGCCGTGCCTTGGCGCGACGCTATGCGGAGCAATTCAGTGAAATCGGCGACGTCACTGTACCGGCCGAACCCGGTTGGGCGCGCTCGAACTGGCAGAGCTACTGTGTTGGCCTGCCTGAGACGGCGGATCGCGACGGCGTCATGCAATCCATGCTGGACAAGGGCATAGCAACCCGCCGCGCGATCATGTCGAGCCATCTCGAAAAGCCTTGGCAAAACGCTCGCCACGGCGGGTTGGAACGATCGGAGAAGGTGAGCCGCACCCATCTGATCCTTCCGTTGTTCAACGGCATGACGGAAACCGAGCAAGACATCGTGGTCGACGGTCTAAAGACGTCGCTCTCCGCGCAAGGATTGAATTGATGCCGGTCGCCGACACTGTTGTCCTGGGTGAAGACGTCGTCATCTACCATCCGGATCTCGCCAATCTCTATGGCTGCAAGATCGGAGATGGCACACGTGTCGGCACTTTCGTCGAGATTCAATCCGACGTCGAGATCGGTGCAAACTGCAAGATCCAGTCGCATTGCTTCATCTGCTCAGGTGTCACCATCGAAGACGGCGTCTTCATCGGGCACGGCGTGATGTTCACCAACGACCGCTACCCGCGAGCAATCAATGACGACGGCAGCCTGCAATCGGCAGCCGATTGGACCTGCCTGCCGACGCGCGTTTCCAAAGGCGCCTCGATCGGCAGCAACGCAACGATCCTGCCGGACCTGGTCATAGGTCAATACGCCTTGGTGGCTGCGGGTGCCGTCGTCACCCGTAGCGTTCCGGACCACGCAATCGTCGCCGGCAACCCCGCCCGCATCGTCGGCTCAACTTCCCCTTCGCAACGGACACCCGCATGAACGCGCACGCCTCAGTACCTTTCGTCGATCTGTCGATCCAGTGGAACCAGATCCGTGCCGACGTCATGCCCGACGTCGAACGGCTGTTTGAGGCAAACGCCTTTTGTCTGGGGCCATGGGCCACCGAGTTCGAAAAAAGCATCGCCGACTATCTGGGTGCGCGACATGCCGTGGCCGTCAGCAGTGGCAGCGCCGCTCTGCACCTGGCGGTCATCGCCGCCGGAATTCGCCGTGGCGACAAGGTGCTCGTGCCTGCCCATACGTTCATCGGCACAGTATGGGGCCTTCTTTATGAAGGTGCTATCCCGATCTTCTGCGACGTGGAAGCGGCCACCGGCACCATTGATCTTGCCGATGCCGAACGCCGGCTCGACGACGGCGTCAAAGCCATCATCCCGGTGCATCTCTACGGGCAGCCTGCCGACATGACGGCGACGATGGCGTTTGCTCGCCGGCACAATCTGACCGTCATCGAGGATGTCGCCCAGGCGATCGGTGCGCGCCATGGCGGCCGCAGCCTCGGGACGATCGGCGATCTCGGTTGCTTCAGCTTCTATCCCGGCAAGAACCTCGGCGGCGCCGGTGAAGGTGGTCTCATCGTCACCAATGACGACGAGCATGCCAAGGCGCTGCGGGCGCTCAGAGACCATGGTCAATCGCAGCGGTATCTGCATGAACGGATTGGCTACAACTACCGCATGGACGGCCTCCAGGCGCTTGTTCTTGGCCACAAGCTCGGTCACCTCGACGCCTGGACGGATCAACGGCGCGCAATCGCAGCGCGTTACAAGGACACTCTTGCGGCAACACCGTTGATGCTGCCGGAGATCGTGCATGGCGATCACGTCTATCACCTCTACGTGGTGCGCACCGAACGTCGCGACGCGTTGAAGGCTTATCTCGATGGGCACGGCATCCAGACGGGTCTGCACTACCCCATCCCGCTGCATCGGCAGCCGTGCCTGCTCGAAATCGCTGTGGGGCAATCGAACTTCCCTGTCGCGGAAGAATTCGCATCCCAGGGTCTGTCGCTACCGATGTTTGCCGGTATGCGCGTCGACCAGCAGCAGCGCGTCATTGACGCCGTCCTTGCATTTTTCGACGGAGAATAGCCATGGCCGAGACAGAACCGCGTCGCAAGGTTCTCTGCGTACGACCGCGACCGAACCCGAACACCGCGCCGATGCTCGCAAATGTCGTCGATGAATGGGTGCATACGCTTGCGTTGCATTGCGATGTCAGCGTCATCGAACAGGACTTCGATTTTGCCGAGGTCTACGAACAGCTGAAACCCGATTTCCTGATCTTCGATTCCGTGCATTGGGGCCGACCGCACCGGCTGAATATCGCCAACGCACAAGCACACCCGCATGTGCCGCGTGCGCTCTATCTCAACTGCGACCCGCACGACCCGATGCGGCCGCTGATTCTACAGATGCTCGACAACTACGGCATCGACACGGTTTTCTGCACCGGCAACGAACAAATCCAGCACATGCCGGAACTGCTGCGGATCGCCTCTTTCATACTGCCAAAATTCATAGATCCAACCGTCTTCCAGGACTACAAACTCGACAAGATAATCCCCGTCACGGTCTTCAGCGGGCATCTTTTCCCGAGTTTCTATCCTTGGCGGGCGCAGGTGACGGAAGAGATCCAACGCCTCTTCCCAACCTTGGTGTATACGCATCCCGGCTACGACAAGAACCATCAGGCCCCCTTCGAGGTTCGTGACGAGAAATACTCTCAGCTGATTTCGCAGAGCTATTTCTCCATCGCCGACACGACACGGATGGACTACGTCGTTCGCAAGCATCTGGAGATTCCCGCATCCGGCGCCATTCTCGTCGCGCCGGAATCGGAGCCCTTGAAGGAATATGGCTTCGTCGATCTTGAGAATTGCGTGCTCGGCTCCGGCCGCGAACTTTATATCAAGATCAATGCTATCTCCCGCAGCCCCGACCTCTATTCCTACATCTGCAAGCAAGGGCACGACCTCGTCCATAGCCGCTACACCCGGCAACACTGGACGCACATGCTTGACTGGTTCGAATGCCGCATCCGGCTGCAGCCCGGCGAAATCGTGCAGCAGCAGGGCAAATTCGGATCGTTCGAAAATGTCAAAGCGGCTTCCGGCGCGCCGTGGATTGCCGACGCTGTCATCTTCGACAGTCCGATGTCCGCCGTGCTGCGGTCGGCGCGCGACACGATCCTCTCGGGAGAAGACCTTGCATCAACCAAGGCAGCTCTCAACGATCTGACCAACTGGATCGGCCATGTTGCTGAGCCCTGGCTCCTGCTGGGTGTCATCTCGCTTCTTGAGGGGGACCTGAACCAGGCGGCCCTTTGGCTCAGTCGCAGAGGCAATGCCCAGGGCCAATCGGACCCGGAACTCGGCCGCCTCGATCCGGTCGAAATCGCCTGGTTGCTGATGCTTGCCGAACTGCTCGAAGACGAGGGCCTTCGCGACCTGATGCTGGAGCGCGCGCTTGACGCTCCCCACCTCAGCATCCGACGCATGCAATGGCTATGGCGTGACGATCCAGATCAACAGGACGGCGAAACGACAGGTGTGGACGGGTTCGAGCCCGGCGACTGCCTGTCGATCCACTGGCTCGGCCAGGAAGATCTCACAACTTGGATTGCCCTTGCCGAGCGCGTGCTGGCTGCCAATGGCAGGGCAGATCGCATTCGCTACGGTGCTGTTCTTGACGGCCGGTCCAAGATCATGCTCGGGACAAGTTAAATTGAGGCGAAGGGCGGCCATTGATAGCAACGGACTCATCGCGATCACGGCCCCGATCGAGGCTGGCCTCCGCTTGTCTTTCGATCCCTTGATGAACACTTCGCGTTCGGCAACCTCGACGCGCTGGGCGAAGGCGCGCAGGGGATCGCGGCGGTAGTCGCCGCCGTCGATGCGCATTCGCTTGCGGGTTCAGTGGCGGCGATTCTCTGCACCATCTGCGTGGAACGCATGCTGCCGGACATATTGGTCCGGCACGCAGCGTTCATCAACGAACGCAGAAGAGAAGACGAGGAGCGAGAGCGCCGCCATCGAGACGCCGAAGCCCGGCGCCGACGTGAGGAGGCGTTCAATAGTCGCGAGAAACGCCGCATGGAGTTTGTGGATGCGGTTCATGAGCACCGACCCATCGGGACAAGTTGACCGCGGCGCTGACTCATCTCGAAAGTACGACGTCCGAGGATGCGGCGAGAGTAAGCGCAATGGCGACGTGGATCCGGCAGCGCCTGAAGCAGATTGACGCCCTGGTCAGACCCCAACTCCTTGATATTTCAGCGAGATCATCCAAGGTTAATTTCGCTGTGCCCGACCCTGAAACGGAAACCGATAGCGGCAGTGGCTACTTTGGTTCTTCGCCTCCCACCGACCTTCATCTTTGGTCGATCGATAACGAAATGGAGTTGGCCACAGCGTGCGCGCCACTGGAATGGGCTTACGCCGCAGGGTTGCTGGTTGAGAAAGATCAGGCGGATAGGCGAATTATTACGCATGTGAGATGCGTGATAATCAGAACTAATACAGATCATATTCTCACGGTTCACAGACGAAATATGTCATATATGACAAGTTATCGGAAGATATCGCGCATATATGAAGCTTAAATAGCGAGCGCTATCTCAGTCTGGTCGTTCATGAAGGCCGGCTCATATTGCCGCGCCAAAGCCCCGGATACGCCCACCTGTCGAAGTGCCTCACGCCATTCATCGGAAATACGCCGCGCTGTCTCGCGGATCATTTGGTGGGCGTCCTCTTCGGCGATCTCGAAGAACTCGCAGGCTTCCAACGCCAGACGGATCGACCGATCGTGCACGCCACCTTCCAGTATCGCCGTTTCGAGATGCGGATTGCGGTCAGGCGCGGGGTTCACATCGAAAACCGGAGACAATCGCCAGCGGCCGGCCCCCACATAGAGGAAGCCGTGATTCTTCAGATGGTCATCCTTGTTCGATACGAGGATGGTGAAGATCAGGCGCAGAAAGAGTTCGCGGAAATCGGCCTGCGGATCAGCGGCATTTGCCCGCATGAAGTCGATGATCTCCGAATAGGAACCGAGCTCTGTCCCGGTCTTCCCCAAAGCGGTGCGGGCCGAGATGTAGGGAATACGTCCTGTCCCGCGCCTGTCGAACCGCCGGATCAGAGCGACCGGGAATGGCGTGTCGGCGAGTTCCAGCCTGACTTCCGGAGTGCGGATGCCGCAGGCCCGGGCGAGGCGGAGGGTGGCGACCTCGACGCACTCGATCGGCTGTTGGTCATGAACCGAGGTGAACTTGGCGAGCCAGAGCGTCTCGCCATCCCGGACATTGGCCTTGGGCCGCGCGCCGCCCGAACCGCCCGCACCGGCGAGCGCCTGCATGTCCTCGGTGGATATCTCCTTGCCCTGCTCATAGGCCCGAGCGATGGCGGTGATAGCCTCCAGATCGACAAGGCGCGGCACTGTGTCGGCCGCGCCCCCCCGGAGGATTTCTCCCCTATCGTCCACAAACCGCAGCGCGCCTTGTCGGCAGACATCATCGGAGAGCGTCAAATACCCGAATTCGGAAAGGCCGTTGCCATAGGTGCGTTCGAGAAGCCTGCGGCCCCAACTATCCGGCGCGGCGTCGGCGAAGACGCCCGCCAATGCGTCGCGCATGTTTCCGGGCTGACCAGATGTGTGAAATGGCCCAGCTTCAAGCGGAAAGGTTGGCTGCACGGCAAAGGCGCGGGGATTGTCGATCCAGGCTGGATCATAGGCAAAAGTCGAGAACTGCCGCGGCCCGGCCTGCGTGAAACGCAGCTGACCAACGGGTGTCAGGCTCTCGCCAAGAACGACATGGGCGTTGAAGTCGGGCATCAGAATGACGCGCCGTCCGGATCGACGGCATCCGGATCATCCTGTGCCGTTTTACCCTTGGCCTTCTGTCTGCGCAGTGCGGTCGCAAAAGACCGTCCGCGACGCGGCTGGCGTTCGGCGGTCAACGCTAGACCCAGATCATCCTTGCGGATGTCGACCAGGTCGGCCAGCCGGTCAACAAGACCAAGCACAACCAGGATATCGGCGAGCGTGCCGATTCCGACACCAGGATCCCCCTTCTCGAGGCGCGAGACGGTGCTCGGTGACGTGCCCGCACGCACCGCCAGATCGGCAACGGCGATGCCGCGCCGCAAACGAGCGCCCCGCACGTCGTGTCCAAGCCTTTCGAGGGCGGACTTTGATTTCGGCGATCCCATAGCAACGATCCAGATACGATGATAAAAGAGCTGTATCACATCATATATGACCAATTACTGAATTCAACAAGGTGCCGTGGCTGGGTTTGGCGGCCGACTAGGCGACGTGCTGACCCCTTCCACGTCGATGAGGCGGAGGCGAGGCGCTATGATTGACTGGCTTAGACATCAGGCAAGCATGCACGTCCCGCCTGGGACCAGTCAGGGCCAAATAAGACCCGAGGCCAGTCGCCGGCCACAATAAGCAGCATCGCCACGGCGACGATGATCTGCACGGTTCGCAACGTGATGTTTTGCAGGACAAGCTTGCCCACGAACGATCCGGCGAACGCGCAAACCGTACCTACTGCAACCGGCGCAAGCAGTTCCTGCTACTGAATAAGGTGCTCGGATAGGACGCCCGTCCCGTAGGTGATCAACCTGACTGCATCGACGATGACCGCCGAGACAACGCCCGTGGCGACGAACGCCTCCTTCGTCAGGTCGGCTTTCAGCAGAAAGCGGAACGTAGTGCCTCTTGATTGCCGGAGAGACCGCCGAAAAACCCCGACAGCACGCCTCCAAGTGGCAGCCGGTGCGACGGGAAAGCCAGTGTGTGGAGACGCGGCCAAAGTTCCAGAATGCGGATACGACGATCAGCGCCCGATGACGGCCTTGACGACAGTGATTTCATAGGTCGATCGCCGAGCGTGTAGCTCGCAAGAGCCGGCATCTTGTCGGACCGGGTGAGCAGGCTTGCTTCGACAATGGCAGCGACGGCCGCCGGAAGACCGAACCGCGCCACGACCGGCCAACGCCCGCACCGCTCGATCGGGCACTGACCGGCGACGCACCTCGTCGCCGTCAAACCTCCAGGTTGGCTGACACGGCAACACGCGCTAAACGTTGGATGTCGAGACTTGGCGTTGTTTCGACCGCGATGACAAGTCACGAGGTATATATGTTCGATCTCAACGGCAAATCAGCTCTCGTCACCGGCGGTGGCCGTGGACTTGGCTTTGAGATGGCAAAGGCACTTGCCAAGGCGGGCGCGTGGGTGGCGATCAATGGCCGCAATCGCTCGGCTTTGGAGGCGGCACGCGATCGGGCCGCGAGTGAAGGCATCACGCTTGAGACCGCGCCCGGCGACGTGGCGGCAGATGTAGACGAGATACTGGGCGCGGCGACAAGCAGCACCGGAAGGCTGGATATTCTGATCCACGCCGTCGGTGAGCGCGACCGGCGCGGTACGGCCGAGATGGATGCTGCCGGCTTTGCGGCCCTCATCAACACTGATCTCACTGCCGCATACGGGATGGCGAAGGCAGCGCTACCCTATCTCCGGCAATCGGACGCCGGACGGCTGATCTTCGTCACCTCGATCGCCGCCTTTGCAGCCCGCGCCGGCGACCCTGCCTATACCGCGGCGAAGGGCGGACTTGGCGCATTGACGCGATCGCTTGCAGTCGAGCTCGGCTCTGACAGCCTGACCGTTAACGCCATCGCGCCCGGCTGGTTTGCAACGGAAACCAATGCCGCGCTTGCCGCCGACCCCGTGTTGCTGCAATTCGTCGATGTCCGCATCCCATTGAAGCGCTGGGGCCGGCCGGAAGAAATCGCACCTGCCGCCGTGTTCCTCGCGTCACCAGCCGCGAGCTTCGTCAACGGTATCACCTTGACGGTCGATGGCGGCATGACGATTCAAATGTAAGCCGCGGCACTCGAAGCAACTGTCAGCGCGCAGAAACCGCTTTTGAAAGTCCGTCGGCAAGAAGGCTCGCAAGCGTGGTCGCGGGCTTTTCGGCGCCGGCTTTGAGACGCAGGCTGAACTCGGCATCGGGCAAGGCCGGCAGCGCCAACCTTTCGGGCGCAATCGCCACACCCTCGCCGACGAAGCGTTCGGTTCGCGCCGTCAGCGCGATGCCGCCGCGGACCGCGGCGCGAAGCCCGGAGAGGCTCGGGCTTGTCGCTGCTATCCGGTAGGGCCGGCCACTTCCCTCAAGCGCATCGACGGCGGCTGAGCGGAAACCGCAGGGCGGATCGAGCACGGCAAGCGGCAATTGCTCGTCGACAGGCAGGACGTCCGGCGACACTGATAGCCAGACCATCGGTTCGCGCAACACTGCGACTTCGTCGCTCGCCGCGCTTTGCCGCATGACGATCATCACGTCCACAGCGCCCTGATCATATTGGGCCACGAGCTCTTTCGAACGGCCGACCCGCAGATCCAGCTGTACCCGCGGATGCGCGCGCGCAAACTGTTGCAGCAGCGTCGGCAACGTGCTGTCGGCAAAATCCTGGGTGCAGCCGAGCGACACGCGCCCGTCGGTACGTGCCCCCTTGAGGCTGAGCCACGCGTCACGGTGAGCGTCGAGGATCTTGCGGGCGTGGACCACGACATCTTCACCGGCTGGCGTCAGCACCCGGCCGCGCCCGGATGGTGCCAGCAACGCCTCGCCGATCAGAGCCTCCAGCCGCTGCATCTGAGCGGTGACCGCCGAAGGGGTTCGACCGACGACCGTTGCGGCATGCGCCAGCGAGCCGCTTTCGGCAAAGGCCAAGAATGTACGCAACAGGTCAGGATCAAGCGTGTGCATAACTTCACAATAATCGAACTATTAGTCAAAAACAATTCGATTTAATTACACCAATGGAAATGCGAGATTGGCTTCAACACCAACCGACACTTGAAAGAGCCAATCATGCCTATCATCAATGTCACCGTCACCGGCAAGGCCGACCCTGCCCTGTCCCAGCGCATCGCCACCCTCGTCAGCGAGTTGACGGCCACGCATTTGCGCAAGGATCCGACGATTACGGCCATCGTCGTCAACTATGCCGATCCGCTTCACTGGTTCGCCGGCGGCCGCTCGCTTGCAGAACAGGGCACCAACAGCTTCTGGCTTGATATCAAGGTTGTGGACGGCACCAACACCAAGCAGGAGATGGCAAGCTACCTTCAAGCGGTCTTCGCCGGTTTTCAGCAGTTGATCGGCAACGTGCATCCGGAAAGCTATATCCTCGTGCACGAAGTCTCGGCTGCCGCCTATGGTTTCGAAGGCAAGACGCAGGAGTTTCGCTACATCAGCAACCAGCTCAAAGCGGCAGTTTAGCCGCCACGTCTGGGATGGCCAAAAGTATACGGCGTCGGCTCGCATCGACGCCGTATACCGGTTACACCCGGTCAGCTGGGCTTTGCTTCCTCATTGCCGCGCAGCAGATGAATGAGCGCGGAAAAGTCTTCGCCACCATGGCCGAGTTTCTCGAACATGGAATAAAGCTGCGCTGCCTGGGCGCCCATCGGCGTCGAGGCGCCGCTTGTGCTTGCCGCCTGCTGCGACAGCTTCAGATCCTTCAGCATCAGGCTTGCTGCAAAACCGGGCTTATAGTCGTTGTTGGCAGGTGATGTCGGCACCGGCCCTGGTACCGGGCAATAGGTCGTCAGCGACCAGCATTGACCGGACGAAGTCGACGCAACATCGAACAATGCCTGATGCGACAGACCGAGGCGCTCGGCGAGCACAAAGGCCTCGCAGACGCCGGCCATGGAAATGCCGAGGATCATGTTGTTGCAGATCTTTGCCGCCTGGCCCGCACCGACGTCACCGCAATGAACGATCTTCTTGCCCATGGCGTCGAGCAGCGGCTTGCCGCGGGAAAAGGCATCATCCGTACCGCCGACCATGAAGGTGAGCGTGCCGGCGGCGGCCCCGCCGGTGCCACCCGAAACGGGCGCGTCCAGCGACAGGCATCCGGCCTTGTCGGCAAGCGCATGCGCCTTGCGGGCGCTGTCGACGTCGATGGTCGAACTATCGATCAGCAAAGTGCCGGGGTCGACGAAGCCGAGCAGTTCATCCCAGACATAGAGCACATGCGCGCCAGCCGGCAGCATGGTGATGACGCATTCCGCCTCGCGCACCGCATGCGTGATCGAACCTGCAACCGAAACACCCGTCTTTGCCGCAGCGTTGCGCGATGCCTCCGACAGATCGAAGCCGGTCACCGCGTGGCCGGCCTTCACCAGATTGGCGGCCATTGGGCCGCCCATGTTGCCAAGCCCGATAAAGGCGATCTTCGTCATCTTCACTCCTCCTGAATTGCAATTCGACCGACGCCAACCGGAGCGACTAGCTCCCTCAGGCGACAAACAATGGCAGGTGATCTCGGTTCGTAAATTGCGCGCGCTTCTCTTCCGTCACATCGGAAAGGCCCAGCGACCATCTCGGGTTGCGGTCCTTGTCGATGACGGCGGCACGTACGCCCTCATAGAAATCGGGATTGGAGAGCATGCCGAGCGTGGCCGAGTATTCCCGCTCGAGACATTCATTGAGCGAGGCGCTCTTGCGTCCGGCACGCAGGAGATCGAGCGTTAGTGCCATGCTCAGCGCCGAACGCGAGCGAAGCAGCGCCAGCGTTTCCCTGCCGAAGTCACTGTCTTCCGCCTCGAGCGCGGCAAGGATCTCCTCGACCGTATCGAAGGCGAAACACCGGTCGATTGCCTTGAGATGCGCCGCGAGCGGCGATGGCGGAACCTGCTCGGCCACCCCTTGAATTGCGGCATCGACATCCGCGGCCCTGGCTGAAGACGGCAGCGCGGCAAGGGTCGAGAACAGCTCGTCGAGCTTGGCGGTCGGCACATAATGGTCGGCAAGGCGCGCATGGATTGCATCAGTGGCGCCGATGTCGCGGCCGGTAAGCCCGAGATAGGTGCCGAATTCGCCGGGCGCGTGCGGCAGCAGCCAGGTGGCGCCGACATCCGGGAAATAGCCGATGCCAGTTTCCGGCATGGCAAGCCGGGTGCGCTCGGTGACGACACGGTGGCTGCCATGTGCCGAGATGCCGACACCGCCGCCCATGACGATGCCGTCCATGATGGCAACGTAGGGCTTCGGGTAAGCGGAAATCCGGCTGTTGACGATGAACTCCTCGCGCCAGAACTGTGCGCCTTCGGCCGGCCGCTCGCGCCCGCTCTCATAGATCATGCGGATGTCACCGCCGGCGCAAAGCCCGCGCTCGCCTTCACCCGTCACCATTACGGCCGCGACAGAAGGATCGCTCTCGAACTCGGTCAGCGCTTCGGCGATCAACCGGATCATCGGAACGTTGAGGCTGTTCAACGCCTTCATGCGATTGAGCCGGATGCGGCCGATTGCGCCCTGGCGTTCGACGATGACCTCAGGTGCTGGCGCCTGCATTTCCATGAAAAGCCCTTCCTATTTCCGGCCGAAGATCGAGCGCGCCACGATGAGCCGCATGATCTCGTTGGTACCCTCGAGTATCTGGTGCACTCTCAGGTCCCTGACAATCTTCTCGACGCCGTAGTCGGCGAGATAACCATAGCCGCCATGGAGCTGCAGCGCGTCGTTGGCGACGGCAAAGCAGCGATCGGTGACGAAGCGTTTGGCCATGGCGCAAAGTTTCGTCGCCTCGGGGTCACCAGCATCAAGTGCCGAGGCCGCGCGCCAGAGGAAGGTACGGGCGATTTCGAGATCGGTTGCCATATCGGCGAGGCGAAACTGCAGTGCCTGGAACTCGCCGATCGCCTTGCCGAAGGCGCGACGTTCCTGGACATAGGCGAGTGCCCGGTCGAAGGCGGCCTGCGCACCGCCGAGCGAGGCTGCGGCAATGTTCAGCCGGCCGCCGTCAAGCCCGCCCATAGCGATCTTGAAGCCGTCGCCCTCGGCACCGAGGCGGTTTTCAGCGGGGATCCGGACCCCGTCGAGCATCACGGCGCGGGTGGGCTGCACATGCCAACCCATCTTCTTCTCGTTCGCGCCGAAGGTGAGGCCGGCCGCATCCTTTTCCACCACGAAGGTGGAGATGCCCTTCGGACCGTCCTCGCCGGTTCTCGCCATGATCACATAGAGGCCGGACACACCGGCACCGGAGATGAACTGCTTCTGGCCGGTCAGCACGTAGCTGTCACCGTCCTTGACAGCCTTGGTCTTGAGTGCTGCCGCATCCGAACCGGATCCCGGCTCGGTCAGGCAGTAGCTCGCCAGCGTCTCCATCGTCAGCAACTTCGGCAGCAACCGATGGCGCTGCTCGTCGGTGCCATAGCGGTCGATCATGCCGGCGCACATGTTGTGAATGGAAACGAAGGAGGCAACCGCCGGGCAGCCGGTTGCCAGTGCCTCAATGATGATGGCGGCGTCGAGCCGTGTCAGGCCGGTGCCGCCGACATCGTCGCTGATATAGATGCCTGCCATGCCGAGGGCGGCTGCGGCCTGCAGCTTATCGACCGGGAAATGCTTTTCCTGGTCCCACTCAATGGCGTGAGGCGCCAATTCGTCGCGAGCGAAGTCGAGTGCCATCTGGCGGATGGCTTCCTGTTCCTCTGACAGGTGAAAATCCATATGCATGTCCTCCCTGACCGCATATTGAACGATTGGGGCTAGTTACACCAAATTCCGTACAGGCACAGGTGCAACTTCTCACAGGTTCTGTTCAAAAACGAACAGATCCCTGCAAAAGTCCATTAGCTTTCACTCAGACGATACGGCAGAGCGCCGCGCAAGTCATGGTCGACGATCAGTCTTCGCTTCAATGGTGGCACGGCGCGGCTGGCGCATTTCGTGCGCTCGCAGATGCGGCAGGATATGCCAATAGGATCGAACGCCGCGCGGTTGCCGAGATCGAGGTCGTCGGCGTAGACGAAGGCGTCGGCGTAGGAGATCTCGCAACCGAGTGCCAAGGCGTAACGCGGCTGTGCGGCGCGAAAGCCGCCACCGCCCTTGGTGATCTGCGTTGCAAGGCAAAGGTAGCGCACACCATCAGGCGTCTCAGCGAGCTGACGAATGATGCGGCCGGGCGTCTCAAACGCCTGATGCACGTTCCAGAGCGGACATGCTGCACCGAAACGGGCAAACTGCAGCTTGGCCGCACTATGGCGCTTGGTGATGTTGCCGGCCCGATCGATGCGGGCAAAGAAGATCGGCACGCCCTTCTGGCCCGGACGCTGCAGCGTCGACAGCCGATGACAGACCTGCTCGAGCGACGCACCGAAACGCGCCGCCAGCAGCTCGACGTCGTGCCGGAGTTCGCGCGCCGCCTTGTGAAAGGCCTGGTAAGGCAGGATCAGCGCACCGGCGAAATAGTTTTGCAGCCCAATTCGACAGATCTCGTAGGCTTCCTCCGTGCGGAAACCGGCGCCGCCGGCCACCCGGTCGATCTCTTCTCGGGCGTGCAACTGAGCGATCTGCAGTGCAATCTGGAAATCGCGTGTCGCGGCCGGGGCATAGGGGTTCAGCGTCAACAGACGGGCACGCGGATCGTAGCGCCGGATCGCCTCGTCGCCGGCCGCACCCCGCAAGACACGCACGCCGTGGCGCTGCTCGAGATAGGCGGCCAATGCTGCATGGTTGTCGCCCTCACCGAGCCCGAGTTCGCCTGCAAGTCGCTCGGCGAGAACGTCGATGTCGTGGATATAGTTGTCGACGAAGTGGAAGAAGTCGCGAACTTCTTCATAGGGCGTCGTCTCCACCGAAGACCCGCCGCGGCCGATGGTATCGTCGATGCTGGCCAGTTGCTCGCTGTTGCGGCGATAGGCCTGGTGACAACTGATCAGCGCATGCGCTAGCCCCGGCGCATTCTGGGTGATCAGCTTCAATTCCTGCAGGCTCGGCGAATAGGTCTCGAACAGCGGATCGCTCAAGGCTTCCGACAGGGCAGACAGCAGCCTGTCGCCCTCCCCGGTCGAAAGTTCGGCGATATCGATCTGAAACTTTTCGGCAAGTGCCAGAAGAACGGAAGCCGATACGGGCCGCTGGTTGTTCTCGATCTGATTGAGGTAGCTGGTGGAGATGCCGATGCGCTCGGCGAACTGCCCCTGCGTCGCCCGGTTTGCATCCCGAAGCTCCCTGACCTTGCGGCCGATATAGAGTTTGCCGATCGCCATGTTCGCAACTTTGCAATTTACATTTCGCAATATTCTCTATTTCACATTTGCACATGAACGGGCGTTTTACCATCCTTCCTTCGAGGCTATTGCGAAGCGACAAACGCCTCTGCACAATCACGGAAAAACCGGGAGGGAATTATGCGCGCCATACTTGAACAGGTCGAAGCTCGCCGGGCGGAGGCAAGAGCCGGCGGCGGCCAGCGGCGTATCGACGCCCAGCACGGCAAAGGCAAGCTGACGGCACGCGAGCGCATCGAGGTTCTGCTCGATGAAGATTCCTTTGAAGAATACGACATGTATGTCACGCATCGCTGCGTCGACTTCGGCATGGACAGCCAGAAGGTGGCCGGCGACGGTGTCGTCACCGGCTGGGGCACGATCAACGGCCGGCAGGTCTATGTGTTCTCCCAGGACTTCACGGTGCTCGGCGGCTCGCTGTCGGAAACCCACGCGCAGAAGATCTGCAAGATCATGGATATGGCAGTCAGGAACGGCGCGCCGGTCATCGGCCTCAACGATTCAGGCGGTGCGCGCATCCAGGAAGGCGTCGCCTCACTTGCAGGTTATGCCGAGGTCTTTCGCCGCAATGCCGAGGCATCGGGCGTCATTCCGCAGATCTCGGTGATCATGGGCCCTTGCGCTGGCGGCGCCGTCTATTCGCCGGCAATGACCGACTTCATCTTCATGGTGCGTGACTCATCCTACATGTTCGTCACCGGCCCCGACGTGGTGAAGACCGTCACCAACGAAATCGTCACCGCCGAAGAGCTTGGCGGCGCCGGCACGCACACGAAAAAATCCTCCGTCGCCGACGCGGCCTACGAAAACGACATCGAGACGCTTGAACATGTACGCCTGCTCTTCGATTTCCTGCCGCTCAACAATCGCGAGAAGCCGCCGGTCCGGCCGTTTCATGACGACCCGTCGCGGCTGGAACGCAGGCTGGACAGTCTCATCCCCGACAGCGCGGCAAAACCCTACGATATGAAGGAACTCATCCTTGCGCTTGCCGACGAGGGCGATTTCTTCGAGTTGCAGCAGAGTTTCGCGCGCAATATCATCACCGGCTTCATTCGCATGGAAGGCCAGACCGTCGGCGTCGTCGCAAACCAGCCGATGGTCCTTGCCGGCTGCCTCGATATCGATAGTTCGCGCAAGGCGGCCCGGTTCGTCCGTTTCTGTGACGCCTTCTCGATCCCGATCCTGACCCTCGTCGACGTGCCGGGCTTCCTGCCGGGCACCGCCCAGGAATATGGCGGCGTCATCAAGCATGGCGCCAAGCTGCTTTTCGCCTACAGTCAGGCAACCGTACCGATGGTGACGCTGATCACGCGCAAGGCCTATGGCGGCGCCTATGACGTCATGGCCTCCAAGCATATCGGCGCCGACGTCAACTATGCCTGGCCGACCGCCGAGATCGCGGTGATGGGCGCCAAGGGCGCGACCGAAATCCTCTACCGCTCCGAACTCGGCGACGCCGAGAAGATCGCGGCGCGTACGAAGGAATACGAAGAGCGCTTCGCCAATCCGTTCGTCGCCGCAGAACGTGGTTTCATCGATGAAGTGATCATGCCGCACTCTTCGCGCCGCCGCATTGCCCGCGCCTTTGCCTCGCTTCGCAACAAGCAGGTCGATATCCGCTGGCGCAAGCACGACACGATCCCGTTGTGATGGAGGCAATCATGGAGCCGGAACGCGAACGCATCATGACACCGGAAGAGGCCCGACGCGACCATCGCGAGATGCTGCGTTACCTGGCGGTCAACGCGCTCTATGGCCTTGCGACCGGCGCGACCGTCGCCGGCGTGCTGATCTGGCTCAATATCGGCGCGGTCGGCACCCATATCGCCCGCTCCACCAGCCCCATCCTCGCCACGGCCATGGTCGTCGTGCCGTTTGCGCTGCTTTTCGGCGGCGCCGTTGCGGCATCATCGATCGCGCTCCTGCCCTATCGGCGCAAATTCAAACGCTGACGCGACACCAAGGATTTGAAAGAGAAACGCATGTTCAAGAAGATCCTCATCGCCAACCGTGGCGAAATCGCCTGCCGCGTCATCAGAACCGCGAAGAAACTCGGCATCGCCACCGTCGCCGTCTATTCCGACGCCGATCGCGATGCCATGCATGTGCGCATGGCCGATGAGGCCGTGCATATCGGCCCCTCGCCTTCGGCGCAGTCCTATATCGTCATCGACAAGATCATCGAGGCGATCCGCAAGACCGGCGCCGATGCGGTTCATCCCGGCTACGGCTTCCTGTCGGAAAATGCTGCGTTTGCCGAAGCGCTCGAAAAGGAAGGCGTTGCCTTCATCGGCCCGCCGGTTGGCGCAATCCAGGCGATGGGCGACAAGATCACCTCGAAGAAGCTTGCGGCCGAGGCCGGTGTCTCCACCGTGCCCGGCCACATGGGCCTGATTGCGGATGCCGACGAGGCCGTGAAAATTTCCGGATCGATCGGTTATCCTGTGATGATCAAGGCGTCGGCCGGCGGCGGTGGCAAGGGCATGCGCATCGCCTGGAACGACCAGGAAGCCCGTGAAGGCTTCCAGTCCTCCAAGAACGAGGCGAAAAACTCGTTCGGCGACGACCGGATCTTCATCGAAAAATTCGTGACCGAACCGCGCCATATCGAAATCCAGGTTCTCGGCGACAAGCAGGGCAACACGCTCTATCTCGGCGAGCGCGAATGCTCGATCCAGCGCCGCAACCAGAAGGTCATCGAGGAAGCCCCCTCGCCGTTCCTGGATGCCGCCACCCGCAAGGCCATGGGCGAACAGGCGGTGGCACTGTCAAAGGCCGTCGGCTATCACTCGGCCGGCACGGTCGAGTTCATCGTCGATGGCAATCGCAACTTCTATTTCCTCGAGATGAACACCCGCCTGCAGGTGGAACACCCAGTCACCGAACTCGTGACCGGCCTTGATCTTGTCGAGCAGATGATCCGCGTTGCGGCCGGCGAAAAGCTCACCTTCGGCCAGGCGGACGTGAAGCTCAACGGCTGGGCGATCGAAAGCCGTCTCTACGCCGAAGATCCCTATCGCAACTTCCTGCCCTCGATCGGCCGGCTGACGCGCTACCGCCCGCCTGTGGAAGGTGCAAACGACGACGGCACAGTGATCCGCAACGACACCGGCGTCTTCGAGGGCGGCGAAATCTCGATGTATTATGATCCGATGATCGCCAAGCTCTGCACCTGGGGACCGGACCGCCTGACGGCCGTCGAGGCCATGGCGGAAGCACTCGACCAGTTCGAGGTCGAAGGCATCGGTCACAACCTGCCGTTCCTCTCCGCCGTGATGCAGCAGCAGCGCTTTCGCGACGGCCGCCTGACGACCGCCTATATCGCCGAGGAATTCGCCGACGGTTTCCATGGCGTGACGCCGGATGAAGCGTCGGCGCGCAAGCTGGCGGCGATCGCCGTCTCGATCAACCAGACCCTGCAGGAACGTGCCAGCCAGATTTCCGGCACCATCGGCAATCATCGTCGCATCGTCGGCTACGATTGGGTGGTCAATCTTGCCGACATGGACTTTGCGTTGACGTCAGGCGCTTCGGCCGACGGCGCCTATGTCCGCTTTGAAGACGGCACGTCCGCATCGATTGCCGGCGACTGGACGCCGGGCCGCACGCTCGCCACCTTCAACATCGACAATCAGCCGATGAGCGTAAAGGTGGAACTGACGGGTACGGCGATCAGGCTGCGCTGGCGCGGCATCGACGTGATTGCCCGGGTCAGGAGCCCGCGTGTCGCCGAGCTCGCCAAACTGATGCCGAAGAAGCTGCCGCCGGACACCTCCAGGATGCTGCTCTGCCCGATGCCCGGCGTCATCACCTCGGTCTCGGTCAAGGCCGGCGATACCGTGGAAGCGGGCCAGTCGCTGGCGATTGTTGAAGCGATGAAGATGGAGAACATCTTGCGCGCCGAGAAGCGCGCCACCGTCAAGCGCGTGGCCGTTATCGCCGGCGCAAGCCTCGCGGTCGACGAATTGATCATGGAATTCGAATGATGGTTGCTGTGCAATTACGTCTTCACCCTCATTCCTGTGCTTGTCGCAGGAATCCAGCAGCGCCGCGTGCGCGGTGCACGAGATCATTTGTTCACGCGAAGAACTTCGCGTGACTGGATCCCTGTGACAGGCACTGGGATGAGGTCCGAAAGGTGCCCTTTGGGCCAAGGAGTTACCGATGAGCGATAAGACCGTGAAAGATTGGGAAAACCTCGCCGAGCGCGAACTCAAGACGGCGCCGGAAAATCTTACCTGGCAGACGCCGGAAGGCATCGCGGTCAAGCCGCTCTATACCGCTGACGATCTCGATGGCATCGGCCATCTCGGCTCATTGCCTGGCTTCGCGCCATTCCTGCGCGGCCCGCGCGCGACGATGTATGCCGGCCGGCCCTGGACGATCCGGCAATATGCGGGATTCTCGACGGCAGAAGCCTCGAACGCCTTTTATCGCAAGAACCTCGCTGCCGGCCAGAAGGGCCTTTCTGTCGCCTTCGACCTTGCCACCCACCGCGGTTACGACAGCGATCACCCGCGCGTCGAGGGCGATGTCGGCAAGGCGGGTGTGGCGATCGACAGCGTCGAGGACATGAAGATCCTGTTCGATGGCATTCCGCTGGAGGAAATGTCGGTATCGATGACCATGAACGGTGCTGTCATCCCGATCCTCGCCTCCTTCATCGTCGCCGGCGAGGAACAGGGCGTTTCGCGCGGCAAGCTGTCGGGGACCATCCAGAACGACATCCTCAAGGAGTTCATGGTCCGCAACACCTATATCTACCCTCCGGAACCCTCGATGCGCATCGTTGCCGATATCATCGAGTACACGGCAAAGGAGATGCCGAAGTTCAACTCGATCTCGATCTCCGGCTATCACATGCAGGAGGCCGGCGCGACGCTGGTGCAGGAGCTCGCCTTCACGCTCGCCGATGGCCGCGAATATGTGCGCGCCGCCCTTGCCAAGGGTCTGAACGTCGACGAGTTCGCCGGTCGCCTCTCCTTCTTCTTCGCCATCGGCATGAACTTCTTCATGGAGGCCGCCAAGCTTCGCGCAGCACGGCTGCTGTGGACGCGGATCATGACGGAGTTCGAGCCGAAGAAGCCGTCTTCACTGATGCTGCGCACCCATTGCCAGACATCGGGCGTCTCGCTGCAGGAGCAGGATCCGTACAACAACATCATCCGCACCGCCTTCGAGGCGATGTCGGCAGCCCTTGGCGGCACCCAGTCGCTGCACACCAATTCCTTCGACGAGGCGATTGCGCTGCCGACCGAGTTTTCGGCGCGCATCGCCCGCAATACCCAGCTGATCCTGCAACATGAGACGGGCGTCACCAAGGTCGTCGATCCGCTGGCGGGCTCCTATTACGTCGAGAGCCTTACCAACGAGCTGGCGGAAAAAGCCTGGGCGCTGATCGAAGAGATCGAGGCGATGGGCGGCATGACCGAGGCGGTCAATGCCGGACTGCCGAAACGGCTGATTGAAGAGGCGGCCACCCGCCGGCAGGCGGCGGTCGACAAGGGCGAAGAAGTGATCGTCGGCGTCAACAAATACCGTCTCGACAACGAAGAGCCGATCGACATCCTGGAGATCGACAATACCGCCGTGCGTGCCGCCCAGATCCGCCGGATCGAGGAAACCAAGCGTCGGCGCAATTCGCAGGATGTGGCAAAGACACTGGCCACTATTACCGAATTTGCCCGCACCGGCGACGGCAATCTGTTGGCCGCCGCGGTCGAGGCGGCCCGTGCCCGGGCAACCGTCGGCGAGATCTCTGACGCGATGCGCGCGGCCTTCGGCGACCATGCCGCAACGCCCAAGGTCGTCAGCAAGATCTATGGCAAGGCCTATGAGGGTGAGCCCGAACTGGCCGTGCTCACCGAACGGCTGGGCGAGGTCTCGGACAAGCTCGGCCGCAAGCCGAAGATCATGGTGGCAAAGCTCGGCCAAGATGGCCACGACCGGGGAGCCAAGGTGATCGCTTCGGCCTTTGGCGATATCGGCTTCGACGTTCTGGCCGGCCCGCTGTTCCAGACCCCCGAAGAGGCGGCCGACATGGCGCTTGCCAGCAAGGTCAACGTCATCGGCGTGTCATCGCTTGCCGCCGGCCACAAGACCCTGATGCCGCAGCTTGCCGATGCGCTGAAAAAGCGCGGCGGCGAGGATATCATCGTCATCTGCGGCGGCGTCATCCCGCGGCAGGATTACGAGTATCTGATGGATAACGGCGTGTCCGCCGTCTTCGGCCCCGGCACGAACGTCCTTGATGCCGCCCGCGCGGTGCTCGACCTGATCGAAGGCAAGCGGCGAAACATTTGAAGCCTGACCGCACCGGGATTCCACCGGTGCCTTCTTCAAAGGACGGGCGCGACTGCGCACTAGCAGTCCATCCAGTCCGCTCCGGTGTTCGACAAGCAAGAGCCGAAGTCGAAACGGGTGTAACATTGCTGTCTGGAACCCGAGCGGCGCGCACAATTGTCCAAGGACCGTTTTTCCGCCGGGGTTCAATCTGCGGGAGGACGGCAATGCGCAAACTTCAATCGCAAGGGGTCCATCACATCACGCTCGTCGGCGCGAACCGCCAGACGTCGATCGACTTCTGGGAGGGCGTGCTCGGCATGCCCTTCATCTTCGAGCAACCGAACCTCGACAGGGCGGCGGAAAGCCATCTTTATTTCGATCCGGGCGATGGCCGCCTGATCACCGTCTTCACCGACGAGGCCCGCAAGCCCGATCCCGATCGGACATCGACGGATATCGGCTGCGTGCATCACATCGCTTTCGCCGTCTCGCGCGCGACGTTCCAGCAAGCGGTCGACCGTCTCAACGAGCGGGAGATCCGCCATAGCGGCGTCAAGGATCGCGGCTTTATGGATTCGATCTATTTCGAGGACCCACTTGGCCTGTTGATCGAGCTTGCGTCCTATCGGTTCGAACCGCCGGCCGGCCATACTCATGCCGAGGTGCTGATGGAAGCGCACCGGATTCGCGTCGCCCGCAGCGAATACGCCATCGCCGAGGAGCATCTCGCCGATGCCATCGAGGCCCTGGTCGAGCGGACCCGGCCTTCATTGTCAACCGATCGGGTGCCCAGGAATCCGTACTGAGCACCCCCGCGAAAAGGGAGGAACACTCGTGTCTGCAATCAAACTCAATGTCATCAAGCCCAGCGTCAACAACCTGACGGCCCGCGTGTTCGTTCGCGCCGCAGGTCTCGATTTCAGCGAGCATGACGTTTATGGGCTTACGCGCTCGGCCGAGTATCTGGCGAGGGCGCCTTCGCACCTGACGCCGATGATCGAAACGGCGGATTTGCCCAAGGGCGCACTGTGGGAAAGCTGCGCGATCATGCAGTATCTCTGCAACAAGCACGGGCTCAACGACTTTTATCCGAAGGATCCCGAGGCGCGCGCAATGATCGACAGCGCCATGTTCTACCTGATCGGCACCTTCTATCCCTATCTCGCGCGCGCCACTTATCCGGTGCTCAAGTTCCCACAATATCCAGGCGAAGTCGGCTATAGTGATGCAGACGCCGCCACCAAGGAGCATGCGCGCAAGCAAGCTGCGGATGCGCTGGCCGAACCGCTCGAAGTCTTCCACACGTTCTATATGGGCGAGAAACCCTTCATCGGTGGCACCAAACCGTCGATTGCCGACATGAGGCTTGCAGCGACGCTCGAATTCCTCGCGGTAATCGACTATTCCCTGCCGGCCTGGGCGGCAACCTATATGGCGGCGATCGAGAAATCGCTCGGCAACGCCTACTCCGAACCCGCCGCCGATGTTCGCGGCTATATCGACTACGTGAGAGCCCAGAGGGAAGAGGAACTGACAGGAAATAAACGTGATCGAATAGAATGAGTGAGAGCGGATGCGGGAGAAGAACCGCAATGACGGCATCGGCCGTTCATTGGACAAGAAGCGCTATGCCGGTCGCGCCGAGCGCCAATGTCCAGAGACGATCGAAGTTGATCCACGCTGAGCGCAGGGCCGCAAGCCCCAGCCACTCGAAGACGGCGAGCGCGACCGCCGCGATGACTGCGAGCATGACGCCGCTATGCACCGCAAGGGCGGCAAGCGCGACCGGGAGTGAGCTCGCCATTGGCATTGCGAGGTCGCCGGAGCGATCGGCCAGACAGATGCTGAGCATTGCGGGCACCAGCATCAACCCCGCCCCGTGGCTCGTTGCCATCAGGAAGGACCAGAACGCAAGGCCGGCCATGCCGGTTCGCATTCCCACTCTGACGCGTTGGCGGTGTCCGTAAACGGCGCCGTAGGCGGCAAGGCCAAGTATGAGCGAGGCGGCGGCAAGCCTGAAGCTGTCCAGATCCAGGGCTGCGCCGAATGCGATGACCACCACCAACACGGTCGCGATGGAAATCGCATGGCCAATCGCAATGGGAACAAGGGACAACCAGACGGTCCGCCGGCTCTGGCGGTGAAGCCCCAGCGCCACGGCGAAGAGCCAGCCCATCGCCGGATTGAGACCGTGAAAGGCGCCGAGGCCGGCAAGTGAAAGCCATGGCCAGAAGGTCGTCATTCGCCATGGTAGGGCCGCACGCCCGCACCCTCCTCACGGATAACAATAGGAATCGGACGAGCAGTCCCCGCCTTCCAGGCGAACCTGATGCGGGCGATGGCCTTTCGGCCAATCGACGAAGAAATTCTCGTCAAACGCGATTCCGCCGCCCTCATTGACATCCAGCTTGACCATCCACCCGTCGATACCGTCGGGATAGAATTGCGGGTCGATTGCGCCATAGAGCGAATTGGTGAAATAGACCCGCTTGCCGTCCCGGCTGATCTCCACCATCTGCGGCCCGCCGTTCAACGCTCCGTTTGCAGCCTTCGGATGGGTCGCTCGTGATACGATCCCACCGATGCGCACTCGGCCCGTCTCCTTCGGGGCGAATGGGTCGGAAACATCATATTGGATCATGTCACCGGTGCCCCAACAGGAAACATAGAGGAACCGATCGTCCATCGACAGGTCGATGTCCGTGACGAGCGGTGCGACCGCGCCGAAGCCCTTGAGCACGGGCGGCAGGAGATCCGGATCGGCGGGCTCTGCCGGGATCTCGATCACCTTCTTGACCGCCCATTGGTTTCCGTCGCGATACCAGGTCCAGATCGATGCCGAGAGGTCCTTGATGCTGATGACACAGCCGACGAAACCGTAGGCCCTGGTCGGATCGTGGGCCGGGCGCAGTTCAAAGATGAGTTGGTGCTCCTCGCCGAGGTCGATCTCCTGCAGGTGCTTGCGCTTGTGCAGATCCCAGAAGTGCAGCCTGCGGCCGTATTTCGAACCGAGCAACACTTCCGGAACCAGCCCGTTCTCGAAGGTATCCGGCGTGCCCCATTCGCTGGTAATCAGCGTGTCGTGACCGAGATGCCACCAGAAGTCATAGGCGAGCTTCTGCGGTCCACGATCCATTTCCCATTGGCCGAGCACGTCGAAACTCTCGTGATCCAGCAAGAAGATGCCGCCGGGCGCATTACCGTCGCGGTCGGCGAGCGCGTTGACGTAGATGCCCTCGGGGCCGCAATGGATGGTGTGCAACCGCGAATAGTTCGCCTTTTCGGCAATTTCGGAAGGCTCGATCACGCGGATGATCTTCGGATTGCGCGGGTCCGGCTTGGTGTCGATGATGTGGAGCCGCGAAGATCTCAAACCCGGGACTACGAGATAGCGACGCTCGACATGCGGGTGCGGCGCATTGGGGCAAAGACAGGAGGAGCAGGCGTTCCAGCCGAAATGATGGAGCTCGTCGCCAACGTTCGGCATATCGACCTGTGCAACGATTTGCGAATAGCTCGGTGACGTCGGGTCGACATCGACCACGGCGATTGCATCCGGCCTCGCTCGCTCAGGATCGAAGGCTGCGACATAGGCCAAGGTTTCCTTGGGAGCCTTGGCCGCCATGCGTGGTGAAGGATAAAAAGAAGGATCGGGTCGCCACGTCGCCATTTCCATTCTCCCTGGAGAATTCCCAATGCGTGGATCCTGATGCAGGCATTGGTGATGCGGCAAAAACGCGTCGGAAATGCGGCGCATTGCCTCATTTTCTCAAAAGGAGAGATGCGGCTTCCTGTGGGGGCATTGCGTCGATCATCGTCTGGGGCTTACCGCCCCGCTTGTCGCCCTATCTTCTGTCGGGATCTTGGTTTGGGGCGCCATGGTTGTGCTCTGGCCAAAGTGCACTTATGTTCTGGTCATGACGTCGATAGCAGATGCGCTCGGTCCCATTGGCCTCATGGGACGTTTGCTTGCCCGCTTTTGGCCGCAACTGCTCCTTATCGGGGCGGCAGGCTATATCGTGCGGGACCTGCTGCTGCGCGCCGCGGTCGAAGTGGGTTTGCGCCACCCGCTCGGCGGTATGGTGGTGCTGTCGCTCGTCGTTCTTGCCAAACTCATCATCGTCGTCCTGATGTTTCTAGCCCTGCGTCCGGGATTGCCCGCGCTGGAATCGCTCCGGCAGACGAAGAGCGTGCCGGTCTCGTCAGGCAAATCCGGCAGCAACGATCGGCGCTTGCTGGCCGTAACCGCCGCAGCGATTTTGCCGTTCTTCGCCTACTACGCGGCGTGGGGCTTCCTCGGCAACACGGTGCGTGAATATTCCCGGCTGGCACTCGACAAGGTCGCTTTCGGCGAGAAGGCCGATTTCTTTGACATTCTCAGTTCACGCGGCCTGCTTCTGTCCATCGCTATTTGCTGGTTCGTACGTTGGGCCGCCAAGCGCATGAGCAAAAAGAGCGAAGCGCCAACTTGGCGCTTGCTGATCGTTGCAGCCGACGCGAGCTGGATCTTTATCGGTCTCTACGGGCTTTCGATCTGGAAGGATGAATTCATCACCTGGCTCGGCGCCGGCAAGCTCCTGACCTCTCTTGGCCAGGGCATCAGCTTGCAGCTGATCGGCGTTGCCTATGCCGCGGAGAATTTCATACCCGTGGAGTTTCGCAAGCCCGACTGGCTGACACAGGCGCAGAGCCTGTTCTTCTACGCCCTCTTGCCGATGGTCTGGCTGGTGATGGCCGCAATCATCAACGGCTATGAACTTTCCGCGGCCGGTCCCCGCACCATGCCGGCACGGACTAGTGCACGGAGCTGGCGCAAATGGCTCATCGATTTTCTCGAACACTTCGTCAGCGACTATCGCTCGCGTTATGGGCCGGTCTGGACCTGCCTGAAGCTGACACTCGGCGCGGGGCTTGCAACCTTGCTCACCTTCATCGTCGCCTATCGCCTGATCGGTTGGCTTGGCGCATGGGTCTGGTTTGCAACAACGCGCCTGCTCGGCGTCGAAGAGTTCGCGACCTGGGAGTTTGTATCCAGCATCCTGGTCGTCTTCATCGGCAGTCCCAGCGATCTCGACGGCGGCATCTTGCTCGATGCCATGCGCATCTCGCTGCTGGCAGCCATGCTCGAACGAGCCATTTCGCAGGCAACACCTGCGGCGGCCCCTGAAGCGCCGCGCATCTTATCAGACGCGCAAAGGTCGCTGTAACACTTTGAATTGCTGCGGGCGTGCAATCCTATCGTCGCACCTGATGTCCGAACTTCGGCTAGCGACCAAAGGGGAAGTTCGACCCAATGCGGGCCTGACGCGTCGACGCGAACCCGTCGGGCGCGTTGCGTGATTAGGCAGGAACGTAGGTCCCAACCTGATCACGTCATCCCGGATACCAGGCGTCAGATTCTATCCACTCTCATGTTCGCCTTTTCAAGTCGCAGGCATAGAAATTCTCCCGCCCGATGTTCTCGGACGTCGTGTTTCGTATGAGTGCGTCCTGGGGAAAGCAGGAGGCACGGTCAATGAACGACGGTT
>NZ_JACVAN010000023.1:0-118953 GCF_014851895.1 Ensifer sp. ENS11 | reverse complement strand
GATCCAGCATCTGGCCGGCATGAAGGACTCGAAGGTCATCGTCGCCATCAACAAGGACGAGGAGGCGCCGATCTTCCAGGTTGCCGACTACGGCCTCGTCGCCGACCTGTTCGAAGCCCTGCCGGAGCTCGAAAAGGCGCTGTAACCATTCGCCAACCGCACTTCCCGAGCCTCAAGGAAAAGGGCTGGCAAAAGCGCGGACTTGGCATTAACAATCTACCGGGCCGGCCAGACCGGCCCGGTATTTTCGTATGTGACGGCGGCACGGCCGCCAAAATTCTTGAAGATGGATGTTCGCCGCGATGATCAAGACGGTCGGAGTTATTGGTGCCGGGCAAATGGGCTGCGGCATTGCGCATGTTTCGGCGATGGCCGGATACAAGGTGCAGATCTACGATCTTGCCGCTGATCGCATCGAGGCGGGCCTCGCCACCGTCAACGGCAACCTTGCCCGCCAGGTGTCATCAGGCAAGATGACCGACGAGGCTCGCAAGAGCGCGCTGGCGCTGATCAAGGGCTCGTCCGACATCAACGACCTGTCGCAGGTGGACCTCGTCATCGAGGCCGTCACCGAGGACGAAACCATCAAGCGCAAGATCTACGGCCAGGTATGCCCGATCATGAAGCCGGAAGCGCTGCTTGCGACCAACACCTCTTCGCTGTCGATCACCCGCCTTGCATCTGCGACCGACCGTCCGGAAAAGTTCATGGGCATCCACTTCATGAACCCGGTTCCGGTGATGAAGCTGGTCGAGCTCGTGCGCGGCATCGCCACGGACGAAGGCACGTTCAAGGCCGCCAAGGAATTTGTCGGCACGCTCGACAAGACCGTCACGGTCGCCGAAGACTTCCCGGCCTTCATCGTCAACCGCATCCTGCTGCCGATGATCAACGAGGCGATCTACACCCTCTATGAGGGCGTCGGCACGGTCGAGGCGATCGACACCGCCATGAAGCTCGGCGCCAACCACCCGATGGGTCCGCTGCAGCTCGCCGACTTCATCGGTCTCGACACCTGCCTGTCGATCATGCAGGTCCTGCACGACGGCTTGGCGGACTCGAAATACCGCCCCTGCCCGCTCCTGGTAAAATACGTCGAAGCTGGTTGGCTCGGCCGCAAGTCCGGCCGCGGCTTCTACGACTACCGCGGCGACGTGCCGGTGCCGACCCGCTAGGTCTCGAACATAGGATTCTGTTCAAGTAAGAACGTCCAATCTCCGCGGGATCCACAACCCTACATCTTGCGCGACAAGGAATTTGCTCGCCATACTGGTAACTTAGCTTAAAGACAGTTCTGTTACGCCCTCTCCTAGTCACGTGGGAGAGAATATGATTTCGCAAGCGATATCCTCAATGGCGGCACGGTCATTCCCCTCACTTTGGAGTGCGAGGGCGTGGCGCTTGGCGCTCATCCTCGGCCTAGCGCCTAATCTGATGATGCTGCTGGTCTTGCCGTTCTATGTGGCCGCACGACCGCTTTCGCCATTCCTTTACTTGATTGGAGGCCTATTCGCGCTGCGCGCCAAACCTACGTTGGCCTACCTGCTATTCCCGCTCATTGCCCTCATCGATTTCGGCCTCGTGGTTATGGTAGCGTTCCACCTGCCGCTCGGCGCTGCAATCCAGTCGGTGCGCTACATGGCATCGCTGGATCTCACCTCTTCCGTATTTTACGTCGTCGTGATCAGCCTCTTTATCGCGAATGGCGTTGCAATCGCCTGCCTCGTGAATCACAATCGACAGGTATTGCGAGGCGCATCGCTACTGCCAGGGGCTCTCGTCGCTTTCAGCGTGGTGATGTTGGAGCGCCATATCAATCGCCCTTTCCTGAAGCAACCTGCTGACTCATTTGAAAGCGCACTCTCGATCAATGGTATCGACGCCGCCGCTGTAGCGAATGGTGGTCGCAACTTGTTGTTCGTAATGGTGGAAGGGCTTGGCGCATTCTCCAGCCCTGAGCACACTGCAATTCTTTCACGGCGTCTGCAGCCAGCACTGGATACCGGGCGCTATGAACTTTCAAGTGGCCTCAGCAACTTCGAGGGTTCGACTACGGGCGCTGAATCCCGCGAACTCTGCGGACAATGGGGCGATCACACCGATTATCTTCGCCGGACCAGCTACGACTGCTTTCCGGCCGCCATGGCTGATCGGGGCTATCGAACAATCTCCTATCACGGCTTTTCGCAGAGGATGTTCGAACGGGACAAGTGGTATCCAAGAATCGGTTTTCTCGAATCGCACTTCCTTGAAGGCCTTGCGACCGACAGCAATAGGTTTCACCAGCGCTGCGGCAGCGTTTTCACGGGTCTGTGCGACAACGACATTGCAAGTGCCGTCCGCGACCGGCTGACGACAAACCCGGCTGAGCGGAAACTCCTATACTGGCTGACACTAAATTCCCATATACCTTACGTGCCTAAGCAGGGAGGCAATTTCAAATGCGGCAGTGACGCAGCTGAAATTGCCAATACGAAAGTCTGCGAGCTGACCGAGCTGTGGGCTGACGTTTTTGACGGCGTCGCGTCTATTGCCACAGACCCGAACCTGCCGCCGACCGACATCTTCATCGTTGGTGACCATCCCACGCCGTTGTGGGAACGTGCAGCGGCAGAGCATTTCACCCCCCACAAGGTGCAGTGGCACCTGTTGCGCGACAACCGCACCACAACCCACGGAGAGTGACGCCTACCCGCCCGTGGCCGCTTTGATCAGCGCTTTGGCATCGTCGCTGTCCCAGGCCGCCGGGCCATTCATCGAGCCGATCAGGCATCCCTTGTCGTCGAGCAGCAAGGTTGCCGGCAGGCCGAAGGCAAGGCCTTCCTTCTTCAGATTGTTGAAGACGCCCATTGACGCATCGCGATAGTAGCGCAGGTCGTGCACGGCGGTCTCGTCGAGGAAGGCCTTCGGCTTCTCGTCGTCGCCGACGTCGATGTTGATCGCGACCACCTCGAACTTGTCGCTGCCGAGGGACTTCTGCAGCGCGTTGAGGGCAGGCATTTCCTCGCGGCAGGGGCCACACCAGGTGGCCCAGAGATTGACAAGCATCGTCTTGCCGGCAAAGGCGGCAACCGTCGTCGGCTTGCCGTCCGGGTCGTTGAAATCGAGTGCGATCGGGCGTGGCGAGGCGGCCGGCGACATCGCCGCCACCTGGCCCTTCATGAACGGCGTCAGCGAGGCGACCTTTTCGCCCGTCAACGGGCAGACGGCAGCTGCCGTTTCGGTCGGCTCGGCATTGCCAGACCCCGTCTCCTTCACGTATACCGCAGCCGCACCGATGATCACGCCGAACAAGGCGGCGAGCGCGAACAATTTCACGGCCGGGGGGGATTTCTTCTGGTCGGGCATTTCATTCTCCAAGGCGGGCATTCTTCATGGCTGACGGCAATTCCGAGACAAAAACCTCCAACCAGATGTGGGGCGGTCGCTTCGCCTCGGGTCCGGACGCGATCATGGAGGAGATAAATGCCTCGATCGGCTTCGACAAGAAGCTCTATGCTCAGGACATCCGCGGCTCAATAGCGCATGCGACCATGCTGGCGCATCAAGGCATCATTTCGGCCGAGGACAAAGACAAGATCGTTCACGGTCTCAACACGATCCTGTCAGAGATCGAAAGCGGCCAGTTCGAATTCTCTCGCCGCCTCGAAGACATCCACATGAACATCGAGGCCCGGCTTGCGACCCTGATCGGCCCGGCCGCCGGCCGGCTGCACACGGCCCGCTCGCGTAACGACCAGGTGGCGCTCGATTTCCGTCTGTGGGTCAAGGAAGAGCTGCAGAGGACCGAAAAGGCGCTGACCGGCCTGATCGCCGCCTTCCTCGACCGCGCCGAGGAACATGCCGAGACCGTCATGCCCGGCTTCACCCATCTGCAGACGGCCCAGCCCGTCACCTTCGGCCATCACTGCATGGCCTATGTCGAGATGTTCGGCCGCGACCGCTCGCGCGTGCGCCACGCCATCGAGCACATGGATGAAAGCCCGATCGGCGCGGCCGCCCTTGCCGGCACCGGCTTCCCGATCGATCGGCACATGACCGCGAGCGCACTCGGCTTTGCCGGCCCCACCCGCAATTCGATCGACACAGTTTCGGACCGCGACTTCGCGCTCGAATTCCTGTCGATTGCCGCAATCGCCGCCACGCACATGTCGCGCCTTGCCGAAGAGATCGTCATCTGGTCGACGCCGCAGTTCGGCTTCATTCGTCTGTCCGACGCGTTTTCGACCGGCTCCTCGATCATGCCGCAGAAGAAGAACCCCGATGCCGCCGAGCTGGTGCGCGCCAAGACCGGCCGCATCAACGGCTCGCTGATCGCGCTTCTGACCGTCATGAAGGGCCTGCCGCTCGCCTATTCCAAGGACATGCAGGAAGACAAGGAACAGGTCTTCGACGCGGCCGAGAGCCTCGAACTCGCCGTTGCCGCGATGACCGGCATGGTGCGCGACATGACCATTCGGGCCGACCGGATGAAGGCGGCTGCCGGTTCCGGCTATTCGACAGCGACCGACCTTGCTGACTGGCTGGTACGCGAGGCCGGCCTGCCCTTCCGCGACGCCCACCATGTCACCGGCCGCGCCGTCGCCCTTGCGGAACAGAAGGCCTGCGACCTCGCCGACCTCTCGCTTGAAGACCTGCAGTCGATCCATCCTTCGATCACCGCCAAGGTGTTCGACGTGCTGACCGTCGAGGCCTCGGTCGCCAGTCGCACGTCCTTCGGCGGCACCGCACCGAACGAGGTTCGCAAGCAGATCGCCTGGTGGCGCGCGCGCAACTGATGCTTGTCCCCCGAGACCGCGTTGCGGTTTCGGGGCAACGACGTGCCTGAGCGCAAGGGGCTGAATCCCGTCGCAGAATCAGGGTGCACAAGCGCCGGAAAAATCGATAAGACATCGCACCAGCATCAGTCCCCGCGAAGGAAAATCACGATGACATTCACGAAGGCGGCCCGGTTTGCGCTTCTTCTGGCGATCCCCGGGCTGGTTCTTGTCGGTTGTGGACGCAAGGGCGACCTCGACCGACCCGGCTCGACGGCGCCGATCAACACCCTGGCCCCTGCCGGAACTGTCGAAAAGAAAGAACAGGCTGACGACCGCCCTTTCCTGCTCGATCCCCTCCTCTAAGCCGAGCCACGCCCCGTGAACCATTTCGAATACCGCGACGGAATTCTCTACGCCGAAGACGTGCCGGTGACCGACATCGCCCGCGCCGTCGGAACGCCCTTCTACTGTTACTCGACGGCGACGCTCGAGCGGCACTACAAGGTCTTCTCCAAGGCCTTTGCCGACGTCGATGCGATGGTCTGCTACGCCATGAAGGCCAATTCGAACCAGGCCGTGCTGAAGACGCTTGCGCGCCTTGGCGCCGGCGTCGATGTGGTGTCGGGCGGTGAGTTGCGCCGCGCGCTGGCCGCCGGCATTCCGGCAAGCCGCATCATGTTCTCCGGCGTCGGCAAGACCCCGCAGGAAATGGACCTGGCGCTCGAGGCCGGCATCTACTGCTTCAACGTCGAGTCCGAACCGGAACTCGAGGTCCTGAACCAGCGCGCCGTTCGCGCCGGCAAGCGTGCTCACGTCTCCTTCCGCATCAACCCGGATGTCGACGCGCGCACCCACTCGAAGATCTCGACCGGCAAGAAGGAAAACAAGTTCGGCATTTCGTGGGAGCGTGCCCGCGCCGTCTACGCCCATGCCGCGACACTGCCCGGCATCCAGGTCACCGGCATCGATATGCATATCGGCAGCCAGATCACCGAGCTGCAGCCCTTCGACGACGCTTTCAAGCTGCTGCGCGAACTGGTCGACACGCTACGCAGCGACGGCCACGCGATCGATCACGTCGATATCGGCGGCGGTCTCGGCATTCCCTACAAGGAAGACAACAATCCGCCGCCGCTGCCCGATGCCTATGCCGAAATCGTCAAGAGCCAGCTGCAGTCGCTCGGCTGCAAGATCGTCACCGAGCCGGGCCGGCTGATCGTCGGCAACGCCGGCATCCTCGTGACCGAGGTCATCTACGTCAAGGATGGCGGCGACAAGACCTTCGTCATTGTCGACGGCGCCATGAACGACCTGATCCGCCCGACGCTCTACGAGGCCTATCACGAGATCAGGCCGGTTCGCATTTCAGCCGCCAATGCGCCCCGCATCAAGGCCGACGTCGTCGGCCCGGTGTGCGAGACCGGCGACTATCTGGCGCTTGACCGCGAAATGGCCATGCCGAAGCCGGGCGATCTCTTCGCCATCAGTTCTGCCGGCGCCTATGGCGCTGTCCAGGCGAGCACCTACAACAGCCGGCTGCTGATCCCGGAAGTGCTGGTCAAGGGCGATCGCTTCCACGTGATCCGGCCGCGCCAAAGCTACGATGACCTGATCGGGCTTGATTCGGTTCCGGACTGGCTCGACTGAGCAGTCTTTCGGATCGGACGATGATCTGTGGATCGCCCGCGCGGGCGATCACGATTTTGTTGTCGCCCTCGTCTTCGCCACAAACGATGTTATCCTGATCATTCAATAGGTCGGTCACGAGCGGTCATGAGCGACCGAAAGGGAACTTGGGCGGATGACGCAATTCCGGCAGGATGAAACGCCACAACCGAAGTCGTTTGCCAGAACGCTGGCGCTGAAAAGGTTTGTCGCGCGGGCGGTGTTGATCGCCGAGCAGGTTTTGCCGCGCGCCCTCGTTCCCGCTTCGATCGTGCTCCTGTTTCTGTCGGCCGCCTGGCTCGGCCTCTTCCGCATTGCTCCGCTTTGGCTGCATGCCGCCCTGCTTCTGGGCTTTCTCGTCGCCTTCATCGCCTCCCTCGTTCCGCTGACCCGGTTGAGATTACCTGGGAACGTCGATGCCGATCGGATGCTGGAAGAGCGCAACGCCCTTCCCCACCAGGCGATCCGTGTTCAGGACGACATTCCGGCAACCGGCGGCGCCTTCGGCGAGGCGCTGTGGCGCGAACATCAGACGCGCATGGCGGGGATGATCCGTGCCCTCGACACGGGCCTGCCGCGTCCCGACATTGCCCGCCACGACCCTTTCGCGCTGCGGGCGCTGCCGGTTCTGATCGCCTGCGTCGCTTTCGCCTATTCCTATTCCAACCGGGCGGGGCTTCTCTCGGACGCCTTCCACCTGCCGCAGCCAGCAAGCGAAGTCGCCGACATCCGGGTCGATGCCTGGGTGACACCGCCCGCCTATACCGGGCGTGCGCCCGTCTTCCTCACGGGCCGCCAGGGCGTCGCGTCCCCATCTGACGAAACGGCGGCGATTACCATTCCGCAGTTCAGCGATCTGACCGTGCGCGTCACTGGCGCCGGCACGGAAGAAGCCGTCCGCTATTCGGAACACGGATCGGCCGACGCGATCGTCATCCCGACCGCCGGGGAAAAGCCGGACGAAAAGACTGCGTCAGCGGAACCGGCCGCCCAGAAGGCGCCCGACAATGCCGTGCGCAATCACCTCTACAAGATCGTAAAGGACGGCGAACTCTCCGTCGGTGGCCAGAAGTGGACGTTCAAGATCACCCCCGACAGCGTGCCTCAGATCGCCTTTGACGGCCTGCCAAAGCCCACCCCAAATGCCTCGCTCGACATCGCCTTCCTGGCGAGCGACGACTACGGCATCGCTCAGGCCTGGGCTGAGATCAAGCCTTTGGACGAACAGGCGAAGGACGCACGGCCGCTCTATCCGCTTCCCGAGTATCGTCTCGACCTGCCGCGCCGCAACGCCCGCGAGGCCAAGGGCACGACCAGCCGCAACCTCAGCGAACATCCGCTGGCCGGCAAGCGCGTTCGCGTCACCCTCGTTGCCCGCGATGCCGCCGGTCAGGAGGGGAGAAGCGTGCCGCAGGACATGATCCTTCCGGCGCGGCAATTCTTCAATCCGCTGGCGGGCGCCGTTGCCGAACAGCGACAGGTCTTTGCACTCAACGCCAACGACCTGCCGCGGGCGATCGACCTCAATGACGCGATCGCCAGCTTCGCCGAGGAAACGATCCCCAACCTCACCCATTTCCTGCTCCTGAAATCGGCACGTTCGCGCATGGCGCTGGCGCGCAACGACGACATGCTGCGCGACGCCGCCAAGCATCTCTGGGAAATCGCGCTAGGCATCGAGGATGGCGATCTGTCGCTCGCCGACCGACGTCTGCGCGATGCGCAACAGGCGTTGTCGGATGCGCTTGATCGCAATGCGCCCGACGAGGAAATCGCCAAGCTGATGAAGGAACTGCGCGAGGCCATGCAGGAATATATGCAGGCGCTGGCCAAGGAGGCCGCGAAAAACCCGCGCATGGCCGCCAATCCGGATCAGAACAATGTTCTGCGCCAACAGGATCTGGACAGGATGATGAACCAGATCGAGAACCTGGCGCGATCGGGTGCGCGCGACCAGGCCCGTCAGATGCTGTCGGAGCTTCAGCGTCTGATGAACAACCTGCAGGCCAACCGCGGCCAGCAACAGATGGGCGAACAGAACAACGCCATGCGCGAGCAGATGGACAAGCTCGGCCAGCTGATGCAGGAGCAGCAAAAGCTGATGGACGAGACGTTCAAGCTCGACCAGGCGCAGCGAGACCGCATGCAGCGCGGCGACCCGCTGCAGGGCGAGGACAACGAGCTTTATGGTCAGGACATGCCGCAGGATCCGGGCCAGCGTGGTGACGAGAACGGCCCGCTCGACGACATGACCGCCGAGCAACTGAAGGAAGCGCTGAAGCAGCTGAAGCAGCAGCAGGATGCGTTGGGCAAGCAACTCGGCGAACTGCAGAAGGGTCTGGAGAGCCTTGGCATCAAGCCCGGCAAGGGGTTCGGCGACGCCAAGCGCGAAATGGAAGGCGCCTCCGGCTCCCTTGGCAAGGGCCAGGGCGAACCGGCCGTCGGCAGCCAGGGCCGCGCACTGCAGGCGCTGCGTGACGGCGCCCAGGACATGATGAACCAGATGCAGGCCCAGGGACAAGGACCCGGTCAGGGCGTCCCGCAATACGGCCAGAATGGTCGCGACCCGCTCGGTCGACGCCAGCAGAATGCCGGTCCGGACTTCGGCGACCAGGTGAAAGTTCCCGATGAAATCGACACCCAGCGGGCGCGTGAGATTCTCGACGAAATCCGCCGCCGCCTTGGCAACACGCTGTCGCCCGAGGCCGAGCGCCAGTATCTCGAACGCCTGCTCGACATGCGCTGACCCTCGGCCAAAAGAGCCGGAAACGACGACGGCCCTGGAGCGGAAACGCGCCAGGGCCGTATTCAATTTGTCAGATCGCCAAACAATCAATGCCTCGCCCACGATCGGGCGATGGAGGGGGACCCGTCAGGCAGCGAGCGCCAGGGCCACCGCCTTGCGGATGTCAGGCAGGGAAAAGGGCTTGGAGATGACGTCGACGATCTTGTCGGCGAGATCGTCGGCCCGCTCGCGCTGTTCGGCGTAACCGGTCATCAGCAGGATCTTCATCGCCGGAAAGGCTGCGGACGCCTGATGCGTCAATTCGATGCCGTCCATGACGGGCATGCGGATATCTGACAGCAGCAGATCGAAATTCTCGGTCTGCAGGCAGGCAAGCCCATCTGCGCCGTCTCCAGCCTCCACGGTCTCATGTCCATCGAGCCTCAAGGCCCGGGCGACGAAGGAGCGCAATGCATCCTCGTCCTCGGTAATCAGGATCTTCGCCATCATGGCCTCCCGCGTTCGCTGCAACGGCACGGCTCTCTCGCGAAGAGGCCGGCCCATTCCAATGGATACGGCAACACTCACAAGAATCGTGAGGCAGTCCGCAGCGGCACGTGGCATCCCAGGGGGCGAAACGCGACACGACCCCAAACAACCAGCTTTTTCTTTGTGTTCGGTAAACGCCGGGCGGCTGGATTTCGGAATGCGCGTTTTACAGCGGCCCTGCTTCGAGCGCTGAACGCGGCCTGGAGGTCATTACAGCGCCGCGATCTCAAACGCCGCAGCGCTGCACATTCTCGTCTCTACTCGGCGTCGCCGGTGACGACGCCAACGAAGGGCAGTTCTCGGAACGCGTAAGCCACGTCCATGCCGTAGCCGACGACGAAATGATCAGGGCATTCGAAGCCAACATAGTCGGCCTCGAGCTCGACCTTGCGCTTGACGCGCTTGTCGAGCAGCACCGCAATGGTGACGTTGCGCGCGCCGCGCTCGTACATCAGTTCCTTCGCAAAACGCAGGGTGCGCCCGGATTCCAGGATATCGTCGATCAGGAGCACGTCGCGGCCATGCACGTCGCTATCGATGTCCTTGATGATCTTTACGCCCTGGGAGACCGTGCCGAGCCCGTAGCTCGACAGCGTGATGAACTCGACTTCCGGTGCCAGGCCGGTGTTGTGCATGGCGCGGATCAGGTCCGCGGCAAAGATGAACGAGCCCTTGAGCACCGCGATCACCAGAAGGTCCTTGTGCGGACCCTCGACGATCATGTCGGCAAGCTCGGTGTTGCGTGCGGCGATCGTCTCTGCCGTATAAAGGGGCTCGATATTCTTTCCGCGAACGACGGGCATGCGGTTTCTCCAGCGTTTCATCCGGAAGACAAACGCCTTCCCTTTTGCGCCCGCTTAGCACAATCAGCGCACGGAGACACCGTTTTCGGCGAAGGAAACCTTCACCTCGGGCATTTTTCCACCTGCATATGGGAGCCTGGTCACGAAGCGGCGGCTCTCGCCGGGTGCGATGGCGGCACCCTCCGGCATCAATCGCGTCGCCGTAACCTTGCGGCCATTGCTGACCACATCCACCACGACCAACGGCAGTCGCTGCAGGGCGGAAGAGGAATTGTCGATGGAGCCGTAGACCGAAAGTACCCGCATGCCGCCGGAATAATCGAGCGACGCAGTGACGTCGGTGATCGCCAATGGCTCGCTTTCGACCCCGTCACCGGTCGAAAGGACGATGATAGCCGCAAACGCCGCAAGGGCGAAAGCTGCGACAAGCGCGGCGAACCGACGTGCCGGCATGGCGCGCAACCAAGTCTCGGCGAGAGACAACAGGCGCCTGAGGGCGGCCTTCTCGTCGCGAACGACCGTCAATGTCGGGCCGTGGCGTCGAGTGTGCCGCCGATTGTCATTGAAAACGGGATAGGGATTGCGGCGGGCCGTCGCCGAAACGGTCTCGAATTCGGCGTCGACATAGTCGACGCGGCGCGGCGCGGGTGCAGCTTCGCGTGGACCGCGGTCCGGTGGCAGCAGATCGGCATAGGCCGCGGCTCCAGCCGATTTCGTGCGGAATGCCTGCATCGCCTTTTCCTCCTGGATCGCGGACGGACCTGCCATCCATGCGAAACCATCGGGCAATGCGCCGATCCCTGGCGGTGCAAGAATCAGGGCATTGCATCAAATCTTTCCGACACGTAAACCGAAATGGTTAATGCTTCGGAAAGAGGCCGTGAAAGCGGCGTCTTTTCATGAAAAATTAACCGCTGCTTAACCATGATTCCGCTGGCGGTTTTGCCTTTCGGCGCTTGGCGTCCTATGCGCAGATAGCCGTCCCCAAGCAGAACCGCACGGGTCGTGAGAGAGATGGGTACCCATTGATTCATTTTGAGAACGTCGGATTGCGTTATGGCATGGGGCCGGAAATTCTCCGGGACCTGACCTTCGACATTCCGCGCCGGTCGTTCCAATTCCTCACCGGCCCCTCCGGCGCCGGCAAGACGACGCTGTTGCGCCTGCTCTTCCTCTCGCTGCAGCCGACGCGCGGTCTGATCCGCATGTTCGACCGCAACATTTCGTCGATCCCGCGCGAAGAGTTCCCCATGCTGCGCCGGCGCGTCGGCATCGTTTTCCAGGACTTCCGCCTGCTCGATCATCTGACCACCTATGAGAACGTTGCGCTTCCGCTGCGCGTGCGCGGCAAGGACGAATCGAGCTACCGCGCCGACGTGCTCGAACTGTTGAAATGGGTTGGGCTTGGCGAGCGCATCAATGTGCTGCCGCCCGTACTTTCCGGCGGCGAGAAGCAACGCGCGGCAATCGCCCGCGCGCTGATTGACCGCCCCGAAATCCTGCTTGCGGACGAGCCGACCGGCAACGTCGACCCGCCGATGGCCCGCCGCTTGCTGAACCTCTTCCTCGAACTCAACCGGCTCGGCACCGCCGTCGTCATTGCCACCCACGATCTGTCGCTGATGGATCAGGTCGAGGCGCGGCGCATGATCCTTTCGCAAGGGCGGCTCGATATCTATGAGTGAGGGCCGCACCAAACGCACCCATGAGGTGCCGGAGCAGCAACCGGAACCGCAGCAGCAGCCGCGCCGCACGGAGATGCGCGTGCGCCCGATGGGGCCGATCGTGCCGTCGACGAACGTGTCCGGTCACGCGCTGATGTGCGTGATCGCGATCATGTCGTTCCTCGCCTGCCTCACGCTCGGCGGTGTCAGCATGGTGCGCGCCACGGCCCAAAGCTGGCAGAGCCAGATTTCCCGCGAGATCACCATCCAGATCAAACCGGACGACGGTCTCGATATGGAAAAGGCGCTTGCCGATGCGCGAGATCTGGCCCTGACCTTCAGCGGAGCGACAGGTGGCAACATCGTCGACCGCGCAGCAACGGCCCGCCTGCTTGAGCCCTGGCTCGGCGAAGGCCTCGATCTCGACGAATTGCCCGTTCCCCGCCTCGTCATCATCACCATCGATGAAAACAATCCGCCCGATTTCGCAGCCATGCGCAAGGCGCTGACCGAGATCATCCCGCAGGCCTTCCTCGACGATCACCGTACCTGGGTCGACCGCCTGGTGGCGATGGCAAACACCACGGCAATGATCGGGACCGGCGTGCTGATCCTCGTTTTCTCGACCATGGTGCTGACCGTCATCTTCGCCACGCGCGGCGCACTGTCCGGAAACCGCCATATCGTCGAAGTGCTGCATTTCGTCGGCGCCGAGGCAGGATTCGTGGCATCGGAGTTCCAGAAGCATTTCCTCAGAATAAGCCTCAAGGGGGCCGGCGCCGGCGGGCTGCTGGCGGCGCTGTTCTTCGCGCTTGCTGGCTACTGGCAATCGCGCACATTGGCGACGCCGGAAACGGACCAGGCCACCGCCCTCTTCGGCACGTTCACCATCGGTTACAGTGGTTATCTCGGTATTCTTGCCATCATGATCGTCATTGCGGTGTTGACGACGCTGACGGCTCGGCTCACGGTAACGCGCACGATCTACGAGATCGACCTGATCCGCTCTGATCCCGGACGTACGGATACCTACCAAAGCTGACGCCCAGATGTTTCACCTTTATTCGATCCATTCCTTGCCGCAATCTGGCGCTATCTGAAGAGAATCATGATGGCGCAAGGACTTCGCGGGAGCGGGATGGCCGGAGGAGGCAAATGGCAAGGCGGGGCCGAGCAGGAACGCCGACCCCGTAGTCCCTTGCGCAAAATTCTCCGCCGGACCTTTTTCATTCTGCTTGTGCCGTTCGCGATCGTGGTCGCGGCCTTCCTCAATTTCGCCGATACCGTCGCGTCCATGCAACCGCCGGAAGACCCGAAGGCGGAAGCGATCGTCGTCTTGACCGGCGGCTTCCAGCGCATCGATCAGGCGGTCGACCTCTTGAAATCCGGGGCCGGCAAAAGGCTGCTGATTTCGGGCGTCCACCCGGCGACCACCGGCAGCCAGATCCGGCGCAACACCCAAAGCTCGGCCGATCTCTTCAAATGCTGCGTCGACATCGGCCACGAGGCGATCGACACGATCGGCAATGCGACCGAGGCGAGCCAATGGATCAGCGATCACGGCTACAAGCGCGTACTTGTTGTGACCAACAACTACCATATGCCGCGAAGCCTGCTCGAGTTGCGTCGCGCCCGCCCGGAGACCGAATTCATCGCCTATCCTGTCGTCAACTCCGACCTCAAGACGACGAACTGGCTGCGCAATCCGATGGTGCTGAAATCGATCCTGCTGGAGTTCGGCAAGTATTCCGTCGCCTCCGTGCGCGATATGGCCGGTGCCCGCCCGGCGAGCGGATTGCGCACCGTTCCCTCGCGTGCGACACCGGCCGAAGAATAATCGCTGCCACCCCTTAATCAGCAAAGTGACGACGGGCGGTTTTCCTTCGGCGTTTATTCGTGTACGCAGCGATCCATCGGCCCACGGGCTGGATATCCCTGAACTCGCCTCGAGAGCCTGCTGATGATCGTCCTGCGTTCGGTCCTTTTCAATCTGGTCTTCTACGTCAATCTGATCCTGCAGATGATTGTCTTCACGCCGGCCTATTTTCTGGTGTCGCGGAAGAAGGCCTGGTTCGTTCCGAAGAACTGGGCGCGCAGCAATCATTGGCTGTTCAAAAAGATTGTCGGCACGACCTTCGAGATCGAGGGCTTGGAGAACATCCCCAAGAGCGGCTACATCTTCGCGCCCAAGCACCAGTCGTTCTGGGATGTCTATGCGCTCCTGCCCTGGCTCAACGATCCCTTCTTCATTCTCAAGCGCGAACTGACCTGGATCCCGCTCTTCGGCTGGTACGTCCGCAAGCAGCGCATGGTGCCGGTGAACCGTGCCGCGCGTGGCCGGGCCATGACCGAAGTCATGGATCGGACCAAGCAGGAAATGGCGTCCGGCCGAGAACTGATCATCTATCCCGAAGGCACCCGCAGGCCGCCCGGCGCACCGCCGCACTATAAATATGGCATCGCCCGACTTTACCGTGACCTCAACGTGCCTGTTGTGCCCGTCGCCATGCATCCAGGCCTGTTCTGGCCGCGCCGCAAGTTTCTGCGTTTCCCCGGCCATTTCAAGGTTCGCGTGCTGCCGCCGATCGAGGCGGGCCTCGATCCGGACGAGTTCCTCGCCAGGCTGATCGAGGTGACCGAGACGGCAAGCGACGAGCTTCTGATCGAGACGGTCAGAAACAACCCGCATCTGCCGCTGCCGCCGACGGCAAAGCAGCGCCTTGCCGAACTGAAGGCGATGGGCCGCGGCTAAACCGAGCCTGATCCCGGACATTATGCGTTAAGGGTCGCCACGACCTCTTCCAGCCAATGGTCGCGAATGCCCATCTCCTTGAGGTGGGCAAGCGTGTTGAACACGTATTCGCTGTTCGGACCCGACTTTCCCGACGAGACGGCGACGATCGCCGCAGCCTCCGGAGCGCTCAGCGCTCCGGCATACTGCACATGGGCGCGGTCGATCACATAGGTCAGCGCCGGAACCCGCCGCCCGTCGGCAAGCTGCACCGGCATCGTCTTTTCCTTGTAGACATGCGTGACAAGCTCGCGTTCCCGCAAATAGTCGATCACCGCCGCCCTCTCGCCGTTGTCGATGCGAAAAGCCGCGCCGATGCACGAGCCGCCATAGTCGAGCCCGAGCACCAGGCCCGGCCGCTGCTGAGTACCGCGATGCACCCAAGAGCGCACGCAAAGCGACCGACGATAGCCAAATGCCCGCGCCGTCGATCTTTCCTCGAACCGGAAGCCCGGGTTCCACATCAGCGACCCGTAGCCAAAGACCCAAAATTCGTCCATATCCACTGTCATTCAATCCGCGCTGTCTGCTCATCGCCGAATCGTCGGCTCATCGGTGGCCAGCCATGTCGGTTTTTCTACGGCACAGCATCTCGGCACGGAAGAGACAAGTCGTTCCCGTGCATAGAATGAAAGATAATAAGCAGGATCGGCGGCGCCACCCGAAAGGCGGCCGCGATCTGAGTTTGGTGGAGTACGCGTTACCATGACCGCAACCGCAGTCGCCAATCCCTCGCCGGTCAGCCGGAAGTTTCGCTGGCTTATCGCCGGCATAGTGATCGTCTGTGCCGCCTATTCGGCCGGCTGGTATGCCGTCGCCGACCAGGTCGAGAAGCGCCTGACGACCCAGCTCGCGGACGGCCGGGCAAACGGGCTCGGCGGCGAGTGCACGAACATGGACGTGCGCGGCTTCCCGTTCCGCATCGGCCTGTTCTGCGACAAGGTCAATCTCGACGACACCCGCCGCGGTGCCTCCGCCTCCTTCGGCGCGCTTCGGACCGCGGCACAAGTCTACCAGCCCAGCCATGCGATCATCGAGCTCGATGGTCCGGCCGAACTGCGCGTTTCGCCCGACCTCAATGTCTCGGCCGACTGGACGCTGCTGCATGCAAGCGTCAGGGCGACCCTTTCCGGGCTCGACCGCAGTTCGCTGACCTATGACAACCTGACCGGCACCGTGCGCCTGCCGCTGACCGGCGACAGCTTCGGCTTCGGCGCCAGCCACGGCGAAATGCACCTGCGTCAGAACGGCAACGATCTCGATGCGGCCTTGAGCGTCGACAAGCTCGATCTTCGTCCTGAGAACGGCGCAAGCTTCGCGCCACCCGCCAATCTTGCCGCCGACCTCACCTTTGTCGACAAGGCGAGCTGGATGGGCTCCGGCATCCCGACGCCGGCGATGCTGCGCGGGAGCAAGGGCGAACTGCGCCAGATGACAGTCGACCTTGGCTCGGGCATGAACGCCAAGCTGTCGGGCCCCTTCTCGGTCAACGACCAGGGGCTGATCTCCGGCGAGTTTTCGCTGACGATGACCAATATCGACGCCTGGCGCACAAACCTGGTCACGCTGATCCCCGACGATGCGAACCTGGTCAACAACACGGCCAACATGCTGAAGGCGCTGGCCAACGGCAAGAACGAGGCGACAGTCAAGCTCAACGTGCGCGACGGCACCGCCTTCCTCGCCTTCATCCCGATCGGCGTGCTGCCGACGCTCTGATCCCGGTGCAGCGAAAAGCCGCTCGCTCTGGCGGCCTTCGCGAGAATACAAAGAGCCCGGGGCGTGGATGATCCACGCCCCGGGCTCTTTCGTTTATCGGCTACTTCTGATCCATCGCGTGACGGCCGAAGTCCGGCATGGCCGTGTCCTGACCTGCCTGGATGATCGACCGCCGGATCGCGCGGGTGCGGGTGAAGAGATCGAACAGCTTGTCGCCGTCGCCCCAGCGGATTGCCCGCTGCAGATAGGCGAGGTCCTCGGAAAACCGCGACAGCATTTCGAGGATCGCGTCCTTGTTGTGCAGGCAGACGTCGCGCCACATGGTTGGGTCGGACGCGGCCAGGCGGGTGAAGTCGCGGAAACCGGACGCGGAATATTTGATGACTTCGGATTCGGTCACCGCTTCCAGATCGTCCGCCGTGCCGACGATGTTGTAGGCGATGATGTGCGGTAGGTGCGAGACGATCGCCAGCACCTTGTCGTGATGCTCGGCATCCATTTGCTCGACCATAGAACCAAGCGTTTCCCAGAACAGCCGCAGCCGCGCGATCGCTTCCTCGTCCTGGCCGTCCGGCGGCGTCAGGATGCACCAGCGACCGCGGAAGAGGCCGACGAAGCCGGCGTCCGGACCGGAATGCTCGGTACCGGCGATCGGATGCCCTGGCACGAAATGAACCGTGGCGGGCAGATGCGGCGCCATCTGGGCGATGACCGAGCCCTTGGTCGAGCCGACATCGGTGACGATCGCGCCAGGCTTCAGGTGGGCGGCGATTTCCGCGGCCACCGCACCGGACGCACCGACAGGCACCGACACGATGACGAGATCGGCACCGCGCACCGCATCGGCAGCCGACAGCGTATAGCGATCGCCAAGGCCAAGCTCCTCGGCGCGCGAAAGCGTCGCTTCGCTGCGGGTCGAGATCACCAGGGTTTGGGCGAGCTGCTTGTCTCGGATTTCCCGGGCGATCGATGAGCCGATGAGGCCGATGCCGATAAGTGCGATCGTTTCAAACTGCTGTGTCATCATTTCCGTCCCATGAATTCTGTCAGTGCCGCGATCACGCCCTCATTGGCTTCCTGCGAGCCGATGGTCATGCGCAGGGCATTGGGAAAGCCGTAGGCCGCAATCGCACGCAGGATGTAGCCGCGATGAGTGAGGAACGTATCCGCGTCGTTCGCACGCATGCCGTCCTCGTCCGGGAAATGGATGAGCACGAAGTTGGTAACCGATAGCGTGATCGTGAGACCGATCGATTCCACCGCGCGGCTGACACGCTCCAGCCAGACGAGGTTATGGTCGACCGCCTCAGCGACGAAGGCCTGATCGCGCACGGCCGCGGCACCGGCTGCAATCGCCGCCGCACTGAGGTTGAACGGCCCGCGCACGCGATCGACCGCGTCGATCACTTGCGGCGGAGCGTACATCCAGCCGATACGCAGACCGGCAAGACCGTAGATCTTGGAGAACGTCCGGGTCATGACGACGTTGCGGTTGGCCGACACCAGTTCGAGCCCGGCCGCATAATCGTTGCGCCGAACATATTCGGCATAGGCGGCATCGAGCACCAGAAGCACGCCCTCGGGCAGGCCCGCATGCAGACGGCGAACTTCGTCGACGGGAATATAGGTTCCAGTCGGGTTCGCCGGATTGGCGATGAAGACGATCTTCGTGCGCTCGGTGACCGCCGCGAGAATGGCATCGACGTCGACGGTCGCGTTGCGCTCCTTGACCATGACCGGCGTACCGCCGGCGGCCATGATCTGGATCTTGTAGACCACGAACCCGTGCTCCGTGATGATGCCTTCGTCGCCGGGCGCCAGATAGGTGTGGCACAGGAGACCGAGCAGTTCGTCCGAGCCGTTGCCGCACAGGATGTTTGCCGGGTTGAGCCCGTGCACAGCACCGATCGCCGCGCGCAGCGCCTGGGCCTGGCCGTCGGGGTAGCGCTCCAGGTTGAAGGCCGCGGCCTGGAAGGCCTCGATCGCCCTGGGGCTGGCGCCGAGTGGCGTCTCGTTGGACGAGAGCTTGTGGACCTTGGCGACACCGGGGGCATGCTCCTTGCCGGGCACATAGGCGGCAATGTCCAGAATGCCGGGACGCGGCTGCGGGCTCTTCGAGGCAAGGCTCATCGGATCAGCTTTCAAGGCAGGAAATGAGGCCAAGCCAATACCGGCGCAATCGGCATTTGTCGAGGGTCGGCAAGCCCGGCAGAGTGGCGATCAAGGCTGGGCGCGCGGGCGCTCCCGGGTGCTCGGGATACCCTGTGGCGCCAGCACCGGCACGAACACGCGCCGCGACGCACGCGCGGCAACCGGCAGGCCCTGATAAAGCCGCTTCTGCGCCTCCACCACGATCACGCCCGAGAAGACCGGCCAGAGCGAGCGGCCAAGCCGCTCGAAGCCCCGGCGCAGGCGCAGGATCATCTTCAGCTTCGACGGCGGGAAGAACAGTGCCTCCGACGAGGCGCCGGGTGTGAAGTTCGTCTCGCGCAGAAGCGCCGTCAGCTGACCGCGCGAATAGGGCCGCCCCGAGCCGAACGGCGTATGCTCCATGCGCGCCCAGACACCACGACGATTGGGCACGACGATCACCAGCCGGCCGCCCGGCGCCAGCACCCGCCAGATCTCCTTCATCGTCTCGCGCGGGCTTTCGGCAAATTCCAGCGAATGCACCATCAAAACCCGGTCGATGGAAGAATCGGGCAGCGGCAATTCCTCGTCGAACACCAGCGCGGTCGACGACAACTCGGCAACCGGCCAGTTCACCGCCCCCTGCCCCGCCGGCATGAAAGCAAAGGTCCGCTCCGTGTCCTTCCGGAAACGCTCGAGATAGGGCACGGCATAGCCGAGCCCGACAAGCCGCTCCTCGGGCAGGCGCGCCCAGACCGAAGACAGCGCAATGGTGACGGACTGTTCGGCCATGCGGCCCAGTTCGGAGTGATAGAATTCTCGGAGGTCGACGATATCGGTGTGCATGCGCAACATGTTAGCCTTGAAGCGGTAGACTTCAAGGCAAGCCTCGCTACATTCGGCGGCAGTCACCACAGCACCGCATGCTCATAGAGCGTGCAAAGGGGCGCTGTAGCGTTAAACTCGCCGCATGATTTGTCCTTTGATCGACCGCGATCGAAGGCGCCTGCAGCAGAAGCCCGATCGGAAGACACGCCATGGCCGCGCTCGAACTTGACCTCTTTCTTTGCCGCACCGACAATTTCGGCGTGCTGCTGCACGATCCGGTAAGCGGCGCCACCGCCTCGATCGACGCGCCCGAGGAGCAGCCGATCCTGGAGGCCCTGGAGCGGCGTGGCTGGACGCTCACCCATATCCTCACCACCCATCACCACGGAGACCATGTCGCGGCCAACGTCGCGCTCAAGGATCGTTTCGGCGCCACCATCATCGGGCCGGCGGCAGAGGCGGCCAATATCCCCGGCATCGACAGGAGCGTGCGTCACGCTGAACGCTTCGATTTTGCCGGCCACCCGGTCGACGTCATCGAGACGCCCGGCCACACCGCCGGCCATATCTGTTTCCACCTTCCTGAGGATAAGCTGCTCTTTGCCGCCGACACCCTGTTTGCGCTCGGCTGCGGCCGCCTGTTCGAGGGAACGCCGGAAACGATGTGGCAGTCGCTCAGCCGACTTCTCGCCCTGCCCGACGACACTACTGTTTATTTCGGCCACGAATACACGCTGTCGAACGCCCATTTCGCCGTGACGATCGACCCGGACAATGATGCATTGAGGGAGCGTGCGGCCGAGATCGAAGAAACCCGCTGCGATGGCGGCTTTACGGCGCCGACGACCATCGGCCTCGAAAGGCGCACCAACCCGTTCCTGCGCGCCGCCGACCCGAAGATCCGCGCGCATCTCGGCATGGAAGGGGCGACCGATGCGGCTGTCTTTGCCGAAATCCGCAAGCGCAAGGATAATTTCTGATGACGGCCGATCAGGAACTGACGCCGGGCGCCATCATCGAGATCCTTGGGCTGACGCGCCACCCCGAAGGGGGCTGGTATGTGCAGACCTTCCGCGACGCCAACGGCGGGCCGCGCGGCCACTCGACGGCGATCTACTATCTGCTGGAGCGCGGCGAGCGCTCGCACTGGCATCGGGTACGTGACGCCGCCGAGGTCTGGCATCACTATGCTGGCGCGCCGCTGGAGCTCAGCATTGCCGCCGACAGCGAGCCTGCAACGGTTCTGCGCCTCGGCCCCGGCATTCTCGGCGGCGAGCGCCCACAGGGGCTCGTGCCGCCCAACTGGTGGCAATCCGCCGTCTCGCTCGGCGACTGGACGCTTGTCGGCTGCACGGTGGCGCCGGGCTTCGATTTCTCAGTCTTCGAGATGGCGGCCCCCGACTGGGCGCCGCCTGAGAAATAGAGCATTTTCAGGAAAAGTGTGAAGCGGTTTTCCGCCCGGAAGGTTACTCTGCCGGCTGCACCGCCGTGCGCGCCTTACGAAAGATCATGTCCTTGGCCGCCAGCACCGCGCCGCCCGTCACGAAAAGGCATGCGGCGGCGATACGCCATGACGGCTCGGCAAAACCGAACAGGATGAGGATCAGCGTCGACAGAACCGGTGCGGCGTAGCTGGCAACGCCGAGCAGCTGGATATTGCCGTTCTTGACGCCGAAGTCCCAGGCATAGAAGGCGGCACCGACCGGCAGCAGGCCGAGGCCCGCAACCGCCAGCCACTCGAACGTCGTTTCCGGCCAGACGGTCGTCTCGAGACCAAGATGGCAGACGAACGAGAGAAGCGATGTCGCCAGGCAGAAGCCGGTGACGACGTCGGTCGAGACCGCCTCGAAGCGGCGCGTCAGCAGCGAATAACCGGACCAGGTGAAGGCGCACAGCAGGGCTGCGCCGTACCCCATCAGATAGGCGTCGTCAAAGGCGATACCGTTGCGGGCGATGATCATGATCGTTCCCATCAGGCCGGCAAAAGCGCCGGCAACGTGGTACCAGCGCAGCCGCTCGCCCGGCAATAGGGCAGAGCCGACGACGATCAGCAGCGGCCAGAGATAGGCGATCAGACCGGCTTCGACAGCCGGCGCGTTGCGAAGTGCGGTAAAGTAGAGAAAGTGATAACCGAAAAGACCGGCGATGCCGGTGATCCAGACCTTCGCCGGCTGCTTCAACAGCGCCAGCCGCTCCGGCTTCAGCGCGAGAACGACGACCCCCGGAATGCTGCCGATGAGGAAACAGATGGCTGACAACTGGAACGGCGGCATCTTGCCGGATGCAGCGGTAAACAGCGCCAGGAGCGACCACATCAAAATGGCGGTTGCACCGATCAACGTTGCCTTGAATTTCATGTCTTATCCCCTCGTGCAGCCTCCAACTGCATAATTCCTTAGATCGGAATCGATTTAAGGAGAAAATTATGCAGCAAGCTTCAAGCGCTACAGCGCAGCACGTCACGTTTGACGCGCTGCGCTGTAGCGGAAACCGGCGCGGATAAAATCACGACTCGGCGCGAAATGTTAGTACTCGGCGTGAAATGTTAGTGATAATCTCCACCATTCGGTGGATCAACCGCCGAATCGCGTCGCGGAAACCGTCACGGGGCCAAGCTTGGTCGGGATGCGCACATAGACGGGCGCATAGACATCGACGACATCAGATTTGGCAAACCAGATTTCCATGGTCTGCAGCTGCCTGAGATATTCGACGTCTTCGCGCCCCTTCTTGTAGCCCGCCTTCGGAACAAAGCGGATGCCGCAGACGATCACCTCGCCTTCGAATCCCTTGGTCTTGAACGGCCTGGTCCCCCTCGCCGACAGCTTGATGTCGAGACGCGATTCGCCGTCGAAGATCGGAAGGGTATTGGGGCAGACGCGGGCATTACCGGGAATGATAAGGCCGGACAAGGGATCGAGCACGTTGCGCATGTCGCGCGAGGTCACCGGCACCCAGTTCTTCGGCAGCGGCGTGCGCTTCGGATTCATGCTGGCATGCACGACGTTGCCGTTGCTGTAGGTGACGCTGATCGCCCGGCCCTTCTTGCCGCTGCGATAGGACATCGAATATTCGTTTGCGCGCAGATAGTCGCGGCCGATGACGCCGGAAACACGGGTCTGCCCCGAAGTCCGGCTGAAAATGTCGACGAGGCCGGCCGAATGCAGCGTTCCTGATATCGTGTAGCGATTCTTTACAAGCGCCGTATGGAACGACGCTCTCGCGAGCGGCAAACCGGCAAGCGAGATGCTGTAATCCGTCTGATGTTCGATATCTGCAGCAAGCGATGCTGTGGAAAACATTGCCACTGACAACAGCGCTACCGCGCGAGAACCGATGCGCAACTTCATGCCCTGAGAGATCCATTACTCGAATGCCGTCGCCATGCCTTGGAATGCAGGTCGTTTACGGCTTTTCTACGCCTTTTCCGACAGATCCGGCGGCCGGAACGCTACCGCATCATGGACCTCTGCTGCATCCGCAGGACAACAGATAGCGCATCGTAAATCAGCTTGGAATGACTCGCGTGAAGCATTATTGTGGCCGCGATCGAGCTTGCCTGATGCAGAAACAGCCGGGAGAAACGGCGGTTTTCCGAGAATGCAAGAGGTTTGGCTTGACGGGCGGGCTGTCTCTGACTATAGAACCGCAACTTTCCAATAATGGCCAACAGGAACGCGGCCTGGGCTCTGGGCCCGCTACCGCATCGTCCGGCGGCGATAAAGAGAATAGGTGTACCATGTCCCGTAGTTGCGAATTGACCGGCAAGGGCGTCCAGTCGGGCAACAATGTCAGCCACGCCAACAACAAGACCAAGCGCAAGTTCCTTCCGAACCTGTGCAACGTCACGCTGATTTCCGATGCTCTCGGCCAGCGCTTCCGCCTGCGCGTTTCCGCAGCGGCTCTCCGCTCGGTTGAACACCGCGGTGGTCTTGACGCTTTCCTCGTGAAGGCCGACGAGAACGAGCTGAGCATGCGCGCTCGCCTGCTGCGCCGTCAGATCGTCAAGAAGAACGCTGAAGCCGCTGCCGCTTAATCAGCGCCAGCGTCTGTCTTCGACACGACTTTAAAAAGGCTTGCGGGTTTATCCGGCAAGCCTTTTTCTCGTGTTTAATTTGCAGATTTTCATCGGCCCGGCGTTCAAGCCTGGCTTCCGCTCAACTGGTGGCATCTCCCAGGATAAAAAAATGCTGATCAACCGCACGTTCTTCATCTATGTCGCGTTCATGACCTTGGTGGTCGTGGCCTCAAACTTCCTCGTTCAGTATCCGCTGCCGGGCTCGATCGCCGGCATGCAGCTCGGCGACCTCCTGACCTGGGGTGCCTTCAGCTATCCCTTCGCGTTCCTCGTCACCGACCTGACCAACCGCCATTTCGGCCCGCGCATTGCGCGTCGTGTCGTCGTTGTCGGCTTCCTCGTGGCGATCGTTCTGTCCTTCTTCGCAGCGACGCCGCGCATCGCCATCGCTTCCGGCTCCGCCTTCCTGTTCGGCCAGCTGCTTGATATCTCCGTGTTCAACAAGCTCCGCCGCCAGAGCTGGTGGCATGCGCCGCTGGCAGGCTCGCTGATCGGCTCGGCGCTCGACACGGCCATGTTCTTCTCCTTCGCCTTTGCGCCGTTCTTCGTGTTCTTTGGGCCGAATGACAGCTTTGCGCTGGAGACAGCACCGCTGCTCGGCATCCTTGCGACCGAGGCTCCGCGCTGGATCTCCTGGGCGCTCGGCGACCTGACGGTGAAGATCCTCTGCGGCATCATCATGCTTTTGCCCTACGGCGCGCTGATGAGCGTGATCAAGCCGATGCCATCAGGCAAGGCGACAGCCTGATACTACAGCGCCGCGCGTCTTATAGACGCGCAAAGGTCGCTGTAGCACTTTGAATTGCTGCATGTTTTGATCCTTAAATCGAATACGATTTCAGGAAACATGCAGCAGCAGAACAAGTGATTGATGACGGGGCCGAATGGCCCCGTTTTCATTTGATCAGGCGGAATTCCAGCATCAGATTGCGCTCGAGGATCGAGTGGTTGTCATCGGAGATGACGATGACGCGGACATCGCCACTGGCGCCAGCGACCACGTCGAGGCCCTCCATGTTGTCGATCTGATAGCCCATGTCGGCTTCGAGAATGACGTCGCCGTCGACCACGGCGCCAGGCCGAATGCTGGCTCCCGGAATGCGGCGGATGCGCATGCCGAGACCGGAGGCGAAGTTGAACCGACGTTCCAGCAGCAGAAGGTCGCCATCGGGCAGGAAAGCGCCGTCGGTAACGGCGTAGGGATCGGTACGGGTAACGGCAAAGGCGCCCTTCATCGGGCCATCGAGAATGCCTGCCAGAAGATTGTCCGCCTTGTCGACGCTGCGCTCGGACACGGTGACGGCAGCGCCGCCGAGCGGGCCATCCTTCGGCGAAATCGCCACGGTCTCAAGCCCGCCATTGTTGCGCAGCTCGGTTGTTGGAAATGGCAGCGGCATGCTGCCGACCGGCCCCGAAGTCGAGAAACCCGGATCCGGGTAGATATCGATGCGGTGGGCCTGCTCGTAGCTGACGATCACCTCGCCCTCGCGCAGTGCCAGACCTTCGGAATCCACCTTCCATTTCTCCAGCCCGACCGCGCCGCTCCTGTCCGCCATCGGTGTTGCCGTCAGGTCCGTGAGACCGGAAAGCCTGCCGTTCGCATCACGGATCACCGCCCCTTCGAGCCAATGCCCCGTATCCATGACGGCGACGAAGGAGGTGCCATCCGGCCGGAATCGGATCGCGGATACGGCGCCGAACAGCGCATTGGAAGACGTCATCTCCAGGCCGCCGATGAATTCCAGCTGACCGAACCGCGTCTGGTTGGAGCCGACCTTGAATGGGTCTATCTGCCGGCTGCGAATGGGCAGCGTCTCGCTGCCGCCGGCGGCCAAAGCCACGCCGGTCGAGGCCAACAGGGAAAGAACGAGGAGACCGCGGCCAAGCATCTGGGGGAGTTCCTTCGGGCGGGCAGAATAGGCGGGGAGGAGATGGCAACCGCGGCAGCGGCCTAGGGGATGAACGGGGCGACAGACGGTCGCCCCGGTTTCGCGAAAGATTAGCTAGCGCGGCGCATGCGCCCCGGACGGCGGCGCATGCTTTCGTCTTCGAACAGATCGGCGAGCTGCTCGGTCATCGCGCCGGCCAGTTCATCCGCATCGACGATGGTCACGGCGCGGCGATAATAGCGCGTTACGTCGTGACCGATGCCGATTGCCAAAAGCTCGACCGGCGAGCGCGTCTCGATCTGCTCGATCACGGCACGCAGGTGCCGTTCGAGATAGTTGCCCGGATTGACCGACAGCGTCGAGTCGTCGACCGGCGCGCCATCGGAAATCATCATCAGGATGCGGCGCTGCTCGCGCCGCGCCATCAGGCGCTCATGCGCCCAGATCAGCGCCTCGCCGTCGATGTTTTCCTTGAGCAAGCCCTCGCGCATCATCAGGCCGAGATTGCGGCGTGCACGCCGCCACGGCGCATCGGCCGACTTGTAGATGATATGGCGCAGATCGTTGAGGCGGCCCGGCGATTGTGGCTTGCCACCGGCCAGCCACTTCTCACGCGATTGCCCGCCCTTCCACGCCTTGGTGGTAAAGCCAAGGATCTCGACCTTGACGCCGCAGCGCTCCAGCGTGCGCGCAAGGATGTCGGCGCAGGTCGCGGCAACCGTGATCGGCCGGCCGCGCATGGAGCCGGAATTGTCGATCAGGAGGGTCACGACCGTATCGCGGAAATTGGTATCCTTCTCGCGCTTGAACGACAGCGGCTGCATCGGATCGATGACGATGCGCTGCAGGCGCGCAGTGTCGAGATAGCCCTCTTCCAGGTCGAACTCCCAAGAGCGGTTCTGCTGCGCCATCAGGCGGCGCTGTAGCCGGTTTGCAAGCCGCCCGACGGCACCTTGAAGGTGCGAGAGCTGCTTGTCGAGGAACGCGCGCAGCCGGTCGAGTTCCGCCTCGTCGCAGAGCTCTTCCGAGGCGATGGTCTCGTCGAACTCGCGGGTGAAGACGGTGTAGTCGACTTTCTCGTTGAAGTCGGCAAACGGCTGGTTCGGGCGCTTGACCTCGCCGGGCGTCTCGCTGTCCTCGTCACCCTCGTCCTGCAGGTCGTCGTCGGAGATCTCCGCGCCGTCCATCTCGCCTTCTTCCATCTGCTCTTCAGCAGCCTGGTTTTCGTCGGCAGGGGCCGCATCGTCGCCGGCTTCCTCGTCGCTGGCGTTTTCGTCCTGCTCCTGGCTGCGCGGCTGATCCTCGTCGGTCTCGCTTTCCTGCTCGTCCGGCTCGATGTCGTCGTCGCCGTATTTCTCGGCAACATCCATCGATGTCAGCATATCGCGCACGACGCGGGCGAAAGCCTGCTGGTCGTTGAGCGTCGACGACAGATTCTTGATGTCGCCGGCAGCCTTCTCCTCGATGAAGTCGCGCCAGAGATCGAGCACCTTACCGGCGGATGCCGGCGGCTTCTCGCCGGTCAGCTTCTCGCGCACCAGCAAAGCAACAGCCTCGCCGAGCGGTGCATCGGCCTGCTTGCTGATCGCGCCGAAATTGGCCTTGGAATATTTCTCTTCGAGCATCGAGCTCAGGTTCTTGGCAACGCCTTCCATGCGCAGCGAGCCGATCGCCTCGACACGAGCTTGCTCGACGGCATCGAAGATCACCCGCGCGTCGGCGCCCTGCGGCGACATCGTCGCGTGGACGCGTGCGTCATGACAGGCCTTGCGCAGCGCCATGCTGTCGCCGAGACCGCGCGTCACGGCAAGTTCCTGCCGCGTCGGCCGCTTGGAGATTTCGGGCAGACGGATGCGTTCGCCTGTTATGCCCGGTCGCTCGTTGGCAAAAGCCACCTCGACCTCGGCATCGCCCGCGATCGATCGGATGCAGCCGGAAAGCGCCCGCTTGAACGGTTCGGCTGCATTTTCGCGCGTGGTCGGCTTTGCCTTGGAGTTCGAGCTCACGACAGTTCCTTCTTCAGCCAGATGCGATGATGCCTGGTGGGGCATCATCGAGTTTGCCACAGGGTCACAAGTCCGCCTTTCCCGGGGAAAGACGGACGATGGATCAGGCGGTGGCTTCAAGCACGATGTTGGCAGCGCTTTCCTTCAGCTCGATGCCGAAAGCGCGCTGATAATGCTCGGCGACAAGCGCCCGCTCCAGCTCGTCGCACTTGTTGAGGAAGGTCACGCGGAAGGCAAAGGCGATATCGCCGAAGATATAGGCGTTCTCGGCCCAGGTGATGACCGTACGCGGGCTCATGACCGTCGACAGGTCGCCATTGATGAAGGCGGCGCGGGTAAGATCGGCAACGCGCACCATCTTCGATACCGTCTCGCGGCCCTTGTCGGCGGTAAAGCCCTTGACCTTGGCGGCGACGATATCGACTTCCTTGTCATGCGGCAGGTAGTTGAGCGTCGTCACGATCGACCAACGGTCCATCTGCGCCTGGTTGATCTGCTGCGTGCCATGGTAGAGGCCGGTGGTATCGCCGAGACCGACCGTGTTGGCGGTTGCAAACAGGCGGAATGCCGGGTGCGGACGAATGACGCGGCTCTGGTCGAGCAGCGTCAGGCGGCCGGAGGATTCCAGCACGCGCTGAATGACGAACATCACGTCCGGGCGGCCGGCATCGTATTCGTCGAAGACGAGCGCGACGTTGTGCTGGTAGGCCCAGGGAAGGATGCCGTCCTTGAACTCGGTGACCTGCAGGCCGTCCTTGACGACGATCGCGTCCTTGCCGACGAGGTCGATACGGCTGACATGGCTGTCGAGGTTGACGCGCACGCACGGCCAGTTGAGGCGCGCTGCGACCTGCTCGATGTGGGTGGACTTACCGGTTCCGTGATAACCCGAGACCATCACGCGTCGGTTATGGGCAAAGCCTGCGAGAATGGCGAGCGTGGTTTCGCGGTCGAAGAGGTAGTCCGGATCGAGATCCGGCACGTAGGCGTCGGCCTTCGAGTAGGCGGGAACGCGCAAATCCGTGTCAATGCCGAAAACGTCCCGAACCGAGACGGTTGTGTCGGGAAGGTTGGAAATGTCGAGGTCAATCTTGCTCATCATGTCTCCAGAGCGGCCACCGGACGGCACCCGCGCATTCGCCTGCAAAAGTGCTTCTGTAATAATCCGCGTTGTTAGCAGAAACCAGCCTGTTTTAACAATTGGTAGGCTTGAATTACTGCGCGAAAACGCTCCTCCGATCCCCTGTCCCCGCCATTGGCATCAGGGTGGTGTTTCTTGACCAGATCCTTGTAGGCCGCCTTGATATCGCTGGCTGTCGCCGAAGCGCTAAGGCCGAGCGTTTCATAGGCCTTGGCTTCGAGCGTCTTCAGCTTGCGCTGGCGCGGCTCAGGACGGCCGGCGCGCGCTTTTGCCTCACTGACGAACCCGAAGGGATCGCGCATGCGCGCCTGCGCCCCGGCAGAGCCCGAACGGGTCTGCGATTGGGTCGGACTATTCTTGGCATTCTTGTTGACGCCGACCGTCCAAGTCGGACGATGCCCGGTCACCGCTTCCTTCTGATAGCGCGCGACTTCGCTGTCGGACAGACCGGAGAAGTAGTTGTAGCCCTTGTTGTATTCCTTCACATGCTCGAAGCAGAACATGAAATACTGCCCCTCGGCGTTGCGGCCGACGGGTGCGCGATGAACGCCCTTCTTGTCGCAGCCGTCCCACTGACAGGTGGGGGCGGCCGGCTCTGCGCGCGGCTCGACCTTGCGCCGTGTCCGAATGCGATCGAAGTATTTTGAATCGAGTCTCATGGCGCTCATTATGGGGGTTGGCCGGGGCCACAACAAGAATTGACAAAGCGGAATGTTGCTGGCTTTGTGCGGGCATTTTGCGCCGCCTAGGCCGCGCTGCCGGACCCGACCAACATAAGGGCATCCAGCAACCAAGGAAATGGGACGGAAGAATGTCGCTGCGGGACACGATCGAACAGAAATTGACCGAAGCCTTCCACCCCGAACGGCTGGCCGTGATCAACGAGAGCCACCTGCATGCGGGTCATCAACCTGATTTCGACGGCGGCGGCGAAACCCACATGCGGGTCCGCATCGTTGCCGACGCCTTTGCCGGCATGAGCCGAGTGGCGCGCCATCGCGCCATCAACGACCTGTTGAAGCCCGAACTCGACGCCGGCCTGCACGCGCTGGCCGTCGAGCCTGCAGCCCCCGGTGAGCCGACGCGCTGGTAGGCATCAGCCGATCGGCGTCTGGTCCTCGGCCGGGCGGATCCTGAGTTTCGTGATCCGGTTCTTCACCCGCTTCATCACGATGAAGCGCTTGCCATGGAAGGTGAAGGCCTGGCGCTCCTCCGGGATGCTTTTCGACTCGTGGATCACCAAACCGGCGACCGTCGTCGCTTCCTCATCCGGCAGTGACCAGTCGAGCGCACGGTTGAGGTCACGGATCGGCACCGAGCCGTCGACCACGATGGACCCGTCTGCCTCCTGGCGAACACCCTGGATATCGAGATCGTGCTCGTCGGCGATATCACCGACGATCTCCTCCAGAATATCCTCCAGCGTCACCAGTCCCTGAACCTGACCGTATTCGTCGACGACGATAGCAAGATGCAGCTTGCGGCGCAGGAAGGCGTTGAGCTGGTCCTTGAGGTTGGTCGTGTCGGGGACGAACCAGGGTTTCTGCGCGATCTTGACGATGTCGAGGTTTTCCGGCTCGACATCCGGCTCGGCAAGCGCGCGCAGCAGATCTTTCGAATGCACCACCCCGATGATGTTGTCGGTGGAGCTCCGCCACAGCGGCAGGCGCGTGAACGGGCTCTGCAGGATATCGCGCACGCAGATTTCAGGCGGATCGTCGGCGTTGATCGCCCGCATATTGGTGCGGTGGATCATGATGTCGGAAATCTCGAGTTCCCCGAGATCGAGCACGCCGCCGAGCCGATCCCGGTCGGCCTTGATGACCGAGCCTTCGCGGTGCAGCAGGTCGACTGCGCCGCGCAGCTCGTCATGCGCCGAAAGCATCGACATGTCGGACGAAAGGTTGACGCCGAAGAGAAACAGGATGCGCCGCACGATGCCGTTGACAAGGCTCGACAGCGGCCCGGCCACGGCGACGAAGGGGCGAACCAGCGGCGCGACGGCAAGTGCAAAGCGATCCGGCGACGCAATCGCCCAACTCTTCGGCAGCACTTCGGAAAAAATTACCAACAGCACGGTCATGACGACCGTGGCGATCGCCACGCCCGAATTGCCGAGCAGGCCGATCAACAGGCTCGTCGTCAAGGACGAGGCGAGAATGTTGACGAGGTTGTTGCCGATCAAAAGCGCGCCGATCAGCCGATCGCGGCGCTCGATCAGGCGATTGACGATACCCGCCCGCTCGTCGCCATTGTTCTCAAGCGAATGCATGCGCGAGCGCGAAGCCGCAGTCAGAGCCGTTTCGGAGCCCGAAAAGAAAGCGGAAAACAATAGCAGGCAGAAGACCGCGGCAATCGACAGCCAGTATTCGCCGAGAAATGCCAGGAATGCTTCGCCGGTCATTGCGGGTGCTTTTCCCTCAGGAAGCTCAGGACCTCGGAGGCCGGCACATCGTCGGCGACGAAGGACTGGCCGATGCCCCGGGTCAGGATGAAGGTGAGCTTGCCGCCCTTGACCTTCTTGTCCTGGGCAATCGCGTCCATCAGCTTTTCAGCCGGCGGCAGGCTACCGGGGATTTCGGTCATGCGCGTCGGCAGGCCGACGGCTCTCAAGTGCGTTTCGACCCGGCTCGCATCATCGGCGCTCGCAAGGTTCATGCGCGTCGAGAATTGATGCGCCAGCACCATGCCGATCGCCACGCCCTCGCCATGCACCAGGCGGGCGCTGTCGTATTCGGTGGCGGCTTCCAGCGCGTGGCCGAAGGTGTGGCCGAGGTTGAGCAGTGCACGCAAACCGTTCTCGCGCTCGTCCGCCGCCACGACATCGGCCTTGGCCTGGCAGCTCACTGCGATTGCCTCGATGCGCGCAGCCCCGCCGGAAAACACCGCCTGCCAGTTTTTCTCCAGCCAGGCGAAGAAGTCCGGCTTGTCGATCAGCCCGTATTTCGCAACCTCGGCATAGCCGGCGCGGAATTCGCGCGGGCTCAGCGTGTCGAGCACATCCGTGTCGGCAAGCACCAGATCCGGCTGGTGGAAAACGCCGATCAGGTTCTTGCCGTGCGGCGAATTGATACCGGTCTTGCCGCCGACCGAGGAATCGACCTGCGCCAGCAGCGATGTCGGGATCTGGATGAAGCGCGAGCCGCGACGCACGATACCGGCCGCAAAGCCGGTCAGGTCGCCGATGACACCGCCGCCAAGCGCGATCACCGCGTCGTTGCGCTCGATCCGTGCACCGAGTATGGCTTCGCAGGCGGGAATGAGATGCTCGAAACTCTTGGTCTTTTCGCCCGCCGGCAACACCAGCGACACGGCTTCGATGTCTCTCTGCTTCAGGCTCGCCATCAGCGGTTCGAGATAGCGCGGACCGACGTTTTCGTCGGTGATGACGGCCACCTTGCGCCCCTTGAGGCGCGAGGCGATCTCGTTGCCGGCAGCAGCGATCAGCCCCGGACCGATCAGAATGTCATAGGAACGATCACCGAGATCGACGCGAACCTTGCGCTCGGCAGCAGGCATCACATGGCTATTCATCATTTGGCACTTTCCGGAAATCTATGACGGCGGTGAGAACGTCCTCCACCATCGTCTCCTTGCTCACATCGCGCGACATCACCGTCAGATCGGCTTCGGCGTAGATCGGGTAGCGGGCGCGCATCAGGTTTTCGAGCGTCTGCTTGGGGTTCTCGGTCTTCAACAGAGGACGTGTGTCGCGCTTGTTGACCCGCTCCCAGAGCACGTCCAATTCGGCATTGAGCCAGATCGTCAAGCCGCCGCGCTTGATCTGGCGGCGCGATCGCTCGTTGATATAGGCGCCGCCGCCGGTGGAAACGACACGGGGGCCGGTGCGCAGCAGGCGTTTCAACACACGTGCTTCCAGCGCCCGAAATTCGTCCTCGCCGTAGCGGGCAAAGAGATCGCTGATCGTCATGCGCGAGACGCGCTCGATCTCGTGGTCGGAATCGACGAAGGGAATGCCGAGCGCCTGCGCCGCCAACCGGCCGATCGCGGATTTTCCGGCGCCCATCAGGCCGATGAAAACGAGATTGCGTTTACCGAGCGCAAGCTTCGCCCGTTCGGCAAGCGTCGCGGAAACCGGTTCGATCACGTCGTTCATTGGACTTCTTATTCCCCATTCCCTTCCGGTATCGACAAATCGGGGTGGAGCGTCAAGCCGTCGCGCGCGTCCGTGCATGCTTCTTGAACTTGGCGAAAGGGGCGTTCATATAGATCGGGCATCTACCAAAGTGCGGCGCGTCCGGTCCAGCGCGCACACGGTTGCCCCAGCACATTCAACGGCTGCATGATTTTATCCTTAAATTCGTTCCGGTTTAAGGGATCCTGCGGAGGAAACTGAAATGCCCACCCTCTTCCGGTTCCTGTTCTTCTGCGGCGTCATCGCCGGGCTGATCTACGGCACGATGATCGCGCTCGTCACCTTCGTCGAGCCGGTCGAGCGCAACGTGACCGTGAAGATCCCATCCGAACGGGTCAACAAGACACAATGAGCGATCTTTCCGCGGCACACGTCGAGGCCTTCCTCGAAATGATGAGCGCCGAACGCGGCGCCGCCGTCAATACGCTGCAATCCTACGAGCGCGATCTGGAAGACGCCTTGTCCCACATGCGCGGCCGCGGAACGGGGCTGACGAGTGCGGCGACCGACGATCTCCGGCATTATCTCGCCCATCTGGCGGGCCAAGGCTTCAAGCCGTCCTCGCAGGCGCGCAGGCTGTCGGCGCTCAGGCAGTTCTACAAATTCCTCTATGCAGAAGGCCTGCGCACCGACGACCCGACAGGCATACTCGATGCGCCCAAAAAGGGTAGAAGCCTGCCGAAGACGCTGAGCATCGACGACGTGTCACGACTGATCGGCCGGGCCGAGACCGAAGCCGAGGCGACGGCAGGCGGACCGGAGCGGCTTTCCAAGCTGCGCATGCACGCTTTGATGGAGCTTCTTTATGCCACCGGCATGCGTGTCAGCGAACTGGTGTCGCTGCCCGCAAGCGTGCTCGCCCAGAACGGGCGCTTTCTCGTCGTCCGTGGCAAGGGCAACAAGGAGCGGCTGGTGCCGCTCTCCCAGGCCGCGATCCGCGCGATGCGTCTTTATGGGGCAGCCCTCGAAGAAGAAACGGCAAAAGCCGACAGGGGCGAGCGCGAAAGCCCGTGGCTGTTTCCGTCAACGGCAAAGGCAGGTTTTCTCCCCCGCCAGGTCTTTGCCCGCGACCTGAAATCACTGGCGGCGCGTGCCGGCATCCGCGTGGCGACGATCTCGCCGCATGTGCTGCGTCATGCCTTCGCCAGCCACCTGCTTGCCAACGGCGCCGACCTTCGTGCCGTCCAGGAACTGTTGGGTCACTCGGACATTTCGACGACACAAATCTATACACATGTTCTGGAAGAACGGCTGCACGACCTCGTGCAAAACCATCACCCTCTTGCCAAACAGGCGAAAAAACAGGATTAGGACCGCCGGGCAGGCTGGTTTCGGCCGGCAGATCCTTGTGGCAAAACGATCGGAAACGCATCTCATGCACAACTATCTCGATTTCGAAAAACCTATCTCCGACCTCGAAGGCAAGATTCTCGAACTGAAGAAGCTCGCTGGCGAAGACGAGAGTGTGAACACTTCGGATGAGGTCGAACGGCTCGAGACACGGGTCCGCGATGCGATGGCCGAGATCTATTCGAAGCTGACGCCGTGGCAGAAGACCCAGGTCGCCCGCCACCCCTCGCGTCCGCATTTCCTCGATTACGCCTCGGAACTGTTCACCGAGTTCACGTCGCTTGCCGGCGACCGCAACTATGGCAATGACGAGGCCATCCAGGCCGGGCTTGCGCGTTTTCGCGGCATGCCTGTCGCCGTCCTCGGTCAGGAAAAAGGCAGCGATACCAAGTCGCGCATCAAGCACAACTTCGGCAGCCCGCGCCCTGAAGGCTACCGCAAGGCGATCCGGGTCATGGAAATGGCCGACCGCTTCGGCCTGCCGCTGATCACGCTGATCGACACCGCCGGTGCCTATCCCGGCGTCGGCGCGGAAGAACGCGGCCAGGCGGAAGCCATCGCCCGCTCGACGGAAATGTGCCTGAACGTGCGCGTGCCGATCGTCACCGTCGTCATCGGCGAAGGCGGCTCCGGCGGCGCAATCGCGATCGCCACCGGCAACCGCGTCTATATGCTCGAGCATGCGATCTACAGCGTCATCTCGCCGGAAGGCGCAGCCTCGATCCTCTGGCGCGATTCGACCCGCGCCAAGGAAGCCGCCAGCAACATGAAGATCACCTCAGAGGACCTGAAGGCGCTCGGCGTGATCGACGGCATCATTCCCGAGCCTGTCGGTGGCGCGCACCGCGATCCGCAATCGGTGATCGCCCGCACCGGAACGGTGATTGCCGACGCTCTGAAGGAATTGTCCGGACGCAACGGCGACGAATTGCGCACCGATCGCCGACAGAAGTACCTGAATATCGGCCGGAACCTCTGATCCGACGCGATTGTTCGCCGAAAATTCGCAACCACAAATCGGACTGTGGCCAAATCTTGGCCATATTCGTACGGTCATGAACAACGGCGTGCGCAGCGTGCCCTGCAGGGTTAAGAATTCGTGAAGTATAATGGCTTACTGATTCCCTAAGGGCCCTTCTGCGAACGCGGCTCTCACTGACGAATTTTGGTTTGAACGGGCTTTCGCCGATGCGCTTGAGAAACCTTGTAGCCACCGCCGCTGTCGCCGCGCTGCTTGCCGGCTGCACCAACGATGCCCTGGATACGGCGACGGTCGATCTTTCGACTGTCAAGAACAAGACCGAATATCAGCTCTCGAGCAAGATGAGCGCCAAGATGAGCGAGCTCGGGATGCAGAAGACATCCCCGATCGCGCTGCGCATCTTCAAGGAAGAAGGCACGCTCGAAGTCTGGAAGGCCAACACGTCCAACCGCTTCCAGCTCTTGAAGAGCTACAAGATTTGCGCCTGGTCGGGCAAACTTGGTCCGAAGGTGAAAGAAGGCGACCGTCAGGCGCCGGAGGGCTTCTATCCGCTGTTCCCGCAGCAGCTGAATCCCAACTCGAAATACTATCTGGCGATCAACACCGGCTACCCCAACACCTATGACCGCGCCAACGGCCGTCAGGGTACGCATCTGATGATCCACGGCGCCTGTTCGTCATCCGGCTGCTACTCGATGACCGACGAGCAGATGATCGAGATTTTCGCCATGGCGCGCGACGCCTTCAAGGGCGGACAGCAGAGCGTCCAGCTGCAGGCATTTCCTTTCCGCATGACCGCCGAGAACATGGCGCGTCATCGCAACAATCCCAACATCGATTTCTGGAACATGTTGAAGGTCGGCTACGATCAGTTCGAAGTCACCAAGCGTCCTCCGGAAATCAATGTCTGCGAGAAGAAATACGTCTTCAACCAGCAGGGCAGCGCCGCCTTCAACCCGGGCGGCACGTGCCCGGCGATGTCGACCCCACCTGCCTTGCAGATGGCCATGTCGACTTTCGAAAAGGGCTATAAGCTCGACTACGACAAGGCCATGAAGAAGTATGACGGCATGGTCTGGTATGAGCCGAGCGAGGCCGAGCGCAAGGCGATCGTCGCCAAGCAGCGCACCGGCCGCGAGCTTGCCTACGCGCCGACCGGCAATTCGATCGATGCCGGCAAGCTGATGAAGGCAAGCGACCTCGAAAAGAAGCTAGCCGCGCAGAAGGAAGCCGAAGAAACCAAGCTGGCTGTCGAGATCCAGAAGAAGGAACTGGAAAAGGCGACACAGGGTGGCACCCATGTGCCGGTTCCGGCCGCCAACCCGATCCCCCAGCCCGTGCTGCAGGCAGCCGTCGAGCAGCCGGCCAAGAAATCCTTCTGGAGCCTGTTCTCCAGGAGCGAACCCGCAGAACAGGCACCGGCACCCGTCGCCGAAGCTCCGGAGCAACAGGCTGCCGTTCAGCCGCAGACACAACCGGCAGGCACAGCGGCAAAGCAGACACGGTCGGCTGGAGCCCAGCAAAAGGTTCAGCCCGAGACGACCGCCGTGGCATCGGCAAATGCCGAAGGCGCCGTCGAGCCTGCAGCCGAAGCGCCTGTTGCCGTGGAGCAGCCACCGAAGAAGCGGCCGTTCTGGAAGATCTGGGGCAATTGATGCCTGGCGAAGAGAAGACGATTTACGACCTCAGGGGGCTTAAGTGCCCCCTTCCCGTTTTGAAGGCGCGCAAACGCATCGCCTCCATGGCTGCAGGCGCGCTGCTCGAGATCGAGACGACCGATCCGATGGCGGTGATCGATATCCCGCATTTCTGCCGGGAAGACGGCCACAGCCTCGAAGCGGCCTCGCCGGCCGACGGCGGTTATCGCTTTCTGATCCGCAAGGGCGCTTGAAGCCAAACAGCAGCGTCCTTGGTCTTGAACCGTCCGCACCGCGTCCCTTGTGTAATGCGTTCGCGCTGGCAGACCTGATGCGACGCATGCGCCCGTGGGTCGGGTTTCCTTGACGAAAGGCGTGGCCGTGTTGATAGGGCAATCGTCGTCGCGGTCCTCAGTGGAGCGGATGAGGGCGATGAAGCGCAAAATGGATCGGAATATCGTCCGCGGTTGCGAACTGGCCAGCCACCCCTATGAGCAACGGATCGTCATTCTCGAGCGGAACGGTGCTATCGCCACCCCCGGTGATCAGGTGAGACCATGGTGGAAGAATTGGACGCGCAGCGAAGCCGTCGTCAGCGCGACGAATAACGTCGTGTGATTTTCGCGACCAAAGGCCCGTTCGACCACCGACTAAGGTCCCCTAGAGTCGGACCTTAGTCGCCGCTAGATTTTGCAGGATCGTACAGAGTGAATGTCTGCCAAACTGACAACCAGCGTGCGAAATCCGATTTATCGCGTTTTTTGCCTGTGATGCCGGAATTGGCGGTCGCATTTTTAAAGAACAGGGAACATAAAAACACTAGCAGGTGATCGGGCAAATTTCATGGACTCCGTTGGGAACGACACAGAAACCGCCAAGCAAACCTTCCTGCTGAACCTGCGCCAGGCAGCAACCTTGAGAAACCTGCTGTCGACATTCCAGCGACTGCGGCTTGAGGTGCAGTTCATCATCATTGCCTCCTTCGTCGTTGTGGCGTTGATGATCGCACTCGCGGTCTGGACGACGAACCGTCTGGAAAAGACCGTCTTCAATAGCGTCGGCTCGCTCGGCGCTGCCTATCTCCAGACATTTGTTGCGCCGCTGATCTCCGAGGAGGACATCAAACGCGGCGTGCTGCCGCCATTCGTCGAAGACAAACTCAAGCAGCTGCTGGGCACCAGCGCGCTCGGCCAGCATGTCCACGAGCTGAAGATCTGGGGGCCAGACGGAAGCCTGATGTATTCGACTTCGGGCAAGGAGATCGACGAGGAGGTTGTCTTCGAAGAGCTACAGCGCGCCTTGGCGGGCGAGATCGTCGTTTCGCGTACGATGATCGAGAAACACGAATACACCGGTGACGAGCAGCGCGGCATGTACATCGAGGTCTACGCCCCGCTCGTGCGAAACGAAGCCGGCAAGGTGCTGTTGGTCGGTGAATTCTACGAGCGCCCCGATTTCCTGGTGGGCGAACTGTCGACGGCCTGGCGGGAGACGATCAGCATCGTGCTTCTCGTCTCGGTCCCGATGCTGGCGCTCCTCTTCCTGATCGTTCGTAGCGGCAGCCTGCTCATCGATCGCCAACACGCCGCCATCCGCCACAGCCTGCGACGCGCGCTGGAACTCTCCAACCAGAACCGACGGCTGCGTGGGGCTGCGGAAACGGCGCGGCTCGAGGCCGGCAAGCTCAATGAGATGATCCTCGACCAGATCGGTACGGATCTGCACGATGGTCCGGTCCAGCTGTTGACCTTGCTGAAGCTGAGGCTGAGCGATATGGCCACGCAACCGATCGGCGGCCAGTCAGCGGATCCGGTAAGGCGGCAGGATATCGACAAGCTGGTCAGTACGGTTACGACGGCACTTGAGGAGCTGAGGAACATTTCGACCGATCTCGTGCTGCCGGAGCTCGACGACATGTCGCTCAGCGACACGATCCAGCTTGCGGTAAGGCGGCACGTGGATGTCATCGGCCGCGAGATCGATGTTGTCGGACTGATCGCCTCGCAGACGGTCGATCCACACCTCAACATCTGCGTCTATCGTTTCATCCAGGAAGCCCTGATGAACAGCGAGCGACATGCGCCGGGCAACCGCCAGCACCTGCGCTACGGCACGCGCCATAACCGCCTCTTCATCACCGTGGCCGATGTGGGCACCGCACCATCGACGACTGTGTCCGTGCGCAGCACCGGCCGCACAGGGCTCGGCACCATCACGCAGAAGCGCCGCATTCGCGCATTTGGCGGTCGCATGCGTACCATCCGCCGGGCGAGCGGAACGGTGGTAACAGCGGTTCTGCCACTCGATCACAGCGGCGGCTCGTTCGATCGTCACTAGAGCATGTCGTCACCGCAAAACCGCTTTGCGCGACATGCGCTAGTTGATGCGCCGTGATGCGCTGCGTTCGGCAGAGCCGTCCGGCAACACATCCAGGCGCTGCGCCGCCAGCACCACTTCCACACGGTTCCTGACGTCGAGTTTCTGCATCAACACCGTCATGTAATGCTTGACGGTCTTTTCGCTGATATCGAGGCAGGCCGCTATTTCGCGGTTGGTGCTACCACGCATGAGATGGCGAACGATCTGCTCTTCGCGCAGGCTCAGGCGTCGTTGTGCCTGGGATCGCCGACGGATTTCCGCTGTCTTCATGGCCATGATGACCTTGGTCGCGAACCCCGCCGTGATGAACGTTTCACCGTCATAGACCGTGCGTATGGCCTCGTGCAGGTCGCTGGCGCTGCTGCCCTTCAGCACATAGCCAGAGACCCCGTAGTTCAGGACTTGTATCGCGGTTTCAATGCTTGAATTTGCGGTGAAGACGATGATCCGCGTGTCTTTGTATTTTTGCGTAACCAGCTCGATAGCCGCAATGGCATCGCCGGGCATGCTCAAATCGAGCACGAGAACTTCAGGTGAAAATTCTTCAACTATTTTCAAAGCATCGACCGCGTTTTCGCCCTTCGCGACGATCTCGAGGTCACTTTTTCCAGAATATAAGCTGACCAGTCCTTCCAGGAGGATCGGATGGTCGTCAACAAATGCAACTGATATCGACATGGTCGTTGCTCTCCCTCCGCAACAAACATGCTAGTTCATCAGATCAGTGTTTTAAAGAAGACACTAACTTCTAGTTAATTTGGCAAGCACAGAAATATCGGTCCGACGTGGCGAAAGCCGCGGACTAAACATCGACAATACCGCGCAAATACTCGCCCTTTTTGATTTAAGAGGCCGACAAGCACCGTATGGGAAAAACCGGACAAAGGTTCGTTGACTTCAATCTTTACAGGCAGTTATAGATCTGACACCGCGTGTTGATTGGTGAATCCACGCGTCCATGGCACAAACATCGCCATTCTCAGAGCGGTTTCGGCAAGTTAGAAGTAAAGCCAAAATATTAGCCCAAAAATGTTTATGCGCCTGCTGAAACATCACCCGAAAGTACTACAGATTTTAACCGTTTCCCGCGCCATTTGCAGCAAAAGACGGCCGGCGTCACGCAAACAATTCTAGAATTTCATTCCAGGCACCACGAGAGGATTATCGGAAAGCGCCTGCGCGTCGGGACGATCAATGCGTGGCTTGCCCGTAAAGGCATCGAAAAGGTCGCGCACGAATGCTTCGCTCAACCCCTTGGTGATCAGCACCATACGCGTGCGCCGATCAGCCGGATCCGGCCAGACGGACAGCCGCTCCGGCGTGTGAAAGACATTCTGCACGCCATGCAGGACCAACGGCCGCTCCGGATTGTCGGAGACTGCGACAATCGCCTTCATCCGCAACAGCTTCTCGCCATGGGCCGAGCGCAATAGATCGATGAACATGTCGAGCGCCATCGGCTCGATCGGCCTGTCATGCACGATGCTGAACGAACGGATGTCCGCCCCGTGGCGCGTCGCATCGTGATGATGGTGGTGGTGGTGGTGGTGGTGGTGATCATGATCGCGATGGTGGCCGTGGTCGCCGTCATGATGATGCTGATCGTGGAGATGATGCCCATGATCGGCTTCGTCCTGCAGCCAGCGGCCGACATCGGCGATCTTCGACGCCGGGTCGTAAAGGCCGCAGGCAAAGAGCGCGCCCCGCCCTGCTTCGGGACTGTCGCCATCAATGAACGGCGCGCGCGGATTGAGCGCCCGCAGTCGCAACCGTAACTCGTCCAATTGTGCCTGGTCGGCAAGGTCCGCCTTGCTGATGACGATGCGATCGGCGACCGCGACCTGCTTCAGAGCTTCCTCGTGGTTGGCAAGCGTCTGCAGCCCGTTGACCGCATCCACCACAGTCACCACGCCATCGAGACGAAAACTCTGGGCAATCACCGGGTTGCCGATCACCGATTGCAGCACCGGCGCCGGGTCGGCAAGTCCGGTCGTCTCGATGACGACGCGCTTCAGCGGCTTGATCCGGCCGGTCTGCATCCGGTCCATGAGGTCGGCAAGCGTATCCACCAGCTCGCCGCGCACCGTGCAGCACAGGCAGCCGTCGGAAAGCTCGATGACGCCGTCGCTTGAGGCTTCCACCAACAGGTGGTCGATGGAGACATCGCCGAATTCGTTGATGATGACGGCCGTATCCGAGAGATCCGGGTCCTTCAGAAGCCGGTTCAGCAGCGTCGTTTTGCCCGCACCGAGAAAACCGGTCAGGATCGAAACCGGCACGGCCGGCAGTGGGCTAACCATTGGAAACTCCGATCAGAGGCTCGGCCGCGGCACCGGGATCGGCACATTGGCGACATCGCCCTGGCCAGCCGGATCGGCGCCCACCTTGGCCAGCTTGTCGCCGCTGCCGGGGATGAGGCCGGCAAAGGCCAGCTTCAGCGGACGGCCGATCTCGTGGATGAACGGCGAGAGCAGCTTCTGCCGCCCGGCTTCGTCACGCCCTTCGCTGCGCACCTTGGCTGCCGCTTTCGAGCAGATCTGCTTGCTGACATCGGCAACCAGGTCGCGCGTTTCACCATAAGGCGCGATCTGTACCAGCGACGGCTTGGCTGTTCCCGATGTCGTCAGCGCCGTCTGCAGCAGGCGCGCGGATTCGTCGGCACGGGCGCCGAGGCTGTCTTCGCCAAGCACGACGGAAACGACGCTGCGGCCATCACGCGTCGCCGAGGAGACCTGGTTGAAACCGGACGCGCAGATGAAACCGGTCTTCATGCCGTCAGCGCCTTCGAACCGGCCGATCAGCATGTTGTAGTTCGCATAGTCCTTCTTGCCGGTGGTGAACCCTTCCAGCGAGAAATAGGACGCGTATTCGGGAAACTCGCGCTTCAGCGTGATCGCCAGCACGGCAAGGTCGCGCGCGGTGGTGTACTGGCCGGGCCCCGGCAGGCCGTTGGCATTGATGAAATGCGACGACGTCATGCCGATGCGGCGCGCTTCGGAATTCATCCTGTCGATGAAGGCGGGCTCGGAACCGCCAACGGTTTCGGCGATCGCCACGGCCACGTCGTTCGCCGACTTCACCAGCATCATCTTCAGCGCGCTGTCGAGCGTCATCGCCTGGCCGGGCTTGTAGAACATCTTGCTCGGCGGCTCCGAAGCGGCGTTCTTGGTCATCACCACAGGGCTTGTCAGCGCCAACTGTCCCGACTTGATCGCCCGGAAGGTGGTATAGGCCGTCATCAGCTTGGTCAGCGACGCCGGATACCATTTCTGGAAGATGTCCTGATGCTCGTAAACCTTCAACGTATTGACGTCGACGACGAGCCGCGGATTGGCAACCGCCGGCATAGCCATGAGAAGGCTCGCGCAGGCACCGGCCACGATACCCACTGCTCTTGCCTTGCCTCGCATGAAAAATCCTGCTGTCACCACCATAGTCCTCGAAATTCCGCTGTTGCCTCGTCTCGTCCGGCTATTTAGCCTATATGGCGAGGAGATGGCAAAGCCCATTCGTTGGCTGCTGCGCCAATCCACCGCAGATAGATGTGATCGAACAGACCGACAGGACTCAACTCATGCCGATTCTCAACCGCGCCGCCGAACTGCAAAACGAAGTCACCGAATGGCGGCGTCATCTGCACAAGAACCCCGAGCTCCTGTTCGCGGTGGAAAATACGGCAGCCTTCGTCGAAATGAAACTGAAGGAGTTCGGCGTTGACGAAATCGTGACCGGCCTTGGTCGGACCGGCGTCGTCGGCCTGATCAAGGGCAATCTCGGTGCTGGCCGCACCATCGGCCTGCGCGCCGACATGGATGCGCTGCCGATCACCGAGACATCAGGCAAGTCCTGGGCGTCGGAAACTTCCGGCAAGATGCACGCCTGCGGCCATGACGGCCACACCGCCATGCTGCTCGGCGCGGCCAAATATCTGGCCGAGACCCGCAACTTCGCTGGCAGCGTCGCGGTCATCTTCCAGCCGGCAGAAGAAGGCGGCGGCGGCGGCAACGAGATGGTCAAGGACGGCATGATGGAGCGCTTCGACATCGCCGAAGTCTACGGCATGCACAATATGCCTGGCATGCCCGTCGGGCATTTCGGCAGCCGCGTCGGCGCGATCATGGCCTCGACCGACGAGTTCACCATCACCATCAAGGGCCGTGGCGGCCATGCGGCCCAGCCGCACAAGACGATCGACCCGATCGTCATCGGCACGCAGATCGTCACTGCATTGCAGACAATCGCGTCGAGAACGGTCGATCCGCTCGCTTCCGTCGTGGTCTCGGTCACCAAATTCAACGCCGGCTTTGCCCACAACGTCATCCCGGAGGAGGCGGTGCTCGGCGGCACCGTGCGCACCCTGAAGCCCGAAGTGCGCGATATCGGCGAGACCCGCATCCGGCTGATCGCCGAAGGCATCGCCGACGTCTATGGCGCAACCGTCGATGTCTGGTACAGCCGCAACTATCCGGTGACCGTCAACCATGAGGACGAGACGGGCTACGCGCTGAAGGCAGCGGCGGAAATTGCCGGCGAAGGCAATATCAGGCCGTCGCTCGATCCGATGATGGGCGGCGAGGATTTCTCCTACATGCTGCTCGCCCGCCCGGGGGCCTTCATTTTCATGGGCAACGGCGACACCGCCGGGCTGCACCACCCGGGCTATGACTTCAACGACGAAGCGATCCCGCACGGGATTTCCTATTGGGTGAAACTCGCGGAAACGCGACTTGCCGCCTGAGGCGCGAGCGGGAGGCGGCACGATGCATCAGATCGACAAGATAGACCGTAGAATTCTCAACATCCTGCAGGCGGATGGCCGGATCACCAATCTGGAGCTTGCCGATCGCATCGGCCTGTCACCGACGGCAACAAGCGAAAGACTGCGCCGGCTGTTGAAGGAAGGGTATGTTTCGGGCTTCGGCGCCCGTCTCGATCCGCAGAAGCTCGGCTTCGGCCTGCTCGTCTTCATCGAGGTCATGCTCGACAAGACGACGCCCGACGTGTTCGATCAGTTCGCGATCGCGATCAAGCAGGCGCCGGCGGTTCTCGAATGTCACATGGTCGCCGGCGGCTTCGACTATCTCGTCAAGACCCGCTTCGAGGACATGGCGGCCTACCGCAATTTCCTTGGCCAGGTGCTGTGGACGCTGCCGGGCGTCAAGGAAACCCGCACCTATGCTGTCATGGAAGAGATCAAGAACGACGGGCCACTGCCGCTCGTCTGAGACCAAATAAGAATGACCCCGGGAGCCGATGGGATCCCGGGGCAAGCACTTTAGTACGGCACCCCTGAACCCGCGCTTACGCCGCGTCGAGCGACGCCATGTCGATGACGAAGCGGTAGCGGACGTCGCTCTTGACGACACGCTCGTAGGCTTCGTTGATCTCCTGGATCTTGATCGTTTCGATCTCCGAGACGATGTTGTGGGCGCCGCAGAAGTCGAGCATTTCCTGGGTTTCCTTGATCGAACCGATCATCGAGCCGGAAATGCTGCGGCGGGCCGGAACCAGCGCGAAGGCATGGACCGGCACGGCATTTTCCGGAATACCGACCAGCACGAAATCGCCGTCGACCTTCAACAGGTTGAGATAGGCGTTCCAGTCGATCTCGGCTGCGACCGTGCAGATGATCAGGTCGAACTGGCCCTGAAGCGTCTTGAAGGTTTCCGGATCGTTGGTGGCGAAGTAGTGGTCGGCACCGAGCTTCAGCCCGTCTTCCTTCTTCGACAGGCTTTGGCTGAGCACCGTCACCTCCGCGCCCATGGCGTGGGCGATCTTGACGCCCATATGGCCGAGACCGCCCATGCCGACGATCGCGACCTTCTTGCCGGGACCGGCCTTCCAGTGACGAAGCGGCGAATAGAGCGTGATGCCGGCACACAAAAGCGGTGCCGCCGCGTCGAGCGGCAGGTTTTCCGGGATCGACAGGACATAGCCTTCCTTGACGACGATGCTGTCGGAGTAGCCACCCTGCGTCGCTGTCTTGCCGTCGGCCTCGACGCCGTTATAGGTCACCACCAGACCTGGCATGTAATGCTCCAGATCGACGTCGCGTGTCGCGCAGGTGGTGCACGAATCGACGAAGCAGCCGACGCCGGCGCGGTCACCCACCTTGAATTTGGTGACCTTGGAGCCGACGGCGGTGACGATGCCGACGATCTCGTGGCCGGGGACCATCGGGAAGGCCGAGTTGCCCCATTCGTTGCGTGCCTGGTGAATGTCGGAGTGGCAGACGCCGCAATATTTGATGTCGATCACCACGTCGTTGTCGCGCGGCTCGCGACGTTCGAAGGTGAAGGGCGTCAGCGGTTTCGACGCGTCGGTCGCCGCATATCCTCTTGCAATGGCCATCAGTCTGTCCTTCAATTTTGGGAGATGCGAAATGACCGGAGCGTTACCGGCAGATCGCAGGCAGGGACTATGCGTTCGCGATCGGCAAAAGCGTTATCGCGATCCTGCAAAGTTTTTGCCCGATCCTGCAAGAATGAAAAATATATGATGGCAATAGCGCTTCGAAGCCTTATCTGAGCATTGCCGCACACAATGCTAAGCCGCTGGAAAGACCACAGAATATGACAGCCACGCGACAGACTGCCAGACAGGACATGATCGACGTCATTGCCCGGATCACCGGGAAGGACGGCGACCACCAGACCGCAATCCCAGGTTTGAGCATTCATCGCCATTCCGGCGACGCACCCGTCAATTGCGCGGCCTACAAGCCGAGCCTTGCGATCATCGTCCAGGGCGCCAAGCGCGTGGTACTCGGCGACGAGACGCTGATCTATGGCGCTTCCGATTATCTGCTGACGTCGATCGACCTGCCGGTGTTGTCGCAGGTCTGCAAGGCTTCGGCCGACGAGCCTTATCTCAGCTTCGCCTTCCAGATCGATACGGCCAAGATTCCGGCATTGCTCGACTTTCTGGCGCAGGGGCATATGCCGGCCTCCGCCTCGCCGCGCGGCATGACGGTCAGCAAGATCACACCTGACCTCGAAGATGCAGCACTCAGGCTCTTGCGGCTACTCGACCGGCCCGACGATATTCCCGCACTGCTGCCGCTGGTCGAGCAGGAAATTCTGTATCGCCTGGTGACCGGCCCGCACGGCCACCGGCTTCGCCAGATGGCAACAGTCGAAAGCCAGCCGCATCAGGTCGGCCGCGCCGTCGCCTGGCTGAAGGAGCACTATTCCCGGCCGCTGCGCATCGACGACCTAGCGAGCCGGGTCTCGATGAGCGTTTCGTCGCTGCACCACCATTTCAAGGCGATCACCGCAATGAGCCCGCTGCAGTACCAGAAGCAGTTGCGGCTGCAGGAGGCGCGGCGGCTGATGCTGGAAGAAAGTCTCGATGCCGGAGATGCCGGCCATCAGGTCGGCTACGAGAGCCAGTCGCAATTCAGTCGCGAATATGCCCGCCACTTCGGCGAGCCGCCGTTGCGCGACATCGGCCGCGTGCGCCGTACGTTGGTCGAGCGCTTCTCCGGCGAGGCGGAGATGCTGAGCGAGGGGTGATACGCCTCAGGTTCTTTCGATATCCCCGGGAATATCAGCTACGCTCGATATCCCGCCTGAGCACGATCGACGTCGTCAGATCCTCGACGTTGTCCATGGTCGCCACTTCGTTGCGCAGTTCATTCAGCGCGTTGATGGAGCCGACCTCGACCTCGACGACCAGATCGAGCTGGCCGCTGACGGAGGAAACCTTGCGCACGGAAGAAAAGCCGGCGAGCCGGTCAAGCACGCCGATCGACGGCGTACGCTGCAGCGTGACGAGCAGGAAGGCCTGGATCTGCCCCTCCTCCAGCTGGCCGATATCGGCGCGGTAGCCGCGAATGATGCCCGCCTTTTCCAGGCGGGTGACGCGCTCCGTCGTCGCACTTCGGGAAAGCCCGATCCTGCCCGCCAGCGACTTCATCGGGATGCGCGCCTCCCGCGACAGGATGCTGAGGATCGTCCGGTCGATCGCGTCGATGTCCTGCATGATTTCCGCCTCCGAGCGCGCCGACAAGATGACGGTTATTATAAACATAATGTCGGTGCAACCGGCATAATGCCGGATGCATGCGTCGGCCGCTCGTGCAACTCTGCCTCTCAAGACGAGGGTTCCCATGAACGACATGCTGAAGACGACACCAGACTTTTCTATCGACGCTGCGTCAGCACTGCTGAAGCAGCATTACGGCCTTTCCGGCACGCTGTCGCTGCTGGCCAGCGAACGCGACCAGAACTTCAAGGTCGAGGCCGCCGACGGCGCCACCTATATCCTGAAGGTCGTCAATGCCGCCGAGCCCGAGGTCGAGAGCGACTTCCAGACGGCGCTGCTCAGCCATGTCGGAACCTTTGCCGCCGAATTGCCGGTGCCGCACATCAAGCCGACATTGGCCGGCACCAGCCTTGCCGGAACCACCAGCCAGCACGGCGTCAGCCACAGGCTGCGCCTCGTCAGCTGGGTCTCGGGCAACCCGCTCGCCGAAACCGGCCGCAGCACCAGTGCGCTCCAGTCGCTCGGCCAGATGCTCGGCCGCTTCGACGCCTCGCTGAAAGGCTTCATGCATCCGGGTGCGTTGCGCGACCTCGACTGGGACATTCGCAAGGCCGGCCGTTCCAGGGACAGGCTGAACCATGTAACCGAGCCGGATGACCGCGCATTGCTGGAGCGTTTCCTTGTCCGCTTTGCAAAGTCGGTGGAGCCGAGGCTGGCGACACTGCGGTCGGCTGTCATCCACAACGACGCCAACGACTGGAACGTACTGGTCGACAAATCAGATCATGACCGCATCTCCGGGCTGATCGATTTCGGCGACGCACTCTATGCGCCCGTCATTGCCGAAGTCGCCATTGCCGCCGCCTATGCCGGTCTCGACCATCCCGACCCGATCGGCGCCACCGCCGCCATCGCCCGCGGCTTCCACGCGGAATATCCGCTGCTCGAAGAGGAAGTCGATCTTCTCTTCGACCTCATCGCCATGCGGCTCGTCACCTCGGTGACGATCTCGGCCTCGCGCCGCGCCCACACGACCGACAATCCTTACCTTGCCATCAGCGAAAGGCCAGCCTGGACGCTCTTGCGCAAACTCGACCGGATGAACCCGCGCTTTGCCACCGCGATCCTGCGCAAGGCCTGCGGCTTCGAGGCAGCTCCGGGAACGCGCGGCGTTACCGCCTGGATTAGCGAAAACCGCAAGGCGCTCGCGCCGCTGCTCGAACGCCCGGCCGCGACCTACCCAGCAGCGCTCGTGCCCTACGGCGACCCTGATCATCCGATGACGGTGAAATCCGCCGGTGAACAGCCGGATGAGGCCCAGGCGATCTGGGAAGACTATTGCCGCGAAAACGGCGTCGATCTCGGCATCGGCCCCTGGGGTGAGGCGCGCACCGTCTATGCCGGCGAAATGTTCGTCTCACGGCTGGTCGAGAACACCCGCCGCACCTGCCATCTCGGGCTCGACCTGTTCATGGCAGCCGGCACCAAGGTGTTCACACCGATCGCCGCCACCGTCGTCAGCGTCGAGATCGAGGCGGACCCGCTTGGTTACGGCTGCCTGATTGCGCTTCGCCACGAACCCGAGGGCTGCCCGCCCTTCGTGTCGCTCTGGGGTCATCTGGCGCACGAGACAATGGGCCGGATCAAGGCTGGCGACCGGCTCGAAGCCGGTGCGCTCGTCGGCGAAATGGGTGCTCCGATGGAAAACGGCGGCTGGGCGCCGCACCTGCATTTGCAGCTTTCCATCGACGCAAACCTTTCGGCGACCGAAATCCTCGGCGTCGGCGAACCGCAATATCTCGACGTCTGGGCCGAGCTCTTCCCCGATGCGCGCACCTTCGCCGGCATTGCCGAGGAGTTTTACGCAAAGAGCGGTCGTGCGCATGACGAGATCGTCAAGCTGCGCAAGGAACTGCTGCTGCCGAACCTGTCGATCTCCTACGAAAAGCCGATCAAGTTCGTGCGCGGCGAAGGCGTCTGGCTGATCGACGACAGTGGCCGCGCCTATCTCGACTGCTTCAACAATGTCTGCCACATCGGCCACGCCCATCCCGCGGTCGTCGAGGCGATGACGAAGCAGGCGGCGATCCTCAACACCAACACGCGCTATCTGCACGACAATATTGTCGCCTATGCGGAACGGCTGACCGCGACGCTGCCGAAAGAACTGACAGTCGCCGGTTTCGTCAACAGCGGCTCGGAGGCAAACAGCCTGGCGCTGCGCATGATGCGCGCGCATACGGGCCGTGAAAACGCCATCACGCTCGACTGGTCCTATCACGGCACCACGCAGGAGCTGATCGACATCAGCCCCTACAAATTCCGTCGCAAAGGCGGCAAGGGCCCGAAACCGCATGTCCATGTCGCTGCCGTTCCCGACAGCTATCGCGCGCCCGCCGATTGGCCGGCAGAAGAACACGGCAAGCGCTTTGCCGAAAGCGTCGCAGAGCAGATCGCGGCCATGCAGGCAAAGGGCGAAGGCCTCGGCTTCTTCATCGCGGAATCGATCCCGAGCGTTGCCGGCCAGGTGTTCCTGCCCGAAGGCTACTTGAAGGAAGTCTATCGCCTGGTGCGCGAAGCCGGCGGCGTCTGCGTCGCCGATGAGGTTCAGGTCGGCTTCGGCCGTGTCGGCAGCCACTGGTGGGCGTTCGAGACTCAAGGGATCGTTCCCGACATCGTCACCATGGGCAAGCCGATCGGCGACGGCCATCCGCTGGCCGCCGTCGTCACCACCCGCGAGGTCACCGACAGCTTCAACAACGGCATGGAGTACTTCAACACCTTCGGCGGAAACCCGGTTTCCTGCGCCGTCGGCCTTGCCGTGCTCGACGTCATCGAGGGGCAGGACCTGCGCGGCAACGCACTTGCTATCGGCAACTACCTCATCGGCTCCTTCCGGGCGATGCAGGCGCGTTACGAGGTGATCGGCGACGTCCGCGGCATGGGGCTGTTCCTTGGCATCGAACTGGTCAGCGACCGCAATACCAAGGCACCCGCCACCGAATTTGCCCGGGCCGTTTCCAACGGCGCCCGCCAGCGCGGCGTGTTGATGGGCACCGAAGGGCCACATGACAACGTCTTGAAGATGCGTCCGCCGATGATCTTCTCGAAACGCGACGCCGATCATCTGCTCGCCGTCCTCGAAGAGACCTTTGCGGATGTGAGCAGGAAGCTCGGTTAAGACCGGGCTCGATACCGCCGAAACGATAGCCAGTTGGCCGGGACGCGCACGTGCCCCGGCAGCGAAGACGCGTGCCTTTAAAACTGCATAACAAGAGGAGAACAGGACAATGAAACTTGGAATTCTAGCACTTGCGAGTGCGGCGTTTCTCGCCGGAACGGCAGCCAGCGCCGCCACGCTTGATGTCGTCAAGGAACGCGGCGAACTTCGCTGCGGCGTCAGCCAGGGCGTGCTCGGCTTTTCCGCGCCGAACGACAAGGGCGAGTGGAGCGGCTTCGACATCGACTTCTGCCGCGCGGTCGCTGCGGCCACGCTCGGCAACCCGGACAAGGTGAAATACGTGCCGCTCTCGACCAAGGAGCGCTTCACCGCGCTGCAGTCGGGCGAAGTCGATCTGCTTTCGCGCCAGACCACCTGGACGCTGTCGCGCGACAGCGATCTCGGCATGAGCTTCGTCGGCGTCAACTACTATGACGGCCAGGCCTTCATGGTGCGCAACGACCTCGGCGTGAAGAGCGTCAAGGAACTCTCGGGCGCCTCCGTCTGCACGGAAACCGGCACGACCACCGAGCAGAACATGGCCGACTACTTCAGCTCCAACAACATCCAGTACCAGGTCATCGCTTTCGAAAAGCCCGACCAGACGATCCAGGCCTTCAACACGGCGCGCTGCGACGTCTATTCGACCGACGCCTCGGCGCTCTACGCCCAGCGCCTGACGCTGAACGACCCGGACCGCTTCGTCGTGTTGCCGGAAGTCATCTCCAAGGAGCCGCTCGGACCGGCCGTGCGCCAGGGCGACGAGCAGTGGTTCAAGGTCGTTCGCTGGACATTGTTCGCGATGATCGAGGCCGAAGAACTTGGTATCACCAAGGAGAACGCGGCCAAGATGCAGGAAAGCGGCACGGTCGGCCAGAAGCGGTTCCTGGGCATCGACAACGAAGCCGGCAAGGCGCTGGGCCTCGGCCCGACATGGGCCTTCCAGGCGATCTCCGCCGTCGGCAACTATGGCGAGGTCTTCGAAAAGCACCTGGGCAAGGACAGTGCGCTCAAGATCGACCGCGGCCTCAACAAGCTGTGGAGCCAGGGCGGCCTGATGTACGCGCCGCCGGCGCGCTGATCGCAGGCAAATCCGGAGAAGGTCTTCCCTCCGGAATTGCGCCAATAAATAGACCAACCAACCATGCGCCGCGGCCCTCACCGCGGCGTTTTTCGCTTCTGGCGTTTGACAAGGGGCGGTTGCATTCTGTCTGTCTGCTCGGAGCGAGGCGTTGCGCAACGCCGCTTGTGGCAGCTTTCCCAAGGGGGATCTGGAGGTTCCGACAAAACGTACGGCGATGATGGACAGCGGACAGTCGACAAGTCAGGCCTCGTCATAGCAGATCGGGAAATCCCGACACCAGCGAAGACTTCCCTCATCCCTGTGCCTGTCACAGGGATCCAGCCAGCCCAAGTCCTTGGGCTGAAAAGTCCTCTGACCCGACCGACGTCGGATCGCTGGATTCCGGCACAAGGCCGGAATGAGGGCGTGGGGATGCCCCTTTCGTCAAACAGCAGGATCTGTCACCGTCTGACATTTCCGACGCCGGAGCGTTTTTTCTGGTCAACCGACAGGTGGGGCGCAACCCTTCAGAGTTTGACGATCGTCTTGCGCGCAAGCAGCCCCTGCGGCGCGAAGAGAAGCACGCCGATGACGAGCAGGATGGTGAAGGCATCGCGGTAGCTGAGCAGGCTTTCCGGCAGATAGGCCTGCAGGAACACCTCGATGAAGCCGAGCAGGAAGCCGCCGGCAACGGCGCCGGAGAGGCTGCCGAGCCCGCCAATGATCGCGGCGATGAAGGCCTTCAAGACCGGCAGGAAGCCCATCAGCGGATCGACGCTGCCGCGCTGCGCCACCCAGAGAATGCCCGCGACGCCCGCGAGCAGTCCCGAAATGGCAAAGGCGGTCGCAACCACGGCATTGGCGCGAATACCCATCAGCCGGACGATGGCGAAATCCTCCGAAGCCGCACGCATCGCCCGGCCGAGAACGGTGGTGCGCAGGAAGAGGTTGAGCCCGACGAGCATGATGACCGTGACCAGGATCGATGTGCCTTGGATCAGGCCGAGGTGAAGGCCACCGATCTCGATCGTCCCGGAAAAGCTCTCCGGCATCGGCACCGGCTTCGGCCGCGCCGAAATGAAGTTCTGGAAGATGACGCGCAGGATGGCGCTGACGGCAAAGCTGGTGAGAAGCAGCGTCGTGCCGCTCGCGCCCCGCACCGGCCGAAAGGCGATGCGCTCCATCAACATGGCAAGCGCCACCGCGATCATCAGCGCGCCGAAGATGGCGAGCGGAAAGGGCACGCCCAGCAGAAGGGCGAAGCACAGCCCGTAGCCCGCCGCCGTCATCAGTTCGCCATGGGCGAAATTGATCAGCCCCATGATCGAGAAGACGACCGCGAGCCCAAGCGCGAGAAGCGCATAGGTGCCGCCGAGGCTCAGCGCGTTGACCAGCTGCTGCAGGAACATGTCCATCGTTGTGACCTCTTTGCCCCCGGCCTCAAGCGCCGAGATAGGCACCCTGGATTTCAGTTGAATTGCGAAGTTCGGCGGCAGTGCCGGAGAGCACGATGCGCCCGTTCGCCATGACATAGCCCGCGTCGGCGATTTCGAGCGAAAGTGCTACGTTCTGCTCGACGAGCAGGATCGTCAGGCCCTTCTGGCGCAGACCGGCGATCAGGTCGAAGATCAGGTCGACCACCTGCGGCGCCAGCCCGAGCGAAGGCTCGTCGAGCAGCAAAAGGTCGGGCGACGACATCATCGAACGGGCGATCGCCAGCATCTGCTGCTCGCCACCGGACAGCGAACCGGCTTTCTGGCTAAGACGTTCTTTCAGGATCGGGAAACGCGACAGCATGTCCTCGCGCACGTCGGATATCACCCCGCGCGCCTTGTGCATGGCGCCGCCAAGCAGCAGGTGTTCGTCCACCGTCAGGCTTGGAAAGATGCGCCGGCCTTCCGGCGTCAGCGTCATGCCGAGCCTGACGATCTGTTCCGGCGGCAGGCCGGAAATGTCCTGGCCATTGAACGACACCCGCCCCGCCTTCTTTGCCGCCAGGCCCATCAGCGCATTCAGCGTCGAGCTCTTGCCGGCGCCGTTGGCGCCGAGCAGCGTGACGATCTGCCCTTTGTTGACGGTGAGATCGACCCCCTTCAGCGCCTCGACGGCACCATAGGCAACCTTGAGGCCGCTCACTTCGAGCAGGGGCTTCTGAGCGGGAATTTCACTGTGCATCATCGGGGCAAAGTCCTTGCCATGGATTGCGAGACGGCCCTGCAGGCGGCCGAACGATCTCCGGCGCGACGCCGAAGATCGCAAGTGGTGGCGGCTCAGGGGGCCGGAATGTCGGCCGCGGCGGGAACGCCCTGGCTGATCAGCTCGCGGTTGCCACCTCCGATGCGAACCAGCGAGACCGAACGCAATGGCATGCCTTGCGTGCCGGCGTAGCTGATCGGGCCGGTGACACCCTGGACGTTTTCGAGCGAGGCGATGGCGTTGCGGATGGCGACCGGGTCGATGCTGTTGGCTTCGGTCACGGCAGCGTCGATGACCTTGCCGAGGTCGTAGCCGTTGGCAATGTAGACCGTATCCGGCACCTGACCGAACTTCTCCTTGTACTTCACGTTGAAGTCGGCGAGCGGGCTGCCCTCACTGGCAAACCCGGCCGTGGTGAAGACCACGCCGTCGACGGTGGCGCCAAGTCCGAATGTCGTCGGCGAATCGATGCCGTCGCTGCCGAGGATCGGAATGGTGACGCCGGCGCCGCGCAGCTGGCGGATGAAGGCCGGAAAATCGGGCTCGTAGGCAGCCGTCATGATGACGTCGGGTGCCGGATTCATCGCCTTGATCTTGGTGACTTCGGCGCCGAAATCCTGCTGGCCCATGCTGAAGGTGCCTTCGCCCAGAAGCTCGCCGCCCTTGGCCTTGAAGGCTTCGCCGAAATATTCCGGAAGCTTCAGCGTATAGGCGCTATCGGGAGACTTGAGGATGTAAGCCTTCTTGTAGCCCTTCTCGACGGCGTAGGCTGCGAGCACTGCGGCCTGGACGTTGTCGGCGGGATAGTTGCCGAACATGTAGTCGCCGACAGCAAGCGGCATGGTCGGGGTGGTCGCACAGAACGAGAAGGCAGGGATTTGCGCCGCCTGCGTCACCTGGCCGGCGGCGATCGACGGATCGGCATCGCAAGGCGTGATCATGATCTTGACGCCCTGATCAACCAGTTCCTGCGCCACCAGTGCCGTCTGGGCAGCGTCCGAGCGCGTGTCCTTGGCCACCAGCTTGATCGGGAACTTGCCGGCAGCGCCGCCAGCCGCGTTGATTTCCTCGACGGCCATTTCCAGGCCCTTCAGCGACGGCTGGTCATAGGGAGCAAGGCCGCCGGTTTGGGCGGTGGCAAGACCGATGACCAAATCTTCGGCAAATGCCGGCAGCGGCGACAGCGCGAAGCCGCTAAGGATGGTGGTGAGGCACAGTGCCCTGAGATTCGATTTCATCGGTAAGCTCCCTCTTTCTGATTTCGTTTGCTGATCAAGCTGGATTGTGAAGGCTGCCTGTGCCCGGCCGGAGACCGGTGGCCTCGACAACCTCATGCTGCGCCTGCGCTGACGAACGGCGACGGCCGATATAGGCTTCGATCACAGCCGGGTTGGCCTGGATCTCCGCCGGTGTGCCGATGGCGATCTGCTGGCCCTTGTTGAGGACGACGACGATATCGCAGAGCCGCATGATCAGCTTCAGGTCATGCTCGACGACGAGCAGGCCGAGGCGGTACTTCGTGCGGATGCGGTCGAGCACGTGCATCAGTTCCTGCGTTTCGGCAGGGTTCATGCCGGCCGCCGGCTCGTCGAGCAGCAGGTAGCGCGGCCTCAAGGCCAGTGCGCGGGCGATCTCGAGACGGCGTTGCGCGCCATAGGAAAGTGTTCCGGCAAGCTGGTCGGAAAAGCCGTCGAGCCCAACCTCTGAAAGCACCAGCCGGGCGCTTTCCATCGGGTCCTCGCCATTGCCCTTCAAAGCACTCGCCGCCACCGTGACGTTTTCGAGCACGGTCAGGTTCTTGAACAGGCGGATGTTCTGGAAGGTGCGCGCGAGGCCGGCGACAGGAACCGCGTGAACCGACAGCGATGCGATATCTTTGCCGTCGATCAGCACGCGGCCACTCGACGGCGGAACGACGCCGGAGACGCTGTTGATCAGCGTCGACTTGCCGGCCCCATTCGGGCCGATGAGACCGGTCACGAGACCCGGCTTGATCTCGAAATTGGCGTTTTCCAGCGCCACAAGTCCGGCGAATTTCTTGCCGAGATTTTCGACCTTGAGTGTTCCGCCCGGTGGGACCGGAGCAATTTTTTGCGCGCTGTCGGAGGCTGTCGCAGGCTTTGCGGCAAAGCGCTTCAACCAGGCAAGACGCTCATCCAGCTCGCGGACCCCGAAGATCCCGTCCTGGAGCCGATACATCACCACCAGGATCGCAACGCCGATGCCGATATCCGTGAGACCGAAGACGGTCGGAAGCGTGACGAAGCCGAGGTCGACACCGCCTTCGAGTTTGCGCAGAAGCTCGACGATCAGCATGATCACGGCCGTTCCGCCGACCGCACCCGAAACGGTGGTGACGCCACCGAGGATCAGCATGGCGAGCAGCACGAAGGTCAGGTTGAAATAGAAGTCCTTGGGCGAGAAGGCGCCGAGGAAATGCGCCAGCAACGCGCCCGCCGCCCCTGCCAGAATGGCGCCGAGGACCCAGCCGACAAACCGATGAAGCCTGACATTGACGCCGACGGCGGTCGAGGCGATCTCGTCCTCACGTGAGGCCCTCAACTTCAGCCCCGCGCTCGAATCCCGGTAGAGACGGGCGATGGCGATGGCGGCCACCGCAAAAGGCAACGCCACCCACAGATTGACCGCGCGCGGGATGCCGAAGAAGGTCTGGCTGCCGCGGGTGATATCGGTCGAGGCGACCAACACGACATGGACGATCACGAGAAAGCCGAGCGTCGCGATCGAAGCCGATGAACCGGCAAGGCGCGCGACGGGTATTCCGATCAGCACCGCGACTAGCGCCACGACCACCAGCGCCACGGCAAGCGCCGGCAGGAACGACATGCCGATGCCGGCGAGCCATTCCGGCAGGTGCGGCAGCGCCGTCTTCTGGACGATCGGGTTGATGGTGAGAAGGCCGGACGCATAGGCGCCGATCGCCATGAAGCCGACATGGCCGAAGGAAACGATGCCCGAATTGCCAGCATACATGCCGATGCCGAGCACTGCGATCACGTTGATCATGAACAGCGTCACGAGGCGCTCACCGCTCCCCGGAAAAACCAGCGAAGCGACGGCAGCGGCCACCAGCAGCGGCAACGACGTTAAAAGGATACCGACGACGGTTTCTCGCCTGACGCGGACCATCTGCATTCCCCCGAATTGTCGGCCCGCCTTTGTTTTTGGCTCGGGCCAGTTCCCGTAATGAAAGTTATCCCATCGCGATCAAATGTCAATCTTGTTTCAAAAAACATTCTCTGCTAGCAATTATGTAACAAAAATTAGAAATCGGGGTTCAAGCCATCATTTTTGGGAGGCGGAAATCGTGGCAATCCGGGATCGACTGACAGACGGGGCTATTACTTTCACACGATCGGAACTGAAGATCGTGCGGCAGCTCCTGTCGAACTATCCGGCAGCGGGATTGAATACCGTTGCCTATCTGGCTTCGTCGGCGGGGGTCAGCAATCCGACCGTGGTGCGCTTCGCCAACAAGCTTGGCTTCGAGGGCTATCCGGAGTTTCAGAAGGCGCTGCTCGGCGAAGTGCAGGAACGCATGAGTTCGCCGCTGTCGATGCTCGACGAGCGGCGGCCGTCGCTGGAACAGGAGAACTTCTACCAGTACTTCCTGCGCGCCAGCATCCATGCGCTCGAAGCTTCGATGCAGATGCTGCCGTCGGAGGATTTCGAGGCGGCGGTCGATGCGGCGGCAGACACGAGCGCACGAGCGCATTGCCTCGGCGGTCGGTTCAGCGGTTTTCTCGCCGGCCTGCTCTGGTCGCATATGAAGCAGCTGCGCGGCGACACCCGCTGGATCAACGGCAGCCAGGCCGACCAGGTCGACCAGCTCGTCGATCTCGGCAAACGCGACGTGCTGTTCGTCTACGATTACCGCCGCTACCAGAACGACACCATTCGCTTCGCCAAGCAGGCGGCCGCACAAGGCGCACGGATCGTGCTGTTCACCGACCGGTGGCTTTCGCCGATCGCCGAATTCGCCACCGTCACGCTGACGGCGCCGGTCGATACGGTCTCGCCCTACGACACGATGGTGCCGGCGATCGCCCAGACGGAAGCGCTGATCGCCGCGCTGACGGCCCGTCTCGCCACCCAATCGCGCGCCCGCATCGAGAAGATGGAGGAGCTGCGCCGCGGCTACGCCATCACCGAAGACGCTCTCAACCCGAACGTCGACGACGGCCGCTGACTATCTGCCGAAAGGCCAGGACCACAACCGAGGAGAATCCGAATGAGTGCCGTTACAGTGAAGGTCGGTGACGACATGCTGAGGCGCGACAGCGACTACGAGCGCGGCCGCACGTCCGTGCTGTTCGTCGACATGCAGCGCATCTGGTGCGAACCCAATCTCGATCCGACCCACCCGCAGGACGCCGACAGCTACTATCACAAGCGGCTGCGCCAGACGGTGATCCCCAACCAGGTCCGCATCCTCGAGGCGGCCCGCAGTTCCGGCTGCGAAGTGCTGCACACCATCATCGAGAGCCTGACGCTTGACGGCCGCGACCGCTCGCTCGACCACAAGCTTTCCGACATGCATGTGCCGAAGGGCTCGCCCGAGGGCCAGGTCATTCCCGAACTGGCGCCTGTCGACAACGAGATCGTGCTGCCGAAAACCTCTTCCGGCGTCTTCAACTCGACCAACATCGACTACATCCTGCGCAACCTCAACACCCGCTATCTGATCATCGCCGGCGTCATCACCGACCAGTGCGTCGACATGGCGGTGCGCGACGCCGCCGACCGCGGCTATCTCGTCACCGTCGTCAGCGACGCCTGTGCGACCTACAGCCCCGAGCGCCACGAAGGCGCCCTTCGCGCCTATTCCGGCTACTGCTGGACCACCGATACCGACACCGTCGTCAACCGCCTTCAGGGCCTGCGCCAAGCCTGAGCCGCTGCCGAAGATCTTGAGACAAGAGGGGAATTCATGACCGAGACCAACAACGGCAAGGCTCATTCCGCACTGACGGAACTCGCGACCTTCGTCACCACCGACATCGCCGGCATCACCCGCGGCCGCAGCTTTGCCGCTGCACAGATCGACGACTATCTGCGCAAGGGCGTCGGCTGGGTGCCTGCCAATCTGGCGCTGACACCCTTCGACCAGATCGCCGAAAACAATCCCTGGGGCTCGGCCGGCGACCTCAGGCTGATGGCCGACCCCGCCAGCAAGGCGCGCGTCACCTGCCTGCCCGACGTCACCCCGCTGCATTTCTATCACTCCGATATCACCGACCTCAAAGGCGACCCGTGGGAGTGCTGCGTTCGCAGCTTGCTCAAGCGCACGCTTGAGGAATTCGAGCGCGAGGCCGGGCTGAAAGTCATCTCCGCCGTCGAGCAGGAGTTCCAGCTTCTCGGCGTCGACTGGCCCGACGCGCCGTCCTTCGGCCTGCGCGCGCAACGCCGTGCCGAACCCTTCGGCCCGCTGTTGATGACGGCACTGCAGGAGGCGGGCGCCGAGCCGGAAATGTTCCTGCCCGAATATGGCAAGGACCAGTTCGAGATCACCTGCCGCCCGGCGGATGCGCTGACCGCTGCCGACCGTGGCGCCACGATCCGCGCCATCACCAAGGAAGTGGCCGCCCTCTTCGGCTGGAACGCAAGCTTCGCACCGAAGACGAGCGCCAACGGCGTGGGCAACGGCGTGCACCTACATGTCAGCTTCACCGATCTTGACGGCAATCCTGTCACCTTCGACGCGTCGCGCCCGGGTCGCCTGTCGAAGGTCGCCGGGTCTTTCGCCGCCGGCGTTATCCGCCACCTCCCGGCGCTGACCGCCTTCACCGCCCCGTCGGTGCTCTCCTACATGCGGCTCGTTCCGCACCATTGGAGCGCTGCCTATACCTGCCTTGGCGAAAAGAACCGCGAGGCGACGCTCCGCATCTGCCCGACGCTGGATCTGCCCGGCAGCAATCCGGCCAAGCAGTTCAACATGGAGTACCGCGCCGCCGACGCCTGCGCGAGCCCGCATCTGTCGCTGGCCGTCCTGCTCAAGGCCGGCCTCGAAGGTATCCGGGCTGGCCTCGAACAGCCGCCGCTGATCAACTCGGACCCGTCCGATTTTTCCGACGCGGACCAGAAGAAGCTCGGCATCCGCCGCCTGCCTGCAAGCCTGCCGGAAGCGCTCGAAACGCTTGCCGAAGACAAGGTGGTGACCGGCTGGTTCGCCAAGGACTTCCTCGGTTGCTACGTCGCGATGAAGCGCAAGGAAATCGAGATCGTCGACGGCCTCTCCCCCGACGAACTCTGCGCCCGCTACGCGGCCGTCTACTGATACGGATAGGCTCCCATGACTTCGACAACGGCCATCAAGAGCCCCGACGACCGACGCGGCAGGCACGACGCCCGCCAGCCGCTTCTGGCGATCGACGAGCCGCCGCCCTATGCGGTGTTTAACCCGGACGGCAAATCGCCGTTCCTGCTTTTGTGCGAGCATGCGTCCAACCGCATGCCGCGTGCACTCGGTGACATGGGATTGCCCGAACACGAGCGCCAGCGCCATATCGCCTGGGACATCGGGGCCTTGGCACTCGCCCAGCATCTAAGCCTCAGCCTCGACGCGCCGTTGTTCTTCACCAACTATTCAAGGTTGGTGATCGACTGCAACCGTCCGCTTTCGGCGCCGTCCTTCATTCCGGAAGTGAGCGAAACGACGGAGATCCCGGCCAACCGGGATCTGAGCGAGATGGAGCGACAGCAGCGGATCGATACGCTGTTCAGGCCCTTCGCCGATGCCGTTTCCCGGCGCCTTGATCTACTGCAGACAAGGGGTGAACGGCCGTTTGTCGTTGGCGTGCACAGTTTCACCCCCGTCTATTTCGGCAATCAGCGCCCGTGGCAGGCGGGCATTCTCTATCGCGATGCCGAGGCTTTCGCGCAGTCGCTGATCCGGGACCTGAGTTCGGAAGAGCAACTGACGATCGGCGACAACGAGCCCTACAACATCCACCCGGACGAGGATTATACGGTGCCGGTGCATGCCGACGCGCGCCAGCTGCCGGGCGTGCTGATCGAAGTCAGGCATGACCTGATCGATACCGACGCGGGCGTAAAGGCGTGGGGTGAGCGGCTGACCCGTTGTCTCCAGACGAGCCTCAGGGAGTGCCGCCCGTGACCGAAGGCCTTTACGCCAGGGACGGACACGCGATTGCCAACCTGCAGAAGCTGCGCTTCTTTCCGCTCGCCATCGCCGGCGGCAAGGGTGTACGTCTCGTCGAGGAGAACGGCCGCGAGCTGATCGACCTTTCCGGCGCCTGGGGAGCTGCAAGCCTTGGTTATGGCCATCCCGCCCTGGTCGAGGCCGTGTCGCGGGCTGTTGCCAACCCGGCGGGCGCAAGCGTTCTCTCCGCCGCCAACGCACCGGCGACCGCCCTTGCGGAAAAACTGCTCGGCCTTTTCCCCGGCAAGGGACGCAACAAGGTGTGGTTCGGCCATTCCGGCTCCGACGCCAACGAAGCAGTCTTCCGGGCGATCGCCAAAACCACCGGCCGCACCGGCGTCATCTCTTTCATTGGCGCCTATCACGGCTGCACCACCGGCTCGATGGCCTTTTCCGGCCACAGCGTCCAGGCGGGTGCGACCAAGGCGGAGGGGCTGATCCTGCTGCCCTACCCCGATCCCTACCGGCCTTATCAAGGCGACGTTACAGGCGAGGCAATCCTCGACCTCCTGAAACAGCAGTTTGCGACCTCGGCACCGCCGGAGCGGATCGGCTGCGCCTTCATCGAGCCGATCCAGTCCGACGGCGGGCTGATCGTGCCGCCGATGGGGTTCTTCGAAAAATTTGCCGATCTCTGCCAACGGCACGGCATCCTCGTCGTCTGCGACGAAGTCAAGGTCGGGCTCGGCCGCAGCGGCAGGATGCACTGCTTCGAGCATGAGGATTTTGTGCCCGATATCCTGACGGTCGGCAAAGGGCTCGGCGGCGGCCTGCCGCTTTCGGCAGCGATCGGCCCGGCCGAGATCATGGATTGCGCCACGGCCTTTGCGATGCAGACGCTACATGGCAACCCGGTGTCGACAGCTGCCGGCCTTGCCGTGCTCGAAACCATCGAGCGCGAGGGACTGGCCGAAGCTGCCCACCGAAAGGGCGAACGTTTGCGCCAGGGCCTGCGGCAGCTTTCCGGGCGTCACACGCTGATCGGCGATGTGCGCGGACGCGGCCTTGCCTGCGGCGTGGAGCTGATTGCCGACCGCGACAGCCGTTCACCGGCAGCAAGAGAAACGGCCAAGCTGATCTACCGCGCCTATGAGCTCGGCCTCGTCGTCTATTATGTCGGCATGAATTCGAACGTTTTGGAGATGACCCCGCCGCTGACGATCTCGGACGCGGACATCGACCAGGCGCTCGACATTCTCGACCGCGCCTTTGGCGATGTCGTAGCCGGCCGGGTTTCAGACGCGGTGCTTTCAGAATTCGCCGGCTGGTGAGGCAGTCCTACCGGCGTCTGCCGTCGGTGGGACCCGCGTCTACCAACCCTCGTCAAGAACACGCGTGAGCATGTCGGCAAAAAAGTCGGCGCTTTCCCGGCTGAGGCAGAGCGGCGGCTTGATCTTCAAGACGTTCAGGTGGTCGCCGGTCGGCTGCATGATGACGCCAAACTCAAGAAGGCGATCGCAGATGGCCGCGGTCTCTTCTGTCGCGGGCTCCAGCGTTTCGCGATCGCGGACGAACTCGACACCGAGATAAAGCCCCATGCCGTGCACGGCGCCGACCAGCGGAAACCGCTGCTCCAGCGCTTCGAGCCTCGTCTTGAGGTAGCCGCCGACGACGCGCGCGTTGTCCTGCAATTTCTCCTCTTCGAGAAGATCGAGCACCGTCTGACCGACGATGGAACTCACCGGACTGCCGCCTGATGACGAGAAGAAATAACCTTCCTTCTCCAGGGCGTCGGCAATCTCACGCCGCGTGATGACGGCGCCGAGCGGATGGCCGTTGCCCATGCCCTTGGCGATGGTGATGATATCGGGCACGACGCCCTGTTCCTCGAAACCCCAGAAATAGTCCCCGAGCCTGCCGTAACCGACCTGCACCTCGTCTGCGATGCAGACACCACCGCGCTGGCGAACCATGGCATAGACGGCGTCGAGATAGCCTTTCGGCAAGGGAATGCCGCCGGCGTTGCCATAGACCGGCTCACAGATGAAGCCGGCAAGGCCTTGCCCCCCGTCCTCCAGTTCGCGCAGCTTGGTCGCAACCGACCGGACGTAATTGTCGGTCGTGCCGGCGCCGCGGAACGGGCCTCGATAGGTGTTTGGCGCCACCACGGCATGCACCCAGTCAGGGCGGGTCTCAAGCGCCTGCGGGTTGTCAGCGATCGAGGTCGAGACCGCGTCGCTCGCCACCGTCCAGCCGTGATAGGCCTCGAGCAGACTGACGATGTTGCGCTGGCCGGAAAAGGCCCAGGCGAGCCGCAAGGCGAGATCGTTCGCTTCCGAGCCGCTGTTGACCAGGAACACCGTGTCGAGGCCATCGGGCGCGAGTGCTGCAAGCCGCGCGGAAAACTCGGCGACCGAAGCATAATGGAAACGCGAATTCGTATTGAGCAGCGACCATTGCCGGCCGACCGCTGCCGCCAGCCGCGGATGTCCGTGGCCGAGGATGGTGACGTTGTTGACCATGTCGAGATAGGCCCTGCCCTCGACGTCGAACAGATGTTCCTTCCAGCCGCGTTCGATCTGCGGTGGATTGCGATAGTAGTTTTTCTGCTGCCTGGCGAAGTGCCGCTTGCGGCGGTCAAGCAGGTCGGTCGAATGCGGTCTCGGCGCATCGCAGTCGAAACCGAGGATGCCTGATGGTGACGGGCAGAGCATGCGCCACGCATCCGCCTGATGGGCCGGGACAAACAGCGGCGGGTTCAGTCCCGGTTCGCGGCAGAGCTGCACCCGGATCAGGCCAAGCCCATGGCCGGCCTCGACCACCGTGCCGATCGGCGTGCCGGCAGCAACCGTCTCTTCCGTATCCTCGGACGGTTCGAGACCGGAGAGATGGAGAACGACCGCCCCACCGTTCAGGACCATCCGCCCGTCATGCCATTCGGGTCGGCCGGCAAAGGGTGCCCTGACGACAGTCCCGGTCGGCAGGCAGAGATCGACATGCAGGGCGAAGGTCGGCATCGGCGCGGACGCCCGAAGCGCGCTCTCGGTCATCCGGTACTCGCCATACCGGGTCGACGCCATCCCGATCGCGTGCGCCGCCGTCTGCAGCAACGAGGCCGGCAGCGCCTCGTGCTGCCAGCGCTCCTCGGGAAGCAGCGGGCTCAAGATGGAAAGATCGATCTGGCGCACGCCGGCAGGCTCGATGTCGACGAGCAATCCCTCACCCACCACCGGCATCGTCGCCTCCGGTACCGCATCGACGGCACGCAGGATCGCGTATTGCATCATGGCCGGCGGTACGGAGACGGCAACGTCGAAGATCTCGCGCTCATGGGCCGCGTTGCCCTGCACATAGGCGTTCTCAGGATCGATGGTGAGCTGCTGCTCGGAACTGGCGATCAGAACCGCGGCACGCGCAACGATCAGCGGCCACAATGCCTTCAGCTCGTTTTCCTCAAGCGGGCAAACCGCGTGAAAGGCCCTGATGGCCGGCAGAACGAAGAGAGGATCGCCATCGGCATGATGCAGCAGCGAAGCGCATGTGACGGCGAGCTCTGCGACGAGCCAGCCCTTCAGAATATCGCCGAAATCGATGACGCCATCCGGGATCGGCCGGCCGGCCGCATCCGGTTGGCCGACGACATTGTCGTCAGTCACATCATGGTGGATCGCCTGGAGGCGCAGATCGGCCGTCAGCGGCTGCAGCCGGCGCATGGCTCCGACCATCGCCTCGGCGATGCGCTTCTTCAGGCCCTCGTCGGTCATGGCGGAAAGCAGGTGCAAGGCGACCGGTGCGGCGTGGCGTAGATCCCATTGCAGCTCGCGGTCGAGGCCCGGATGATCGAAATCGCTGAGTGCCACCGCCAGCCGCCCGGCAATGTCGCCGAGCGCGGCCACGGTTTCCGCTGTCAGATGTTTGCGCCGCGTCAACGGCACGCCATCGAGATAGGTCAACAGGCGAACGCGATAGTCCTCGCCGCGCACCGTCACATCGACGATGTCGTTGCCATCGAGCGCGCGCATGACCTGCGGCACCCGCACCGAGCCGGTCTGACGGGCGAGATGCAACAAGGCGGCGTTCTGGGCTTGCAGTTCCAGCGGATCGTAGGCCGCTCGGCAGATCTTCAGGACGAAAAGTGCCTCGCCGGTGTCGATCCGGTAGTTGCGATCCTGCTGGCTGCCCAGTTCGGTCAGGGTGCCGGAAAGGCCGAAATGCTCCGAAAGAATGCGCGCAGCGTCCTCGGGCGTCACATCGGGCCTTGGCAATTGCGTGCGAAGCTTCAGCGCGTCTTCAACCATAGTGTCGCCTCCATCACATCCGGCATCATGCCGACTTCCGAATCGACCGAACGGGTCTCCTGACTATTGCGACACACCTTCAAGGCGATAGCGCGTCCCGGGATAGAGCAGGCGCGCCGTCGTCACATTGGCGGTGTCGGACCAGGTGCGACGCCGGATCATAAGACAAGGCTCGTTGCGGTCGATGCCGAGCAGCTTGCATTCCCATGGCTGCGGCGACACCGCCTCGACGATCTGTTCGGTGCGGGTGATCGGTGCCACCGCCGTCAGATAGGCGTTCGGCGTCATGTCGCGGAAATCCTGCTCCATGTATTTCGGGCAGATGGCCGGGTTGACGAACCGGTCCTCGATCTGAATCGGCAGGCCGTTTTCCGAATGCACCATGATCGAATGGAAAACTCGTGCGCCGGTAACAAGCCCGAGCGCATAGCCGATTTCCGAAGGTGCTACCTCCTCCTGCATCAGCGTCATGCGCGAAGTATGGGCGTGGCCGCGCTCGCGGATCTCGTCGGCGATGTTGCGCACTTCCAAGAGCGCCGTGCTGCCCTTGTGTGCCGCGACGAACGACCCTACCCCCTGAACGCGGGTGATCGCGCCCTCGGTCGCCAGCTCCCGCAGCGCCCGGTTCGCGGTCATGCGGCTGACGCCGAGATCGGCGACGATCTCGTTTTCGGAAGGAATACGATGATGTGCCGGCCATTCCCCGCTGTCGATGCGGGTGCGGATGAACTGCTTCACCGCCTCGTAGCGTGGCACCGGTCCGTCCTCGAATGCGGCCATTTCGATCCTTCGCCTGAGTGCCGTTATCGGCATTTTTCCCGCCCTTTCCGGAAAGCAAACAAATCATGCGTATCCGGCAATGATTCTTTTCGTTCATTTCGCGCTTGCGCGCCACCGTAAAATATCTATAGTTCCATATACAACTACGTACAGGAAAATCGCAACATGGCAACTTTTCCCGTCAACCGGCTCTTCGCCGACCATGCGCTTCTGCCGACAGGCTGGGCGCAGAATGTCGCCATTGCGCTCGATGCGTCAGGCGGGATCGCCTCCATTGAGACCGATCAGACGATCGCCGACGGCGACGAACGCGTTGCCGGACCGCTCATTCCAGCCGTCGCCAATCTGCATTCCCACGCCTTCCAGCGCGCCATGGCGGGCCTCGCCGAGGTCGCCGGCAGCGGCAACGACAGTTTCTGGACCTGGCGGGAAGAAATGTACCGCACGGTCGGACTGGTGAACCCCGACGACGTCGAGGCGATCGCCGCCAAGCTCTACATGGAGATGCTGAAGGGCGGCTTCGGCCACGTTGCCGAATTCCATTACCTGCACCACACCGCCGACGGCACGCCCTATTCCGACACGGCCGAGATGTCGCTGCGCATTCTCGCTGCCGCGCAATCGACCGGCATCGGCCTCACCCATCTGCCGGTCTTCTACGCTCATGCCAATTTCGGCGGCGTCGCCCCGAACGTCGGCCAGCGCCCCTTCCTGCATGACCCCGATCGTTTCCTCGCACTCCTGGAACGCCTGGCGCCGATCTGCCGCGACAATGGCCAGACGCTCGGCTACGCCATCCATTCACTGCGCGCCGCGACCCCGGAAGAGATGCGCACGATCCTCGAACGTGCACCCGTCAACGGACCGATCCATATTCACGTCGCCGAACAGACCAAGGAAGTCGAAGACAGCCTTGCCTGGAGCGGTCGCCGCCCTGTTCAGTGGTTGCTCAACGAAATGCCCGTCGACGAGCGCTGGTGCTTGATCCACGCGACCCATCTGACCGACGAGGAAAGACAGCGGCTGGCACGGTCGGGCGCGGTCGCCGGCCTTTGCCCGGCAACGGAAGCCAATCTTGGCGACGGCATCTTTCCAGCCGTCGACTACATCGCCGAAGGCGGACGCCTCGGCATCGGCACCGACAGCCATGTGGCAACCAGCGTCGCCGAAGAACTGCGGTTGCTGGAATACGGCCAGCGCCTGCGCGACCGGCGTCGCAACCGGCTCGCCGCCGGCCCGGGCGCATCGGTCGGCCACACCATTTTCGATGCGGCCCTCAAGGGTGGCGCCCAGGCTGTCGGCCATAAGGCTGCCGGCATTGCAGTCGGTGCCCGCGCCGATTTCGTCGTGCTCGACGGCTCCAATCCGTACATCGCCGCCGCAAGCGGCAATCAGACCCTCGACCGCTGGCTGTTTGCGCTCGGCGGCGAGACCGTCCGCGACGTCATGGTCGCGGGACAGTGGAAGATCCGCAACGGACGCCATGATCGGGAGGAAGACATCGACCGTGCTTTCGCGCGGGTGCTTATGAAACTGAAGTAGCAATCGAAGCGACTATCAAAAAAAGGGGAATGCGCATGTCGATCAGCAAACTGAAACTCACCCTCGCCGCCACCGGCCTCGTGCTTGCCGCTTCTGCCGGCAACGCCAGCGCCTCCTATTGCGGCGACGGCAAGACCGTTACCTTCGCCGGCATCGACTGGGAAAGCGGCGCGTTCATCACCGAGGTGATGAAAACCATCCTGTCGAAGGGCTACGACTGCCAGGTGGATTCGATCCCCGGCAATTCGGTGACGCTCGAACAGGCGACCGCCAACAACGACGTCCAGATCTTCGCCGAGGAATGGCTCGGCCGCTCCGACATCTGGAACAAGGCTGTCGAGGAAAAGAAGGTCGTGGCCATCGGCAAGACCTTCGTCGGCGCCAGCGAAGGCTGGTTCGTGCCGGAATACGTCATCAAGGGCGATGCCAGCCGCAACATCGAGGCCAAAGCGCCGGACCTGAAGAGCGTCTCGCAGCTTTCCGATGCCAAGATCGTCGAACTCTTCGCCGATCCGGAGGAGCCGTCCAAGGGCCGCTTCCTCAATTGCCCGTCCGGCTGGACCTGCGAGGGTGTCAGCACCGCCAAGCTCGATGCCTACAAGCTCGGCGAGACCTATGTGAACTTCCGTCCCGGCACCGGCACGGCGCTCGATTCCGCAATCACTTCGGCCTATCTGCAGGGCGAGCCGATCCTGTTCTACTACTGGTCGCCGACCGCGATCATGGGCAAGTTCAAGCTCGTCCAGCTTGAAGAGCCGGCCTACAACGAAGCCTGCTGGAAGGAGCTTTCGAGCGCCACCGGCAAGCGCGACCAGGGCTGCGCCTTCCCGTCCGTCGATGTCTCCTACGGCGTCAACAGCACCTTCGCCCAGGAAGCCCCCGAGATCATCGCCATCCTCGAAAAGGCGACCTTCCCTCTGGAAGACGTCAACGGCAGCCTTGCCTACATGACCGACCAGAAGGTCGATGCAGTGGCGGCAGCGGCCGAGTTCCTGAAGACCAAGGGCGACATCTGGGGCAAGTGGGTCTCCGACGAGGCCCGCGGCAAGATCGAAGCCAGCCTGAAGTAAAGTCCGTTCGGTCGGCCGACGCGGGTCTGATGCGCCTCACCTCTGTCTGAGACAGGGCGGTCCCATCGGACCCGCGCCGGCCCCACCCTTCGACACCCCGAGGCAAGCGCCATCGGCGGCGGCATTGCGTCCGTCATGGCCCGAGCAAGGAACGACATCCGATGTTTCCGGATTCCCTCAATCTCTCCATCCGCGCGCCGGTGAACGAGTTCATCCAGACGCTGGTCAGCAGCTATGGCTGGGTCTTCAAGGCGATCAGCGCGGTGATCCTGAAAGCCGTGCTGTTCATCGAATGGATCCTGCGCGGCCTGCCCTGGTGGGTCGTCATCCTCGCCTTCATGGCGCTTGCCTGGCAAAGCTCCAAGCGCTGGACGCTGACGGTCGCCGTCGGCGCGCTCCTGTTCTTCGTCGGCGTGCTCGGCCTCTGGGATCTTACCATGCAGACGCTGGCGCTGATGCTGATGGCGACGCTGGTGTCTGTGGCCATCGGAGTTCCCATGGGCATTCTCGTCGCCAAGAGCCGGCTGGTGCGCAACATCACGCTGCCGGTGCTCGACGTGATGCAGACCATGCCGAGCTTCGTCTATCTGATCCCGGCGCTGATGCTCTTCGGCCTCGGCAAGGTGCCGGCGATCCTCGCCACCATCATCTATGCCGTGCCGCCACTGATCCGCCTCACCGACCTCGGCATTCGCCAGGTCGACCACGAGGTGGTCGAAGCGGCAACGGCCTTCGGCGGCAGCCCCAACCAGATCCTCTTCGGCGTCGAACTGCCGCTGGCAACCCCGACGATCATGGCCGGCCTCAACCAGACAATCATGATGGCGCTGTCGATGGTGGTCGTCGCCTCGATGATCGGCGCGCGCGGCCTCGGCGAGCAGGTGCTGAACGGCATCCAGACGCTTGACGTCGGCAAGGGCCTGGAAGCCGGCATCGGCATCGTCATTCTGGCAATCGTACTCGACCGCATCACGCAAGGTTTCGGCAAGAGCCGGACGGAGGATCCCCGCAATGGCTGATATCGAGATCCGCAACGTCTACAAGATCTTCGGCCAGGACGCCAAGGCGGCACTCGCCATGGCCAAGGACGGCCTCGACAAATCTGAGATTCTCGCCCGCTCCGGCTGCAGCGTCGGCCTCAACGACGTCAGCCTGACGATCGGTGCCGGCAAGATCTTCGTCATCATGGGCCTGTCCGGATCGGGCAAGTCGACGCTTGTGCGCCACATCAACCGGCTGATCGAACCGACCAGCGGCCAGGTGGTCTTCGACGGCAGCAACATCCTCGAGCTCGACGCCAAGGCGCTTCGCACCTTCCGCATGCACCGCGTCAGCATGGTGTTCCAGAGCTTTGCCCTGATGCCGCACCGCACCGTGCTGCAGAACGTCGTCTACGGCCAGCGGGTGCGCGGCCTTTCCAAGGCCGACAGCCGCGACATCGGCATGAAATGGATCGAGACCGTCGGGCTTTCCGGCTACGACGCCAAGTTCCCGCATCAGCTTTCGGGCGGCATGAAACAGCGCGTCGGCCTTGCCCGGGCGCTTGCCGCCGATACCGATGTCATCCTGATGGACGAAGCCTTCTCGGCGCTCGATCCGCTGATCCGCGCCGACATGCAGGACCAGTTGCTGCAGCTGCAGCAGAACCTGTCGAAGACCATCGTCTTCATCACTCACGATCTCGACGAGGCTTTGCGCATCGGCTCGGAAATCGCCATCCTGAAGGACGGCCAGGTGGTGCAGGTGGGAACGCCTGACGATATTCTCGACAAGCCCGCCAACGACTATGTCGCCCGGTTCGTCCAGCGCCGCCAGGGAAGGCCAGAAACTCATGACTGAAACCGTCACGCTTGATGGACCTGCAACCTGGGTCGAGATCGCCGCGGTCGCAGATGGCGCTCGGCTGACGCTTTCCGCGGCCGCTCGCCAGCGCATCGTCAAGGCCCGCGCCGTGGTCGAGGCGCTGGTCGATCGCGGCATCCGCGGCTACGGCATCAACACAGGTGTCGGTGCGCTTTGCGATGTCATCATCGACCGGGAAAACCAGCAGGCGCTGTCGCGCAACATCATCCTCAGCCATGCCTGCGGCGTCGGTGAGCCGCTCGGGCGAACCGAGGCACGGGCGGTGATGGCTGCCCAGATCGCCAATTTCGCCCATGGCTATTCCGGCGTCCGCATCGAGACGGTCGAGGCACTTCTGGCGCTGCTCAATGCGGGCCTCATCCCCAATATTCCGTCGCGTGGCTCTGTCGGCTACCTCTCCCATGCCGCGTCGATCGGCCTCGTGCTGATCGGCCATGGCTCGGCAAACGACGGCAAGGCAACAGTCAGCGGTGCCGAAGCCTTGCGTCGGCTCGAGCTCCAGCCCCTGCAGTTGCAGGCCAAGGAGGGCTTGAGCCTCGTCAACGGCACGCCCTGCGCCACCGGCCTTGCCGCGCTGGCGCTGTCGCGCGCACAAAAACTCTTCGCCTGGGCGGATGCCGCATCGGCGCTGACCTATGAAAACCTCGGCAGCCAGGCCAATGCCTTTGCCGCCGGCCCGCTGGCGCTACGGCACTCGTCCGGACTGCAGGCGGTCGGCAAGACGCTGCGCGACCTTCTGGAGGATAGCCCAATGCTGGCGGCAAGCGCCGGCACGCGCACACAGGATCCCTTGAGCCTGCGCGCCGTGCCGCATGTGCATGGCGCCGCCCGCGACGCCTTCGACCATGTGGCCGAGGTGGTGAACCGGGAGCTGGCAAGCCTCACCGACAACCCGGCCGTTTCAGGCACGCCGGAGGCGCCGGAGGTGCATTCGCAGGCTCATGCGGTTGGAGCAGCACTCGGTCTCGCCATGGACAGTCTCGCGGTCGCCGTTGCCGAAGTTGCCGCGATATCTGAGCGTCGCATCGACCGGCTGGTGAACCCGCTCGTCAGTGGCCTGCCCGCCTTTCTCGCCGGCGACAGTGGTGTTTCCTCCGGCTACATGATCGCCCAGTATACGGCGGCTGCCCTTGCCGCGGAGAACCGTCGCCTAGCAGCCCCCGCCAGCCTTGATGGTGGCATCACCTCGGCGCTGCAGGAGGATATCCTGACGCACGCCACGCCCGCCGCATGGAAGGCGCTTGAAATCGTCGACAACCTCGAGCGCATTCTTGCAATCGAGCTGCTCGCGGCCGCACAGGCCTATGACCTGCAGCCCCGCGCAACGGCCAAGGCGAAACGCACCGAGGCGCTCTACCAGCGCATCCGCGCCGTCGTTCCCGTCTATGCAGACGACCGGCCGATGAACGAGGATTTCGACCGCATGCGGCTCGTCATTCAGGAAGAGACGCCATGAAGCTCCTGCCCGCCTCCGGCCACAAGCGCATGCCCTGGAAAAACGGCGGCGGCGAAACCATCGAGATATCAGTCTTTCCGGAAGGCGCATCGCTTTCGGAGTTTGACTGGCGGGTGAGCATGGCGACCGTCGCAAGCGATGGCCCCTTCTCTGCTTTTCCCGGCATCGACCGCACGCTGTCGATCCTTAAAGGCAACGGCATGACGCTCTTGATCGAAGGCCGCGACCCGGCCCGATTGACGGAGGCGGATGCGCCCCTTGCCTTCCCCGCCGACGTCGCCACATCGGCCAGCCTGATTAACGGCACGATCGTCGACCTCAATGTCATGACCCGCCGGCGCAAGCTCATCCATCAGGTGCGCCGGCTGGCGATCGACGGCGAGCATTCGCTGGCGAGCGAGGCTACCACCACCATGGTCTTTTGCCATCGCGGCGCGGTGGAGCTGGATGGTAACGGCCAGACGCTTGCGCTTTCCGTCGGCGATGCGGTGATCCTCGAGGGGCCGGTTGCGGCCACGGTGAAGGCGCCGGCACCGTGCGAGGTGTTTCTCATCGAGATCGACCCGGCGCCGAGCGTCTGACTGCGCCTGGTGCCGGCGGCCAGCTCCGCGCCGCTCTCCGATCGCGCAACCTCAGCTTACAACCGAACGGACGGCGCCAACACCAACGGCTACTTTGCGTCGCTGGCGCTGATCTCCTTCTGCTGCGTCATGATCGCCTCCGTCTGGATCTTGGTGTTCTGGCCGATGGCGATCATCCAGCGCTCCCCCTCCTTCACCAGGATGTAGAGCGGGCTGCCTTCCGCTTCTCCGAGGATCGGCGAGCCATCGTCCAGCACCGGGCGCTGGCGCCGGGAGATAGCGTCGAAATCCGGCAAGCCTGAGCATTCTCGACGCTCCTCGCCAGGATTGGCACCGATTTTTCCGTTCATAATTCGGTAACCATACGGCGTGTTACCCGGGGAACAGCGCATTCGACGCCACAGGATAGTCTCCATGCCACGGTTTGACAGTCTCTCAACAGCAAACACAAGGCTTGGAGGATACGGACATGATCAAGACCGGTTTCGGCGTTTCCATCACCGTTCTGGCCTTCTCTCTGGCAGTGATCGCCTTCATGAATGTGGCCCTGTCCCAATATCGGGCGGCAGAAATTGCCGACATCACCCTGCCCGACTACAGCACGATCACCTCGTCCATCCATCGCTAAAGCGCGCCGTCTCGATTTCCACCGGGCAGGAAACCGGGTGGCTTGCCCGACGCTGAGGGGCAAGAGTGCTCGATCAAACGATGGAGCCAGCCATGATGTCCCTGCTCACCCTCCACGCGTTGGCAGCCACACGAGGCGACGGTCTTCGCCTCGAACTCCTCACCGCGAAAACCTGATGTCCGTGGCCGGCAAACACGGCGTTTCACTTCACGCAGGCATTGAGCGCCTTGATGGCCTCATCGGCTCCCGCGAGATCGACCCTGGTTTGCGCAGCGCCGGCCGATTGAAACGTCAGTTCAGCGCTTTGCGCTAACGCCGATTGCAACGCGTCCCTGTCAGCGCCGACGTGAACAGTCAGGAGATGAGGCGTGCGGATATCGACTTCGCGTAGTGCAAACGCCTTGCCGCCGATCCTCAAGTCACCCGCGGATGCGCTCTTCTCGGTGAGATTCCAGCTGTTGTTGAAGAGGCTGAGGTGAAACGCCTGATTACGGTCGGCATACAGGATGAGCGCGATCTTTCGGTCGACGTTTTTCGACATCAGACAGCCTTTTCGTCCCCCATCCAATGGGTCTCCAGTCCAACTGCCCACCTGAAATTTTTGCTCAGAGCTTTCGCGCTTCGCCTCGTCCTGGTCACTCCGATCGCGCTCCATCTGCGGCGGCTTTCCGTCGGACCTGAACTGCAGAGCGTACTGGCTTTTGCCGATATCGGTGGCCTCGCATACCGTCATGGCCTCGCCCTTGAAGGGGTTGGTGTAACCGCATCCGCCAGCCACTTCCTTCATCTCGAATTCAGCCGCTTCCTTACCGGGGTCCACAACGATCCTGTTGACGCTCTGCAACTGACTGTCCGGGTCGGGCTTCTCGGCCTCGCGTCCTCGGAAAGTCACTGCAACGCCGGACTTGAGGAAAACCGTGAAACCGGATCGGCCGTCTGGATAAACCGATTGTACCAGCATGCCGTCACATTGGCTCGTCCAGTCTTCACCTGCAACGATGAGGCTCTCACAGGTGCCGGTCAGCGTTCCCGTGGTCAGATCATCCGTGAGGGCCTGAGACTGGGCCGGCAGACTGATCAGCATACACGCGGCCAAGATAGCGGAAAACGGGCCAGCACGGAGTTTCGAATATTCGCCGAATCGCTCATATATTCAAAGTTGCGTTTAGCCTACAACGGCAATGGTCGGCCCGCCAGCGTTCCGCGCTGACAGCAGGAGGCTGAATTGGCAGCAGCAACCTGGGCGGGCAGCCATTGGCTACGACCGGTTCAGGCACCCCCAGAGCTTCGAGACCGCGGCCGACGTACCGGCGAGATCGACCTCGATCTGCCCAACGTTCATCCGCACGGCCAGTTTGGCGCTTTTCTCCAGATCTCCCTGATAGCCGCACTCTTGGCGGCAAGGCGGCGGGCGAACCTAAGTACGGCGATCGCCATGATCGCGGCCTGACCGTTGCGCAGTCGGCCGGCGCTATTCTCCGCGTCAGGCAGAGCCGGCCGGTCTCCTTGAAACTTTAACGGCCGATGTCCTGGTGGAGAAATCTCCCTTCCCATTGTCGGCACGAACAAAGACTTCCCCTGGCATGACTTTGCTGCTTGGATGGACCGCACCGGCCGCCTCATGGCCGATGCCCATCCGATGCCAGGAAGTTTCCGATGTCGAGCGATCATTCCCACCTCTGGCCCGGCGTTCCCCTCGCCCTGGGGTCCGCAGTTCTCTTCGGCGCCTCGACGCCGCTTTCAAAACTTCTGCTCGGTTCCGTCGATCCCTGGCTGCTCGCCGGCATGCTTTATCTCGGCGCCGGGATTGGCCTGGCGATCGTCCACCGCGCCCGCGCCCTGGTCGGGCTCGATGGCGTCGAAGCGCCGCTGGCGCGCGCCGATATTCCCTGGCTGATGTCAGTCATCCTGTTCGGCGGCGTGCTCGGCCCGCTACTGTTGATGTTCGGCCTATCCCAGACCACGGCCGCCTCCGGATCGCTGCTCCTCAACCTCGAGGGACTGGCGACAATGGCGATTGCCTGGCTGGTGTTTCGCGAGAATGTCGATCGCCGCCTGCTCCTGGGCGCAGCCGCAATTTTATGCGGCGCGGTTCTCCTGTCGTGGAACGGTGCGGGCCTGAGCCTCGACCGCGGCAGCCTGCTGATCGCGGGCGCCTGCCTTGCCTGGGGCATCGACAACAATCTGACGCGAAAGCTCTCGTCGGCTGATCCCGTCCAGATCGCGATGATCAAGGGTTTGGCGGCGGGCGCCACCAACCTCGCGCTTGCCCTGTCGCTCGGCGCTTCGCTGCCGTCCGTCGGCCTCACCGCTGCCGCCGCCCTCGTCGGCTTCCTCGGCATCGGCATCAGCCTCGTCTTCTTCATGCTCGGCCTGCGCCATCTCGGCACGGCGCGCACTGGCGCCTACTTCTCGCTCGCCCCCTTCATCGGCGCCCTCCTCTCGATCGCCCTCTTCCGCGACACGATCACCCTGCAATTCCTCTCAGCCGGCCTGCTGATGGCCTTTGGCCTCTGGATGCACCTGGCAGAGCGCCACGACCACGAACACACCCACGAGGCGCTCGAGCACGAACACGCCCATATCCACGACGAACATCACACCCACAGCCACGACGGCCCGGTCACCGAACCGCATTCCCACTGGCACCGCCACGAACCGATGCGGCATAAGCACCCGCATTATCCGGACCTGCACCATCGGCATAGTCATGGGTGAGAAGCGATAGGGTGAAGATTGTGTTGCCGGACGTTATGGAGAGGGCGTGCAGCGCGGGCGCTCAGGTTGAGTTCTCAGAAAGCCGCCAAACCTGGTATTTTCGCGATGGCAAAACCGTTGTTGATGACAGTTGCCGCCAACATCGCCTAGGTCCCCAACAATTGTTCCTATTGCTCCACGGACAGTGCGCCGAAAAACGTTTCAAGCTGTTCTCTGCCGCCCTCGGTCGACATCGCAAAAATCCCAAGGAACACCGGCGCCTCACGCGAAGCGCGGACCATGACCCCAAAACTGTCAGAGTATGCGATCAAGCGCGCTTCTTCGTGAGACAGCCGACAGTTGATTGCAACATATCGCCCCGAGACAAAACGCATCGCTCTGTCCGAAATATCGATGGCAAGCTTCTCTCCATTGACGACTAACTCGACTGCCTCAAACTGCATTAACTCCGCTTCACGGCCTTGGGCCTCAATCAGGCCGAAGAACACAAATCCAGTGCCTTTGATATAGCAGAACAATACCTTGTGATGTCCGTAGAGGGAATCTCTCTCTCCGAGCACATAAAGCATTTTGTTACGAGCCTGGACGCTCAAGGAGACATCCGAATTTCCCCCGTTGACAACGTTCATCTCCTTGAGGCGATCCACGTTGACAATTTCGATTGCAGCACCGGCCACGGCGGAGGATATTTCGAGGAAGGCCTTGACCTTGCCGTCGATCTCCTCGCACAGCCGGCTGACCTGGCTCTTGGAGATGCCACTCATGCCCATGGCCTTGACCAGATCGTCGACCGAGCGGGTCGAGATTCCCTGCACATAGGCTTCCTGGATGACCGCCGTCAGCGCCTTCTCGGCCATGCGCCGCGGCTCCAGGAAGCCCGGAAAGTAAGAGCCCTTCCTGAGCTTCGGAATGCGCAGCTCGACGGTTCCGGCGCGCGTCTCCCAATCCCGCTCGCGGTAGCCGTTGCGTTGGGCCGTCCGCAGCGGGTTCTTCTCGCCATAGCCGGCACCGGTGGCGGCGCCCACCTCCAGCTCCATCAGCCGCTCGGCGGCAAAACCGATCATCTCGCGCAAAAGATCGGCGTCGGGGGACTTCTCCACGAGCGCACGCAGGTTCATCATGTCGTCGGTCATCGGTGGTTCCTTCGAATCAGGTTGGTGTCAGCAACCCGACCCTACCGGAGAACATCGATGACCACCGCTCCGCCGCCCGCTCACTACGGCGCTGTTGAGGGCGCGCTCGCGAGCGGCTTCGCTACCGCCGAGCTACACCACCTGTGGGGACACGACCCTGCGGATCGGTGTATTCGAACTGCAATTGCCTCTCCCATTGCCTGCAATTTAGCGGCACTCAACGCAACGTTTAGGCGACTGCGAAGCGCTTGTGGAAGCGATGTCCGCAACGCTTACAGAACAGTTTCGCTTCGAGCACCTTCAAACGCTGCTGCGTTGAATTGGGAGACGCAGCGGAGGTCTTTGGCTTTGCCGATTTTGCTAGCTGGGTATCACGATGGTGAACTGAGTATCGCGATCGGTCTAGTCAAACTGTTCGTAGCCCAATGGGCAGCGAGCCAAGGGTGAATCTATCAAAGCTAGATTGGGTCCGAGTTGTTTTGGAAAAAGAGCGCTGTTGCGTCCATCTCCTCCCTTAAGGATTGTGCCGCACTGCCCTGAATGTTTTCACGTTGCGTTCGGCAAAAGCGGACTATGAAATTTCTATCTTTCGGGAAGTCGCGCAGTCGGTAGACGGCAGCAACCTTCGTGGCAATCGGTCTGTCGTGGCTGTCTATGAAAGCCATCAGCTCAAAAAACTGATCTCTCTTACGGGCCGCAGCACCCTGGTAAAGTTTAACGACGTAACCGACCGCCGATCCGGCTAATGCAATAAGCGGGGCAGCAAATCCCAGTAGAGTGACCCACAGCGGAACGGCTTGGTGACCGACAAAGGCATCCAGTAACAACGAACGACGAAAGTGAGCCGTAGCCGAAACAATCGAATCATCAAATAAAGTTAAGAAATTTGTAGTTTTGGTAGCGGAGGAGGGATTCGAACCCCCGACACAAGGATTATGATTCCTCTGCTCTAACCTACTGAGCTACTCCGCCGGGTACCGCGTCAGGGCTTCGAAGGTGAAGCCGTCTTGACTGGACGGGCGGCTTATAAGGCCCGGTTCAGCCAAGTGTCAAGCCAAGTCGCGGGGAAAATGTGAAGTTTTCCCGCGCGATCGGAAATGACTGCCTCAGGCAGCCGCAGGCGCTGCCAGAAGCACCTTCAACGCGGCTTCGGCACCGGCTTCCCGCTCGGATTTGCGGATGAAGCCGCCGCCGTAGACGCGGGCGTCTTCACCGACGCCGGAATAGAGCGCGCAGGCCTGGCCCGGCGCGATGCCGGCTTCGCCCTCGGCAAGCTCGACATAGAGACCCTCGGCGTCGCGCTTCAGAATGGCGGGTGCCGGCTGGCGGGTGGAGCGGACCTTGGCGAAACAGTCGAAGCCATCGGCTGCCACGTCTTCGAGATCTTCGTCGCCCAGCCAGTTGACGTCGCGCAGGTAGACCCGGCGCGTTTCCAGCGCTTCCTTGGGGCCGACGATGACGCGGCGCGAGCGGGCGTCGAGATAGACGACATAGAGCGGCTCGCCGGTGGCAATGCCGATGCCGCGGCGCTGGCCGATCGTGTAGTGCAAAATGCCGTCATGGGTGCCGAGTATGCGGCCATCGAGATGCACGATCTCGCCGGCAAGCGCTGCATTCGGCTTCAGCTTGGAAACGATGTCGCTGTACTTGCCCTGCGGCACGAAACAGATGTCCTGGCTGTCGGCCTTCTGGGCGACGACAAGGCCCATCTCTTCCGCCAACGCCCGCGTCTCGGCCTTGGACAGGTGGCCGAGCGGGAAGCGCAGATAGTCGATCTGCTCCTGCGTGGTGGCAAAGAGGAAGTAGCTCTGGTCGCGATCGGCGTCAGTCGGGCGATAGAGCGCCCGCTGGCCGGCATAGCGCGGGTTCGGGCTCGGCCGCGAGCGGATGTAGTGGCCGGTCGCCAGCGCATCGGCACCGAGCTCCTTGGCCGTCGCCAGGAGATCGGCAAACTTCACCGTCTGGTTACAGGCAACGCAGGGGATCGGCGTTTCGCCGGCGACATAGCTTTCGGCAAACGGGTTGATCACCGTTTCGCGGAAGCGCGCTTCGTAATCGAGCACGTAATGCGGGATGCCGAGCGTTTCGCAGACGCGTCGCGCGTCGTCGATGTCCTGGCCGGCACAGCAGGAGCCGGCACGGTGGACGGCGGCACCGTGGTCGTAGAGCTGCAGCGTGATGCCGAGAACGTCGTAACCCTCGCGTTTGAGCAGGCCCGCGACGACGGAACTATCGACGCCGCCGGACATGGCGACAACGACACGCGTATCTTCGGGCTTGCGGTCAAAATTGAGACTATTCACGGGATCCAATCCGGCCTTCGGGTGGCAGCGACAACGCTCGCCCCTGTTTCACGCTTCATGCGATGCAATGCCTGCGCGATAGCACGCGGCACGCGTTCGGCTTCTACAGCGCCGCGCGTCTTATTCAGACGCGCCAAGATCGCTGTAGCACGACAATGTCCAGAGTATCTTCTCCGCTTTCTTGAAAAGCGGGAGGCTCCAGTCGCCGACATATAGAAACTTGTCCGCCCGGCGGCAAGGGCGGTGCTATGGCGCCAGGCCGGTCAGGGCGGTCCGTCTCAGATCAGTTTCAGCCTCATGGCGCGGGCGATCGCCTGCATGCGGTTGACGGCGTCGAGCTTGCGGGTCGCGCTCTTGAAGTAGCTGCTGACCGTATAGGTGGAGATGCCGAGGATGATGGCGATCTCGTCGCTGCTCTTGCCGGCTGCCGCCCAGCGCAGACACTCGATCTCGCGGCTCGACAGCTTTTCGCGCGCCGAACTGCCGGTGTCGAAGGTACGCTCAAGGCATTCGAACAGCTGCACGAGGGAAAGATAGAGCGTAGCCTGCTCGACGCCGACAGGCGGTTCCCGTCGCCCGGACAGCATGGCGACGAAGGGATCGCCGCTGCTCGTATGCAACTGGACGGCGAAATGGCGCCCCATCTCCGGATGCGCCAGCAGCCGGTGCACCATCGCCTCGTCGGTCGGCTTGCCGGCGGCATCGAGCAGCTCGGCGCCGCCGGTTACCGGCAGCTTGGTGCCACGCAGGCGCTCGACCAGTACGCTCGACTGAAAGATCTCGCAGGCGTCGTACTGGCGCACCAGCTCCGACGGCCAGTTGCTGAGCACCAGGCGCTCGGAAAAGCGCTGCTGCTCGGCCAGCGGCAGGCGCGCGATCATGAAATGGCCGAAGCCATAGCGCGCGATCAACCGCCGCATCAGGTGCAGAAGTTCGTATTCCGTGCGGACGGCAGCCGTATCGATTTCGGAAATCATGTCCGCCGTCTCAGCCTCGCGCAGCAAGGCTGGTTCATTCGATTCCTTCATCTCTGATCACCACATCACCGGTGCCAACGCACCTGGTCGAGAGAATACAAACAGCCCCGAAAATCATCCGGTGCATGAACTTCACCCGGCAGCCAGAATACAGCCACCCTCTCCGGCATGCCCGCGAAAGCAACGCGACCGGTTGTGAAAATATGACGATGCACCAAGAATGATTCGGGAGCGCACAAACGTCGCTCATCCTTTATTTCGGCGCCTCGTTACCAAGAATTTTAGTTAAAGTGAAATGTGGTAATTGCATGGCTCCCATGTAAAATCCGCGATAATCCAAAGCTTTCCGGGCATTAAGGCGGCTCTTGTCGAGCGCGACAGGCGTCGCGATCGCCGGCGGGACGTTGCGGAAGTGATCGAGGGAGTGTGCGGAAGTATTTAAAATTATGAGCAAATTGTTACCGACCGCTTAGGCAAATGTTAAATGTGGCGGGCTAAGGTCAGCAACATATGGTCTTGAGTTTGTGTAGAGAGTCCCATGACCGAAATGATGCGACCACGTGTAAAATATGTCATCGGCCCCGATGGCAGTCCTCTGACGATTGCGGATCTGCCGCCGGCGAATACCCGGCGCTGGGTTATTCGCAGGAAGGCTGAGGTGGTTGCCGCTGTCCGCGGTGGCCTTTTGAGCCTTGAGGAAGCGTGCGAACGCTATACCCTCACTGTCGAGGAATTCCTTTCCTGGCAGTCCTCCATCAACGATCACGGTCTGGCCGGCCTGCGCACCACACGCATCCAGCAATATCGCCACTAAAAGCCCCCAACAGGGCCATAGGTCGAACGGCGGCTCCGGAATTTCCGGTGGCCGCCGTCTTCGTTTTCCGTCGCCCGCTCCGCCCCGTCTTTCAATAGGCAACATTTCGGCGACAGTGCGTTTCCCCTTCGCGTTCGCCAAACCGGTTTCGAATGCTGCAGTCATGCGATAGCATCTTCAGCAACACGCAAACGTTGAATGTGAAGGGATGCTGAGATGGATATCGCCCACGAAGAAATCGGTTCGCACGGCCGCTACTCGACAACCGTCGAAGGCTATACCGGCGAGATGACCTATTCCCGCTCATCGCCGAAACTGATCATCGTCGATCACACGCTCGTTCCCGACGAGTTGCGCGGCAAGGGCGTCGGCCAGGCGCTGGCAAAACATGCAATCGACGAAGCGCGCAAGGGCGGCTGGAAGATCATTCCGCTCTGCCCGTTCATGCGCGCGCAGGCGCTGCGCCATCCCGATTGGCAGGACGTGATCCAGGCCTGAGGCGGCAAACCACCAAAGTTCCGAAATGGGAAAACCCGCCCGACAGATGCCTGTCGCGCGGGTTTTTCGTTCTTGTGACAATCGTGCCGGATCGGGCCATGCCATCGGCATCGCCCGACAAAGAATGAAAATCATCTGCCTCGAAACGGCTAAGGAGCTTACGCCCTGAGACGCGTCGTCGTATCCCGTTCCTCGAGCGCCGCCGCCTTCGCAAATTCGGCCTGCACTTCTTCAAGTGCAAGTTCGGCCGCATCCTGCTGCGCCTTCAGTTCACGAATGGAGACCTGAAGATTGTCGGCTCTTTGACGAGCAGCCTTGGCGAAAGTGGGATAGGCAAAATGCGAGGGATCGGAAATGCCCGACTTCTTTTCCTCGAAAACAATCTGATTTTCCAGATCCTTGGTCATCCGTTCGAACTCAGCCATCATCATCTGAAGCTGGCTCAGCTGACGCTGCTTCTCCCTGACCTGAAATTCCTTCAGGCGGACAAGGCTCTCACGTGCTTTCATACGCAATACTCCCGTGGATAACGAGACCCCGGTTACTGATTTGGCCCGTCGAGCCTGCCCCAACAGACAGAAAACGAAAATCGACAGCGATATTAACAAAAGCCTACCGCTGGTAACCTTTCGTTTACGGGCATCGTTAATCATAGGGGTGATGATTTAAGGCTCCGTAAATACTGAGGCACGAAATATGACGGCCCCGGCATTAACGAGTCAGAAGAGTCAGATAGCGGCATTTCCTCATGTTTCGCATGAAAAGTGCCATTTTGGATTCACGTTTGAAATCAGGGAACTGCTAAAAATATTTAACAATCTCGATACAGCTTGCCAGAGTGAATCAGAATTTGTTAACCATTTGATGGCAGCCTCCAAATCAGGCAACGACTGGATCCGTATCGCGTAAGGGGGCCACGATGACCTTGGGCGGCGGAAAAGGGGAAGAATATGCGGGTTCTACTAATTGAAGACGACAGCGCAACGGCTCAGAGCATTGAGCTGATGCTCAAGTCCGAGAGTTTCAACGTTTACACCACCGATCTCGGTGAGGAAGGCGTCGATCTCGGCAAACTCTATGACTACGACATCATCCTTCTCGACCTCAACCTTCCGGACATGTCCGGTTACGAGGTCTTGAGAACACTGCGTCTTTCCAAGGTGAAGACGCCGATCCTCATTCTCTCCGGCATGGCCGGAATTGAAGACAAGGTTCGCGGTCTCGGCTTCGGCGCCGACGACTACATGACCAAGCCCTTCCACAAGGACGAACTGGTGGCGCGCATCCATGCGATCGTTCGCCGTTCCAAGGGTCATGCCCAGTCGGTCATCTCGACCGGCGAACTGATCGTCAATCTCGATGCCAAGACGGTGGAAGTCGGCGGACAGCGCGTCCACCTCACCGGCAAGGAATACCAGATGCTCGAGCTGCTTTCGCTGCGCAAGGGCACGACGCTCACCAAGGAAATGTTCCTCAACCACCTCTACGGCGGTATGGACGAGCCGGAACTGAAGATCATCGACGTCTTCATCTGCAAGCTGCGCAAGAAGCTTGCCAATGCTGCCGGCGGCGCCAACTACATCGAAACCGTCTGGGGCCGTGGCTACGTTCTGCGCGAGCCGGATGGTGCCGAATACGCCGAAACCGCCTGATTTCGAGCTTTCTTCCGGGCGCGGCATGGACCCGCATATCCAGGCATGACGCCAACGGACGCCTTTTGAACAAACCCGCCCTTCGAGGCGGGTTTTTTCGTTATGGTCGCCCCTTCCCTCGGTGATCAGGTGCTTCCTGGTGTCAAAGGTCCGAAGGTGGTGACATGCGCCTGCCAAGGCCTTGATCTCGGGTGTCATGCAAAAAGTGCCAAGACGAGACAGCAAAAAGCCGCAGCAACTGCCGCGGCTTGTTCAGTCCGGAAACACGTTTATTGCGGTTCAGGCCGCCATCGACTGGCTGGCAAAGACGCTCGTCAGGATCTTGCGATCGAACGGCTTCAGCAGGAAATCATCGGCACCGGCGCGCTTGCCGGCCATCATCTTCTTCAGATCCGCCTCGACGACGCAGTAATAGATGCGCACAGACGCACCATTCGGCAGTCGCCTGATATTGGCGATGAGATCCAGAGCGCCCTCCAGGCCGGCGTCGACCACGAGAATATTCGGCAGCTCGGCTTCGCAGCGCACCAGCGCCTCAAGGCCGCTCGGCGCTTCGTAGACAAGGAAGCCCATGCCGGACAGGATACGTTTCCCAACTTTCCTGACGACATCCGAGCCGTCGGCAATCATCAAGCGCCGCATGTCCAACTCCTTCATGACTTACCTATACGCGTGCTCGCACGCCTGAAACAACCCTATACAAATTTGGCAAAGATTTCGTTACGGAGCTTGCTTAACGCAGGCTCTCCGGCTGTTTTTAACACGCTGAAAATATTAATTTTTCGGTGAACCGGCCAAAAGCCAGGAAAGGCGGGCGCTCAAACTGTGGCCACGCAAATGTCCGGCGCGGGGGCCATCGCCACACCGCGCCGGACATGTATCAAAACAGCAAAGGCAGCGCCGGACTTAGGCGTCGACCGGCTTCATACGCGCCGTGAAGATGATCTCTTCGCCGGTCGAAACCACATCGATCGTCATGCCCGCTTCCTCGCCGAGCAGCACCGTGTAGTAGGGCTGGATCGAATGCGCATCGACCGCCTCTTCCGGCGTGCCGGACAGAAGTTCGACCAGACGCGGCGGCACGCGCATCATCCGGCCCTTGCAGGCCAGCGTGAACACTGCGTCGAGCTCGGGATTTTCGAGCGTGATGTCGATGACGCCACCGCGCGGGATCGCCCCATAGGCGATGAGGAAAAGATTCAGGAGGAGCTTGACCCGGTTCTTGGCGATGATGGCGCGCGGCCCGTGCCAGTTGACCTCGGTCTTCTTCTCGGCGGCGGCAAAGTCCTTGGCCGCCTTTTCCGCTTCGCCGGTATCGATCGACGCGCCGACCGAGCCGGAGGCGCCGAAGGCGAGGCGAGCGAACTTCAGGCGGACCGACGCGTTGAGTGCGCTGGTGCGGATGAGGTCCATGGCGTCGGCATCGGCGCCGCCCTCGTCCAGAAGTTCCAGGCCATTGTTGATGGCGCCGACCGGCGAGATGATGTCGTGGCAAACCCGGCTGCACAGAAGCGCGGCCAGATCGGGTCCCGTCAATGTCAGGTTCGGATTCGTTGCCATCGTCTTTCCTTGTTCGGTTCCATCGGCATGCGGACATGAGGCACGCGCTCGGGCAGAGCCGGTAAAGCCTCAGGCGCTAAGACGCAAGCCATGGGCTGCCCGGCGCAGCCGTTCATCAGTGGATCATAATGACACCACATTTGGTAAACCGATTGTTAAGACCATCGGTTCAAATTGCAGGGAAATGGTCCAGACCCCCGCTGGCCGCGCCGTCACAGGCGATGCCGGCCATAGCAAACCCGCAAGCGAGTGATTTTCGCGCCTGACGGAGGAAACGATGCAGCAGATCATGAAGGCAGCCACGATGGCCAGCCGCGCTATCCTGGCGACGATGTTCCTGATGGCCGGCGCCATATCCGCCGCCCATGCCCAGCAGGCGAATAGTCAATATTCGATGCAGGAGATCGTCGATGCCGGTCACGGCTTCTTCGGCGAAACCTCGGGCGGCCTCGCCAAGGTGGTGGAGCGCGCCTTCGAACGTTACGGCCTGCCGAACGGCTATATCCTCGGACAGGAAGGTTCTGGCGCCTTCATCGCTGGCCTGACCTACGGGGAAGGCGAACTCAACACCAAGAATGCCGGCCAGCACAACGTCTTCTGGCAGGGGCCATCACTCGGCATCGACTGGGGCGGACAGGGCAGCCGAACGATGATGCTGGTCTACAACCTTCCGAGCGTGCCATCCCTCTACAAGCGGTTTGGCGGCGTCTCCGGTTCGGCCTATGTCGTGGCCGGCGTCGGCATGACGGTGCTCACCGACGAACACATCGTCGTCGTCCCGATCCGCACCGGCATCGGCGCCCGGCTCGGGGTCAATGTCGGCTATCTCAAGATGACGCAGAACCCGACCTGGAACCCCTTCTGACCTAACTGCATGTTTCCTTGAATCCTATTCGATTTAAGGAAAAAACATGCAGCAATTTAAAGTGCTACAGCGACCTTTGCGCGTCTAACAAGACGCGCGGCGCTGTAGATGGCGGGTGCGCTTTGGCGAAATCCCGCGTCAAATACTTGCAGCGCACGAAACGTCATGTTTAGTGCAGGAAAGTAACATCAAGCGCCTTGCTCTGACTATGATGGTCGGGCGGGGCGTTTGCTTCCGGTCCAGCTTTGAAACGGCCAGCTCGTGATTGAATTCTCGCTCCTCTTTGCCCTGGGCTTCCTGACGGCGATCATCATCGGCCTTCTCGTCGCGCCGGCCATTCACCGCCGCATCGTGCGCTTTGCCGAGGATCGTCTGAAGGCGACCATGCCGCTCAGCCCCCAGGAAGTGCGCGCCCAGAAAGATGCCGCCCGCGCCACCTTTGCCGCCGAGAACGCACGCACGCAGCAAGCCCTGAAGCGCGAGCGCGACAAGGGCGTATCGCTGATGCTCAACAACGAGAAGACACTGCAGGAGGCACGCCGCCTGAACGGCGAGAATGCCGATCTGCATTCCCAGCTTGCCGACATGAACGTCGAAGCCGCCGACATGCGCTCGGCGATCCGACAGTTCGAGCAGCGACTGGAGCGCATGAAGGTTTCGCTCGAAACCGTCGAGCGCGACAACGCCGGCAAGGCGGAAACGATCAAGACTCTGACCAATCAGTTGGCGCAACAGGCCGCCGCCATCGACAATCTACGCCTCGACCTTGCCGCCGGCGAGACAGAGGCCGAAAACCTCAAGAGCCGCGTCGCGACGCTCCGCGACGAGCGCGATGCGCTGCGTGCAGATCTGAAGACGGAAAGCGCGCATGCCAAGGAAATGGAGCTGCGTCTTGCCCGTGACGAGAGCCGCCTGCAGCGACTGGAAGACAAGCTTTCGCGGGAACTGGCTGCAGGCGCCGATCGCGAAAGCGCGCTCGAGCGACGCGCCGATGAAATCGAACGACTGAAGACCAAGGTGAAAGACGTGAACCAGGACATGCGGGATGCCGCCAAGGTGTTGCGCGCGGCAGGTATCGCCTTCCCAGCGCGCAAGGACCGTCGCGCAAGCGGCAGCGAGCCGTCGGAGGGCGTTGCCGCGCACCCTGCGCAGCTCATCGAGCAACCGGGCGTGCCGCCGCTGGAAACTGCGGCGCTTTCGCATGAACTCAAGAACCGTGCGGCCGCCCTGTCGGAACGGTTGACCAATTCCAAGACGACCGCCCATGACGATGCCTTGCGCGAGGAAGTGGCGGAAATTGCCGCCGGCATGGTGGCTCTGACGGCAACGCGCGAGGGCGCCGCCTCGCCGATCCTCAGCCTGCTCGCGGGTGATGACAAGAACGATGTGGCCGGCCGCAAGAGCCTGGCAAAGCGGGCAAAGGAAATCCTGCCGAAGGAATAGGCACTTTCGGTGCGCGTCAGATCCGGTCGTTGATCAAGGCGACCTGATGCAGCGCGATGCCGGCTGCCATCGAGACATTGAGGCTGTCGAGCCCGGGCCGCTGGCGAATGCGCGCGGTGCGTATGGATTTCAGGATGGCCGGCGGCAGCCCCTCACCTTCCGTTCCGACGAGCAAGGCAGTGCGCCTGGCCGGCGGTATTCCGCCGATGTCGGTTTCGCCGGCCGGCGACAGCCCCCAGATCGCAAAGCCCTCGGCCTGCAGCCGTTCGATCAGCGACGCCGCCGACCCTTCGCGCGCAAACGGCACAGTCAGCACCGAGCCGACGGAAACGCGGATCGCCTTGCGGTACATCGGATCGCAGCTCGTCTCATCCATCAGCACCGCATCGACGCCGAAGGCCGCCGCATTGCGAAACAGCGAGCCCATATTGTCGTGATTGGAGATGCCACAGGCTGCGAGCACAAGGCTCGTAGCCGGCAGTGAGGCGAGCAGCGCGTCCCGGCCGGCAACGCCGTCACGGCGCCCGAGTGCCAGCACGCCACGGTGCATGTTGAAGCCGGCAATCGCGTCGAACACCGGTGCCGCCGCCACATAGACGGGCACGTCAGCGGGAAATTCCGCCAGAATGGCCTCCACGCCGGCCACACGGCTTTCGAGAAGCAGGATGGCCTCGGCGCCAAGCCCGCTGTTGGAGCGATGCGCCGCCGCCAGCATGCGCAGCACCACCGTGCCTTCAGCGATGAAACGCCCCTGTCGGCCCGTCAGGTCGCGCTCCTTGATCGACACGAGGCCGGCGATCCGCGGATCTGCCGGATCATCGATGCGGATCGGAGGCGAGGCGCTTGAGCTCATACCGTCAGTTGGTCCTGACGGTGATGTCGGCCACGATGCGGCCGGCGGCGATATCGAAGACGATGGCGCGCGGCTCGGCGCCGGGCAGATTGCCGTAGAAAAGCACCTGCGAGCCCGACAGCGCGACGTTGGTCACCGTGAAGCCGGCCGGGAGGGCGGCAACCGCATTGACCGGCGCCTCGCTCGGAACGGCGATGGCTGCGGATTGCGCCTGCGCCTTTTCGTCCGTGCGGGTCAGCTTGTAGACAATCGTTCCGAGGACAGCCATAAGCATGACCAACATCACGCCTGCCGAGACGAGTTGCAGCCGCACCATCTTGCGGCGAACATTCTCCATCGCCGGGTCTAGCGGCTTGTCTTCCTGGTCATCGGGCGCGGTCGCGGTCATGATTGGCCTTTTATCGGAATTAAAACGGAATGAACGACCCCTTTAAACAAGCAGCAGCCAATAGGAAAGTCCTGACGGCGGGCGAGGACGCCGCAGGGCGGCTCGATTCCTTCCTGACCGAGGCACTTTCGGGCGAGTTTTCCCGCAACCGGATCAAGAGCCTGATCGAGCAGGGTGCTGTTTCGATCAACGGCAAGCTGGTGACCGAACCGAAGAAGAAGGTCCAGCCGGGCGACCATTTCGAGATCGACCTGCCCGAGCCGGAAGATCCGGAGCCGAAGGGCGAGGATATCCCGCTCGACGTGCTCTATGAGGACGACCACCTTATCGTCCTGTGCAAGCCGGCAGGGCTTGTCGTTCATCCCGGCGCCGGCAATTGGACGGGCACGCTGGTCAATGCTCTCATCCACCATTGCGGCAACAGCCTCTCGGGCATCGGCGGCGTCAAGCGGCCCGGTATCGTCCACCGCCTCGACAAGGAAACGAGCGGGGTCATGGTCGTCGCCAAGAACGACGCCGCCCATCGCCATCTGTCGGACCAGTTTGCCGATCACGGCCGCACCGGCCCGCTCGAGCGCGCCTACCGGGCCGTCGTCTGGGGCCGTCCGCGCCAGCTGAAGGGCACCATCGACGCCCCTCTCGGCCGGGCGGGAGACCGCACCAAGCGCGCCGTAAAACGCGAGGACAGCGACGACGCCCGCGAAGCGATCACCCATTACGAGGTCGTCGAGCGCTATCTGGAAAAGCCCGACGGCACCAGCCTGGCATCGACGGTGGAATGCCACCTCGAAACCGGTCGCACCCACCAGATCCGCGTGCACATGGCTCACATCGGGCATCCGCTGATCGGCGACCCGGAATATGGCGCGGCCTTCCGCACCAAGGCCAACCTCTTGCCGGAAGCGGCAAAGTCCGTGGTCAGCCAATTCCACCGCCAGGCCCTGCATGCCTTCATGCTGCAGTTCGAACATCCGTCGACCGGCGAGACCATGCACTTCGAGGCCCCGATGCCTGAAGACATGGCGGCCCTGGTCGAGGCCCTGCGTGGCGCAACGTAGCGCCACCTCTTGAATTTCGGCCGCAGGATTCCAATCTTAACTGCGCCTCTATTCGTGATCTGTCTTGCCTCCGGCGTCACATGTTAGTGAAACCGGACTCCTTGAATCATGCTTTCGCCGTACTTATTTTGTAGCTTCGTGGGGTCTTAACGAAGACCCACATGCCCGGCCTGCCGCCCGGAGGCCGGAGACTATAAAGGGGGGTGCTTCATGGCCCGAAACAATTTGCCGTCCATTGCCGCTGGTGAAGGCGGCCTCAATCGTTATCTCGACGAAATCCGCAAATTTCCCATGCTCGAGCCGCAGGAAGAGTACATGCTCGCCAAGCGGTATCAGGAGCATGACGACCGCAACGCCGCTCACAAGCTCGTCACCAGCCACCTGCGCCTCGTCGCCAAGATCGCGATGGGTTATCGCGGCTACGGCCTGCCGATCGGCGAAGTCGTGTCTGAAGGCAACGTCGGCCTGATGCAGGCCGTCAAGAAGTTCGAGCCCGATCGCGGCTTCCGTCTGGCGACCTATGCCATGTGGTGGATCAAGGCCGCCATCCAGGAATACATCCTGCGCTCCTGGTCGCTGGTCAAGATGGGTACGACCGCCAACCAGAAGCGGCTGTTCTTCAACCTGCGTCGCCTCAAGGGCAAGATCCAGGCGCTCGACGAAGGCGACCTGAAGCCTGAGCACGTCAAGGAAATCGCCACGACGCTGAAGGTCAGCGAGGACGAGGTCATCTCGATGAACCGTCGCCTGTCCGGCGATGCTTCGCTGAACGCGCCGATCAAGGCGAGCGAAGGCGAATCCGGACAATGGCAGGATTGGCTCGTCGACGACCACGACAATCAGGAACAGATCCTGATCGAGCAGGACGAGTTGGACAGCCGCAAGGCCTTGCTCGCAAACGCGATGAAGGTGCTCAACGATCGTGAACGCCGCATCTTCGAGGCGCGCCGCCTTACCGAAGATCCGTTGACGCTCGAAGACCTGTCGACTGAGTTCGATATCAGCCGCGAGCGCGTGCGCCAGATCGAAGTCAGGGCCTTTGAAAAGGTCCAGGACGCCGTCCGCAAGGCGGCGTTGGAGAATGCCCAAGCCTTGCGCGTCGTCGAAGGCGCATAAGTCCGAGGCTTGGGATAACAGGAAACGAAAAAACCCAGCGAAGTTCTCGCCGGGTTTTTTGTTGTTTCTGCTTCAGCGTGTCCGGCCCTATTGGCCTGTCGCTGCCGTATTGCCTGACGATCCCCAAGCGCGCATCGCCTGGCTGAAGGCTTCGTTGCCACTCTGGCCCTTTTCAAGCGTCAGCAAGGCGCGGCGACCGTTGCGGTATGTCAGCGGGATATCGATCCAGCCGCGGCTGCGCAGCAGTTCGGTATTGCTGCCGACCGCTTCGGCGAAGTCGTTGAGCGCGATCATGTGGAAGTCGTCGGTGATCTTGGCGGGTACCGCGATCAGCGCATCGCCACGATCCTGCTCCGTCCGCTTCATCGAAACGCGCTGCACACCGTCTATGGCGCCGCCTTCGAAGTTCTGCGGCAGCGAGAACACGAACTCGATCACGTGGCTCGCCGGCAGGGACGGATCCGCATTGCGCTTGATCGTCATCAGCGCCGTCAGCCCGCGGTCCGGCACAGTGATCTGAGCCTGAATTGCCGGTTCCGGCTTGGCGTCGCCACCCGGCGACTCCTCCTTGACCGACCAGGCGACCGTTCCTGGAATGGCGGTCGGAGAGGATTGGCCGAGCCGCTCTTCGTAGAGGAACATCTTTTCGCCGTTGGCAACCGCAACATCCGGCTGTGCCGGCTGAGCGCCGGGTTGCAGACCTGTACCAGGCGTTCCGGCGTCGGTACCAGGCGTACCGGCCGCTTCTTCCTGCGGTTTTCCGGCTTCGGTCTGCGGTGCGACCGACTTGCCTTCCTGCGCGGCACTTTCACCGTTCAAGACGGCCGGGCCGGCATCGGTTTCCGAGCCATCGGCAAGCAGGCGCTGGGTAAATTTCGTCGACGTGTTGTCCGGAACAGCCGTGTCGTCATGCCCGCCGGGCTGTTGGGTCGCGGTCTCGCCGGTCTGCGCGGGGGGCGTGCTCTGCTGTTCTGCGGGCGTCTCGCCATTACTGGAAACAGCGGATGTGATCGAAGCGACCATGCCGGAGATCCAGGCATTGCCCGCTTCCCGGTTTTGCCAGTAGGCAAACCCGCCGCCGCCGAGCACGAGCAGCAGGCCGGCGACGATCACCAGGCGCTTGACGCTGAAGCGCGAAGGCTTTGGCGTCGTGCGATACGAAGTCGGCCGCGCCGGCATCTCGATGCCGCGATCGGCATCCTTGGCCGTCGCAGTTCCCGCAGCAGCGCTGGCCGCCGTTGTCGCGCCGCCTTCAAGACCCAGAAGATCGTCAATGTGATCCCAGGCCGTGCCGGCGCGTTCCTGCTGGCTTGCGGTCTCCGCCGAGTTTGCGGCCGGCGTTGGCGATGTCTTTTCGACCGGCCACGACCAATCGGAAATTTCGGCGTCGCTGGCCTTTTGAGCCGGGCGCTCGGTGATCGAGGCAAACGGATCGTCGTCGTCGAACGACCAGGAACGGCTGGCATCCGCTTTCGGCGCCGCTGGCTCTATTTCGGCAGGCTTTTCCTCGACGGGATGCATGCCGAGCAACTCAGGTGCACCGGCATCGTCGACCACGTTGTCCGGTTTCGCGTCCAGTGAGGAACGCTCAGGAGCGGGCTTCGTGTCTTCCCAGTCCGGCAGTTCCCACTCCGAACGCGCTGACGTTTCCGGAGCAGGCGCGACAGCGGGCGCATCCCAGGTCGCATCCTGCACCGATTCGGGTTCAGGCTCGATGGCGGGGGCAACCGGCGCGTGGTCATAGACCTCTTCAGCGGCAGGCTGGGCGGGTGCGACGATTTCCTCATCATGCGCCTGTGCCTCGACCGGCTGCTCGTCCTCGACCGGCGGCTGCCAAGTCGGCTCGGCCTGCTCTTCGACGGCTTCGGCGTGTTCGGCCGTTGCTTCGGCGGGCACGGGCTCGGCATACAGCTGCTCATCATGCTCGACGGACGAGTCGGCGTCAGCAGGCTCGACATCGCCAACGGCTTCTGTCGCCGGTTCTTCGGCAGCGGCCGTCACCGGCTCGCTTTCCGCCTCGGACTCGACCTGCTCGACAGGCGTCTCGACGACTTCGCCCGGTTCCGGTTCCGCCTCAGCGGGCACGACCGCATCCACGACTTCAGCCTCTGGCTCGACCTCGTCGACCGCCGGAAGCGCCTCAGCATATTCGCTGTCGACCTCGCCGATCGCGTTTTCGAGCTTTGCCAGCTGACGATTGATCATATCGTCCGACGGACGCGGATTCATATTCTCGAGCTGGCGACGCACGGCGGCGCGCGCCTTCTCGTAGACCTTATCCCGCATTTCCGGTGTGTTTTCCGACAGGCCGTCAACGGTCCTGCGAATAACTGCAACAAAATCCGCCATCAGAACTTTCTCATACGCTCAGGCATGTGTTTGCGATCACGACGCAATGTCAGTCCGCCGACACTAGTCCTCAAAGGGGTCCGTCACAAGTATTGTGTCGTCCCGCTCCGGGCTGGTCGAAAGAAGAGCCACCGGTGCACCGATGAGTTCCTCGACCTGGCGAACATACTTGATCGCCTGTGCCGGAAGATCTGCCCAGCTGCGTGCGCCGACAGTCGATTCCTTCCAGCCTTCAAGTGTAATATAGACTGGCTTTGCCGAAGCTTGCTGCGCCTGGCTTGCCGGAAGATGATCGATCTGCTGTCCGTCGAGAGTATATCCGACGCAAATCTTCAGTTCATCAAGGCCATCGAGCACGTCGAGCTTGGTCAGCGCGATGCCGGTGATGCCGTTGGCAGCGACCGACTGGCGCACGAGCGCAGCATCGAACCAGCCGCAGCGGCGCTTGCGTCCGGTAACGGTGCCGAATTCGTGGCCGCGCTCGCCGAGGAACTGGCCGATCTCGTCGTGCAGTTCGGTCGGGAACGGGCCCTCGCCGACGCGGGTCGTATAGGCCTTGGTGATACCGAGAATGTAGCCGAGCGAGCCCGGGCCCATGCCCGAACCGGCGGCGGCCTGACCTGCAACGGTGTTGGACGAGGTTACGAACGGATAGGTGCCATGATCGATGTCGAGAAGCGTGCCCTGCGCGCCTTCGAACAGGATGCGGGCGCCCTTGCGCCGCGCCTTGTCGAGCAGCACCCAGACGGTTTCCATGAACGGCAGTACCTTGTCGGCAACCGAAGACAGCTCGAGCATGATCGCGTCATGGCTGATTTCCGGTTCGCCGAGGCCACGACGCAGCGCGTTGTGGTGCGTCAGCAGGCGATCGACCTTGGCCGGCAGGGTTTCGAGATCGGCAAGGTCCATCACGCGGATCGCACGACGGCCGACCTTGTCTTCATAGGCCGGGCCGATGCCGCGGCGGGTGGTGCCGATCTTGGTGCCGCTGTTGGAGGCAGCGTCTTCGCGGAAGCCGTCGAGTTCGCGGTGCAGCGAAAGAATGAGCGTGGCGTTGTCGGCAACGCGCAGGTTCTCCGGGGTGATCGTCACGCCCTGCTTGCCGAGCTTGTCGATTTCAGCGATCAGCGCATGCGGGTCGATGACCACGCCGTTGCCGATGACGGCGAGCTTGCCGGGACGCACGACGCCGGACGGAAGCAGCGACAGCTTGTAGCTGACGCCGTCGATCACCAGGGTATGGCCGGCGTTGTGACCGCCCTGAAAGCGCACGACGATATCCGCGCGTTCCGAGAGCCAATCTACAATCTTGCCTTTGCCTTCATCACCCCACTGGGATCCGACCACCACGACATTCGTCATAATTCTCTTCCTGTTGACGCGCGCAAGTAGGGTTGCGCTGTTCTCAAAACCCGCGCATCTATACTGTGTTGTCACCGGGAAAGCGACCCCGTTATGACGGGCGTTCCGCCCTTTTTGCATGACAAGCGCTGGATTTAGCGCCTATATCTTGCGTCTCTCCCGCCCTTGCGGCAATCAATCCCCGTCATCCCAGCAGGTTGCAGCATCGTGAATTCCAGGGCTTATTTCTATCTCTGCGTCACCGCACTCTTCTGGGGCGGCAATTCGGTCGCCGGAAAAATGGCCGTCGGGCATGTCAGTCCGATGATGCTCACCACCCTTCGCTGGGTGTTTGCGCTTCTCATCATCCTGGTGCTAATGACGCCGCAGATCCGCCGCGATTGGCAGAAGATCAAGCAGCATTGGCTGCAGCTGCTGGCCTATGGCGTCATCGGTTTCACCACCTTCAACGCCCTGCTCTATTCTGCGCTGAAATATACCAGCGCGATCAACGCGGTCATCCTGCAGGCCGGCATCCCCATGCTGATCTTCCTGTTCAATTTCATGCTGTTTCGAACCCGCGCCTCGATCGCACAGGTGATCGGCTTCACCGTGACGCTGATCGGCGTGCTGATCACCGCCGCGCACGGCGACATCGCCAGCCTGCTGCAACTGGAGTTCAACTTCGGCGACGCCCTGATGATCGCCGCCTGCATCGTTTACGCCGCCTATACCGTGGCACTGCGCTGGAAGCCCACGATGCATTGGCAGAGTTTCATCGCCGCACCCGCCTTCGGCGCCCTGCTCAGCGCCATTCCACTGCTCTTCTGGGAGATCGGCAACGGCACGGCGATCTTTCCTGACACGACCGGCTGGATCATCGTGCTCTACGCCGCCATCTTCCCGTCATTGATGTCGCAGGTGCTCTATGTCCGCGGCGTCGAGATGATCGGCGCCAACCGTGCCGGGCTCTTCATCAATGCCATCCCGGTCTTCGGCACGCTGCTGTCGGTCATGCTGGTCGGCGAGACCTTCCACACCTTCCATTTCATCGCCCTGCTGCTTGTTCTCGGCGGCATCGCCATTGCCGAGAAGGGCCGCCCGAAACACTAATACCAACCCGCACGGATATTGACCTCTTCCGGCCGAGCCGGCGCTCTTTCAGGCGAGCAACCGCTCCATGTAGAGCGCATCCTCGCCGTAGCTTGCAAGCTTGCTTGCCAGCCGCTTGTCCATGCGGACGGAAAACCCCTGCCGCTCCCAGAAGCCGCGCGAACCGTTGACCGACACCAGCGACATCGAGTGGTAGCCTTCCGACCGGGCGATAACGGCGAGCAGCGGCACGACGTTGCCCCCTGCCCCGGATCCGCGGGTCTCAGGCAAAAGCGCCAGATCGTGAATGTACCAGGTGTCGGCGGTTTCTGGGATCTCGCCCAGCACCGCGTTCAGCGAAGGCGGCGCACGGCGGAGCCAGGGATGGCTCAAGACATAGCCTTGGGCGACGCCGCCGACCTCCAGCATGAAGCAGCCCTCGGGGCTCAATTCCAGCCGATCGGCAAGCACGTGATCGTCCTCGGGGAATGCCTCGTGAACCACCAGCTGGATTTCGGAGACCGAAACGAGATCGGGAAGGCTGGCCTCGCGCCAGCGGAATGCCTGTCGTGTCATTGCCGTCATCAATGTTTCAAACCGAAAGAACGCACCGGCTTGTCCGATGCGTTCCTGGTCGTTCTCGAATTCAATCATCTGCCCGCCTTGGCGAGCCGGCCATTCGCTGGCGCATGGGTCACAAAATCATGGCCGATTTGCGCCCTTCAGCCTTGCGCACCAGGCGGTGCGCAAGGCTGCTGCATCCATGATCAATCGATGTTGAACACCAGCGGTTTTGCCTGGCGGATCGCGCCGTTGGCGCGCAGCTTGTCGAGCACGTCATCGGAAACCGGGCCGTCGACATAGAGCAACGCGATGGCGTCGCCGGCTTCCTTCTCGCGACCAAGCTGGAAGTTGGCGATGTTGACGCCGGCATCGCCGAGGGTCATGCCGATGAAGCCGATCATGCCGGGTACGTCGGTGTTGGTGATGTAGACCATGTGGCTGCCGACATCCGCATCAAGGTTGATGCCCTTGATCTGGATAAAGCGCGGCTTGCCGTCGGAGAACACCGTACCGGCGACCGAGCGGGTCTGGTTGGCGGTCTTGACCGTCAGCTTGATGTAGCCGTCGAAGACGCCGGTCTTGTCACGCTTGACCTCGGAAAGAATGACGCCCTTTTCCTTGATCATGATCGGAGCCGAAACCATGTTGACATCGGCCACCTGCGGCCGGATGAGACCGGCGAGCACGGCACTGGTCAACGCCTTGGTGTTCATCGCTGCGGTCGCGCCATCGTAGAGGATCTCGATTTCCTTGATCGCGCTTTCCGTCACCTGGCCGACGAAGGCGCCAAGCACGTCGGCAAGCCGGATGAAGGGCTTGAGGATCGGGGCTTCTTCGGCGGTGATCGAGGGCATGTTGATGGCGTTGGAAACGGCACCCTTGACGAGATAGTCCGACATCTGTTCGGCGACCTGCAGGGCGACGTTTTCCTGTGCTTCCGTGGTCGACGCACCGAGATGCGGCGTGCAGACGACGTTCGCCAGGCCGAAGAGCGGGCTTTCCGTCGCAGGCTCGACCTCGAACACGTCAAAGCCGGCGCCGGCAACGTGGCCGGACTTGATCGCGTCGGCCAGCGCCTTCTCGTCGACGAGGCCGCCGCGGGCGCAGTTGATGATGCGCACGCCCGGCTTGGTCTTGGCCAGAGCTTCGGCATTGAGGATGCTGCGGGTCTTGTCCGTCAGCGGCACGTGCAGGGTGATGAAGTCGGCCTGGGCCAGCAGCTCGTCGAGCTCGACCTTGGTGACGCCCATTTCTTCGGCGCGCTCCTTCGACAGGAACGGGTCATAGGCAAGCACATGCATCTTGAGGCCGATGGCGCGCGAGCAGACGATCGAGCCGATGTTGCCGGCGCCGATGACGCCAAGCGTCTTGCCGGTGATTTCGACACCCATGAAGCGGGACTTCTCCCACTTGCCGGCCTGCGTCGAGGTGTCGGCGGCCGGAAGCTGGCGGGCAACGGCAAAAAGCAGCGCGATGGCGTGTTCGGCCGTGGTGATCGAATTGCCGAAGGGCGTGTTCATGACAATGATACCGCGGCGCGAAGCGGCCGGAATATCGACATTGTCGACGCCGATGCCGGCACGGCCAATGACCTTGAGATTGGTCGCAGCGGCGATCAGCTTCTCGGTCGCCTTGGTGGCCGAGCGAATGGCAAGACCGTCATAGTTGCCGATGATTTCGGCGAGCTTGTCCTTGTCCTTGCCGAGCTTCGGCTGGAAATCGACTTCAACGCCGCGGTCGCGGAAGATCTGGACGGCGGTTTCCGACAGTTCGTCGGATACGAGAACGCGAGGTGCCATGATGGCCTCCTTGAGAAGATCAGGTCTGAACGGGAATGCGGTACAAGGGCTTCGCTCCCCCATCGGGAGCGAAGCAAACGCTTGGGTTAGGCCGCTGCCAGCGACAGCGTCGCCTTCTGGGTCTCAAAAGCCCAGGTCAGCCACGGCATCAGAGCTGCCATGTCGGATGCCTCAATCGTGGCACCGGCCCAAATTCTGAGACCGGACGGTGCATCGCGATAATGGCCGATGTCGAACGCGACACCTTCTTTTTCGAGCAGGGCGACAACGCCCTTGGCAAAGGCTGCCTGTCCATCCGCATCCAGTGCGGCGACGTCCGTGTCGACGATCTTCAGGCAGACCGACGTATTGGAGCGGGTTTCGTCCTTGACCGCCAGATTGGCGATCCAGCCGTTGGCTGCAACGAAGTCGAAGATCACCTTGGCATTGGCGTCGGCACGCGCCATCAGGCCCTTGAGCCCACCGACCTTCTCAGCCCAGACGAGCGCATCGATGTAGTCTTCGACGCAGAGCATCGAAGGCGTGTTGATGGTCTCGCCGGTGAAGATGCCTTCGATCAGCTTGCCGCCGGAGGTCATGCGGAAGATCTTCGGCAGCGGCCAGGCCGGCACATAGGTCAGCAGGCGTTCGACGGCACGCGGCGAAAGAATGATGACGCCGTGTGCGCCCTCGCCGCCCAGAACCTTCTGCCAGGAGAAGGTGACGACATCGAGCTTGGCGAAATCGAGGTTCTGCGCAAAGGCGGCAGACGTCGCGTCGCAAATGGTCAGGCCCTTGCGGTCGGCCGGAATGAAGTCGGCATTCGGAACGCGCACACCCGAGGTCGTGCCGTTCCAGGTGAAGACGACGTCACGATCGAAATCGACCTTGGAGAGATCGGGAAGTTCGCCGTAACCGGCTTCGAACTTGCGTACATCGGCGAGCTTCAGCTGCTTGACCACATCGGTCACCCAGCCGGCGCCAAAGCTTTCCCAGGCGACCATGTCGACGCCACGCTGGCCGAGCATCGACCAGAGCGCCATTTCGACGGCGCCGGTATCGGAAGCGGGCACGATGCCGATGCGGTAATCGGCCGGCACGTCAAGAATGTCACGGGTAAGATCGATGGCCTGCTTGAGCTTCGTCTTGCCGACCTTGGCGCGGTGCGAACGACCGAGCGGAGCGTCGGAGAGAGCATCGAGCGACCAACCGGGGCGCTTCGAGCAAGGGCCAGAAGAAAAATGGGTGTTGTTCGGACGGATGTCCGGCTTGGCAGGCTTCGTCATGTGCTATCCTTCCAGATAGATAGCCCTTCGTTGGGGAAGGGTGTCCCGCCGTCGGAAATATTGCGGGTCCGGAAGGAAGTCAAGCGACTTGTGTCGCAATCGAGAATATTTATGGCGTCGCAGGCAATATCAGCAAAGATGAGGCTGCGCCTGCCGACCGAATGTTACCAGAACGAGAAGCGCAGGCCGGCTCTGATCTCGTGACGGGAAAGTCCATCGTCGAAACCCTTTGCCCCGCTCGCACCCGCCAGTGCCTCGGCACCGAAGCCGAACATCTCGCCGTCGCCGATATGCGAGTAACGGTAGCCGACATCGAGCTTCAGACGATCGCTGAGGTCGTAGGAGACGCCGGTCATCAGCGCATAGGTGAAGCGCCAGCTGTCGCGACCGTCAAATGAGGTTGTGGCCGGAGCGCCGGCACAGGCGCCGCCGCCGGCAACGCAGCTCTCACTGGCAAAGGCGGTATTCCAACGCAGATTGGTCGCGCCGATACCGGCGCCGAGATAGGGCGTGAAGCCGGCGAGCGTTCCGAAATCGACATAGGCGTTCGCCATCAGGCCCAGCGCGGAAAAATCCGCCGTCGCGGCAAAGGCGCAGGACGTGCCGGCACCCTGCCCCGCGCAGGGGCTTGCGGTCAGCGACGAGCCGTCGAAACGACCCTCGAAATAATCGACCGTGAGGTCAGCGCGGAAAGTGTCGGTGATCTGGTAGCCGAGGCCGATGGTGCCCGAAAGCGGTTTATCGAAGCGTGCACCGTCGAACGGAATATTGCTGTAACCGGTCCCCTGATCGAAGGTGCGGTAGCTAGGATCGCCTTCGTCGCGCCAGCCGGCGTAACCGATGTCGCCGCGCAGGTAGAGGCCGCTGCTGCCGGTTGCTTCCTGGGCAATCGTGATTTCGGGGGCGTCGATCAGGGTCTCGTCTGCGGCAACTGCCGGACCGGAAAGCAACAGGCCGACACCGAACGCGGCTCCGCAGATCCCGTTTCGCCATTCCATGCCCATGCCCTTTCGCTGCCATTGCCGTCGCCGAATAGGATCCACCCACCAGCTGCTTCGTTCAGCGTTAACTATTGCAGACGGAGGTTAACTCGCGGTTAACCATGCCCGTTGGGATTTGGGCAAAGCTTTGGGCGAAACGACAAAGGCCGCCCCGGGGGCGGCCTTCATGATTTCAGCGTCATATGTCTTACTTGTAGACGATCGGCTCCGGCTCGTAGGGAACTTCGCAGACATTGCCGAAGGAGTAGCGCAGACCAGCGCGTGCCTCGTGGATGTAGAAACCCTCGTCGAAGCCCGGGCCGCCGCCGTTGTTGTAGCCGAACATGTCGCCATCATCGACCTGGCGGAAGCGGTAGCCAACGTCTGCCTTGAGATTGCAGGTCAGGTCGATCGCAGTACCGGCCATGAGCGCGTAGGTGAAGCGCCAATCGCTCTCGCCACCGTGATCCGTCGTCGGGTCGCAATCTGCCGGATTGCTGACACTGCAGCTGGTGTTGCGCAGTCCGTCCCATTTCACGTGCGTGGCACCGATACCGGCACCGACATAGGGGGTGAAGGCGCCGTAGGTGCCGATGTCGACATAGGCGTTGGCCATCAAGCTCCAGGCGGAAACCGAGCTTGTGTCACTTGACACGCAGGGACCCGCGACGATCCCGCAGCCGCCCAAGGTCGAGCCGTTGAAGTCGCCACCGCCCCAGTAGTCGAGCGTGACGTCGGTGCGCAGATAGTTGTTGAACTGGTAACCGACACCGCCGCCAATGACCCAGGAGTCATCGATATCGGCCGAGGCGAACTCAGCGATAGAGCCGCCCGGGCCTCCCTGGTAGTAATTCGCGCCGCGCAGGTCGTTCCAGGCGTAGCCGACGTCGCCGCGCAGATACCAGCCGCTGGTCTGGATCACTGGCTCGACGATAGGCGCTTCGACAGGCGGTTGGTAAATGTCGGCAGCAAAAGCTGCCGTGCCGCTGAGCAAGACTGCAACAACGCCACTCAAAATTCTCTTCATGGCCCACTCCAATACATTCGGTTGCTTGGTGCACCATGAAAGTGGTGTCCAAATCCTGACGTTGGTTATGGATAATGAGGGGGAAAGGTTAAACTCCGATTAACTACAAACGTTTACCGTGTGCATTAAGGAACGTTAATACTCCGGGCTGCGGCAACTTGTTCTTTGGCGAGCAAAGAAAAGGCCGGTGATTGTCACCGGCCCTGGAGGAAACTTCTGAAGGTACGCTTTTAAGCAGCGTTACGCGCGCTGCCGATGACATTGATCAGCCCGTCGACGATCCGCTCGACCTGGCCGCGGTCATCGCCCTCGGCCATGACCCGGATCAAAGGCTCTGTACCCGACGGACGGATCAGCAGGCGGCCGGACTTGGCAAGCTCGGCTTCCGCATCGGCAATCGCCTGGCGCACGGCTGCATCCTCGAGCGGCTTGCCGGCGGACACGCGCACATTCTTCAAGACCTGTGGCACCGGCTCGAAACGGTGGCAGACCTCGCTCACCGGCTTGCCCAGGCGCTTGACGACCGCAAGGATCTGCAGGGCGGCCACGAGACCGTCACCGGTCGTGCCGAAGTCCGACAGCACGATGTGGCCGGACTGCTCGCCACCGACATTCAGGCCGTCCTGGCGCATCTGCTCGACAACGTAGCGGTCGCCGACCTTGGTGCGGCGCAGCTCGATACCACGGCCCTTGAGGTAACGCTCCAGCCCCAGGTTGGACATGACGGTTGCGGCGATCGCGCCGCCACGCAGCGTGCCATCCTCGGCCCAGCTGTCGGCGATAACAGCCATCAGTTGGTCGCCATCGATCACAGTGCCGTTCTCATCGACGATCAGAACCCGGTCGGCGTCGCCATCAAGCGCGATACCGATGTCGGCGCGCACCTCATGCACCTTCCTGGAAAGGGCCGCCGGATGGGTCGAGCCGCAATCGAGGTTGATATTGACACCATTCGGCTCGGTCCCGATCGACACCACCTCGGCGCCGAGTTCCCAAAGCGCCTGGGGTGCAACCTTGTAGGCGGCGCCGTTGGCGCAATCGATGGCGATCCGCAGGCCCTGAAGGGTGACGTCGCGCGGCAGGGTGCGCTTGGCGTGTTCGAGATAACGATAAATGTCGCCGTCGACGCGCTTGGCGCGGCCGATGTCTTCCGCCTTGGCGAGCTGGCCGGACAGATCCTGATCGAGCAGCGCTTCGATCTTGGCTTCGATATCGTCGGAGAGCTTATAGCCATCAGGGCCGAACAGCTTGATGCCGTTGTCCTGGAACGGATTGTGCGACGCGGAAATCATCACACCGATATCAGCGCGCAGCGAGCGCGTCAGCATGGCAACGCCGGGGGTCGGGATCGGTCCGAGCAGGAACACGTCGAGACCCGCAGCCGTAAAACCGGCAACCATGGCGTTTTCAAGCATATAGCCGGAGAGGCGCGTGTCCTTGCCGATCACCACCCGGTGGCGATGGGCGCCATTGCGGAAGATCGTACCGACTGCAATGCCGACCCGCATGGCGAGATCCGGCGTCATTGGAAAGATATTGGACTGACCGCGGATACCGTCCGTGCCGAAATACTTGCGCTTCATAAGAACTCCATCGTTCTGCTGGGTCAATGCAGGCTTTGCCTGCTTCACCTGTCTGCGTGCTCCGCGACTGGGTTTCATTGACCAGACCTCATATCATTCCGGCTGTTGCCGTGGCCCCCGCGACATTGATGCCGAAGCAAAGGCCGAGAGTATTTCGTTTCTTCTTTGACACAAAACCAATGCAAACGGCAGCGACGATAGCATCAGAAATCATTACAACGCGTTACCAAGTGCAATCCTGCACGTACAGCGCCGCGCGTCTTATTGGACGCGCAAAGGTCGCTGTAGCACTTTGAATTACTGCATGTTTTTATCCTTAAATCGAATGCGATTTAAGGAAAACGTGCAGTAGCAACAAAAAGCCGCCGCACCCTCCGGCGCGGCGGCTTCTGAGTTAAGCGTCTGAAACCAAAACCGCTATTGCGGCTGCGGCTCGAACCCACCTTCGGATTCTTCGCCCTTGTTACCCGACGAACCCTCTTTCTTCACGCCAGCGGAAGGCACGGCGGAGCCGCGATGCGGCGGGGTGTCGTCGCCGAGGTCGCGCGCCGGCTTTTCGCCGCGGATCAGCGCCTTGATCTCTTCGCCGGTCAGGGTTTCGTACTCGAGCAGCCCTTCCGCCAAAGCCACGAACTCGTGGTTCTTGTCGGTGAGGATCTTGCGGGCGGTCTCGTAGGCCTCATCGATCAGACGACGGATTTCGTTGTCGATCTTCTGAGCGGTCGCTTCCGAAACGTTCTTCTGCTGCGCAACGGAGTGACCAAGGAAGACTTCCTGCTGGTTCTCGCCGTAGGAAACCTGGCCGAGCTGGTCGGAGAAGCCCCACTGCGTCACCATCGCTCGAGCAAGCTTGGTTGCCTGCTCGATGTCGGATGAAGCGCCGGAGGTGATGTTCTCCTTGCCAAAAGTCAGTTCTTCGGCGACGCGTCCGCCCATCATGATGGCGAGCCGCGAGACCATCCACTTGTAGCTCATGGAATAGCGGTCGCCTTCCGGCAGCTGCATCACCATGCCAAGCGCTCGTCCACGCGGAATGATAGTCGCCTTGTGCAGCGGATCGGCCGAGGGAACGTTGAGCGCCAGGATTGCGTGTCCGGCTTCGTGGTAGGCGGTCAGCTTCTTTTCGGCTTCGGTCATGGCGGAGGAGCGGCGCTCCGCACCCATCATGATCTTGTCCTTGGCGTCTTCGAACTCGAGCATGGTGACGACGCGCTTGTTGCGGCGCGCGGCCATCAGGGCAGCTTCGTTGACGAGGTTCATCAGGTCGGCACCGGAAAAGCCGGGCGTGCCGCGGGCCAGAACCTTGAGGTCGACATTCGGCGCCAGCGGCACGTTGCGAACGTGCACCTTGAGGATGCGTTCGCGGCCGTTGATATCCGGGTTCGGCACCACGACCTGGCGGTCGAAACGGCCCGGGCGCAGAAGGGCCGGATCGAGAACGTCGGGACGGTTGGTCGCCGCGATCAGGATGATGCCTTCATTGGCCTCAAAGCCGTCCATCTCGACCAGCAACTGGTTCAGCGTCTGCTCGCGTTCGTCGTTGCCGCCGCCGAGACCGGCGCCGCGATGGCGACCGACGGCGTCGATTTCGTCGATGAAGATGATGCAGGGCGCATTCTTCTTGGCCTGTTCGAACATGTCGCGCACACGGCTTGCGCCGACGCCGACGAACATTTCGACGAAGTCCGAACCGGAGATGGTGAAGAAGGGAACGTTGGCTTCACCTGCGACCGAGCGGGCAAGCAGCGTCTTACCGGTACCGGGAGGGCCGACGAGCAGCACGCCGCGCGGAATACGTCCGCCGAGCCGCTGGAACTTCTGCGGGTCGCGCAGGAATTCGACGATTTCTTCCAGATCCTGCTTGGCTTCATCGACACCGGCAACGTCGTCAAAGGTGACGCGGCCATGCGCTTCCGTCAGAAGCTTGGCCTTGGATTTGCCAAAGCCCATGGCGCCTCGCGAACCGCCCTGCATCTGACGCATGAAGAACAGCCAGACGCCGAGGATCAAAAGCATTGGCAGCAGCGTGCCGATATAGCTCAGGAACCCGGAGGAGCCATCGGTTTCCGGACGAACGGTTACCGTCACGTCCTTGGCTTCCAGACGCTCGGTGAGCGCGGTGTCAACCGAAGGTGCATAAGTCTGGAACGTCGCGCCGCTTTCAGAATAGCTGCCGATGACCTTGGAGCCGGTGATCACGACTTCCTTGACGCGGCTCGCATCGACGTCCTTGAGGAACTGCGAGAACGGAATCTCGCGCGAGCCGGTGCGCTCGGTCGGTTGCTGAAACATGCTAAACAGCGCGATCAGCAAAAGCGCTATGATTGCCCAAAGGGCAAAATTACGAAAATTAGGGTTCATCGAACTCCCCGGAACCTGTCACGACCCGCACATTTCGCCGGGCCGCTTTCTTGCCCCTAACATAGGGTTCTGGCGACGCCTTGCCAAGGCAAACCGCCAACTACCGTTCCATTTCTGTCAACAGATCGTGAACCGGCGACCGAACATAGGGCTGACGCCCGAACAATCCGGCAATCATCTCCGCCATGATCAGGTCGAAACCCGGCAAAAAGGTGTCGTAGGGGCCTATGCGCGGCTCAACGTCGGTCTTCGCGACGCAATTGTCGTCTGTGGATACAACACAAGGCGCGGAAACCGACGCCCGCTTGGCAACGCCCGGTGGCAGTCCTGCGGCAATAAGTCTCTGTTGTTGCAGGCCGCCATCGTTGGTGGCGCCGATCTGCACCATGCCATTTCCGACATTTCGAACCGTAAAGCGGCCATCCCAGATGCCGGCCTCGCCAGGCCTCAGCGCCAGAAGCGGCAGATCGCGCGTTTCGCGATAAAGGTAAAGGTCGGTCGCACGCCTGTCGAACACGACGCGTCCCGCCGTCAGCCGTCCGGGTTCGTCCCGCTCGAGAAACGCCATCAGTCGCGTCACCGTTTCCGCGGCCAGTGGATGCGTCCTGCCACCGACGACAGCAGCCATTGCCAGAAGCGCGCGGCGGCAGTCGGCGTCGACGCATCTGGCGACAGCAGCGCCGGCAAAGCTCACCACGAGGTTTTCGTGAACGCGCGCATGAAGCTTCAGCCAGGCGGCGGCCCTTGCCGAGGAGCGCGCCCGCGACGCAGCATCCCATGCGGCAGCCACTTCGTCGCCCGTTTCGGCGAGGCGCTCGCGGGTGCGCACACGCTCAAAGCGCATATTCATGTTGCTCGGATCGTCGAACCAGCCAACGCCCTCCGCGCTCAGAAAAGCGCGTATGTCGGCGCGGCGAAGGCCGAGAAACGGGCGCAACACCCAGAAGCGCTTGTCGTAGAGCGTTGCGTCGGCCATTCCGGCGCCACCGGGCCCCTGCCCGCGCTCGGACCGCATCAGGATCGTCTCGCGCTGGTCATCGAGGGTGTGCCCGGTGACGATGCAGGTGGCCCCGAGTTCATCGGCAGCGCTCGCCAGCAGTTGATAGCGCTTGTTACGTGCCGCGGCCTGAATTCCCGCCGTCGGCTTGTGGCCGTCCCAGCGTTTGACCATATGTGCAATGCCGAGGCTGGCGCAGAAGGCGGCGATCGCCTCCGCTTCATCGGCGGAGCCGGGCCTCAGGGCATGGTCGACCGTGCAGGCGGCAAGGGAAAGGTCGGCTTTGCCGGTTGCCTCGATCGCCCGGTGCAGGGCAAGAAGCAGTCCCTTGGAATCGCTACCGCCTGAGACAGCTACGAGCAGTCGGGCGGGCCGATGGAAGAATGAAAGAAATCGTTTCGCCGTTTCGAGAACGGCCAGGTGCCCCGGCGTCTCAGCAGCCAAAGCGGCTTTGCTCGCTCGTCACCTTTGCGCGCACGGCCGGCGAGGCCTTCGGATAGCGCTTGTTCACCTCACGCAACGTGGCGCAGGCAGTTTCCTTGTTGTCGAGCGCGCCAAGCGACATGCCGAGTTTCAGCAGCATTTCCGGAGCCTTCGGCGATTTGGCGTGCGCCTGGTGTGCATTCAGGAACGTCTTGGCAGCTTCGCTGTACTTGCCCTGCGAATACTGCGCCTCGCCCATCCAGAAACTGGCATCGGCCGCCTTTTCGCCCTGCGGGAAGACGTCGAGATAGTCGCGGAACTCCTGCTCGGCGGTGCTGTAGTCGCCGGAAAGCACGTGCCCATAGGCCGACTGGTAGAGGTCGCCGGGGTTGTCGAGCGCTGCCGTCTGCCGCTGGCTATCCGGATTGGCGTTGAGCCCGCCATCGGTGCCCGGAAGTGCTACGCCGGGATCGACACCGGGAGGCGTGGCGTTGGCGCCAGGCTGTGCGTCTGTCGTCGTCGAAATCGGATTGCCGCTCTCGTCGAAGACGATCTGGCCGAGTGTCGTCGGCGGTGCCGCACCGGTCGTGCCCTGATTGGCACCCGATGCGGCCATGCCGGTGCCGGGATCGACAGGCGCCATCGTCTGGCTATCCGTCACCTGAGGGGTGACGGACGCCTGATCGCTGGACTTCGGCGTCTGCAATGCGCCGCTCTTCTTCGGGGAGGCCTTGCCGCTTTCCAGATCCTGGAAGCGGAACTCGTTGTCCTCCTGGAACTTCCGGATCTGCTCCTGCATCTGCAGGAGTTGGAAGCTCATTTCCTCGATACGCCCGTTGAGCGAGCGGATCTGTTCTTCAAGTTGGCCGACCCGTGTGGTTTCGGACGCCTGTACCTTCACGACGGGAAGACTGTGCGCCCCTGCCGTGTCGGCGTGTGTCGTTCGGGCCATGAGCCCGGAAAGCGGCATGGCGTTTACTGTCTGGCCCAGGCCCGAAAGGGCCGCGAGACCAAGCAGTCCAGCCACGACAAATTTCTTCATTTCATTTGTCCTGTTCGAATACCGGTTTTCCCACCCTGGAATCGGGCCCCGCAATACATCTCGCCGATTCATCTGGATGATTGCCGCACAGTTTTCCAATTACCCTGAAAAAGCAACGGAGTTCGGCCAAAGTGTGGTAAAAAAGCAAAGGGCGGCACAAGGCCGCCCTTATAATTTAGCGATGCGTGATCGGAAGATCACATGCCGGCGCCACCGAGAACGGTCACGGCGCGGCGGTTCTGCGACCAGCACGAGATGTCGTCGCAAACGGCAACCGGCTTTTCCTTGCCGTAGGAGATCGTCTTCAGGCGGTTGGCCGGAACGCCGCGCGAAATCAGATAGTCCTTGGTGGAAGCAGCGCGGCGAGCGCCGAGTGCCAGGTTGTATTCGCGGGTGCCGCGTTCGTCGGCATGGCCTTCGACGGTGACGGCGTAGTTCGGGTACTTGGCCAGCCACTGAGCCTGACGGTCGAGCGTCTGCTGGGCGTCGGCGCGGATCGAGGTCGAGTCCGTGTCGAAGAAGATACGGTCGCCGACATTGACGGTGAAGTCCTGCTGCGAACCCGGCGTTGCAGCGCCGGCGCCGAGACCAAGCTCGTTGGCATTGTTCGGCATGTTCTTCTTCGAGGCGCAGCCAGCGATGGCAAGGGTCATGACAAGTGCGATCATGACCGGGTTGCGAGCGATGGTCTGCATGCGGCCTGCGGCCGGGGTGTCAATTCGGCTCATGCGCCGGTCTCCTTGAGAAGTGTCTGAATTCACGGTTGCCAGACTGTAACCGGAAGCGGTTAATCGCTATTCAACAGTTATGGTTAACAAATCGATAATTTAAGCTCGGCGCCTGCTAGACCAGCACTTTGCGGCGAGAAAGCGGCATCGTCGCCACAATCCCCGCCGCAAAGGCGAGCCTGCTATTCAAGCCGCGGCGACCAGGCCGGGTCCGAGGCAAAGCCCTGTGTCGGGACGGCCTGCTCGTTGTAACCGGTCAGATCGATCGAGTAGAGCTGCGGTCCGCCGGCACCGGCGTTCTGGCGGAAGAACATCAAAACGCGGCCGTTCGGCGCCCAGGTCGGGCCTTCATTGTGGAAGCCTGTGGTCAGGATGCGCTCACCCGAACCGTCCGGCTTCATCACGCCGATCGAGAACTTGCCGCCCGACTGCTTGGTGAAGGCGATGAGGTCGCCACGCGGAGACCAGACCGGCGTCGAATAGGAACCGTCGCCGAAGGAGATACGACGCTGACCGGAGCCATCGGCACCCATGACGTAGATCTGCTGACGTCCGCCGCGGTCGCTTTCAAAGGCGATCTGGCCACCATCCGGCGAATAGGACGGTGCCGTATCGATCGCCGGCGTGCTGGTGAGCCGTGTCGTCGTGCGCGAGCGCAGGTCCATCGTGTAGATGTTGGCGTTGCCGTCCTGCTGCAGGCTCATGATGACGCGCTGGCCATCGGGCGAGAAGCGCGGCGAGAAGGTCATGCCCGGAAAGTTGCCGACAACCTCCCGCTGTCCGGTCTCCAGCTGCAGCAGGTAGACCCGCGGCTGCTGGTTTTCGAACGACATGTAGGTGACTTCCTGACGGTTCGGCGAGAAGCGCGGCGTCAGAACGATGTCGTTGGAGTTGGTGAGCGGTCGTGGATTTGCGCCATCCTGGTCCATGATCGCAAGCTGGCGCTTGCGGGCGGTCTTCGGGCCGCTTTCGGCAACGTAGACGACACGCGTATCGAAGTAGCCCTTTTCGCCGGTGATGCGCTCATAGATCGCATCGGCGATGATATGGGCAACACGACGCCAGTTTTCAGGCTGGGTGAAGAACTGCTGCCCGGTCATCTGCGTGCCGGCAAACGTGTCCCAAAGCCGGAACTCGGCCTTCAGGCGACCGTCCGCCTCCTGCGTCACGCGACCGGTGACGAGCGCCTGGGCGTTGATGACCTTCCAGTCCTCGAACCGCGGCGCGGCGTCGGGGTTGCTGATCTTTTCGATGAAGGCACCGCGGTCGATCGGCTTAAACAGGCCCGACCGCTTGAGGTCGGCTGCGACCACGTCCGAAATCTTCTTGCCGAGTTCACCCTGCAGGAAGTCGGTGATCGCGATCGGCAACGGTTCGACATTGCCCTTGTTGATGTTGATTTCAACGACCGCATTCGCCGGCGTCGCCGCCACGAAGGCGGCCAGCAGACCCGCTGCCACCATCAGGGCGCGGAAAAAAGAGCTCTTGATCATAGAGACAAGCCTTTCAGCTTAGTACGAAGGGTTTGCAGGGTTGGTTTGCTATCCGGCATGATTCCAATCCCGGCAGCTCTAGAGTGCGAAATCCGAGGGGTCGAAGTTCAGCACGAGGGTATTCCATCCTTTTTCGCCGTCATATTTTTCAGGCGGCAGGTTCTGTAGCGGTGCCGAGCGGCGGAGCGCGCGCAGCGTGCTGCTCTCGACGGCGCGGCGCGTTCCTTCCGGCCCCCCCGTGGCGGTCACCTCCGGCTCACCGACGATGTTGCCCGAGGGATCCAGTTGCACCCGGATCGAGACGCGCACTTCCTCGACGCCTGTGAGACCGGCCATCAGCGACCATTTGTCCTGGATCTGACCCTTCACACCGTCGATCTCGTTGGCGCTCAAGCCCACGCCGATGGTCTTCTTGCCACCGAGAGCCGCCTCCTGCGTCGAGCGCTTGGCGCCACCGGCAGAGGGATCTTGCCGGTTGAGAAGGGCGGCAATTTCGTCAGCGTTAAACTTGCTCTCCTCAGTGGAGGCCGCCTTCTTCTGTTCCTTCGGCGTCTGCTCGTTCTTGCGGTCAGGTGTCTTTGCCGACTGTGCCGGTTTTTCGACCTTGGGCTTGGCAGCCGGCGTCGGCACCTTTTCGGGCAACGCTTCGGCTTCCGGATTTTCGGCCGGCTTTTCTTCGGCCGGCGCCGGTTCCGGCTTGGTTTCGGGCTTTACTTCCTGCTTGGCTTCCGGCAGTGCCGCGACTTCGGTCGCCGGTTCGGAAGCAGGCTTCGTCTCCTCGACCTTCTTGATTTCCTGCTCGACCGGATCGGGCGTCGGTTCGGGCTTCTCGTTCTTTTCCGGCGAGGCCGTGGCCTCGCTCTTCGACGGCTTGGCGTTCGGCGTCGGCGGCGTTTTCAGGTCCGTGTCGTTGTCGCCGATGTTCTCGGCCGGCTGGCTCGTTTCCGGACGTTTGGTCGGAACCGGCGACGATGTTTCCTTCTTCGGTGCCTTCTTGTCGCCCTGCTGGACCTGGGTCATTTCCGAATAGGGTACGATATCGACAGGCAAGGCTTCGACGTCGGCGACCTGGAAGTCAGCCGGGCTGCCGAGCGAAACCAGCGCCCAGGTCAGAACCAGAGCGTGAAGCAGACCAGATGTGGCGAGACTGCCCTTCATGGCCAAGGATCACTTTTCCTGTTCTTGCAGCGTCACGAGGCCGAGGTTCTTGAACCCTGCAGCCGAGATGCGCGCCATGACCTTCATCACCGTGCCATAGTCGGCATTGGTGTCACCGCGCACGTAGATGCGTTCGTTGTAGCCGGTGGTGGCAATCGCCTCGAGCTTGGGCACGACCTCTTCGATCGCGATCGGCGTTTCCTGCAGGAAGATCTCACCGGCGGGGTTGACCGAAACGGTGATCGGCTGCGTATCGGAATTAAGCGCCTTGGCCTGCGTTTCCGGCAGGTCGATCGGCACGCCGACCGTCATCATCGGTGCGGCGACCATGAAGATGATCAGCAGCACCAGCATCACGTCCACAAAGGGCGTGACGTTGATTTCGCTCATGATCGCTTTCTTGCCGCCGCGGCGGCGGCGACCGCCGCCCGACCCCTTGGCTCCGCCAACCGACATACCCATCAGCGTGGTCTCCGTGCTCTCTGGCGATTACTGCGCGGCCTGGCGCGGGTTCTGCAGTTTCTCGTCGATCTGCCGCGACAGGATCGCGGAAAACTCGTCGGCGAAGGCTTCCATACGCGCCGACAGCTTGCCGGCGTCAGCGGAAAACTTGTTGTAGGCGATAACCGCGGGAATAGCGGCGAGCAGGCCGATGGCCGTTGCCAGCAGCGCTTCGGCGATACCGGGGGCCACAACTGCAAGGTTGGTCGACTTCGAACCGGCGATCGCCTGGAACGAGGTCATGATACCGACGACGGTACCGAAGAGGCCGATGAAGGGTGCCGCCGAACCGATGGTCGCGAGCGAACCGAGGCGCGCTTCCAGCGATTCCGATTCACGCGCAAGCGTCACGTCCATGGCCCGGTCTATACGCATCTGCAGACCGATTGGCGAACGCGCGCCACGCTCGAAGCTTTTCTTCCATTCGCGCATCGCCGAGACGAAGATCGCACCCATGCCCGCCGTCTGACGGTCGGAGAGCGTGCGGTACAGCTCTTCGAGCGATTGGCCCGACCAGAACACCTGCTCGAAGCCGTCGAGCTGGCGACGGACACGGCCGTAGTTCAGCGTCTTGTCGACGACGATCGCCCATGTCCACACCGAAGCTGCAATCAGCCCCAGCATGACCAACTTCACGACAAAGCCCGCTTGCATGAACAGCGACCAGAGGGTCACATCGTGCGTCGCAGCGGCCAATCCAACCTGTTCCATCGTTTTCAGTCCCCGAATCCAAACACCCGGCAAGAGCGGCTCATGCTCGTGACCGGGTAGCCCAAACGTCCTGTTGCAAGAATGCCCCGGCGCCGCCGCTGGTCGCACCATCGCGACCTTTATTAGCTTATGGTTGCCTTCTTGCCGTCAATTTTGGTCAAAGGATGACGTGCACTGCACAAATCCTGATGGGCTGATTAAGACACCATTATGGTTAAGGGAGTGTTACCGCGCTGTGTCTTTCCGGCCGCACCTTGAGGCCAAGCGCCCATCACGGAACTTCCCTCGTCGGCGGGCGTTTTCTCGCCATGACCACGCAAACGACACGACATCGCGACCGGCGGTCCACCCCGCAGCACTTCGATCAGCGCGATCGCTTGATCCTGGCACTCTACGCGCAGTTGAAGGCCGAGCGGGAAACCCGCGCCGCGCTGGAAGAGGCACTCGCCAACGGCGTCCTATCCAGCGAGGTGCTTCAGGCAATCATCTCCGATCCGATCCCTGCCATCACCAGCGAAGATATCGCGGGCATCGAGCAGGCCCTCGCCCAAGACGCAGTCCGCGCGTCAGGCACCAAACCGCTGAACGGAGAACGCTGACCTGCGCAAGAACCCGCTCATCAAGCGACGGCACGAGCTGCAAGCATTGCTCGACGGCATGGGCCCCGCCGGCACACGCCGGATCTGGTGGCCTAGTTCGACTTAGCCGAGTTCTCTGACGATGGACACATTCGCCACGGCGCTTCGAAGGGCTGCGCCGCGACAAGGAGGCCAAGGCCGTGACACAGGAAAGACCGAAGATGACGAAGGAGCCCGAACCCGATGCGAAACGTGCGCCGAACCAAGCAGTGCGTGCGCAGGGCAACGCGAAGCGTGCCTCGCGCGAAACGCCGAGCGCGGCGAATTCGGTTACGGACGACACCGTTCTCGGCGTTCGCATCACCCATCCGGAGCGCGAGCTGTTCGAGGGAGAGCGCATCACCAAGCTCGATCTCGCCCGCTACTACGCCGTCGTGGCGGACAAGATGCTGCCCTTTGCCAGCGGTCACCTGCTGTCGCTGATGCGGTGCCCGCAGGGCGGACGCGGCCAATGCTTTTACCAGAAGCATGCCAGCGAGGGTTTTCCGGCCGAGATCCGCGATACACCGGTGAAGGAATCCTCCGGCGACACCGAGAACTACATGTATGTGCGTGATGCCAAGGGTCTTGTTGCGGCGGTCCAGATGGGAACGCTGGAATTTCACATCTGGGGATCGCCGGTCGACAAGATCGAGACGCCGGACCGATTGGTGTTCGACCTCGACCCCGACCCAAGCGTCGATTTTTCAACCGTCAAGGACGCCGCACTCCGCCTTCGAGACGCGCTCGACGACATCGGCCTCCAATCGGTTCCCATGGTTACCGGCGGCAAGGGCGTGCATGTCATCGTTCCGCTGGCGCCACGCGCACCATGGGAGGACGCGAAACGCTTCGCCAAGTCGTTCGCGCAGGGCTTTGCCGACCGCGATCCGGATAATTTCATTGCCACCATGTCGAAGGCAAAGCGCCAGGGCAGGATCTTCATCGACTGGCTGAGGAACGAACGCGGCGCGACAGCGATCGCTCCCTATTCCACCCGAGCCCGCGCAGGTGGACCGGTGGCAACGCCCGTCAGCTGGAGCGAGCTTTCCAACCTCGACGCAGCCAACGGTTTCCATATCGCCGATATCCTCCAGCGCATCGAAAATGGAATGGAACCCTGGTCTGAGCTTGGCGATACAAGGCAGTCCCTGACCAAGAAGATACTGGATACGCTGGCCGAATAAGCGGGGCGGCTAGGCCGCCACCTGCCGCAGGCCCTCGATCCATACGTACGTCCGCATGATCGTCAGCTGCACAAGCGGTACGGGTTGCAACTAACCTCCTGGCAACGAAAAAAGCGCCCTTCAGAAAGGACGCTTCGATGCATGCAACAGCACGTGCCGGCTTAACCCACGCTTTGCCTTGCCTGTGTGAATTTCGTCGCCAGCGCTTCGGGCAGGCGGCGGGGACGGCCCTGGCCGTTGATCACCGCGATAATCACCTTGGCGGCGATCAGCAATTGCCCATCACGGCGGATCTCCTGCAGCAGCACCATCTTGGCACCGCCCGCTTTCTCCGTCACCGTGCCGATCGTCAGGATGTCGTCCATGCGCGCCGGCGCCTTGAAGTCGATCTCCATGCGATGCACGACAAAGACGAGACCCTCGCTGTCCCCCTCGATCGCCAGCGTCGCCTGCTCGACGCCGAGCAGCCGCAGGAAATCCGTGCGGGCGCGCTCCATGAAATGCAAGTAGCGGGCGTGATAAACGACGCCGGAAAAATCGGTGTCTTCGTAATAAACGCGCTGGACCAGTCGATGGCCGCCTTCGGTCAGTTCGCCTGCAATCGAGATCAGGGACATGCTTCTCTCCGACAAGAATTTCCCAAATCCTGTGCAGGAACAAAAAGGCATTTGCAAGCATTGCAGCTTTGTCACAAACCTATCCTACACGTGACACAGCTTTCCTTCCTGATCAGGAGAACCGTGCATGAAGATTGCGATCCTCGGCGGTGATGGTTTCATCGGCTGGCCAACGGCCCTTCACCTGTCCGACGCCGGTCATGACATCCATATTCTCGACAATCTCTCACGCCGCTGGATTGATACCGAGCTCGGCGTGCAGTCTCTGACCCCGATGGATTCGATCCAGGAGCGTACCCGCATCTGGCATGCCGAAACCGGCCGTCGCATTCATTTCAACCTGATCGATCTTGCCCGCGACTACGAGCTTTTGAAGAACTGGCTTACGGAACACCGCCCCGACGCGATCGTGCATTTCGCCGAACAGCGCGCAGCGCCCTATTCGATGAAGAGCGACCGGCACAAGAACTACACCGTCAACAACAACGTCAATGCCACGCATAATCTGCTGAACGCCCTCGTCGAACTCGAACTCGATGCACATCTGGTGCATCTCGGCACCATGGGCGTCTATGGCTATTCCACCGTCGGCGCGGCGATCCCCGAGGGCTATTTGCCTGTTGGCATCGAGACGATGGCGGGCAAAACCGTGACCCAGGACATCCTCTATCCCTCGAATCCCGGCTCGATCTACCACATGACCAAGTGCCTGGATCAGCTGCTTTTCCAGTTCTACGCCAAGAACGATGGCCTCAGGATCACCGACCTGCACCAGGGCATCGTCTGGGGCACCCACACGGAGCAGACCCGCAGGCACGCTCAGTTGATCAACCGTTTCGACTATGACGGCGACTATGGCACCGTGCTGAACCGTTTCCTCATCCAGGCGGCGATCGGCTATCCGCTGACCGTGCATGGTACCGGCGGCCAGACACGCGCCTTCATCCATATCCAGGATTCCGTGCGCTGCATCGAACTGGCGCTGAAGAACCCGCCGGCCCGTGGCAGCCGCGTCGAAATTTTTAACCAGATGACGGAAACCCACCGGGTGCGGGACCTCGCCGAAATGATCGCCACGATCTCCGGTTCGCAGATTGCCTGGCTGCCCAACCCGCGCAAGGAAGCGGCGGAAAATGAACTCGTTGTGCACAACGAAAAGTTCCTGGGGCTCGGCCTCGATCCGATCCGTCTCAGAGATGGTCTGCTTTCCGAAATCGTCGATGTCGCCAGGAAATTTGCCTATCGCGTCGATCGCTCGCGCGTTCCGGCCGTCTCCGCCTGGACCAAGGATATCGCGATGCGCATCAACCACGACCCTGAGGGCAAGCGGCTGAAATCCGTTTCATGACATCACTTGACGATCACCCGGAGGGGCTCCGCCCCTCCTCCCCTGCCTCGTCCGATCATGCATTCGTGACGCTCGTGACCAATGCCGACTATGCGCTCGGCGCCCGCGCGCTCGTCCGCTCGATCCGCCTGACGAACACCCTGGCCGATATCGTCGTTCTCCACACCGGCGGTGTTGCCGCCGACGTCCTTGCGCCAATCTCAACCTTCGGCTGCCGCCTCATCGAAACGGAGCTGCTGCCGCTCTCGGAAGCCTTCAACGAGCGCCACGGCAAGCGCAACGTCCACGACAAAGCGCCCTTCACCAAGGGGCGCAAGCCGGCTTTTCATTCGCCGCTCGACAATTTCTGCAAGCTGCGGCTCTGGCAGCTGACAGAATATCGCCGCTGCGTGTTCATCGACGCCGATGCGATCGTTCTCAGAAACATCGACCGGCTGTTTGGCTATCCGGAGTTTTCCGCCGCGCCGAATGTCTATGAAGGTCTTGCCGATTTTCACCGTTTGAATTCCGGCGTCTTCGTTGCCGAGCCATCCATCGCGACGTTCCGCGCCATGGTCGAAAGGCTCGACGCGCCCGAAGCCTTCTGGCCCCGCACCGACCAGACCTTCCTGCAGAGCTTTTTTCCCGAATGGCATGGCCTGCCGGTGACCATGAACATGCTGCAATATGTCTGGTTCAATTTGCCAGAACTCTGGGACTGGTCGTCGATCGGCGTGTTGCACTACCAGTACGAAAAGCCGTGGGAGAAGGACCATCCCCGCACCAAGCAGCTTCGTCCGTTGATCGACCTCTGGTCCGCCTACCTAACCGGCGAGAATATTCCAGACATAGCAACCCTTGCGAATCCGGCTCAGTCATGACGCGCGTGCTCGTCTCCGGTGGCACCGGTTTCGTCGGCCGCTTCATCGTCGAACATCTGATGGCCGCCGGGTATGACGTTGTTGCCGGCGGCCGCACTCCGCCCGCTCCCGCCTTCTTCTCGAAGCCTGTCGCTTTCGTTCCGCTCGCTCTCGACCCGGATATCGATCAGAGCGTCGCCTTCCGTGACGTCGACCACTTCGTCCATGCCGCCTTCCAGCATGTCGCCGGGCGTTATCGGGGCGGCGAAGGCGATGACCCGGAAGGGTTCCGCCGCAGCAATCTGGACGGCTCCGTCCGCCTGTTTCGAACCGCCCGCGACCACGGCGTGAAGCGTTGCGTCTTCCTGTCGAGCCGCGCCGTCTATGGCGACGAACTGCCGGGCGTAGAACTGTTTGAAGATACGCCCTGCCATCCCGAAAGCCTCTATGGCAGCCTCAAGCTGGAAGCCGAAAATGCACTGGCCGCACTAGGCACGAACGCATTCAAGGCGGTGAGCCTGCGTGTGACCGGCGTCTACGGACGGTCCGGCACAGGTGCCGCTCACAAATGGCAGCCGCTTTTCGATGACTATCTCGCGGGCCGAGAGATTGCGCCACGCGCCGGCACGGAAGTTCATGGCGATGATGTGGCCGCCGCCGTTCGCCTCACCCTCGAAGCACCGCTCGACCGCCTGACGAGCCGCGTGTTCAATATCTCCGATGTCCTCGTCGACAACCGTGCCATTCTGGCAATCGTTCAGCAGATCACCGGATCCAAGCACGCCCTTCCGCGCCCGGCCACCCTGACTGCCTTCAACGCCATGAATAGCGAGAAGATCCGGGCACTTGGCTGGCAGCCGGGTGGGCTGGAGCGATTGCGGGCAACGGTCAGAACGCTGCTTGCCTGACGCCGCAAGCGCATAGGACCAGAGTCCTGCTTGTCTAATTTTAGGACTCGTTTAAAGAGCTTTAATGCACAAATAATTACCTTAGGTTGTCTTCGAATATCTGCGTTAAGGTGGCTGCGCGGGCCGGTTCCGGTCTCGCTCCACAGCTCAACCTCCCGTCGATCGACGGCGCTTCGAAGGAAACAAAACGATGCCTATCGAGACGTTGAATCCTGAAGTCTGGAAGCTTGTCGGCACTTTGAACGGTGAATGGAGAACGAACGGCGGTAAGGATTTTGGATGGGGTACGGTCAAAACCTCATCGCAAACCCTGACCGCGAACGCCTTGCTATCGGTCTACAAGCTGATACACGGCGATCAGAATCTGACGCGCGACTATTATCTCGTTGCCGGCGATGTCTACCACGGCATTCAGGGCTCGCCGTCCAAGCCGTCGTCCAATTGGGTCTCGGTCGGCTTTTATGCCAACCACATGAATCTGCGCATTGAAACGACCTCGGCACAGGCACGTCTCTTGACGTTCGGGCCGAACAGCACGGTCGAGCAGGCAACCATCAGCTTCTCGATCGGCGGCGAACTGAGCGCCGAGTATAGTTCGGAAGGCCCGAAGGCGGGCGCTTCGCTCAGCGCCAATGTCGGCGTCAGCTTCACCGCTTCCGAGGTCTCGTTCGCGGCCCGCCCGGAATCGCGATCAATCGAGTGGCACACCAGCTTGCCGCATGTCGGCTGGGTGTCGTCGGGAATGCCGGCAAATCCCGGCCGCCCATCCTATGCCGGCTATATCTGGAACCCAGCCGTGATCATCGAGGTGCCGCAGGGCGCAGTGCCCAATCTCAAAGGTCGCTTCGAAGTGGATTTCGAATACAATTGGACACGCGGCATCCGCAAGCGGTCGTTCACCCCCGGCATCGACCTCGTTTATCAGTCCCTCATCAAGACCGGCGCCGACGACGCGCAACAGGAACAACAGCTTCCGACGATACTGGAGACGCTACGCTCTCTCGCGGCGACAACCGGCCGGGACGGCAAGACCGATACCTTCCTGATGGCGCTTGAACGCTCACGCGTCATCGATGCCTTCGGGGACAGCAATCTCGACCAGATCGTCATCGCACCGACCAATATCGCTATTCAGGACTATTTCGACAAACACCCACAAACCGCGCTGGAGGCTGTCTCACCCGCGAACCAAAGCTGGCTTGACGCCTGGATTGCAGAGCGGGTCATCAGCACCCCGCCCAACTCGATCGAGGTTGCCAAGCTCAGCACATCAATCAAAGGGATCGCGGGGATGGCAGGAGATTGGTTCGAGTGCGCGGATGGTTTGCTTCTGGTAACCGACACCTATGAAGTCGTACCCGGCTTGCGTAGCGCTCTACAAAATCTCTTCGGCAAGGCCGCCTGACGCGGTTTGCTCAACACCCATAAACAGAAAGGCCCGGCGTCGCGCTCGACGCCGGGTGACCTGAGACCCATCTTCCCTCCATTTTTCAGGAGAGTCGTTGGTTTCAATGCTCTGAGCCCAAACCTTGGATCGCCGGGGATTAGAGTTTCCGGGCTTTCATCACGATGACGGGCTGGTGGCGC
>NZ_JACVAN010000022.1:0-125474 GCF_014851895.1 Ensifer sp. ENS11 | reverse complement strand
AGGTGGAGCAGCCCATATAGTGATGGATCTTGTCCTTGCCGATCGAAAAGCGCGAGGTGCCATCCGGCATCAGGCCCTGGCCCTGGGTCGAGCGGATCGCCGTGCACAGGTTGGTCTTGCGCGACAGGCACGACGGGCAGGAGCGGCATTCCGGCGTGTAGAGCGGGATGACGTGATCGCCCTTCTTGACCGAGGTCACGCCCGGGCCGACATCGACGACGACGCCGGCACCTTCATGGCCGAGGATCGCCGGGAACAGACCTTCCGGATCCGCGCCGGCAAGCGTGAAATCGTCGGTGTGGCAGATGCCGGTCGCCTTGACTTCGACCAGCACCTCGCCGGCCCGCGGGCCTTCGAGCTGAACGGTCATCACTTCCAGCGGGTTGCCGGCCTGAACGGCGACGGCGGCGCGTACATCCATGGACATTTCTCTTTCCTTTTAACGTTTTCGGCCATTCCAGGCAGTAGGCCTATCGGGGCAGGTAGCGCGTAAGATGGGCTTCCAGGAGCCGTACGAGCGTGATCAGCACCAGATTGATCAGGAGATAGAGCACACCGGCGATGGCGAATATTTCGAGGATTGCATAGGTCTGGCTCATCAGCCGCTTTGCATGGCCGGTGATTTCGAGGACGGTGATGGTGGAGGCAAGGCTCGTTCCCTTGACGACGAGCACAAGCTCGTTGCCGTAGGCCGGCAGCGCTTGCCTGATGGCGAGGGGGAACGTGATCCGGCGAAAGCGCAGAAACCGCGACATGCCGCAGGCCTGAGCGGCTTCGACGAGCCCTCCCGGAATGGACATGAGGCCGCCGCGCAGGATTTCCGACGTATAGGCCGCCGTGTTGAGTGCCAGCGCCATAACAGCGCAATGGGCGCCATCGCCGACGATCCACCAGAGCATGGGGTTGTCGCGCACGAAGGAAAGCTGGCCGAGGCCGTAGTAGAAGAGAAAGAGCTGGACCAGCAGCGGCGTGCCGCGGAAAACGGTGCTGTAGCTTTTGGCAAAACTGCTCAGAGCCGTGTTTTTCGACAGACGCATGACCGCAAGCGCCAGACCGAGATTGAAGCCGATGACGATCGAAGTGACAGTCAGGACAGCGGTGAGCCACAGCCCCTTGGCAAGGGTCGGAACTGCGAGGCGAACGAGTTCGAAATCCATGGCCTATTTCCTCGTACGGGGACGCAGAAGGCGTTCGATCCAATCGAAACCACCCTGGCTGACCAGCGTGATTGCGAGGTAGACGACAGCGGCGATGAGATAAAAGATGAAGGGATGGCGGGTCGAACCCGCCCCGACGAAGGCCGCGCGCATCAGTTCCTGCAAACCGACCACGGAGACAAGCGCGGTGTCTTTGATCGTGGTCTGCCAGACATTGTTCATACCCGGTACCGCGATCCGCAGCATCTGTGGGGCGATAATGCGGCGGAAGATGCGCCTGCTTGGAATCCCAAGCGCCCGCGCCGCTTCGATATGTCCGGCCGGTATGGCAGCCAGAGCCCCCCGCACGACCTCCGTCGAATAGGCCCCCGATATGGCTGCGATTGCAACGACTGCGATGGTGAAGGCGTAGCCGTTGCCAGCCAGACCTTCATAGCCAAAGGCCGCGGCGACCTGGGCTACGAATTCCACGGAGGAAAAGAAGAGGAGATAGATGATCAGGAGTTCCGGGACGCCGCGCACGATCGACGTGTAGACGTCCACGACAAGCGTGAGCGGAAAAAGCCGCGCCCATTTTACCAGGCCGCAGGCAACGCCGATGACGATGCCGAAGGCCATGCTCGTGACCCCAAGGGCGACGGTGATCGCCGCGCCGCGCAGGATTGCGGAGATCCAGCCGCCGTCCCATACCTGCCATAATCCAAGTTCCATCGAACCCGCCCAACCTTCGCATTGTCCTGTCGGATGAAGCCCCCCGAGGAAGGATCGACCTGACGGCCTTTCCTCACCCGGGAAACGTCGTGTTGATGTTACTGGCAGGGACGGGAGATGTCCGTCTTGAACCAGGTCTGGCTCGTTTTGCCGATCGAGCCGTCAGCGACCAACTCGCAGAGCGCCTCGTCGATGCGGGCCTTCAGCTCGGTATTCCCCTGCGAAATGCCGACGCCGATGCCTTCGCCAAGCGTCGGATCGAAAGTGCTGAGCACCTTCACATCGACGAACTGGAAGTCCTTGCCATCCGGGCGCGCCAGGAAATCCTGAAGGGCGGAGGCATCGGCGAAGGCGGCCTCGACGCGGCCGCTGGCGAGATCGATCTGCATCTGGTCGAGCGTGTCGTAGGTCTTCAGGACGGCGGAGGAGGCGCGCTTTTCCACGAAATGGGCATGGGTCGTCCCGGCCTGGACGCCGACCGTGCGGCCGTCGAGCGATTTCAGCAGCGCATCGATGTCCTTGATGCCGGCAAGATCGGAATCCTTCTTCACCACGAACATGTTTGCGAGTTCCGCATAGCCGACCGAGAAGTTGATCTGCTTCTTGCGTTCAGCCGTGATCGACATGCCGGAAATGATGATGTCGAAACGTTTGGCTTTGAGCGCCGGAATGAGACCGTCGAAGGCCTGCACGACGAAATGGCACTTCATCTCCAGCTTGGCGCAGAGCAGGTTCCCGACATCGGCGTCGAAACCCGTCACGTTACCGGCGGCGTCTGCCATGCTCCATGGCGGATACTCGCCTTCCGTCCCGATCGACAATTCGCCCTCGGCGGCCTGGGCCGCGGCGAGACCGGCGGCGAAGAACGTGGCGAGCAATAGACTTTTGAGCTTCATGTTTTGGTTCCCCATGTTGAGCTTTCTTGTTGGGTCTCGTCCGGAGAGATCCCCGGACGGGTGATGGCGCAGGAATGTCAGAGCGTACGGGCCAGGAACTGGCGCATGCGTTCGGAGCGCGGGTTGGTGAAGACCTCCGCCGGGGCACCCTCCTCCTCCACCTTTCCCTGATGGAGGAAGAGGATCTTGTGCGAGACCTCGCGCGCGAACTGCATTTCGTGCGTCACGAGGATCATGGTATTTCCTTCTTCGGCCAGTTGCCGGATCACGCGCAGCACCTCGCCGACAAGCTCGGGATCGAGCGCGGAGGTCGGCTCGTCGAGGAGGATGAGCTTGGGGCGCATGGCGAGCGTTCGGGCGATGGCGGCGCGCTGCTGCTGACCGCCCGACAGCTGGCCTGGATACTGGTCGTGCTTGTCGGAGAGGCCGACTTTCTTCAGGAGCGCATGGGCATGGTCGACGGCCGCCTGCCGCTCTTCCTTCAGGACATGCCGCGGCGCCTCGATGATGTTTTCGAGGACTGTCATGTGCGGCCAGAGGTTGAAGTTCTGGAACACCATGCCGACGCGCGAGCGGATGCGCTCGACCTGCCGCATGTCGGCCGGCGCGGCGCTGCCGTCCGACGTCTTCTTCATGCGGATTTCCTCGCCATCGATAACGATGCGCCCGTCGTTTGGCTGTTCGAGCAAATTGATGCAGCGCAGGAACGTGCTCTTTCCCGAACCGGAGGAGCCGATCATCGACACGACCTCGCCCGGTTGCGCGGAGATGTTGACGCCGTTGAGCACGGGGAGGGGACCGAAGCGCTTGTGGATGTCGTGCACTTCGATCGCCGGCCTTTCGTCAAGCCTTGGACCGCTAGCTTCCGGGTGGGCGACGACGGTGACGGCCGGCGCCGCAGGAACCGGCTTTTCGGCACCTGCGCCGCCGACCGACTTGAGGTCTGCGAAGGCACGGTCGAAATGGCGCAGCGAAGCGGCAAGACAAGTGCGCTGCCAGTCAGCGTCCTCCGGAATGAAGGCGGCGCGCAGGGTCTCCTTGATCCTGCTGCCGAGCGGGGTATCGATCTTGCCGAATAAATGAAGCCAGTTGTCCGCCTGAACCGCATCCGCGACCGTGGCGCCGTCAAGGGTTCCGCATTCGACCACCAACGGCAGGACGCGCGCCTTCGGCAGCGCGTCTCGCACCGCGGCCGAGACATAGCCGGTGGCCGTCGCGGAGATGCCGGTATCTGTGGTTGCATTCTCGCCGGTGACGACGACCGAGAGCGTCGGACCGAAGATGCGCCGCCCCCAATCCAAACCGTCGTGCTCGTTCTCAGCAACGGAGAGGAGAGCAGGATAGCCGTAAGGGCCCGCGCCCGTGTGCAGGTCGAAGACGACGACCTCAGTCGCCTGATGCGCGAATGTCGATAGGATCTCGATAAGGGTGCGGTTGGACCAGACAGGACCGTCGCCGCCGTAGAACAGGCCGTCCGGAAAGAGGTACTGGCCGGCTTCCACAATGGGCGCGATGCCGGCATAGCCGCCGAGTCTCCGTTTGGCCGCTTCGTGTGCCTCAGCGGCCGCATCGCGCTCCGGGCCTTCCCAGGCACGACAGACGAGCGCGCCGTGCAGTGCGGCATACCGTTCGTTTTTCGGCGGCGCTTTCTGCCAGTCGATGAAATTGCGGTTGACGTCGAAGTTGTCTTCGTTCACCCGGCGCGTCCAGGCCGTGCCCCAGGGGTTGATGAGGTGGATGGCTAGGACCGCGGTGTCGTCGGGAAGCTGCCAGGGCGAATTTTGTGAAAGCCAGGCAGTCTGGCAGGCCGAGCCGAAAGGACCCTCGACGCCATGGGTGCCGGAGATCAACACCAGGAGCTTCTTGGCATCATCGCGTCCAAGATAGGCAACGTCGGTCGCCAGACGTTCGCCGTTCGGTCCATGCAGCGGATGCAGGTATTCGACGACACTAGCCCCAGCGGTGCGCGCGGCGGAGAGAAACCGGGCGCGCAGGGCCGAGAAATCGCCGGCGAAAAGACCGGATGGCGTTGAAGGGGACATGCGAGGGGGCTCCCGGTTTGCTTTGTGCTGACGTGCGTTTGCGCTCATTGTTCGTTCCCGTGGGGTCGTGGCCCGACCCCTTGTTGTGTGTTGGATTGGAGAGGACGTCGCAGGCGTCTCCTCATCCTTCACGCTTTGCGAGGGCGCGGAGCGCGTCGAGAAAGCGGTCGTTTTCCGAGGGCGTGCCGATCGTCACACGGATGAAGGTCTCGTAACCCTCTTCTTTCCACGGCTTGACGATGATGGCCTTCGACAGGAAGTGATTCAGCGCCGCCCGGCTGTCCCAGCCGACGTCGATGAACAGGAAGTTCGTCTGCGATCGGGCCGCCGAAAGCCCCATGGCGGCAACGGCCTCGGACACACGTGCCCGCTCGCGTTTCAGTGCGGCAACCGAAGAGCGCATCCATGCCTCGTCCGCCAGTGCGGCGACGGCTGCGACCTGCGCGGCAGCATTGACGTTGAACGGTGTCTTGGCCGCGGTCACGGCGCGCGCGAGCCGCGCATCGGACATCACGGCATAACCGACACGCAGGCCGGCAAGGCCGTAGGCCTTGGAAAAGGTTCGCAATACGACCCAGGACAGGTCCGTGGCCGAGAGCGCGGCGAGGCCGTCAGGCATGTCTGCGTCCGTGAACTCGAAATAGGCCTCGTCTAGAACGAGAAGCGTCTGCGGCGTGACCGCCGCGAGAATGCGCTCCAGGCTTTCGCGGTCGAGCGCCGGGCCGACCGGATTGGAGGGGGAGGAGAGGAAGAAAATCACCGGCGCCCGCTCGAGCATGGCGACGATCGCCGGTATGTCGAAGTTCAGATCTGTCCGCATGGCGACCTTCTCGACCTTGGCGCCATTGGCCAGCGCCTCGATCTCGTGCAGCCCAAAACCGGGACAGACTGTCGCCGCGAGGGCACCGGGACGCAGCACGGCGCGACAGACCGCGGCGATCATCTCCTCCGAGCCGTTACCGGCCACGATACGTTCAGCGGGAACGCCGAGCTTATGGCTGAGCACCGCCCGCAGCACCGTGCAGGCCGGGTCGCTGTAGCGCGACGGATTGAGGTTGGCGAGCGCCGCCGCGACATCCGGCGAACAGCCATCCGGGTTTTCATTGCTGGCAAGGGCAGCGATGTCCTGCCGACCGCTGTGCTTTTGTGCGGCGGCGATGCTCATGCCGGCATTGTACGGCGGCAGGCCTGCTACATGCGGATTGAGCGGGATTTCGGTATGGAGCGGTTTCGTCACGGATCCTCCTTCGGGGATTGGACACCCTGGTTCAGGCCGCAGCCTCTTGTTCTGAGCGCGTCAGAGATCGAGCACGATCGAGGATTTCGGCCTGGTGCAGCACAGCAGCACCCGGCCGTCCGGCATCGCGTCGAGCGGCTCCTCGAAATAGTCGACCTCGCCTGAGACGAGACCCTGTTCGCAAGTCCCGCAGACCCCCGCCCTGCAGGAGAATTCTGGCTCGATGCCCCGTGCCTCCAGGAAGGCAAGGATGGATTCGCTCGTCCCGTCCCAGGCAAGGCTGCGACCCGACTTCTGGAGAACGATGCGTGGGCCGTCCCCCTCGGTGGCTGGCTCGGCGGCGCGCGCCATCGCGGGCCGCGCCGTCAACTGCCCGGCCTCCGACAACAGGCTCGCCGGCCCGAAGAATTCGTAGGCAATGCGTTCCTTCCGCACTCCGAGGCCGGTCAGAATGCCGTAGATGGCCCGCATAAAGGGCGGCGGCCCGCACATGTAGATGTCGTAGTCGTCGAGCGGCAGAAGGCTCTGAAGCGTGGTGCGCGTCAGGAAACCCGTCGAGTGGCACCGGGCGACCGCGAGATCGCCGGTCTCGGCGAAACGGTAGCAGAAGTGTACGGCGATGCCGGACCGCTGGGCGGCGAGTTGCTCGACTTCCTCTCGCAACGCATGAACGGCCGCGCTGTCGCAGGCATGGATGAACCAGACGGGGCGGTCGCTTTCCCTTGCCAGCACATTCAGCATCGAGACCGTCGGTGTCAGCCCGACGCCGCCAGAAAGAAGCACGACGGGCCCCGAACTCGCGCTGTCGAGCTTGAAGGCACCGCGCGGCGGGTCAATCTCGACGACGGCGCCGGGCTCGATCTCGTCATGGAGCCAGCAGGAGCTCAGGCCATCCGGCACGTCCTGCGACGGTGCGGCCTCACGCTTCACGGTTATCCGGTACGTGCCTTCCTCGCGCGGGGACGAGGAGACCGTATAGTTGCGCAGGACATGGCCACCCTTGCGGTCGGGAACGCGCATCGTCAGGAACTGTCCCGCCTCGAACGGCCGCCAGTGCTGCCGTTCGAGAGGGGCAAGGCGGAAAGACGTGATCGTGGTGCTTTCGCGCACCTTCGAGACAACTTCGAAGGGGCGAAAGCGCGAGGCCGCGGCATCGAGCATCCGGATTGATCCTTATTCAGCGGCTTCGCTGGTCGTGCCGGCTTTCGCCTCGGCGGCAATCAGTTGGGCGAGCTTGCGGCGAAAGCGCATCGGGCCGACGTCGATCTTCAGGTCGAGGTTCGGTGTCTGCATGTTGGCCATTGCGTGATGGACCGCCTCCAGCACGACGCGATCCTCTTCGAAGGCGCCCCGTACGGATTTTGCGAAACTCTCGGAAACCTTGGCGTCGTCCGGCGCGAAGTTGCGCATCTGGAACCAATAGTATTTGGTCCGGTTTTCATCGACCGGCGTCATGAAGTTGTAGCTGTCCATGAGGAAGGTGTTTTCTGGCAGGACGCGGCCTTCCCCGCCGGTGTGGGCCGGCGCGAAGATGGCCTTAATGATCGCGTTGCTCGGATAGCGCACCTCGTAGTGCTGCTTGCGGTCGGTGTTGCCCTCGAATTGCAGGAAGGGCGCGTAGAACGGGGCCGGTTCGGAATCGATCATCCAGCGCCAGACGGTGACGCCGTCGTCCTTCACGGTCGTCTCGAGTGGCGTTTCCTCACAGGCCGAGCTTGCGAAGGACGACTGATGGACCCAGGCGACATGGGACGGGTCGAGCAGGTTGTCCGTCATGTAGAGGTAATTGCAGTTGAGCGTCATGGACTCGCCGCGATTGATTCCCCAGGCGGGATTGTCGAAATACTCGACTTCGAAGATTTCCTTCGGATCCGCCTTCTCTGCATCGCCCATCCAGATCCAAAGCAGGCCGTAGCGCTCGTGGACTGGGTAAGATCGCACCTTGGCGACATGCGGAATGCGCTCGGCGCCCGGAACCCGCGTGCAGGAGCCCGAACAATCGAAGGTCAGGCCGTGATAGCCGCATTCCACGTCGTCACCTTTGATGCGGCCCATGGACAGCGGCAGCTTCCGATGGGGACAGGCATCCTCGAGCGCGGCGGCATGGCCGTCCTGCTTGCGGTAAAGAACGATGTGTTCGCCGAGGATCGTGACCGATTTTAGCTCGCGGCCGACTTCTTGGTCCCAGGCTGCGACGTACCAGGCATTCTTGAGAAACATTTCGCTCTCCTTGCGTTTTGTTAAGCGAATGTCCGCCGTTTTTTTTGTGCCAACAAGTTGCCAGCTCCTGCGTTCTTTTTTAGATTTTCTAAATTGAGCGACCTGTCCGAGGAGTGCCTAACGATGCCGAACCCGTCCTTGCGCGGCCTGCAAGCCTTTGAGGCGATCGGACGATGTGGCTCGGTCAGCGCCGCTGCGGAGGATCTCGGTGTAACGCCCGGCGCCGTCAGCCAACTGGTACGAAACCTGGAGCAATGTCTTGGGCTCACGCTTTTGGAGCGACGTGGGCGGCGGGTTGAATTGTCGTCATGGGGGCGGCTGTATTACCGGGAAGTCGCGAAAGGCTTTCAGCAGCTCTCCCATGCCGCCAATATTCTCACGCGCGCCAGGAACGAGACCGGGATCGTCCTCAGTGCCTTGACCTCGGTCGCCAACAGGTGGGTCGGTCGCAAGATTTTCGACTGGCAGTCCCTCTGTCCGGAATCCAGTGTGCGCATTCTCGGCCAGGAGCAAGAGCCCCGCATCGGTATCGAGCAGGTGGACTTCCGCATTACCTACGGCCGGCGCGCCTATGCGCACGAGCATGTCGCAAATCTGTTCACCGACTGGGTCGTACCGGTCTGTTCGCCCGCGTTGATCGCCAACCGTGTCCTCGACAGTCCGCAGGCCATTCTCAAATTCCCGCTGCTAAACGTGGAATGGGAGGCGGATTACAAGGCTTCGCCGCAATGGAGGGACTGGGCCGCCTTGGTGCATGCCGATGGCCGCCAAACGTTCTCTGGCCTTTCGTTTGCTTTGTCGAGCAGCGCCATTGACGCGGCGGTGAACGGTAGGGGATTCGTTCTCGCACAGGTTTCGATGGTACTGGATGAGGTCGCCTCCGGCGCCTTGATGGTTCCCTTCGACATTCGCATGCAACTGTCCGAAAGCTACTACTTAGCCTGGGACCGGACGGCTCTCGAAAAGCCGTTCGGGCAAAAATTTCACAAATGGCTAATCGGGGTAGCGAGACAACAGGAGCTGCTGTCCGCTCCGGCTAAAGGCGCAGCCACCTGACGTGAAGTATTGTCACGGCTGCTCTACGCGGGCTCTTGCCCGCCATCAATCGACGAGCCGCATCACTTGAATGCTCCTTGGGGACTTCCCGAGGCGCAAGTTCAATGGGGAGGCTTCAACGAGAGTGTCGGTTTCTATCAGGGGACGACTTTCTCAGGCACCGCGCCAAGCTGATCGATGTGGTGACGACGACTACTCCAAACCAAACAACTCGACGGAGAGCAGCCGTATAAAGGTCCGCTTCGCGGTGCGCTACCAGATTGGCTTCCCTGGACCGGACGACCCCGGGGAAATTGGTATCCATCGTCGCCTTTGAGATCCACTACGAGATCGTCGACGTTCTCTACCGTCAGGCCAACATTGGCCTTGGCAGCTTTCCCACAGCCAATAAGTGTTACCGCCTTGAGGCGCTTTCCCGACCTGAGGCGTGGCCTGCAGCGGAATAGGTAACGGCGGTCACCGAGCAGTGCCGACTTTCTTAGCCGGCTCGAAAAGCGGTTGACAAAGCCCAGCCCTGTATACTTTATAAATACAAGAAGTATGCAGTAAGAGGAGGCGTGCGATGTCATCGACCGGGGAGCCACGAAACCAACCGCTCTGGGCGGAGAAAATAACAGGATTGTCCCAGGCGCTTCTGCGCGGTGAGAAGTTCCTGGCCGGGATTTTCATAACGGTGCTGCTCGCGCTGATTTTGGTGAATGTCATCACCCGATTCGCCAAGGTGCCAATCTACTGGATCGACGAGGCCTCGATCTTCTCCATGATCTGGCTTGGCTTTATCGGGGCTTCGGTCATGACGCGGCTGCGGATCGATTTCGCCGTCACGCTTCTGTCGGATCAACTGTCACCCAAATGGGTCGCGCGGCTGCGCGCCTTTTCCACCGCAATATCGCTGACTTTTGCGACCGGCTTTGCGGTGGTGTGCTGGATCTGGCTGGATCCGCTGGGCATCGCTTCCCACGGTTTCGACGCTCAGGCTTTTGCCGCCGAAACGTTCAACTTCCTCTACACCGAGCGAACCCAGACGCTGGAATGGCCGACCTGGATCGTCAACCTGATTCTGCCGATCTTCGCTCTCACGCTCATCGTCCACAATGCTGCAAACCTGCTTGAAGACCTCGGCATCGCGCGCAAGCGCGTACAGGTCTCGCTGACGACTGCAGAAGGAGCCGCCTGATGTTTACCTTCGGCGCATTCGTTGCCCTCATGCTAGTCGGCCTGCCGATCTCCATTGTGCTTTGCCTCACGGCCGCCGCGTATATCTGGCAAAGCGACAATACGGTCCTGTTCGTCTCCTTTCCCACCCAAATGTTCATGGGTCTTGACAGCTACGGCTTGATCGCCATTCCGCTGTTCATTCTCATCGGCGAGATCATGAACGGCGGCGGCATCACGCGCCGTATCATCGACATGGCAATGGCATTCGTCGGCGCGCTCAAGGGCGGCCTTGCCTATGTGAACCTGCTCGCCAACATGTTCGTGGCGTCCATTCTCGGCTCGGCCGCGGCCCAGGTTGCGCTGATGTCGCAGATGATCGTCCCGGAAATGGAGAAGAAGGGCTATGACAAGACCTTCGCTGCCGGTCTGACCGCCTATGCCGGCATGCTGGGGCCGATCATTCCCCCTTCCATCATGTTCGTCGTCTACAGCGTCATCGCGCAGGTTCCCGTCGGAACCATGCTGGCCGCCGGTATCATTCCCGGCGTCATTCTTACCATCGCCTTTTGTGTGGTGATCGCGCTTATGGGATACGTCTACAACTACCCGCGCGGCACCAGCCTGCCGATGAGCGAGCGTGTGACCATCACGCTGAAGGCCGCGCCGACACTGATCATCCCGCTGATCATCGTGGGATCGATCGTGACCGGGCTCGCCAATCCGACCGAAGCCGCGGCCATGGGCGTGGTTGCCGCAATCCTCGTCGGGCGTTTCGTGACCGGCGATCTCCGCCTGAAGCAGCTTCCCGAGATGTTCGTCAAGGCAGGGGTCCTGTCGGCCGGCATTCTGTTCCTGATCGCTGCGGCTGCCGTATTTTCCTGGGTTCTCGTCTACGGAATGGTTCCCCAGCACGTGGCGGAATGGATCCAGACGATCGCGAAAGACCCGGTGACGTTTATGCTGCTGGTCAATGTGATCCTGCTCGTCATCGGCACGGTCATCGATGGCGCGCCCGGGCTGATCATGACAGTTCCGATCCTGCTGCCGATTGCGACAGAAGTCTACGGCATCGATCCGGTGCATTTCGGCGTCGTCGCCGTGATCAACCTGGTCCTGGGCTTTCTGTCCCCGCCGGTCGGCTTGAATTTCTTCATTGCCGCTGCAGTAACGGGGGCGAAGCCCGGCAAGATGTTCATCGTAACGCTGCCGTTTTTCCTGATCTGCTGCGTCATCCTCGTGCTGCTTTCGATCTTCCCGGCACTGTCGACCTACTTCTCCTAACCGATAAACTCACAACAGAGGGAACCTGCCATGAACATTACGCGTCGAACTTTGATGAAGAGCGTCTCGCTGGGAGCCGCGGCGGCTGTCTCCGCACCGTCGATCCTGCGTGCACAGACTGCAAAGATCTATCGTCTCGGCATCACCACGCCACCGGGCCACCCCTGGAACCTTGCGGCTGAAGCCGTCGGCAAGCGTCTTTCCGAAGAAACAAACGGGCGCCTCGCGATCCAGGTCTTCCCGTCGAACCAGCTCGGCAACGAAGGCGCCATGCTGCAGCAGATGCAGTCCGGTGCGTTGGATCTCGGCTGGATCATGACCGCGGAACTCGGCTCGCGCATTCCCCAGATCGCGGCCATCAATGCGCCGTGGCTCGTCAAGAGCACGGAGAAGGTCGCTGCACTCGTTCGTCACCCGGCCGCAATCAAGCTGCTGGACGTACTGCCTGCCCAAACCGGCACGATTGGACTTGGTTACGGCATCACCACCCTGCGCGTCGTCTTCACGGGTCAGGAAACCGGCGGCATTGAAGATATCAAGGGTATGAAGCTGCGTATCAACACGACGCCGGCCTACCGTGACTTCTATCAACTGCTCGGCGCAGCGCCGACGCCAATCCCGACGCCGCAGGTGTTTGACGCTATGTCCAACGGGCAGGTGGACGGACTTGAAGCCGATCTGGATCTCTCCTGGAACCAGCGATATGACAAGGTCGCCAAGACCATGCTGCGCATGAACGCCATCTTCATGCCCTGTGTCGCGCTGGCTTCCGGCCGCATATGGAAGGGCGTTCCCGAAGCGGATCGCGAACTTATCGCCCGCCTGACCCGCGAGGAGCTCGACAAACAGATCGACGCAACCGTCGCAAAGGAAGCCACCCTCCTGCAGAACTTCAAGAATACCGGTATCAAGATCGTCGATATAGACCTGCAGAACACCGCCGAGATCATCGCCGCCTATGACGAGATCTGGCTGCCGAAGGCGCCGGTTCTGAAGGAGCTTCGGGAAGTCGGCGCAAGCCTCTGACGGAAGCAGTTTCACGTAACAATACGGCTTTCCCTGGGGGGAAGCCGTATTGGCAAAGTCTGACATACCGCCGCCCTTGAGCACGGAACGCCGGAGGCTGAAGGCGGGGATCACACCATTTGCCTGAGACCGTCGGCAACTTGCCGCACCGAACTCATCCATCGAGCATCGCGCTATATTCCGGATGCTTTACCGCGAAGGCGGCCATGAACGGGCATTTGGCGATAATGCGAGCTTGTCTTTGGCGGAGCGTCTCGAAGACCCCACGCGCCAGCCGTGTGCCGATGCCTTGCCCGGAAAGTGCCTGTGGAACCTCCGTGTGGGTGAGAACGACCCGGCCGTCTTCGTTGTGGTAATAGGCAACGGCAAGCTCATCGCCGACAGCAAGCTCGAAGCGTGATGCCGCGACATTGTCGGTGATCGTGCCGTTCATTGTCTCACTCCAATCGTTCTCTTCGGCGGACGGTCGCCTGGGGCGGATCTCGCTCAATTCAGCGTGCGGCCAAGATGGATCGTCAAACACGACAGGGGAAGGGAATTTTTGCCTTTGCGATCGGCAAAAACTGGCTCCTCGTCGGTCAAATCCTCCACACGCAGGCCGGCGATTTCCGATTGTCTACGTCCACCTGCCTGATCGCGCAGATCAATCAGGCGGTTACTGGCGCGGGTCGCCAGCAACAGGACGAGAGTATCACCCGTAACGGCCTTTTTGCTCTTTCGCTGACGTGGGCGATTGCTGGCTCTCACGGCCAATCTGAGTGCACTTTTAAGCGATGGTGCGTCGAAGTACCCGGTGAGGCCACGCCAGTCCTTCCTTGCCGAGCTCGGCATGCAGTGCTGCGGCTGTTTCAGCCAAGAAAGCATTCTGCGCGGGCGGCCCGACGACGCTGACGCGAGGCAAGGCTGTTGCGGAACCGGCCGAGGTATCCGCACTTACGCAAAGGACTGTCGGCATCGACTTGATTAGCGTAAGCTAACGTTAGGGGTACAGTGATGCACCGCGTGGTCACCATAGCTGTTGCCGCGCTTGCGGCTATCTACATCTGCCCCGCGCAGGCGGAGGTAGTGATCGGGGTTTCGGCCGCGATGACCGGACGGCTCGCGTGGATCGGCGAGCAGGGTCAGCGTGGGGCAGAGATGGCCGTAGCCGACATCAATGCGGCGGGCGGCGTCCTTGGCCAGCAGGTGCGCGTCATCAACGTCGACGATTTCTGCGATCCCGAGCAGGCCGTGGCGGCAGCCAAGAAACTGGTGGCTGACGGAGTGGTGTTCGTCGTGGGACATTACTGCTCCGGCGCCTCGATCCCGGCATCAAAGATCTATGAGGAGGCGGCGGTTCTGCAGATTTCACCAGGATCGACCAATCCGCTGTTGACCGAACAGGGCCGTGACAACGTTTTTCGAGTCATAGGTCGCGACGATAAGCAGGGGATCGTGGCCGGCAACTACCTGGCCGATGAATGGGGCGAAAAGAAAATCGCGATCCTTCACGACGGCACGACCTATGGTATGGGTCTCGCCGGTGAGACAAGAAAGCAGTTGAACAAGCGGGGCGTAACCGAAGCTGTCTACGACGCATACACGCCTGCTAAGAACGACTATTCGGCGGAGATCGCTGCGTTACAGGCCGCTGGTATCGCCGTTTTGTATGTCGGCGGGTATCATGCCGAGGTTGCGTTGATTGTACGCGCTGCACGCGACCGCGCCTACGCGCTTCAGGTCATCTCCGGCGACGCCCTGGCAACCGAAGAGTTTGCGCTGATCGCCGGCCCGGGAGCCGAGGGGACCCTCTTTACGTTCTCCGCGGACTCGCGGCGAAACCCCGAAGCTGCCCCGGTGGTGGAGCGGTTCCGTGCCGAAAACTTCGAGCCCGCAGGTTACACACTGCTGAGCTACGCTGCCGTCCAACTCTGGGCGCAAGCGGTCGATAAGGCAGCCTCGCTCGAACTGCCGGCGGTCATCGCGACACTGCGCGGACAGGAGTTCGACACTGTGCTCGGCCCGGTCGATTTCGACGACAAGGGCGACCTCACAAACCAAAGCTGGGTGTGGTACGTCTGGCGGGGTGGAGAGTATGTGCCGGTTGAATAGCAGCCCGCCACACGCCGCCGCGTCACTTCAGATTAAGTGTCGCCGCGATGCTTGAACGCCTAGGCATACGCGGCCGCCTGTTGCTGGCTTTCTTCGGCATCAGCACCTTCGCGGTGCTCGCGACGGCAGCTGCTCTTTATGCCTTCCTCCAGGTAGGCGAGGTTGTCGACAGCATAACCAAGGATCGGGTGCCGTCGGCGCTGGCGTCCCTCCAACTGTCGCGTCAAGCCGAGCGGGTCGCGGCAACTGCTCCGTCTGTACTGAATTCAACGAGCAAGGTACGGCACAACGAGGTCTCGGCTGCGATCGGGGTCGAGATGGCGCGCCTAGAGGAACTGCTTGCCGCGCTCAAGGGGGGCACGCTTGGCACGGCGGCGGTGGCCGAGATCGAGGCGGCGGTGCTTGGTCTGCGGCGAAACCTCGACGCACTCGACGACCTTGTCGCCGCCAAGCTCACCGTAGTCGCGCGCAAGGAGGAGTTGTTACGTCGCTTATCGGCTACGACAATTGCAGGCCAACGCCTTCTGGCGGCCGGCATCCTGGTGATGAATTCCAAGCTTGCGCAATGGAGAACTGTCGCGGCCGACGCGTCGCTCGCCTCAGACCGACGCGCGGCGGCGACTTCCGACCTGGTCGAGGCGATTAAGGGCTACATCCCCCAGCAGAGGGCACACCAGGAGATATCCGCCGTCAACGACGCGCTGGTTAAGTTGGCGAACGCGCCGACGCCAGGCGATCTTGCATTGATGCTCTTTCCGCTGCGCCGGTCGCTCGCCGTCCTCGAAACGGTTTCAGCCGAGATCGACGAGAAGCTACGGTCCCGCTTCCAACAGCGGGTGGGCGAGTTCAAGGCGCTGATCGATGGTGGCAACAGCATACCGAAGGCTAGACAGGACGAGTTTGCCGTCCTGGCTGAGGGCGAAAAACTTCTGGCCGAAAACAATCGGCTGTCCCGCAGTCTCACCGCTGCTGTCGATCGCCTTGTCGCTGCGGCAAACCGTGAGATCTCCTCGTCCGGTCTCGAGGCCGCGGTCGTCCAGCGCTACGGCACCGGCGTTGTCCTTGGCTCGGCCGTTCTCAGCCTGTTGAGTTCGATTCTGATTGTCTGGCTCTATGTCGACCGCAGTCTTCTCGCCCGTCTGGGAAGCGTGAGCCAGGGCATGCTCGCGATCGCCGACGGCAATCTTTGTGCGCCATTGCCTGCCGCGGGCCACGACGAAATCGGCCGCATGGCTGAGGCGCTCAGGCTGTTCCGGGACACGGCTGTCGAGATCGAGGAAAAGAATCTGCGCGAGGTTGCTGAAGCACGCCAACGGCTCGTAGATGCCATCGAGAGCATCTCGGAGGGGTTCGCTCTCTATGACGTGGAGGACCGGCTCGTTCTCAGCAACAGCCGCTACCGCGAACTGCTCTACAGCGATGTTGCGATCGAATTGACGCCCGGCACCACATTCGAGCACATCATCCGCCGGTCCGCCGAGCGCGGCTACATCAAGGATGCCGAGGGGCGCCTCGAGGAATGGGTCGCCGAGCGGCTCTCCCGGCACCGCAATCCTGGTGAACCGTGGGTGCAGCGGCGAAGTGACGAGCGATGGATAATGATAGGCGAGCGCCGCATCACAGGCGGCGGCACGGTGGCCGTTTACTCGGACATCACGGAGTTGAAAAAGCGGGAGGAGAACCTCGCGGAGAAATCCGCAGCCCTCGAGGCGCTGTCGAGCAAGCTGGCGAAGTATCTGGCACCACAAGTATACAACTCGATATTCACCGGCCGTCAGGACGTCAGGATCGCCAGCCAGCGGAAGAAGCTGACGATATGCTTCTCGGACATTGCCGGCTTTACCGAGACCACCGACAAGATGGAGTCCGAGGATCTCACCCAGCTCCTCAATCACTACCTGACGGAAATGTCGAAAATTGCTTTGGAACACGGCGCCACCATCGACAAGTATGTCGGCGACGCGATCCTGATGTTTTTCGGGGACCCGGAGACCCGCGGCGTCAAGGAGGACGCGCTCGCCTGTGTTGAGATGGCTCTCGCCATGCAGAAACGGATGAGCGAACTTTCAGAAATCTGGCGCGACATCGGCATTGAAACGCCGCTACGATGCCGCATCGGCATTCATACCGACTACTGCACGGTCGGCAACTTCGGCAGTGAAGATCGGATGGACTACACGATAATCGGCGGCGCCGTGAATCTCGCCTCGCGCCTCGAGCAGGAGGCGCCGGCGGGGGCAGTGCTCATTTCCTATGAGACCTTTGCGCAAGTGAAGGACACAATCGCTTGTGTCGAGCTGGGGCATGTCCAGATCAGGGGTATCGCCTATCCCGTCGCCACATATCGTGTCCTCGATCTGAAGACCAATCTGGTCGCCGCACGCAGCGCCGTTCGAACCGAGCTGCCGCATCTCAGACTAGAAGCGGAACCCGAGTTGATGTCTGCTGGCGAGCGAGATGAAGCCGCGACTGCGCTTCGCGACGTGCTCGATCGACTTTGCCACAAGCCTGGGTAGCGTGGTTCGCTCGCACCCGGATCGACGACTACTACTGCGGTCACTTCGTCGACCAGCAGTGATGTATCGTCCCCATCGGGAGCTGAACTGCCCGGGTCTGCTACAGCCTGAGGCCCCCAGCATCGGCGGCTCCAATTCGGGCAGGATCTGCCATGGCCTCAGACGAGGCCTCGGGGATGCGCACAATCTGTGCTGTTCTAGCGATCTAATGATCGATTTTCATTCCCGGCCCATCTGAAACCGTGATGGTGGAACTCCCGTCCAGCGTTTGAACGTGAGCGTGAAGTGCGCGGAATCACCTTTGATGTGGGCAGAGATAACGAATCCGACCACCGCCTCACTGGAGACGAAGCCAATCTATCGCGTTTTTGAGGCCGCCGGGAATGCTGCGGACATATTATGATCCGGATCTCGGCCGGCACAGTCCCTACATTCCTATCAATTGAGATCACATTCCGACGTGGGCGAACATACGACGGTGTTCGGGAATTGAGAATTGTGATCACGCAATATGCAATAGTAGCGAATGCTAATACAGACTCTCAAAATAATGCTCCTGATGTGGTAAAATCGGCTTTGGGAGCAGCGCCGGCTCGAGGAGATGCCGGACGGCGTTTCAAGTTGTCGCGTGTCTGTTCGCATGGGCGTCGAGCTCGCATCTCCGCCGTACCGGATAGGGTAGGGCCCCCTACGAAAAAGCGGCCTTTGGATATCAACTCGGAATGGGAGGTGTACGATGGTTCGCAAACTGTTTCTCGTCTTAGCTGCCGCGGCGTCCGCGCTGGCGATCAACGGGGTCGCATGGGCCGATTTCACAGTCCTCGTGCCATCGAGCAGCGAGGGTGACGGCCTTAGGGCTGCTGCCGACGACTACTCGAAGATGAAGGGCACGAAGGTGGAGATCGTGCAGGCGCCTTATGCCAATGTGTTCGAACAGGGCGCCAATGCGGGGGCAACCAAATCCGGCGTGTTCGACATCATCTTGATGGATGACCCGTGGATTCCGTTTTTCGCCGAGAACGGACACCTCGAGGATTTGACGCCATACTTCAAGAATGCGGGCATGGAAGGCCCGGACAACGACTTCCTGTCGAAGTCGCTGGCGATCTGTCGCACCCCTTACAATACGGGACCTTATGTGTGCCTGCCCTATGTGGGAAACGCCCAGATGTTCTTCTATGACGCCGCCAAGTACAAGGAAGCTGGCGTCGAGGCTCCCAAGACCTGGGATGACGTATTGAAGGCGAGCCAGACCCTAACCAAGAACGGCGGAGGTCGCTATTTCGGTTATGTCTTCCGGGGCGGCCAGGGTAACCCGGTCGTGGCCGACTTCATGCCGATCTTCTGGTCCTACGGCGCCAATATGTTTAACGAGGATCGCACGAAGGTGACGATCGATACGCCGGAAGGCGCGGCCGCGATGAAGATGTTCATGGCGCTCCGCGACGTTTCTCCAAAGGGGATCGAGAGCTACAATGCCAACGAAGTGGGTACGGCGCTTGCTGCTGGTGCCGCCGCCTCGTCTATCAACTGGCCGAACTGGGTTGCGACCTTTGAGGATCCGAGCCAGTCGAAGATGGTTGGCAAGATTTCCTACGCCCCAATTCCGGCGGGCACGAAACCGGGCAGCTCCGAAATCGGCCATTGGACCATGGGCATCATGTCGGCCTCCAAGAATAAACAGGAGGCCTTCGACTTCATGGTCTGGGCGACCTCGGCTGAGCAGATCAAGATTTCCGCCACCCGCGGCAATCCGCCTGTCCGAGCCTCGGTCTTTGCCGATCCGGAACTGACCTCGCAGGAACAGTTCCGACACTATCCGGTGTTGATGGAGGCGATCCAGGCCTCGACGCCTCGTCCACGCCATCCGAAGTGGCCGGAGATCGAGAATGCCTTCGGTATAGAGCTTTCCAAGGCCGTCGCAGGCACGATTACGCCAGAGGAGGCGCTGAAGAGCTCACAGGCAGCAGTCGAAGAGATTACGGGCCTTAAATAGGCGGCGATGCGATCTGCGCGGAGCGGGGTTTTTGGGCCCCGCTCCCATGGTGGTGACGGCAATTACCCGTAGCGCTCGCGGGGTTTGAGGTGCGTATGGACAAGCTGTTCACGGGAGGGAGATGTTGACGCCCGATCAAGGCACATTGACCACGCCGCTTCGCATGGGCGGCGGTCTGGAGTGTTGGGCAGAGCGCCATTTGCGGATCCTCATGCTTGCGCCAACGGTCCTCATATTGCTCGGGCTGACGATCTTTCCCAGCCTCTATATGTTCTATGCCGCGGTTCACAAAATCAGCCCGAACCCCGATCTGCCCTGGGAGTTCGTCGGCACCGACAATTTTGCTCGACTGCTTTCCGACACGCAATTTCACGTCGCACTCTGGAACACGACTGTCTTTACAGTAGTGGCAGTGACGACCGAATTCCTCCTCGGTCTCGGCCTGGCGCTGCTCCTCGATAAATTCATCCGCCGACTAGCCTTTCTCAAAACCGTCCTGATGATCCCCATGATGCTGCCGCCGGTCGCCGTCGCGATCACCTGGAAGATCATCTACGAGCCACAGTTTGGCGTTCTCAACGAAATCATGTTCCGTCTCGGTCTTCCACTGCAAGCCTGGGCGGGCGACGTGAACCTCGCGATGTTTTCGATCATCGTTGCCGATGTTTGGCAGTGGACGCCCTTCATTTTTCTTCTGATGTTGGCGGGGCTGGCAAGCCTGCCGGTCGAACCCTACGAGGCCGCAGCGCTCGACGGCGCCTCGTCATGGCGGCAGTTCTGGGATCTGACGCTGCCCTTCCTGAAGCCGGTCATCGCCATTGCCTTGCTCCTGCGCGTCATGGATGCGCTGCGCCTTTTCGACCTGGTCTTCATCCTGACGGGGGGAGGTCCGGCAGACCGAACGAAGGTCTTGAGTCTATACATCTATCAGGTCGCCTACCGCTTCGCCGATCCCGGCTACGCTGCGGCGATCTCGCTCTTCGTGCTGTTCGTGACGATCGTGCTGAGCACCTGGTTCATGAAGCGCATGCGGCTGGCGGAGTGAGGCGACGATGGCGACGATAAGAACACGCAGCCGGGTCCGGGAGATGCTTCTCAGACTATCCGCCTATCTGGCGATCCTCATCGCGCTGATCTTGACGCTGTTTCCCGTTTATTGGATCGCGGCGAATTCGTTCAAGTTCGACATCGACATCTTCGCAGTACCGCCCGAATGGCTGCCGCGCAACCCCACATTGAAGCACTACGACGAAGCGTTCATCCAGCGGCCGTTCCTGCGCTACGCATTGAACAGCTTGCTCGTTGCGGCCGGAACCACGATCATTTCCGTAGGCTTTGGCACGATGGCTGGCTATGCCTTGGCGCGCTTCAGCTATCCGTGGCAGTGGCGAAAGCAGATTTCGTTCTGGATCCTCTCGACGCGCATGATGCCTCCTATCGTCAGCATCATTCCGCTGTACCTGTTTTTCAACTACTTCGACATGCTCAACACGAAGTCGGCGCTCATCGTCGCCTATACCGCCTTCAACCTGCCGTTCGCGACGTGGATGATGAAGAGTTATTTCCAGGACCTGCCGGTCGAACTGGAAGAGGCCGCGATCGTCGACGGGGACACGCGCTGGGGCGCATTCCTGCATGTCGCTTTGCCGCTCGCGCGTCCAGGGCTCGCGGCGACGGCCATCTTCTGCCTGATCATCTCGTGGAACGAGTTCCTGCTTTCCCTGATCATCACGCTCACCGAGCAGTCGCAGACGCTTCCGATCGGCATCGCCGGGCGGGTGACGCAGTACAAGACCTATTGGGGGGAAATCAGCGCCGCCGGGTTCATGGCCTGCGTGCCGATCGTCATCTTCGCTTTCATCGTTCAGAAGCATCTTGTCCGGGGGCTGTCTCTCGGGGCCGTCAAGGGGTGAGACCATGGCGTCCGTCACGTTCACCAATGTCTCCAAGAAGTTCGGCGAATTCATCGCGGTCGCCGACTTGAATCTAGAGGTCCGGGACAAGGAGTTTCTCGTCCTGCTCGGCCCCTCCGGTTGCGGCAAGACGACGACGATGCGCATGGTTGCCGGTCTCGAGGAGGCGACATCGGGCGATATCTACATCGATGCGGAACGCATCAATGGCGTCCTTCCAAAATATCGCGACGTCGCGATGGTCTTCCAGTCATATGCCTTGTATCCGCACCTCAGTGTCGAGGACAATATCGGCTATCCACTGAAGATCCGCAAAGTGCCCCCAGCCGAATACAAGCGACGAATAGCCGAGGTCGCGCGGCGCGTTGAACTCGACACGATGTTGTCGCGTCTGCCGAAGGAACTCTCCGGCGGTCAGCGCCAGCGCGTGGCACTCGCCCGCGCCATCGTCCGCACGCCACGTGTTTTTCTGATGGACGAGCCGCTTTCCAATCTCGACGCCAAGCTTCGTACTCAAATGCGCGCCGAGCTGAAGCATCTCCAGCATGAACTGCAGGTCACGACGATCTATGTCACCCACGATCAGATAGAGGCGATGACACTCGCCCACCGCGTGGCCGTGATGAACAAGGGCGTGATCGAGCAGCTCGGAACGCCGAGGGAAATCTACAACGATCCGCGCACCCTCTTCGTTGCCGGATTTATCGGCTCGCCGCCGATGAATCTGATCCCCGGGGAGGTGACAAACGGCGTGTTCGTTAGGGCCGGCCTAAGGGTGGCGGGTCTTGGGCGGGCAAACATCTCTTCCGCCGTTCTCGGTGTGCGTCCAGAGGACGTCCATGCGGCCGGAGCCGAGGATGCCGACGTCAATCTTGTTGCGCCGATCTATTCGGTGGAGCTCACGGGCGAGAACACGCTTGTAAGCCTGCAGTTAGGCGGCCAACTGATGACTTTGCGCGCCGACAAGAACTTCGCTGGCCAGATTGATCAGCGGATCGGCGTGAAGGTTGCGACAGATCGCGTCTTTCTGTTCGATGGAGGGACACAATACCGTGTCGACTTCTGACATCTGGACGGCGGCGATTGCAATCACAGTGGCATTCGCCGCGGCCGCCGCCGATGCCGGTCCCATCGACGGCAATCCGCTGATCGAGATCCCTGCCGGCGCGTTCGTCTTCGGTCGTGACGACGGCCCCGAAAATGAACACCCGCGCCGCGTGCTGTGGGGGCGGGCCTTCGCGATCAACCGTACCGAGATCACGAACCGACAATACGGACGCTTCATCGATCAGACCGGTCACCGCCCCGCCTTCTACACAAATCACCCGGTTCTGGGATTGGACGACCGGCCGGTCGTCGGGGTGAGTTGGGGAGACGCCGATGCTTTTTGCAGTCACTACGGGTTGGCGCTGCCGTCGGAGCAACAATACGAGAGAGCGGCACGCGGAACGACGGGCAGCGCATTTCCGTGGGGCTCGGCCTCTGGGGACTTGGTGCGGGCAAATTCCGGCGCGGATATCTGCTGCTCCGGCGACGCGCGCGACGGTTATCCGATGACCGCGCCAGCAGAGTCCTTCGCCGATGGCGCAAGCAGCGAGGGCGTCCTCAATCTTGTCGGCAACGTCTGGGAGTGGACCAGTGATGTTTACGCGCCCTATGACGGTGGGGCTGCGGCAAACGTTACGGGGCTATACCGCGTGCTTCGCGGTGGCTCCTGGAACAGCGATGCACGCCACCTTACGACGACCTATCGCCTCGCCTATAATCCGGAATTTCGTTTCTCAGCCAATGGTGGCTTCCGATGCATTCGCTCCGCGGCTTGACAATCATTGCTGGTCTTCTGTTCCTGGCAGTCGGCGCTAGCGCAGAGCCGGCAGTCGCACCCGGCTACCGGCTAGAGACCGTTAACCTGCCGGGTGCCGCGTTCGCCGGTATGTCCCGCGACGGCGAGGCTCTGCTCGTCACCGATCTGGCCAGCGGCCGGCTTTATCGCCGCGACGCGGAGGGTAAGCTCGTCGCATTCGGTCCGGTCTTTTCGCATGGCCTCGATGTGATCGGCGACCCGACCGGTCCCTACCGTGTCGTGCGTGCCGGTAACGTTCTTGTCGTCGCCCAAGGGTGGACGCCGGCCAACTCCGACGCAGGCCCGTATGATCACGCCCTCGTTGCGATCGATGGGGCTGGCGCGGTCCGCGTCATCAGCAGCGATTTCTGGAATCCGTTCGACTTCATCTTGGCGAACGGCGTTTACTACGTGATCGATGCCGCGCGAAACAGCGTCGAACGGGTGCAAACGGACGGGCAGAAGAACACGATCATGACGTTCCGCCGTATGGCCGAGGCGGCGACGGCACTGCAGGATCTTTCGCCGACAGAGTTCGCGACCGGGAACAGCTATGAAGTCGATGCTGTGCCGACCGGCATCGGGCTGCGCGACCGGCGCCTTTATGTCGCGCTGTTCGGCGGATTTCCTTTCCCTGCCGGTGCTGGAAAGATCGTGTCGATCCCCGAAACCGGTGGCGCGTCAAATCCGCGACTTGACGTCGAAGGCCTGAATGCGCCTGTTGCTATCGCCTTCGACAGTGATGGAGAGATGCTTGTTCTCGAACACGGTATCTACGATCAGCCGGAAGGTTTCCGGAAGGGCAGCGGTCGTTTGCTCAGACTCGACACAATGACGGGCAGCCGAAAGATCATTCTCGACGCTTTGACACGACCGGTGTCCGTCCTCGTCTGGGACGAGCGGCGGCTCGTCGTTTCCGATCTGGGCGGCAACCTCCATTTTCTGACACGTGAATAGGCGCACTGACTACCAGTGTGACGACCTATCGAGGCGAAGACGGTGTCGGGTCGCACTTCAAATGGGCAACGAGTGCTTCACCGCTGACAACTGCGCGAATGCCGCCGCAACCGTAGTAACCGCATATGATGATGTGTTTAACGCCAAGCTGATTGACAGCATATTTCACGACGGACAGCATGGGTCAGTCGGATCGATCAAGTTGGGAGGTTGCGGTGCAAGAACACCTCGCCAGACTCGAGGCCGGCGATGACGTTGGCCGGCACGCTGCTATCGGAACACCCGATCCATAGATACTCTGGCCGCGACACCGACGGTAGCGGAGCGTCAGGATATCGGCATCAAAGCGGCGGTTGTGGAACACGCCGAGAATCAACCCTCTCCGTTCGCTGTGCTTCGAGTTGCCGACGGGGCGCGCAGGAGCGGGGGCAACTCTGCGAAGCATGCCATCCTCTCGTCGTCCTGGTGCTAGTCCTACTGGGCACGTGAATTGATCGGTGCACCCTGATCGTTTACAAAGATTGTCAATCCTTGTAGGCTTGGGCGGTGAAAGGATGCCCACATGCATGTCTCTTTGACCGAAAAGCTCGATGAATATGTCCGCGATAAGGTGGCGTCGGGCCTCTACAACAATGCCTCGGAGGTGATCCGCGAGGCGCTGCGTCTCAAGATTGCGGGTGAAGAATCGGATGCGTCGAAGCTGCAGCAACTGCGCGAGGCGCTGGATCCTGCCTGGCGTCAGGCCGACGCGGGCGCTTGTGTCCCCTTTGATCTGACCGCGATTCTCGATGAACTCGACCAGGAAACGGCGCGTGCCTGAATTGGCGATCACGCCGCTTGCTCGTGAGGATGTGAAGGAAATCGGCCGCTACACCCAGCGAACTTGGGGAGTGGCGCAGCGCGATGTGTATCTGCGTGGGTTCGCCGCTCTGTTTGAGCGTCTGCGCACCGGCGCGATCGTCGGCCGGCTGCGCTCCGAGGTTCGCGATGGCTTGCTGTGCTACCCTTACAATAGGCACTTGGTGTTCTTTCGAAGGGACAGGCATGGTGACGTGGTAATCCTACGCGTCCTGCATGAGCGCATGGATTTTGAGCGGCATCTATAGCCCTCTCCAAGGCGACAGCAGGTCGTGTCGTTGCCAGTTAAAAGCGAGAATGCGGCTGAACCTCGGTCTGATTGGGGCTGTCGGCGGAATGGGTCATTTCCTGCCTGCGATATTGATCCGTGTAAGAAATTAGTGCGGGAAAGGGCAGACGAAAGGCGTTGATGCCAACCGGCAGCGATCGCGTGAAACGTCCAATGGTTGCCGCCTTCACGATTGTCATACGAAGGACGAGCGCGGCAACCGCCGTTGATGCCGGGGAACCTTACCTGGCCTTTGTCGTTCAGTTCTCAATAGGCTCAACTGAACTCTATTGAGGAGGCGGACATGCAAAAGTCCATTCATAACCTTTTGGCGGCAGGCCTGCTCGCGGTCGGCGCCCTCTCAGCCGTTTCATCCACGTCGTCGGCGCAGTCCCTCGACCTCTACATCGGCCCGGACGGACGTCCTGAGCTGCGCGATAGAGATCTGGACCGTCGATACTACGAGGACGAGTACGAGCGGCCTGGCTGTAGCGAGCGGCAAGCGCTTCGTCGTGCATCGAGACTTGGACTACGTGATCCGGAAATTCAGGCCGTGACACGCAGACAAATCGTCATCGATGGCGAACGGCGCGGGCGGTTCGTGACAGTCGCATTTGCCAACCGGCCCGGCTGTCCGCGCCTCGGCTAAGCGTGCTGCTTCATTAAACAGGCTGGACCGCCGCAAGTGCTCTATCATCGGCCAGTCAGTCAGTTCATCGCAGGCTTCATCGCCTGGACTGATGGCATCATGCCCCCGAGCGTAGTCATGTCGTTCAAGCAAAAGGCTGAGTTGGGCCGGTGGCGGGTTGTGTGAACCAGCGCGGTCCAGTGTCAGACATGAATATGTGGTCTTCGAGCCGGATACCGAACTGACCTGGTACGACGATCATCGGTTCGTTGGAGAAGCACATGCCGGCACGAAGGCGCGTGCCGTTACCGCGCACGATGTAAGGTTCTTCGTGGATCTCGAGGCCCAGACCATGACCGGCCCGATGGGGTAGGCCCGGTAATCTATAATCCGGACCAAGGCCCTCGCGCACGAGCACCGCTCGGGCCGCCTCATCCAGCATGCGAGCCTCCACGCCGATCTGCGCGGCTTCGAAGACCGCCTGTTGTGCCTCGCGCTCGATCGACCAGACGCGCTCAAACTCTGCGTCCGCCTCGTCCAGCATGTAGGTGCGGGTGAGGTCCGAGTGATAGCCGTCGATGCGTGTTCCCGTATCGACGAGGATCGCCTGTCCCTTCTCAAGCACCTGGTCGCCATCTGCCCCATGAGGCAGGGATGTGGCGGTTCCGAATGATACGATACAAAAGGTCGAGCCACCGGAGGCGCCGAGCGCGCGATGTTGTTCATCGATATAGCGCACGACATCGGATGCCCGTATACCCGGCTCCATCATGACGTGCGCGCGTTTGTGAACCTCGAGGGTGAGATCCATCGCGTACTGGATCAGCGCGATTTCGGCTGCTGACTTGCAGAGCCTGAGATCACGGATCAAACGAGCACCATCACCGATGCGATCAACGCCGAGATTCCTGACGAGCTCATGATAGGCAAACAGCGGCAGCGCATCGTCGAGCGCGAGCATATCAGTGGCTGCAAGCAGTGAAGCAATGAGCCGAGCGGGGCTTTCCTCTTCCTCCCAAGTGGCGATTTCGCCAGGCAGGTGCGGCAGTGTTTCCACGCGACTGCGCTCGAAACCCGGAACGATGTAAGTAAGTGCCGTGGGTGTCACCAGCGCACCGAGGAGACGTTCGCTTTGATGCCAGACAAGGCCAGTGAAATAGCGAAGGCTTTCTGTCGCTCCTATCAGAACGGCTGAGAAACCGGCAGCTTCCATGTTTTCGCGCAATCTTCCCAGTCGCGCATGTCTTTCCGTAGCGGAGATCGAGGCAGGGCGGGATGGCAAAGGCATGTCGGCTCCTATGTCAGAATCTTTGAGGCTTTGCCAATGTTCGAGGCCAAAACCCATCTGTCGATTTTATATATTTTATATGTAGGCAATTTGTCGACAAAGATATTGGCGCGCGACACCCACCAAACGAAACGAAGGGAACAGAAGCCGATGTTCTTGTTCTGTGCTGAAAATTTCGCTGAATGTACAAGGGGAACGCTAGCGGTCGCTTTCATAAGAGCGAAAGAACTCGAGATGCCCGAAGTCTTTTGCGCTCAACCGCAATGCTGTAGGTGTACAGCCATCGACCTAAGCGGGAATCATCGGGGAGAACAGCGCATGGAACTTCTGACGCTTCAAAATTTTGCGGGTTGTGTCGGCCAGGCGTTTGATCTGTCTCTTGGCGAGAGCACCGTGCCGCTGACCTTGGCGGAAGCTTCTCCGGGCACAACACAGATCCTGCCTGGCATGCGGCGCGCGCCTTTTTCCCTGGTGTTCCGCAGCAGTTCGGCGATCGTCCTGCCGCAGCAGATCTACCGCCTGAGGAATGCGTCGCTCGGCGCGCTGGAGATCTTCCTCGTACCGGTCGCCAGGGACAAGCAGGGCATCGTCTACCAGGCCGTATTCAATTGATGAGGTGAAAGGCGGTCAGAGACGCCCAGTCTCGGCGAGGTTGCAGCAAGACCATTCCATCTGGACGTGTGAACCACCATTCTCCTCGGCTCGAAAACCAAGACGATGGTAGAGAGCCTGCGCCCGGAAGTTATGCTGCTCGACGTGCAGGACGACGGCCTCGCAATCGGACACCGTCGCCTCGTGCTGAATGGCCGCCAACAGCGTGGTTCCGTGGCCTTGACGGCGCCATTGCGGCAAAAAACCGATATCGACGATGAGCCAACGCTCCTTCTTTGCATCAAGATAGACGCGGCCGGCTGGCTCGCCTCCGATCTCGACAACGAGAAAATCTGCGTCGGGAAACGTCGCCATGTAGTGGCGATGCTGGAACAGGAACTGCTGTTGGAGAAAGGCGTGTTTCTGTTCGATTGACCAAGGCACCGCCGCCAGTTCGTCCGCTCGAAACGACCGGTAGAGCTGTAGCAGAAACGGAAAATCCTCGGATGTGGCGTGGCGCAAGGACATGCCCGCGACCGGCAGGCGAGGCGGATCGAGGCGTGCCGGAAATCCGATCGTGGCAATGTCGGCTGGCAACATCACCCGAACGACGGGAAGGTGCCGTTGAGGGCAATGCAGAAGTTCACGGCAAGATAAGGCTGGCGGTTTTCATGCGGCACGTTGTTGCCCGCCAAGCCGATCATGTTTGACGCGAATTGGGCATTCGGCTGAGCGTCCTTTGCCGTGACCGAGCTCTCTATGGGCAGGGTCAACGCGTTGCCGGCAGAAGGTGCGCTTGCCCGTTTTGCCGAGTCGGTCTGGTTGTAGATCGTGAACCCGTGCGAATGCGCCGGCATTTCCGACGTGCTCAGTGTGACGTTGTTTTCGCCGAAAACCTCGCCGATGCTGCGTTGCGAAAGCCCAGGTGCCGTGCCCTGGTTGCAACCGGTGCGTCCGGTAAAGTTTGGCAGCTGAAAAGTGGTCGTGCCATCGCCTCCGTAGGCCACGCCCAGCAGTGAGAACAAAGCCGTGTTCTGCCGAATTGCAAGCGTCGCGCCATTGCAAAACGCCCAGTCGCGGGGTGCGAAATTGAAGCCGAATAGCTGGATTTCACCAATGAAAGGCTCTGACATTTCTATTCCCTTATCGTGAAATGGAGGTCCGCATCAGCCTTGCGACGGGAAGACGCCGAAGAGGGAAATGCAAAATTGTACCGTCAGCGTCGGCATCATGTTGTCGTGGGGGTGGGTGTCGCCGGTGGGCCCGGTCGAGTTCGGGGACGTATTGAACCCATTAAGTCCGGTGACATCAGTGGCATACATCGTGTTGCTCGAGAGTGCGCCGAGTTCGGCGTTCGTTCCGATCGCCCTCGCGTTAGCTGAAGTCGTCGTTGCAAACATCGGATGGTTGTGCGGCGGCAGTTGGGTGCTGAGCAGCGTCACGGTTTCCGTGCCGCCAATTTGACCGGGTAGGCGCGTGCTCTGGCCCGGCCCTGTGCCCTGATGCAGGGGTACGCGACCGCGAAGGTCGGGCACGCCGAACGTGTTCTGGCCATCGCCGCCATAGGTGGTCCCAAGCAGCATGTACAGTGTGTCATATTCCGCGATCGACAGCAGCGAGCCATCGCAAGCCTGCCAGCCGGTCGGCACGCGGGAAAAGCCGAACATCCGAATTTCCCCTAGATAGGGAGTGCCCATTGGTTATCCTCCGGCGGCTGGGTTCAATTGCGGGAAGGGTAGATGCCCTGCAGCGCAATGCAGAAATTGATGACGTTGAATGGCTGCATATTGGAGTGCGGTTGCCCGCCGCCCGCCGCCGCGACGCTCTGAGGCGACAGCAGAACCTGCGTTTCACCGGATGCCGCATAGATTGGCAAGGACGTGGTGCCGTAAAGCGTGTTCGTCGGGTTGCGTTGATTGGCTTCAGCAGTCGTTCCGTTGCCTTGATGCTGGTGTGCGGGAATCTGCTGCAAAGTCAGTGTCACGGCCTCAACGCCGCCGACCGCTCCGATTGGATAGGGTGTCGGCGCCCAGCTGGGATCGGCAGATGACCCGGCCGCGACCGGCGTGCGGCCCTGCAGATTTGGCAGGGCGAAGTTGGTCGTACCGTTGCCGCCATAGTACGTCCCCAACAAGGAGAACAAAACTTGGTTCTGGGCGATCCCCAATAGCTGGCCGTTGCAAAGCGCAAAACCGCGCGGTGCAAAGTCGAACCCGCACATCATGATCTGCCCCACAAAAGGTTCGGTCATGGTTGCCCCCATCCCAAGAAAGTTTGACGACTCTGGATTTACCTCTGCGGCGCACTCTCTCTCATAACGAGCATCTTGGGAAGGGTGGCCTGACAAACTTTTTTACCAGGATTCCCGCATACGTAGCACGATGCTGGGTTGTGTGACTCAAGTTTCCATGGCAATCAGTGGATGAGGCGGCGAACGGACTGATCGTGACGATGGACTTCCGTCCATGTGGCGCGCAGTGCGCACAGGGGCGGGACAATGGCTCAGAATTCGTTTGGGCGGGCAAATCTGGTGCGCGGTCATCGCACACCCGTCGCTTACTTCCTTGGTTTGTTGGTGTTCGTCTGTCTGGTGACGCTGTGGCCGGTATCAGCGGCGCAAGCGGCCTGTACGTCACCTCAGACCGCCACGATTGCGTCGGGCGGCACCGCGACCTTCAGCTGCGCCGATTTCGGCTTCATCGGCCCTGCTGACACGTCCCCGTCCCACGGCAGCCTGACATTCGGTACGCCTCAGAACGTATCTCTCCTCATCTATACCAACAACGGCGACGGAGCGGTTTCCGACACCTTCGTCGTCAAGGACGACTTCGGCATCCCGATTACCTTCAATATCACGATTACGCCTTCGACCTCGCCGCTGACAGTAACGCCAGCAAGCCTCGCGTCGCCCGCAATCGGTACGTCCTACAATCAGGCGCTCAGCACCACAGGCGGCACTGGCCCCTACAGCTATACGCATAATGTCGGCAATCTCCCCCCGGGCATCACTTTGTCGTCTTCCGGCGTGCTTTCTGGTACGCCAACGGGATCCGGTCCCTACAACTTTACTGTGCGTGTGACGGATTCAACCGCGCCGACGCCCCACACTGTCGACAAGAGCTATAGTGTGACGATCGCCGCGCCCACGATCGTTGTAACCCCGAGTGGCCTGCCGGACGGCGGGGTAAGCGTTCCCTACAACGTGCAGTTTTCGGCTTCCGGAGGGACCGCGCCATATACTTACACACGCGATGTCGGCAGTCTGCCGGCCGGGCTGACTCTTTCGAGCAGCGGGCTCCTGGCCGGGACGCCGACGGCGGCCGGTAGCTCGACGTTTACCCTGAAGGCCCAGGATAGCACGACGATTTCGACCGGTGGCGTGCACTTCAAGACGCAGAACATTACGATCACCATCAATAACTTCCCGCCATTGACCCTGTCGCCGGCCAGCGGTTCGGCGCTTTCCGCCGGTACGGTGGGCGCCGCCTATTCGCAAACAATCTCGGCCAGTGGCGGTTCGGGCTCGATCAGCTATGCGGTGACGTCGGGCGCTCTTCCTGCGGGCCTGGCACTGAATGGATCGACCGGTGCGATCATCGGCACGCCGACGGCGGGTGGGTTCGGCACGGCGAACTTCACGGTGACGGCGACGGCCGCGACCACCGGCTCCGCTTCGGCTAGCTACTCGATCGCGATTGCAGCACCGCCTGTGGTGCTGACACCGTCGAGCGGCGCCTTGGCGGGCGGCACGGTTGGCGTTGTGTATCCGGGTGTGTCAATTTCGGCGAGCGGTGGGTTGGGGACGATCAGTTACGCCGTGACATCAGGTGTTCTTCCTGCAGGCCTCGCCCTGAACCCGTCAACCGGTGCGATCAGTGGCACGCCGACGGCGGGCGGGTTCGGCACGTTCAACTTCACGGTGACGGCAACCGGCGCAACCGCGGGTTCGGCTTCGGCCAGCTATTCCATCACGGTGGCCGCGACGCCGGTGGTGCTGACGCCGTCAGATGGTACGACGCTAACGGCGGGAACCGTTGGCTCGGCCTATTCCGACGCATCGATTTCGGCGACCGGCGGCGCGGGCGCGATCACCTATTCGGTGACCGCTGGCGGTCTGCCCGCGGGCCTCACTCTCAATACGTCGACCGGTGCGATCAACGGCACGCCGACGGCCGGCGGGTTCGGTACGGCGAATTTCGCGGTGACGGCGACGGCCGCGACCAGCGGCTCGGCTACGGCCAACTATACGATCGTGATCGGAGCACCGCCGGTGGTGGTGACGCCGGCCACAGGTACGGCTCTGATAGCCGGCACCGTCGGTTCTGCCTACTCGCAGACGATTTCGGCAAGCGGCGGTGTGGGTGCGTTCACCTATGTGGTTAGCAGCGGAGCGCTTCCCGATGGCCTCACTCTGAATGCGTCGACCGGCGCGATCAGCGGCACGCCAACTGCCGGTGCGTTCGGTACGGCGAATTTCACGGTGACGGCGGCGGCGGCCACGGCGGGTTCTGCATCGGCGACCTACTCGATTGTGGTTGGAGCTCCGCCCGTGGTGCTGACGCCGGCAACCGGCACAGCGCTTTCCGGTGGCACGGTGGGCTCGTCCTACTCGGACACCTCAATCTCCGCGAGCGGCGGTGTCGGCACGTTCAGCTATGCGGTGACATCAGGCGCTCTTCCGGCGGGCCTTGCTCTTGATGCGGCCACCGGCGCGATATCAGGCACACCGCCGGCGGCCGGTTTCGGCACGACGAGTTTCACCGTGACGGCAACCGCGGCGACCAGCGGTTCGGCTTCGGCCAATTACTCGATCGCCATTGGAGCGCCGGCTCTGGTGCTGACGCCGGCTACCGGCACGGCGCTTTCGGCCGGCACCGCCGGCTCGTCCTATTCGGATACGTCGATCTCGACGGTCGGTGGTGTGGGGGCGATCAGCTATGCGGTGACCGCCGGATCGCTGCCGGCAGGCCTGAGCCTCAATGCGTCGAGCGGCGCGATATCAGGCACGCCGACGGCAGGTGCGCTCGGTACGGCGACCTTCACGGTAACGGCAACGGCGGCAGTAACCGGTTCCGCCTCTGCAAGCTACTCCATCGCAATTGGAGCCCCGACGCTGGTGTTGACTCCGGCAACCGGCACGGTGCTTTCAGCCGGAACGGTCGGCGTTGCCTACTCGGATACGTCGATCTCGGCGAGCGGCGGTGTTGGTACGATCAGCTATACGGTGACCGCCGGATCGCTGCCGGCAGGCCTGAGCCTCAATGCGTCGAGCGGCGCGATATCAGGCACGCCGACGGCAGGTGCGCTCGGTACGGCGACCTTCACGGTAACGGCAACGGCGGCAGTAACCGGTTCCGCCTCTGCAAGCTACTCCATCGCAATTGGAGCCCCGACGCTGGTGTTGACTCCGGCAACCGGCACGGTGCTTTCAGCCGGAACGGTCGGCGTTGCCTACTCGGATACGTCGATCTCGGCGAGCGGCGGTGTTGGTACGATCAGCTATGCGGTAACGGCCGGTTCGCTGCCGGTGGGCCTGAGCCTGAATGCGTCGAACGGCGCGATATCAGGCACGCCGACGGTCGGCGCGATCGGCACCGCGAACTTCACGGTGACGGCGACGGCGGCGACCAGCGGCTCTGCCACTGCGAGTTATTCGATCACGGTCGCAGCGGTGCCGGTAGTTTTGACGCCGGCTACCGGCGCGACGCTTTCATCCGGCACGCTTGGCGTCGCCTATTCGGACACGTCGATTTCTGCAAGCGGCGGCGTTGGTGGGTTTACCTACGCCGTGACATCAGGCGCCTTGCCTGGCGGTCTCATGCTGGATGCGTCAAGCGGCCGCATTTCCGGAAGGCCGTCCGCTGACGGCGACTTCCGCTTCACCGTGACGGCAACGGACGCGAGCGGCGCCACAGGGCAGGCGAACTACTCGCTCTCGATCCTACCCAGCAATTTTGTCTTCAGCCCGTCTGCCGGTGCGCTGCCAGACGCGATGGTCGGCGAAGCCTATTCTTCGCGCATTTCGGCGACCGGCGGCGTTGGCGCTCTGGTCTACAGCGTCAAGAGCGGCGACCTGCCGAAAGGCATGGTTCTCAACGTCTCCACCGGGGAATTGACCGGGCCACTCGCCAGCGACGCGACGCCCGACACCTACCGCTTCACCATCGCGGTGACCGACAGCCGCGGCGCCAGCGGATCGGCCACCTATACGCTGAAGCTGAACGGACGCTCTGTCACCGCGCCGGACTTCGTCGTCGACGTTCCAGCGGGTTCGGCGCCGAACAACGTTTACCTCAACAGCGGCGCGACCGGTGGCCCGTTCATCAGCGCCGCAATCGCCTCGGTCGAGCCTCCGATTGCCGGCAAAGCAGAAATCGTCGAGGGGGAACTTGCGGCCGCGGGCAGCTTCACACCGGTCGGCTACTATCTCAAGTTCACGCCCAACCCATCCTATTCCGGCTCTGCCGTTGTTGGTTACACGCTGCACAGCGCGTTCGGCTCCTCCAATGTCGGCCACGTAACCTATCGGATTGCGCTCGATCGCGTGGCAGTCGGAGAAGAGATCGACAGCCTCGTGCGCGACTTCGTCCGCACACGGCAGAACCTGCTGTCGTCGACGGTCCAGGTGCCGGGCCTTCTCGATCGACGTCGGGCTGCGGCGAGTACCGATCCGGTGACGACGGCTGTAACGCCCTCGGACAAGGGCGCACGGCTCGGCTTCTCCTCCAGCCTCGCCCAGATCCAGGCAGCACGTGATGCAGCCGATGCGGCTGCAGCCGGCCAAACCTTCGTGAAGACTGACCAGCTCTTTGACATCTGGGTGAACGGTAGCTTCCTGTTCCACAAGGATGAAGATGACAAAAGCGACAAATGGGGCAATTTCGCGCTGTTCTCAGTCGGTGCCGACTATCTCATCAACGACCGTGCTTTGGTCGGCCTGTCCTTCCACTACGACTACATGACGGATCCGACGGCGGAGGACGCCGAACTGACCGGCAATGGCTGGCTCGCCGGCCCCTATGCCTCGTTCGAAATTGGGCAGGGCGTCTTCCTCGACGCCAACCTGCTCTATGGCGGCTCGTCGAACGACATAGACACCGGCATCTTCGGCGGCAGCTTCGACACCAGCCGCTGGATGGCGGATGTGAAGCTCACCGGCGAATGGCAGCTCGACGAGCTCACAGTTCTGACGCCGAAACTCAGAGCCGTCTATTTCAACGAGGAGACCGACAATTACAGCGTCAGCAATGCCCTCGGCGAGACAATCGATCTCAAGGGCTTCATCGAGGAACAAGCCCGCTTCAGCATCGGCGTCGATGTCCAGCGGACGCTGGAACTGCAAAATGGGTTGACGCTGTCGCCAACGATCGGCGCGGATGTCGGCTATGCCTCGCTCGATGGCGAAGGACTATTCGGAAGGGTCTCGGCCGGGCTTGCGCTTTCCAACAATGACAACTGGGACCTCGGCTTCTCGCTGCTGTTCAACATCGAAGGCGACGGCTCGCAGTCGGCCGGTGCCAAAATCGGCGCGCGTGTCAGCTTCTGACAAACCGCGCGAGGAAACGCAGATGATCGGTGATAGCGGTCAGCCATCGGATATAAGGCGGCCAGTGACGGATTGTGCAGCGATTGCTGAGACGAACCACGTGGTGAGTGGTCTGAGGCACTGTCGATCGCAAAAGGGCGGGCCACCCCAACCTCGCAGGCGACGCTTTACATCGCCTTATTCCTCAAGCCTGCGAAAGCGCTTGTTCTGAACATCAGGTCGCACAATGTATCGATCGGATCCATTCCGGTCGCGGCACTCGATTTCATCGACCGGCAGAACAATACCCAGTATGGTTCTGCTGTTTCAACTCCACCCGCACGCACGTCAACACCGACCTGAAATCCTTGGCAAACATCGTGCAGGCAATGATGCTGGCTTTCGGTTCAAATCCCCTCACATCAGGTTTTGTCAATCAGCCGAGCGTCTGCATGGGCGTGGTAAACGATCCTCGGAATAGAATGTGAGGGTCTATTTGCCAGATGGCAACGCGGGCATCAGACCGTCTCGAGCCGGCCGAACCGAACCGGGATGAATTGCCGCGTCTCGAGTCGTCCCGCCGAATCCTTGTCAATGACAGTCAAAAACTGTTGTTCAGAGCCCATAGGAAGAACCAAACGGCCCATTGGCTTGAGCTGCTCGAGCAAAGCCGGCGGCGCCTCCTCGGCCGCCGCCGTAACCAGGATCTTGTCGAATGGCGCGCGGTCGGGCCAACCGCCAGACCCATCGCCGACACGAATGCCGACATTTGATATGCCGAGGCTCCGGAGGAGAGCCTCGGCATGGCTTGCAAATTCCTCGATGATTTCGACGCTCCAAACTTGCCCGGCGAGCTCCGCGAGGATTGCGGCTTGGTAGCCCAAGCCGGTGCCGATCTCGAGCACTGCCTCATGCGGTTGGGGATCAAGGAGATCGATCATGAGAGCGACCATGAAGGGCTGCGACACGGTTTTATCGAAGCCGATCGGCAGCGGCATGTCCTGATAGGCAAAGGGCGCAGCCGGGGCGGGCACGAAGAGATGCCGGGGCACCCGCAGCATCGCTGCCATCACCCGTTCATCGAACGCCGCCTTGCCCAGTTCTTCGCTTTCAAGGTCGGCATAGATCGCAATCACCTCGACCATGTGCCTGCGCAGAACCGCAAGGTGCTTTTCGTTCATTGGCCTCATGAGCGCGGGCCCTCCTCAGCCAAGTGGGTGCCAGCTAGGTTTCTCACATTAAACGGCCATGGGTATGCGATCGCAAGATCAAAAGGCCAACAATGGCCCCAGCGATCCGGCGCCTCACAGGCAAAGGCTTCAGAAGAGTGGAACTGCGGACCCAGCAGTGATGTCGTCCATTGTCTCACGCGGTCCCTTCTCTTGCGTGGACTGTCGCGCGTGGCGCAGTCTCGCTCAATTCAATGGGATTCCCATCCACCATAAAAGGCTCACCGAAGCCAGGTACAGGATGGCATCTGCAAGCAGCCTCTGACCGGGCTTCAAAGTGGCAGCGACCGTTTCATTCCGGCAAGGCCATTGCCGCACGTCTTCCTGCATCATCATTTCACACCTTCCCGTGGGTTCGCGCTCCAGCCCGCTCGCCGCGGCGGCGCGCATCTGACTGGCGGGATATGCGAAGCCCGGGTACATTAATCAAATGAAGTAGGGCCATGTCGAATATGCGTGACGTTCATAATCTCGATCTCAATCTCGTGCGGATCTTCAATGCGGTGCTGGACGAGCGTGGCGTCACCCGGGCAGCCGAGCGCCTGCATCTGACGCAATCGGCCGTCAGCCATGCCTTGGCGCGACTGCGCGAGATCATCGGCGACGAACTGTTCATCCGCGGTCCAGATGGCATGCACCCGACGCCCCGGGCGGCCGAATTGGCGCAATCGTTCAAGCCGGCTCTCGTCCAGATCGAGGCTGCGGTGTCCGAGCCGGTTTTCAATCCGGCAACGTCCGAGATCGAGTTTTCGATCTCGACCTCGGACTACATCACCGCAACGATTGTCCCGGATTTGATGTCGCGCATGCGCAAGGCGGCGCCGAACGCCCGCTGCCGCGTGCGCGCACTCAGTGAAATGAACATCACCGAGGAACTCGATCGCGGGACAATCCATGTCGCCATCGGCGTTTTCGGCAAGACGCCCTCGCGCTTCGTCAGCGAACCGCTGTTTTCGGACCAAAGCGTCTGGCTGATGTGCCGGGATCATCCCGCCGCCTCGGGCGCCTTCGGCCTGCGCGAACTTTCGCTCTATCCGCAGATCGACATTCTGATCTCTGATCAGATCCAGGCGGGTGCCGGCGCGACAATCGATCAGGGCGGGCTGGAGCGCGCCTATATCACCAGCAATCCGCGGCATATCGAGGCCTTGCTCGGTGCCGAAGGCCTGGTGCGCAAGGTCGGAGCCACCGTTTCTCACATTTTGGCCGTGCCCTCGCTGGTCGCCGCGACCGACATGATCGCCTTCATGCCGCTGCAATTTGCCAGGCGCGCGGCCAAGGTATTGGGTCTGACCTGGAGGGAGCCGCCCTACCAGGCGCCGGCGTTTCAAATCTCCATGCTGTCACATCGCACCATGGGCGCACATCCGTCGGTGCAATGGCTGCGCAACGAGCTGATCGAAAGCGCCAGCGCTATGGCGTGGAAGAATGACGCCGGCTATCTTTGATCTGCATGAATGACATTCATTTTTCAAATGCCAATTGATCATTTCATTCATTGCCGCTCAGGGCTCATATTGTCGAAATCTTGATCTGGTCCAATGGACCCAAAGGATTTACGGCAATGAACGCAGTCGTCACGGAACTTCCCATTCAGGACAAGCGAACGGCTCCGACGCAGACCCCAGCAACCGGCCGGTCGCAGAGCGACGAGCCGAGGCAGACGAAAAAGCCGCGCCGCAAGCGGAGCTATATTGCCCTTACGCGCTCCGCGGTCATCGTCATGGGCATAGGCCTTGCCACGGTCATACCGCTCGGCTGGGGGCAGTGGGTGGCCGGCTTCACCGACCAATCGACCGACAACGCCTATCTGCGCGCCGACACGACGCCGGTGAGCACACAGATCGGCGGACATGTCCGCGCCGTTCTCGTCAAGGATTTCGAGCGCGTGCACGCCGGCGATATTCTGGCCGAGATCGATCCTTCCGAATATCAGGCCAAGGTCAGCCGTGCGCGGGCTGCTGTATCGGCGGCCGAAGCGGCGATCCGCAACGTCGATAGCCGCGTGCAGTTGCAGCACCGCATCATCGCGCAGGCGCAAGCGAGTATTCAGGCGACGGCCGCAGACCGCGATCGCGCGGCCGCCGAGCATGGTCGGCAGAAGACACTCGCCCGCGACGGCTGGTCGACCGGCCAGAGGCTGGAAGAGGCGCTTGCCGCCATCCGCCGCTTCGAAGCCCAGATGATCGAAAAGCAGGCTGAAGTCGATGCCGAACGGCAACAGTTGGATGTGCTTGGCACGCAGCGTGACCAGGCATCGGCCGAGCTTGCAAGCCGGCAGGCGGAGCTTGAGCTCGCCGAAATCGAACTTGGCTATACCAAGGTCATCGCGCCGACCGACGGCGTCGTCAATGTGAGCAGTGTGCGTGCCGGCCAGTATGTGTCGGCGGGGACACGCGTGATCTCCGTCGTTCCGCTGCCGAACGTCTACGTCGTGGCGAACTACAAGGAAACGCAACTCGGCAAAGTCCGCGTCGGCCAGTCCGTCACGATCGCCGTCGACATGTTTCCGGGTGAACGCCTTGCCGGCCGCGTAGAACAGATCTCGCCGGCAAGCGGTTCGGAATTTGCCCTGTTGCCGGCCGACAACGCCACCGGCAACTTCACCAAGGTCGCGCAGCGCATTGCGGTGAAGATAGCGCTGACCGATGTGCCCGAGGGGCTGCGCCAGCTGCTGCGGCCCGGCATGTCGGTCGTATCGACCATTCACACCGATACTTCCGCCAAGGGTTGAGGACGGGGAGGGCTGACGATGACATCCGTTGCGATCGCAAAGCCTGGCGTACCGTTTCCAGGCCTGAAAACCATCGTGGCGGTCGGAGCCGTGCTTCTGGGCACCTTTACCTCGATCCTCAATTCGCGCCTGACCGAAATCGGGCTGGCGGATATCAGAGGCGCGCTGGGCCTCGGCTTCGATGAGGCGTCGTGGATCACGACGGCCTATGTCGTCGCCGAGGTTACGGCGATCCCGGCAGCGGTCTGGTTGCGTGGCATTCTCTCGCCGACGCGCGGGGTCATCATCGGCGCGGGGCTGTTTTCGATCTTCTCGCTGGTCATCCCGCTCAGTCCCAACCTGCAGGTGCTTTTGACATTGCAGGCGCTGAGGGGCTTGAGCGCCGGCATCCTGATCCCGATGGCTTATGCCGTCATCATGCGCCACTTGCCGCAGCAGCAGCGTCTCTATGGCTTGTCGCTCTATGCGCTCGTCTCGGCCGCCACGCCCAGTCTTTCGGTCTCGCTCGAGGCCTGGGTGATCGATCGCCTGTCCTGGCAGTTCCTCTTCTGGCTCAATGCCGTCCCCGGCGCGCTGACAGTCTTTGCCGCCGGTTATGGCCTGGCGCACGAGCCGATCAAATACATGCGTTTCCGCAAGGTGGACGGTTTTGGGCTCCTGGCACTTTCGCTTGGCCTGGCGGCAGCGGTAACGGCGCTCGACCAGGGTAACAGGCTGGATTGGCTACACTCGGGCCTGATCGTCGGGTTGCTTCTGGCCGGCGTGTTCCTGATCGGCGCCTACCTCGTCCACGCCGTGCTGCATCCGAACCCGGTCGTCAGTCCGAAGCTGCTTTGGCGGCGCAATGTCGGGCTCGGATTGCTGATGATGTTTGCCGTCAGGCTTGCCATCATGTCATCCGCCTTCCTGATCCCGCAATATCTGATCCGCGTTCAGGGCTATCGGGCGCTCGAAAGCGGCGGGCTGTTTCTCAATGCCGTGATCCCGCAACTGCTGCTGACGCCCGTCGTCGCTTGGCTCTGCTACAGGGTCGACCCGCGCAATCTCTTGGCCGTAGGCGGGATCCTGGCCGGCGGCGGCATCCTGATGGCGGTCAATCTCTCCAGTGTCTGGGCGGCCGGCGATTTCCTGATGCCGGTGATGCTGCAGGCGCTCGGGGCGCCACTGTTGGCGGTGCCGACCATGGTTCTGATCACCGAAGACATCCAGTTCCAGGAAATACCCTGGATCGCTTCCCTCGTGCATATCGTCAGGACTGTCGGGTCGGCCGTCGGCATGGCGCTTGTTGCTACGGTCGTGCGCGTGCAGGAGCAGGTTCATTCCAACCTGATCGGCCTTCATGTGCACAGCGGCAACTCCGAAGCGCTCATTCGTATAGAGACGCTCGCGCGCACGCTGCGGCCACGGGCGTCTGGCGAACAGGATGCGATAGGGCAGGCGACTGCAATGGTGGCCAGGGTGGTTCAACGGGAAGCCTATACAATGAGCTACGCCGACGCCTTCTTCCTGCTCGGCATCATCATGCTGCTGGCGACGGCGACGTCGCTCGCCATGCGCCGGCCATCGCTGCCGGGGCGGTTCCTGTAGCGGAAAAGCCACGTCTCCTTCGGCTTGTGGGGCGCGTCTGCTCTCTACCCGCGAAGCTTTCGCTCTGGCCCTGCGGCACAACCGCCGATATCGCTTCGTTTTGCCAACCATCGACCCAAAAAAGGGGGGCTTGGGCGATGCAGATGGCTCTTGCATTTTTCTCACGTTCAACCTCAACTGGCGGCCGTGGGCGGATGCTGCGTTGCGAAACGCTGCTGCATGACGATGGAGGGGGGCCATCGGAACGCGCGCACTTGAGTAATTATCGATTTCAGAGCTCCGCTTGTCGCCGCCCCTCGGCGATCATCGGACGTGTCCGTCGTTGTCACGCCATGGTTTCCTGGGGCGGCAACGACACATTGCGAAGCCTACCCCATTCCTTATTCACATATTGGTCGCCATGAACGAACAGTTTCAACCGTCCGACCTTTCCGACACAGCGCCGCCCTACGAGTTGATAGAAATTGCCGAGTGTTTCCAGCCAATCGTGGGACAGCCTTCGTATGACTGGGCCTATCTGGCGGCCACTCACCTCATCGGCTCGCCTGCCAACGTCGCGATTTCGGCAATCCTGGAGGAAACCGGCAGGCTCGCCGGCGCCGATCGCGCCTGGATGTTCGAATACGACGACGATCTTCTGCGGTTCCGCAATACCCAGGAATGGGCCCGCGAGGGCGTGTCGTCGCACGTAGAAGATCTGCAGCAGACGCCGGTGACGATGATCGGCTGGCTGCATCAGTGGCTGGTCGCCGGCAAGGCGGTCATGATCAATGACGTCGCCAACCTTCCGCGTCCCGCGCGCGTCCTTCAGGCGGAAATGCTGCGTCAGAACGACAAGAGCGTCCTGTGCGTGCCGGTCTTTCATGACGGCACCTTGCGCGCCTGTATCGGCTTTGATGCGACGCGCGCGAAACGCCGGTGGCCGGTGCCCGAGATCCACCAACTTGCCCGCTGTGCAAAACTGATCGGCATCGCTCGCTATGGGCGAGCCCCGACGGACGGTCAACGCGACGGAAGCACCGTCAGCGCACTCACCGGCACCGAGCCCCTCGTGCATCTGCATATGCCGGGGCGCACGCGCGGCGTTCCGCTGGCAGCGATCGTCGGATTGCGTTCCGCCAAAGACTACACGCAGATCTGGTTGAGAGACGAAGCGGCGGTGCTCGATCTACGGCCGTTGTCGTTTTGGATCGGCCTGCTTCCGAAGTCGAACTTCCTGCGCATCCACCGCACCACGGTGATCAACATTTCTCATGTGACCGAGTTGGACCGTCACGCAGGCCCGACCAGGCAGGGTTGGGTTGTGCGCCTGCGCAAGCTCAATACGCCATGGGCCGTATCACGGCCCTACAGGCAGGAATTGCGCAGCCGGCTGGGGATCTGAGATTGTCCACAATCGCCGACCTCCCGCTTTGTCGTTTCGTCGAACCTGTAGGTTGTTTCGTCGATTGGCCGTTGCCGCTTTAGGGTTGCCGTGCAAGCCAGCATCCTGGGATATTTGGGATGATGGCGAGGGGCAAGCCTTTGAAAAAGATCAATTGTACGAACAAGGGCTTGGCTGGCGGGCTTGAGGGTGAGGAGAGCCGGGGTAATCGGCCCTTGGCGAGACGTCGCCCGGTGGGCGGCAGGCAACGCCTCTTGCTGAGTAGCACAGCGCTATGGCTGTTTGCCGCTTCTGGTCTTGCCCTCGGCATGGTCGCGATCACGCCTTCGTCTGCTGAGGCGGCAGGAAAGGGCGGCAACGGCGGTAGCACAGGTGGTGCCGGTGGTGGCGTGGACGGAAACCTGCAGGGCACACCTGGCGCCGATGCGACCTATTCCGGAAATGGCGGCGGCGGTGGCGGGCCGGGTGCCGCCGGCGGCGCGGGAAGTCAGCTCGGTACCGGTGTTGCCGGCACTGGCGGCGCAGGCGGTACCGTTGGCAGCCCGAATGGAACGTCAGGCGGTAATGGCAGCGGCAGCAGCGGCAATTATGGTGGCGGCGGCGGCGGTGGTGGTGGCGCGCACGGCAGCGTTGGAGTTGCCGCTGGCCGCGGTGGCGATGGTGGTTCTTCGCCAAGTGGCGACGGCGGTGGTGGCGGTGCTGGTGGTTATGGCCGGATTGTCGCCTCTGGCAGCACCGATAGCATTACCGGAGCGACAGTCTCAGGCGGGCAGGGCGGACATGGCGGTGCCGGCGGGGGAGCGTCGGGAGGCGTTGGGATTGGTGGCAGCGGTGGTGACGGCGGTGATGGCGCCGCGCTGATCGGTGGCGGCACATTGACGGTGAACACGCAGCTTACCGGCGGCAACGGCGGCAACGCCGGCGCCGGCGGCGACGTTACTGAAAAGCGCAATGGTGATGGCGGCATCGGCATTAGCGCGTTGAACGGCGGCACGCTGATCATCAATGGCAGCGTGACGGGCGGCGTGGCAGGAAGCGGCGGGACGGGCGGCGCGCATGGAGCCGGCATTTTTGGCCGAAACCTGGATGTAACCCTGGGCGCCTCCGGGTCGATCATCGGCGGCAATGGCGGCAGCGCCAATGCCATGACCTTCGATGGTGGTGCGAACACGTTCCGGTTTCTCGCGGCGACGCCGGGTCTTGCGGGCAACATCGCGATCAACAATTCCGCCAGCCTGACGATCGACCAGACCGGTAGCGGCAGGATCAGCAATACGATTACCGGCAATGGCTCCCTCATCAAATCCGGCAACGGCACGCTGACGCTGACGGGGATGAACACCTATACGGGTGCGACGAGCATCGCGGCAGGTGGTACGCTTGCGCTTTCCGGCCAGGGGCGGATCAACGCCTCGAGCGGCTTAACCGCCGACGGCGTCTTTGACGTCTCGGCGGCATCTTCGGCACAAATCAACTCGCTTGCCGGCAGCGGGCAGGTGGTGCTCGGTGGCAAGACATTGATGATCAACAACGCCGCGGGCACTTTCTCCGGCGCGATCAACGGCACCGGCGGCATCTCGGTCAATGGTGGCACGCAGGTGCTGACCGGCACCAACGGCTTCACCGGCGGTGCCGGTATCGCTCAGGGTGCGACGCTGCAGATCGGCAATGGCAGCACCGGTGGTTCGCTCGCATCTGATGTGACCAACTACGGTGCACTGACCTTCAACCACTCCGACAATGTCACCTATGCCGGCTCGATCAGTGGCCCCGGCTCGTTCTCCCAGATCGGCAGCGGCACGCTGACCTTGACGGCGACCAGCAGCAGCCGCGGTCCGGTGACGATCGGAACGGGCAGCACGCTGCAGCTCGGCAATGGCGGCACGACCGGCTGGATCGGCGGAACCAACAACTTCGTCGGCTCGATCACCAACAATGGTGCTCTGGTCTACAACCACTCCAACAATGTCAGCTATGCCGGCAAGATCAGCGGTACCGGCACACTCTCGCAGGCCGGAACAGGCAGGCTCACACTGACGGGCGACAGCTCGTTATTCGGCGGCGCAATGTCGGTTACGTCGGGTACGACTTATGTCAACGGCCAGCTTGGCGGCAACGTCAATGTCGGCACCGGCGGTACGCTCGGCGGATCGGGCAGGATCGCAGGCGACGTGACGGTCGATGGCACGCTTGCGGCCGGAAACAGCCCGGGCACACTGACGATCGGTGGTGACCTGATACTGAACGGTGGCTCCACATCGGTATTCGAGCTGAACACGCCCGGTATCGCCGGCGGCGTGGGTGCTGGCGGAAACGACCTGGTGAAGATCGGTGGCAACTTGACGCTCGGTGGCGCGCTGAACGCTCAGGTGGCATCCGCCGGATATTACCGGCTGTTCGAATATGACGGTTCGCTGTCGGGTAGTTTTGCCGCGACCGCGGCGACATCGACGGCGCCGGGCTTCAGCGTTGCCAGCCATCAGGTCCAGACGGGCATCGCCAAGCAGGTCAACCTGTCGGTGCTCGGCAGCGGCCAGACCCTGCATTTCTGGGATGGAGCAGATACGGCCGGCAATGGCGCGGTCAATGGCGGCACCGGCACTTGGACGTCGGCCGGCACCAACTGGACGGGCGATCCGTTGCACGCCGGCATCAATGGCAGCTTTGGCGGATCCGTCGGCGTCTTTGCCGGCGCGACCGGTGGTGTGGTCAATGTCGTTGGCACGCAGAGCTTCGACACGCTGCAGTTCTCCACGACGACCGATGGCAGCGGTTACACCATCAATGGCGGCGTGCTCGCCTTCAATCCGGCAAGCGGCATGGCGGCAACGATCAATGTCGGCAGCGGCGTCGCAACGACGATTGGCACGGTGCTGCAGAACGGTGCAACCGGCAGCGGGCTCAACAAGGTCGGCAACGGTACGCTGACGCTGACGGGAATGAACACCTATACGGGCGCGACGAGCATTGCGACCGGCGGCACGCTTGCGCTGTCCGGCCAGGGGCGGATCAACACCTCGAGCGGCTTGACCGCCAACGGCGTCTTCGACGTCTCGGCGGCTTCATCGGCACAAATCAAGTCGCTTGCCGGCAGCGGGCAGGTGGTGCTCGGTGGCAAGACATTGATGATCAACAACGCCGCGGGCACGTTCTCGGGCGCGATCAACGGCACCGGCGGCATCTCGGTCAATGGCGGCACGCAGGTGCTGACCGGCACCAACGGCTTTACTGGCGGCGCCGGTATCGCTCAGGGTGCGACGCTGCAGATCGGCGACGGCGGCACGGGCGGATCCCTTGCATCGAACGTCACCAATTATGGCGCGCTCACGTTCAACCAGTCAGACAATGTGACTTATGCGGGTTCGATCAGCGGCCCTGGCTCGTTCTCGCAGATCGGCAGCGGCACGCTGACCTTGACGGCGACCAGCAGCAGCCGGGGTCCGGTAACGATCGGTACGGGCAGCACGCTGCAGCTTGGCAATGGCGGCACGACCGGATGGATCGGCGGCACCGGTAACTTCGCCGGCTCGATCACCAACAATGGTACCGTGATCTTCAACCGCTCGAACGACGTCAGCTTTGCCGGCACGTTTTCCGGCAGCGGTGCGCTGAGCCAGGTTGGTACCGGCAAACTTACGCTGACGGGCGTCAACACCTTTACCGGTGACACGGCCATCACGTCGGGTTCGCTGGTCGTCAACGGCTCGCTTGCAACCTCCCGCCTGACGACCATCTACCGCGGCGCTCGCCTCGGCGGCACCGGCACGCTTGGAAACACGACCATCCAGAGCGGCGGCGTGCATGCGCCCGGCAATTCGATCGGCACACAAACCATTGCCGGCAACTATACCAACAACGGCGTCCTACAGATCGAAGGCACGCCTGCGAGCACCGACAAGCTTATCGTTTCGGGCGCAGTTGATATTTCCGGTGCGACGCTTGATCTTCTGCTCTCTCCCAACACGGCGGCGAGCTGGAGCCCGGTCAACGGCCCGTTCATCCTCATCGACAAGCAGAGTTCAGGCGCCATAACCGGGACCTTTGCCTCGATCGTCGACAATCTGGTCTTCCTCGATCCGACCGTCGACTATAGCGGCGGCGACGGTAACGACCTGTCGCTTAAGCTGACCCGCAACGACATCAGCTTTGCCAGCGTCGCCCGCACGCGCAACCAGATTGCCGCTAGCACCGGTGTTGATGGACTGGGGGTTGCGAGCCCTATCGTCAATGCACTCTCGCTTGCAGCAACGCCCGAGGCCGCGCGCACGGCCTTCGACCTGCTTTCCGGCGAAGTGCATGCCTCCTTCCAGTCGATCCTGATCGAGGACAGCCGGTTCCTGCGCGACGCGGCAAACGATCGTTTGCGCTCGGTTCTTGGCGCCGTGGGTGCCAAGCAGACTTCCGGAAACAGCACGGCGGCTGAGACGGGCGAGCTCGCCATCTGGTCGCAGGGTTTCGGCTCCTGGGGCCGTTGGGATGGCGACGGCAATGCGGCAAAGGCGGATCGCTCCATCGGCGGCTTCTTCGTCGGTGCCGATACGCAGGTGGACGAATGGACCGTCGGCGCGCTTGCGGGCTATTCGCGCTCTTCGATGGACATCGACGCACGGTTTTCTTCGGCGACATCCGACAACTATCATCTCGGGCTCTATGCCGGTGGACAATGGGGCGACGCTTCGCTGCGAACAGGTGCTGCCTATAGCTGGCATGACATTGAGACGAGCCGCTCGGTTTCGTTCCCAGGGTTCTCCGATCGTCTTGACGCCGACTATGATGCCGGCACCGGCCAGGTCTTTGGCGAGTTCGCCTATGCCGTCAGGACCGGCACGGTCGAGTTTGAGCCGTTTGCCAATCTCGCCTATGTGCAGCTCAACCGCGATGGTTTTGCGGAATACGGCGGGGCAGCTGCGCTCGTGGGCAGCGACGCGTCGCAGGACACGACATTCACGACCCTCGGTCTGCGCGCAGCATCCAGTTTCGACCTCGGCGGTGTACTGGCGACGGCGCGCGGCACGATCGGTTGGAAACACGCCTTCGGCGATACGCTGCCGCTGTCGTCGAACGGGTTCTCGTCTGCGAGCACCTTTACCATCGCCGGTGTTCCGATCGCCGAGGATGCGGCGGTGCTCGAAGCCGGTCTCGACTTTGCTCTTACGCCGGATGCTAATCTCGGGCTGATTTACGCCGGACAGTTCGCCAGCGGCGTCAGCGATCAGACGTTCAAGGCAAATCTGAGCCTCAAGTTCTGAGGGATCCGATTCGACACAGACAGCCGCTTGCCTAGGTCCTGTGTGATCTTGGCCGGCGGCTGTTTCGTTTCGGAAACGGAGGCGAAAAAGCAGGTGGCCGCAATAGGCAGCGCCACCACCAGGAGCGCGCGGCCGGCTCGGCAATTGATTGCCATCAGAGTGCCTATGCTCCGAGCTTCGTGCGCTCGGCAAGCCGCCAGGCCCTCGGTGTCATGCCGGTCTGGCGCAGGAAGAAGCGAGAGAAATAGGCGGGATCGGCGAAGCCGAGCCGGAAGCTGATCTCCTGCACGCTGCCGCGGGTGAAGACGAGCTCGCGCCGTGCTTCGTCCGTCAGCTTGCGTGCGATGATCTCGTGGGCGCTTTGGCCGGTGATGCTGCGGGCGATACGGTTGAGATGCGTCGGCGATAGGCCGATCTCGCGTGCGTAGAACGCTGCAGGCTTGTGCGCGCGATGATGTTGCTGGACGAGGCTGAGGAAAAGTTCGACGCGCTGTTCGTTTTCTGTGTCGGCGGCGTCGTCCTCGACGGGTTGCGCTTCATCGAGGCGGGCGCCCAGCGTCAACGCCGACGTCAGATAGGCATCGAGCAGGTCGGTGCGGTGGCTCCGGCTGGCTTCCCATTCCGCACCCAGCCGCGCAAGGGTCAATGCCACATAGCGGCCGTCGTCGCTGCCGTCGAGGCGGGTGAGACGTGGCGTCGCCATCCAGGCGCCGAGCCGGCTGCGCTCGCCGGGCGATACCCTGAGATGCGTGGCGAGGACCGTGAACACGAACCCGTCGACATCTCGGGAAAAGCGGAAGCCATGGCTGATCGCCGGCGGCACGGTGATCATCACCGGGGGACGAATAGGGTGCGCCGTGTCGCCGAACACTGCGTCTCCCGATCCGCCGGCAATGTACAAGATCTGAAAGAAACTCTCATGACGATGCAGCCCGATCTCCCAATGATGCAGGCTGCTGCGCGACGGGATCGTCTCACAATGCAGCCAGAAATCCGGCCGTTTCAGCGATTGTTCGCCGTAAAGCTGGTAGGTTGGAACCGTTCTTTTCATCGCCCGCATCCGTTGGTGATGTTCGATTAGTGCAATTTCCTGACCGAAATGTCCATTGAGCCTGATGGCTCTCCCGAGCAGAGTCTTGTCAAAAGGCAATTTCGGGAGGAATGCATGCGCACACAGGTCGTCATCATCGGGTCAGGTCCATCGGGCCTTCTGCTCGGGCAATTGCTGACCGGTGCCGGCATCGACAACGTCATCCTCGATCGCGTGAGCAAGGACTACATTCTTGGCCGGGTGCGGGCCGGCGTGCTGGAGGAGGGAACGGTCAACCTGATGGACCTTGCGAAGGCCGGCAAGCGCATGCATGCCGAAGGCCTGCCGCATGACGGCTTTTCGCTCGCCTTCGATGGCCGGGATCATCGTATCGACCTCTACGACCTGACCGGCGGCAAGCGCGTGATGGTCTATGGCCAGACGGAACTGACGCGCGACCTGATGGAAGAGCGCGCGCTCACCGGCGCACCGTCGATCTACGCTGCGGCAAATGTCGAACCGCATGATTTCGATGGCCACAATCCATACGTCACCTATGAACTGGACGGCATAAGTCATCGTATCGATTGCGATTTCATCGCCGGTTGCGACGGCTTTCACGGGATCAGCCGCAAGTCGGTTCCTGAAAAGGCGATCCGCACCTTCGAAAAAGTCTACCCCTTCGGCTGGCTCGGCATTCTTGCCGATGTCCCGCCGGTCAGCCATGAACTGATCTACGCCAACCATCCGCGTGGGTTTGCCCTTTGCTCGATGCGCTCGCAGACCCGCAGCCGCTATTACCTGCAATGCGCGCTCGACGAGAAGATCGAGGCTTGGACGGATCAGCGCTTCTGGGACGAACTCAGGCGGCGATTGCCGGCGCACCATGCCGAGGCGTTGGTCACCGGCGCGTCGTTTGAAAAATCGATCGCGCCGCTCCGCTCCTTCGTCGCCGAGCCGATGCGTTTCGGGCGGCTGTTCCTGGTTGGCGACGCCGCGCATATTGTGCCGCCGACCGGTGCCAAAGGTTTGAACCTTGCGGCAAGCGACGTGCACTACCTCTTCGAAGGGCTGCTGGAACATTACCAGGACCGCTCGAATGCCGGGGTCGAGGCCTATTCGACGCATGCCCTAGCGAGAGTGTGGAAGGCGGTGCGGTTTTCCTGGTGGATGACCACGATGCTTCACCGTTTTCCGGATACCGGCGATTTCGACCAGAAGATCCAGGAGGCGGAGCTCGATTATCTCACCCATTCGCGCGCCGCCTCGACAGCGCTTGCCGAAAATTATGTCGGGCTGCCGTTCTAAGCCAGGTTGTTCGCCGCGAGATCGCTGCGCAGCATGCCGTAAATGGCGGTGTCCCACCTGATATCGCCAACCCTGGCCGACGACCGCCGAACGCCTTCCCCGATAAAACCGAGCTTCAGATAGGTGCGGATTGCGGCCGTGTTGAAGGTATAGACGTTGAGTTCCAGTCGCTCGAAGCGGGCGTCTGCGAAGAAGCGCGCGATGATGCGCTGGAGAAACGGATGGGCGAGGCCTTGGCCACGAAGCCGCGGATTGATCGCCACGCGGCTGAGCCGACCGACGCCATTTTCCCAGTCGAGCGCGACCTGGGCGTGACCGGCCAGATTGTCGTCGACAATGCCGGCAAACATCCAGCGCGTCGGTGCATCCCCGGATGTCGAAGCCTGCATCTCCTCGAGCTGCGTCTCATCAAGCGGAAAGCGGAGCCCGGGCCCGCCCCATTGAATGAGCGCTTCGGCAGTCGGGAACCAGTCCAGCATGTCGGCAATGTGGTGTCCGGCGAAGATTTCGAGCTGCATTGGATCGATCGCATGGTGGTTTCGGTGAACGGATGAGGGCCGCAATCTCGGCTGACGAGGAGGTTTTGTAAAGGTGGCTCGGTGTCCGTTACCGGACGACCGTCAGGCTTTCGGCGCGATAGCCGCTGCCGCCTCGCGGATGGTCTGCATCAGGATGGAAAGCGGCAGCGACGGAATGGCGTCCGCGCGCATCGTCAGGCCAACCGGGCCCTTTGTCTCGCTGGTGTCGATCGGCAGGACCGCAAGTGTGCCATCCTCGATGTCGCTGGCAACGACACCCGCCGAAATGATCCAGATCGCGTCGCTGGCGCGCACGAAGGCGCGGCCGAAGGCGTCGGAGACCGTTTCGATCTGGTTCGGCAGGCCCGGTATGCCGTTGGCAATCAGGAAGTGTTCGACGAAGGGGCGGATGATGGAGGCACGCGTCGGCATCAGCACCGGGTAGTCGCCGAGATGAGCGAAGGCCGATTGCGCGCCGGAAAGTAAGGGATGACCGGCTCGAGCGGCAAAAACCACCTGTTCGGAATAGAGGTGCTCGAAGGAAAAGCCGGTCATCTTTTCCGGCGCCGCCAGCCGGCCGACGACGAGGTCGAGATCGCCGACCCGCAACTGTTCGAGAAGCACGGCATTCTCGCCGGTGACGATCTTGATCCGTGCGCCGGTATCCTCCTTCAGGAACAGCGACATTGCCCGCGGCATGATCCGCGTCGAGACCGTCGGCAATGCTCCGATGCGCACCGGCAAGCCATCACCGGAGCGCTCCTGCGAGACCGAATCGAGCCCCTGGCGCAGTGCCGTTAGCGCCGCACCGGCATGGCGAAGAAAGACCTCGCCATAGCGGGTGATCTTGATGCCGCGTCCCTCGCGCTCGAATACCGCAACCCCCAGAACCTCCTCCAGCTCGCGGATCGTCTTGGTGACAGCCGGCTGGCTGACATGCAGGAGTTCGGCCGCCTTCATGACGCTCTTCTGCCGTGCGACCTCGACAAAAGTCTGCAGATGACGAAACTTGACCCGAGCGTTGACCATGGAATTCATAACTCGTGAGTTAATGGAATGCCGTGAAATATCATTTTACCTAACCAGATTAAACAGACAATTTGGTTGCAGAGGAGAAGCGCCGTGCAGTTTGCCCGCATCAACGACATCACAATCCACTATCAGGTCATCGGCGCCACGGCCGAGCGGCCGGTGCTGGTCTTTGCCAATTCGTTGGGCACCGACTTTCGCATCTGGCGTGACGTCATCGTCCGCCTTGCCGGCGACTATGCGATTGTTCTCTACGACAAGCGCGGCCACGGTCTCTCCGATATCGGTCCGCTCCCTTACGCGATCGAAGACCACGCCAATGACCTTGCCGGCCTACTCGACATGCTCTCGGTCAGCCAAGCGATCGTGTGCGGCCTCTCGGTCGGCGGGCTGATTGCCCAGTCGCTCTATCAGCGGCGGCCGGATCTCGTGCGGGCCCTCGTTCTCTGCGATACCGCGCACAAGATCGGCACGCCGGAACTGTGGGCGCAGCGCATCGCGGCCATCGAAGCCCATGGCATTGAGGCGATCGCCGACGGCATCCTTGAACGCTGGTTCACGCCTGAGTTCCGACGCCCTGAAAATGCAGCGTTGATAGGCTACCGCAACATGCTGATCCGCCAGTCGGTAACGGGCTATGCCGCCACCTGCGGTGCGATCCGCGATGCCGATTATACCGAAGCGGCTGGGCGCATCGCCGTGCCCGTCCTTTGCGTCGTCGGCGACCAGGACGGATCGACGCCGCCGGATGTGGTGCTTGGCACCGCTCGCCTTATTCCCGGCGCCCGCTACGAGGTCATCCGCGATGCCGGGCATATCCCTTGCGTTGAAAAGCCGGAGGCACTGACTGCGGTATTGCGCGCCTTTTTTGAGATTGTAACGCATGGAGACAACAGCCATGAGTGATGCCTTCGCGCCCTCCGACCGCTATCGCCAGGGCATGGCGACGCGGCGGGCCGTCCTTGGCGACAACCACGTGGACCGTGCGCAATCGGCCTCGACCGATTTCGACCGGCCGTTCCAGGAACTGATCACCGAGGCGGCCTGGGGACACGTCTGGTCGCGACCGACCTGGACGAAACGCGAGCGTTCGATCGTAACCATCGCGCTTCTGGCGGCACTTGGCCAGGACGAAGAGGTTGCCATGCACGTGCGTGCGACCGCCAATACCGGCGCCAGCCGTGACGATGTCTGCGAGGCGCTGTTGCATGTGGCGATCTATGCCGGCGTTCCGGCGGCCAACCACGCAATCAAGATCGTCAAACAGGTCTTTGCGGAAATGGACGCCGGCAAGGCGGCCTGACGGGAGCAACGAGATGTCCGATGGAGCCAACCGGAAGCCGGAGACCGGCGCCTTTTTTCCCCGCGACAGGAACTGGCATGCGCCGGCGCTGACGCCAGGCTACAAGACCTCGGTGCTGCGCTCGCCGCAGAAGGCGCTTTTGTCGCTCGACGGCACCATTTCCGAAATCACTGGCCCGGTCTTCGGTCATTCGATTCTGGGCGATCTCGACAACGATCTCATCCACAACTTCGCCAAGCCGGGCGAAAGCGCGATCGGCGAGCGCATCATCGTTCATGGGCGCGTACTTGACGAACGCGGCCGGCCTGTTCCCGGCGCTCTTCTTGAATTCTGGCAGGCCAATGCCGGCGGGCGCTATCGCCACAAGAAGGAAAGCTATCTCGCAGCGCTCGATCCGAATTTTGGCGGCTGCGGTCGCACGATCACCGATGAGGAAGGCTTCTATTCCTTCCGCACGATCAAGCCCGGACCCTATCCCTGGCCGAATGGTGTCAACGACTGGCGCCCTGCCCATATCCATTTCTCGGTTTTCGGCCACGGCTTTGCGCAGCGATTGATCACCCAGATGTATTTCGAGGGCGATCCGATGATCTGGAAGTGTCCGATCGTCAACACGATCGCCGATCGCCGTGCGATCGAGCAACTGATCGCGCCGCTCGATTGGGCAAACACCATTCCGATGGATGCGCGGGCATACAAGTTCGATATCGTCTTGCGCGGTCGCCGATCGACGATGTTTGAAAACCGCATGGAGGGCAATTGATGGTCCAGGCGCTCGGCTATTTCAAGGAAACGGCGTCGCAGACAGCCGGTCCCTATGTGCATATCGGCCTCACGCCGAATTTCTGCGGCATTGGCGGCGTCTATGACGCCGACCTCGGCACAACGATGGTGAGCGAACGCACGCTCGGCGAACGCATCACCGTCAGCGGCCGGGTGCTCGATGGTACGGGGACGCCGCTTCGGGATGCGCTGGTGGAAATCTGGCAGGCAGATGCGGCAGGGCTCTACAATTCGCCGTCGGAAATGCGCGGCGCGGCGGATCCGAGCTTCTCCGGCTGGGGACGGTGTCCGACCGGTGCAGAAGACGGCGTCTTCCGTTTCGACACGATCAAGCCGGGGCCCGTGCCCTTCAAGGACGGCCGGCCGATGGCGCCGCACATCACATTCTGGATCGTCGCGCGCGGCATTAATATCGGATTGCACACACGGATGTATTTCCCCGATGAAGCCGAGGCGAACGCCGCCGATCCCTTGCTTTTGCGCGTCGAGCATCGCCATCGCGTCGCGACGCTTGTCGCGACCGGCAGCGCCCCTAGTTATGTCTTCGACATTCACCTGCAGGGTGAGAAGGAAACGGTCTTCCTCGACATCTGAAGCCGGAATGTCACGCGAGAGGCCGATCCGTTGCATCTTGCTGCATGGACGGCGCAAGGCAGACCGTGGCATTCCGTTCAAGCGCGAGCGGGCATCGCGACATCAATCGGGGGGACCATGACCTATTCCGCTTTCGATCATCCCTATCTCTCCGGCCTTCTGGGCGACGAGGCGGTCGCCGCCGAGTTTTCGACTGCCGCCGACATTCATGCGATGCTCTCCTTCGAGGCGGCGCTGGCGCGCGCGGAAGCGATCCACGGGGTCATCCCGGAAAGTGCTGCCGACCGCATCACCGAGGCCTGTCGCGGGTTTTCTCCCGATGTCGCAGCGCTCAGGCGGGCCATGGCTGTCGACGGCGTCGTCGTTCCTGAACTTGTTCGACAGTTGCGTGCGGCCGTCGGCGGTGAGGCTGCAGCGCATGTGCATTTTGGTGCGACCAGCCAGGATGTCATCGATACGAGCTTGATGCTGCGCATGAAGGCTGTTGCCGAACTCTTCGGCACTCGTCTTGGTGATGTCGTTTCGGTGCTTGAGGAATGCGACGATCGATGGGGCGAGCGGATGCTGATGGGCCGCACGCGCATGCAGGCGGCTATACCAATCACGGTATCCGATCGCTTGCGCACCTGGATCGAACCCTTGCTCGATCACAAGGATCGGCTGCAGGCGATGGATCGCGACCTCTTTGCGGTCCAGTTCGGCGGTGCGGCAGGCACGCTCGACAAGCTGAATGACAAGGCCGACGATGTTCGTGCCACGCTGGCCGAGGAACTGGCGCTTGCCGACTTCCCGCAATGGCATAGCCAGCGTTCCGAAATTGCCGACTTCGCCAACGCGCTGTCGCTCGTCACCGGCAGCCTCGGCAAATTCGGGCAGGACGTCGCGCTGATGGCGCAGCAGGGCGATGAAATCGAACTTGCCGGTGGCGGTGGATCGTCGGCGATGCCGCACAAGCAGAACCCGGTTGCCGCCGAGGTGCTGGTGGCGCTTGCGCGGTTCAATGCGACGCAGCTTTCCGGCATCCATCATGCGCTGGTGCACGAGCAGGAGCGCTCCGGTGCTGCCTGGACGCTCGAATGGCTGATCATGCCGCAGATGGCGGGGGCAACCGCAGCGGCGTTGCGTCTAGCAGCCGAGCTTGCCGGCAATATCAGGCGGCTTGGCTCCGCCTGACGCCTAGCGCATCGCAATCCCTAGAAGTCGCGACTGCGCTTCAGGTTCTTGTTTTGCGCATGTCGGTATCGCCACTTTTGCGCGACATGCTTTGAGCCGTTAGGGCGAGCCTTTGTTCGCGGCCGCACACTGCTTGTCCAGCCGCTTGAGGAAGACGTTGATCTCGCGCGCCACCTGCAGGTCGCCCTTTTTCTCGGCCACGGATCGCCCCTCAGTCCAGATGCGCCGCGCCTCTTCGATGCGGTTCAGTTTCAGCATCGCCGCGCCGATGAGCTTCCAGGCGGCCGAATAGCTGGGATCGAATTCGATTGCACGCCTGAGGTGGAGAAGGGCGGTCTCGGCATCCGTCTCCTGCAGACAGATGCTGCCGAGGGTGAAGCGCAAGAGCGCGTCATCACGCCCGTCGTCCAGAAGTTTTTCAAGCACCTGTCGCATGGTCGCTCCCAAATGGGTGTCCGTTCGCGCCGCTCAGAGTGTTGGGCACGAGGTGGCCGATGGCAATGGGCGCCCGCCAGATGTGGCGGAAAAGGGCGCCGATCGCTCAAGTGCCTGGTATTGCCGCTCGCTCCAGAGCAGAGGGTCGGCATAGCCAGCGGTTTCCGTGGCGATGATTGTTCCGACAAAGAGCCGGTGGTCGCCAACAAGGATGGAAGCACTGAGGACGCAGTCGAGCCCGGCGGCGGCGCCGAGAAGACGCGGCCGGCCGGAAGGCCAGTCCGCCCAGATGCCGACGAGATAGCGGCTGGCTGCCGCGACCCGGCCGGCGAAGGCGTCGGCAACCAGTTCCTGCCCCTGGGCGAGCATCGCCAGCGAAAATCCATGCTGTTTCGATATGGCGTCGGCAAGCGCGCTACCCGCCTTGATCGAGACGACTATGGACGGAGGGTTTGCGGAAAGCGAGAAGACGGCGGTCGCCGTCCGGCCCTGGCACTCGGAGCCGCTGCCGGAGCTGACGACGCAGACGGTTGACGCCAGCCGCGCCATCGTGTCTGCGAACAGAGGTCTGGTGACGGCAAGTTCGGCGTGAGCGTCGATATCGACAGAGGTGGTCTGGGTCATGGGCGCAATCCGGCTGAGGCATGGGCGTGGTGCCGCCGGCGCGGCACCACGGAAGGCGTGATCAGGCGGACTTAAGCTCAGCCTCGGCGAACTCGTAGTTCGCCAACCGATCGAGGAAATTGCTGACATAGTCGGGGCGGCGATTGCGGTAATCGATGTAGTAGCTGTGTTCCCACACATCGAGACCGAGCAGGGCCTTGCCCTCATTGGTGGCGATCGGGTTCGAGCCATTGGCAGTCTTCGTCACCTTGAGCTTGCCGCCGGCGTCGAGCACGAGCCAGGCCCAGCCGGAACCGAACTGGCTGGTGGCCGCCGTCTTGAACGCGTCCTTGAAGGCGGCGACGCTGCCGAAGTCTTCCGCGATCTTCTTCTCAAGACTGTCCGGGATGCGCCCGCCCTTGGAGGAGAGATTGTTCCAGAACAGAATGTGGTTCCAATGCTGTCCGGCATTGTTGAAGACCGGCGCCAATTCCGCCTTGCCGTTGGCATGGCGAACGATGTCTTCCAGCGAAAGGCCAGCGAGAGCCTGGTCCTTTTCAACGAAGCCGTTGAGGGCGGTGACATAGGCCTGGTGGTGCTTGCCGTGGTGGAATTCCAGCGTCTCGGCGCTCATTCCGGCTTCGGCCAGAGCGCCGATGGAAAAGGGGAGGGAGGGGAGTTCGAAAGCCATGGTTGAAATCCTCTTCGGCCGGATGGAACGCAGCGAATGTCTTGTGCGAGATCCATCCGGTGTGTATTTAACAAGACAATTCTTTGTAAATCTCCGGGCAATAATATGTCAAGCGATCACTTGTTAAATCCGGATCAAAGCCAGGGACGTTCGCCGGCCGAACGCATCCTGCTGGCGCTGAAGCTGCATGGGCCGCAGACGGCGGCGGCACTCGGCAAGCGCCTGTCGATATCAGGTGAGGCGGCGCGCCAGCAACTCGTGCGCCTGGCCGAGGAGGGGCTGGTAAATTCCTGGTCGGAGGCGCGGGGCGTCGGCCGACCCTCGCAGTTCTGGGGGCTGACCGCCTCGGGCCATGCGGAATTTCCCGATACCCATGCGGAGTTGACTGTCCAGCTGCTGCGCACAATCCGCCAGACGCTCGGCGACGCGGCGGTCGATCGGGTCATCGCGGCGCGCGAGGAGGAGACGCGAACCGGCTATCGCGCAGCGCTCGACGGCGCCATTAGCCTGCGTGATCGGGTGGAGAAGCTCGTGCGCCTGCGAACCGCCGAAGGCTACATGGCCGGCTACGAGGAGACGGGCGACGGCACTTTTCTCTTCGTCGAGAACCATTGTCCGATCTGCGCCGCCGCTGCCAGTTGCCAGGGCTTTTGCCGTGCGGAGATCAATATCTTCCGCGACATTCTCGGTCGCGACGTCGCGGTCGAGCGCACCGAACATATTCTCGCCGGCGCACGCCGTTGCGCCTATGTCATTGCCCCGGTTCAATCGCGGGCGGTGCACGGTGAGCGTTCCGGCGCCTGATTTTCAGATGCTGTACGGAAATGCTTGTGGCGCCGCGCGACAAACACGGCGTCCAAGGGATGCCATACCGTTCGAAACACGCTGCCTGTTCAGACAGTAGCACATTTGGCCGGACGCAACGCGCATCCGGGCTCTCAGATATCAGTCTCAGCGTGCGCCCATGCGAAGCGCTCCGTCGAGGCGGATGACTTCGCCGTTCAGCATCCGGTTTTCGCAGATATGCTGGACAAGGGCCGCGAATTCCTCCGGCTTGCCGAGGCGCTGCGGGAAGGGAACGCTCTTGCCGAGCGAGTCCTGTACTTCCTGTGGCATGCCGGCCATCATCGGTGTTTCGAAGATGCCCGGCGCGATCGCCACGACACGGATGCCGTGCCGTGCCAGTTCGCGGGCAATTGGCAGCGTCATGGCGACGACGCCGCCCTTCGAGGCGGAATAGGCAGCCTGGCCGACCTGCCCGTCGAAGGCAGCGACAGATGCGGTGTTGATGATGACGCCACGCTCGCCGTCGTCGCCGGGCGCTTCCTTTTCCATCGCCGCCGCCGCCAGGCGGATCATGTTGAATGTGCCGATCAGATTGATGCCGACCGCACGCGCAAAGCTGTCGAGCCGATGAGGGCCGTCGCGCCCAAGTACCCTTTCGCCCGGCGCGATGCCGGCGCAATTCACCAGCCCATTAAGATGGCCGAAGGTATCAACGGCGGCGGAAACTGCGGCTGCGCCATCGGTCTCGCTCGTGACATCCGTCTTGACGAAAAGAGCATTGCTCCCAAGCGCCTCGGCCATCTCCCGCCCGGCGTCTTCGTTGATATCAGCAAGGACGACACGAGCGCCCTTGCCGTGGAGCAGGCGTGCAACGCCGGCACCAAGGCCAGATCCGCCACCGGTCACAATGAAGACTTTTCCGTCGATCAGCATTCCAGAACTCCTCCAATACCGAACTCCGCCACCGTTTGGCAGTTGTCGCCAACGACAGGGGCCGGAGTTCACCGCCATCAGGCGGTGATGGCGAGACGTTAGCCTCTTTGAAACGCGGCGGAAATCGGCCGAAGTGATTTTTGATTTTGTGTTGCCGATAAAATGGCGTCCCTCCTGCCGCCGTCAACGGCTGCACTCGTTGGTGGGCAAGGCTCTTGTAGAAAGACACGGCGTTTGACCTAACTGGTGCAACAAATTCAATCGCTTAGAATGACCTGCGCCATCGCAAAATATCCCAAATGTCAGCCTAATTTGACCGCACCTCTAACCTGTAGAAATCGCTATGATTTTTTGAGTGCTGTCGGGGTGCTTTTTTGATGGTTTCCTAGCGCTGGGGCGGTCGCGTAAATTAAGCGGAAGCGAACTCCGCCTTGACTTCCGCTGATATCCCGCACGTAGAGTCTCTCGCCACCGCCTTCATCTCCGAGCTCGTCTTGGTGGCGAACCAAGTCGCAGGCTTGACGGCCTTCGAACAGCGCCGGCTGCTTGAGCGTGCGGTAGTGACGATCCGTGAAATGCGCGAGAACGTCGGGATTTCATACGCCAACTATGCACCGCGCCTGTCGCTGTTGCCGTACCAGTAGTCAAATAGCAAGGTGAGGCGTGGTAACCGGCGTCGGTGCCGCTAGATTAACTCTCTATGATTCTGAACCTGACCGACATCACGAAATCCTACGACACCGCTGAGGGTCCGACTGCCGTTCTCCGGGGGGTTGATCTTCACCTCGACAGGGCACAGAGCCTGGCTCTTACAGGTGAGTCTGGAAGCGGTAAAAGCACATTGCTTCATCTGATAGGCGGCCTGGACAAACCGGACAGCGGCACGATCTTGGTCAACGGGCGTGATATCGGGCAGCTCGACGACAGCGGTCGCGCGCTCTACCGCCGAACTGAGGTCGGCGTCGTCTTTCAACAGTTCAATCTGATCCCAAGTATCAACGTTGCGGCGAACATCTCCTTCCATGCCAAGCTGGCGGGACGCTCCGATCCCGTCTGGGAAGCGGAGCTCGTCGAGGAGCTCGGCCTCGGCCAACTCCTGGGCCGTTACCCCGAACAGCTCTCGGGCGGCCAACAGCAGCGGGTCGCCATCGGGCGGACGCTTGCGGCGCGACCGCCATTGATCCTAGCCGATGAACCGACCGGAAATCTCGACGAGGCGACAGCCGATGTCGTGCTTGATATTATGCTGAGGCTCAGCAAATCGGCCGCTACGGCGCTCTTACTCGTGACCCATTCCAGCCGCCTGGCCGAAAAACTCGATCGTCGAATTCTGCTTCGCGGGGGGAAGGTGGTCGAATGAGCCGGATCGCTTTCTGGGCTCTGCTTTCGCACTGGCGCTACAGGCCGCTGCAGTGCGCGACACTGATCCTCGGGATCGCGCTCGCGACGGCGCTCTGGTCTGGCGTGCAGGCGATCAACGCGGAGGCCCGCGCAAGTTATCAACGCGCGGCGACCGTTTTCGAACAGGGTAATCTTGTGCAGCTGGTTGCGAGGGACGGCTGGGGGATTTCACCGCAAACGTACGCGAAACTCCGCAGGGGGGGCTGGAGCGTTTCTCCCGTGATCGAGGGCGATCACAGGTTCGGCCAGAGCCGCATTAGGCTGATCGGTATCGATCCATTGACGATGCCTTCGGAGGGACAAGGATTCCAGGTTTCAAACGCGTCGGACCTCGTCGAATTTGTCGGCGGTGCCGGACAAATCATCGTCTCGGCAGCAACGGCCGCGCGGCTCAAGGAAACTGACGGCCTATCAGTTAAGATCGCTGCCGATCTTCCAGACGACACGGCCTTCGTCGACATCGGCGTCGCCGATCGTCTTCTGAACCGCGATGCGGCTTTGAGCAGGATCGTCGTCACGCCGTCGCAGAAGCCCGGGCTCGCTCCCGTCGGAAATCTCGCGCCCGAGCTCGTTGTTAGAGATGCCGGTGAACGCCCTGATGTTGCACGGCTTACCGACAGCTTCCACTTGAACCTTACCGCGTTTGGCTTCCTGGCTTTCGTAGTCGGCCTCTTCATCGTCTATTCGGCCACGGGACTGTCTTTCGAGCAGCGACGCGGCACATTCAGGACGCTCAGGTCGTTGGGGATCTCGCTGCGAAGGCTCACGACGATGTTGCTCATCGAGGTCACTGCTTTCGCGCTGATCTCCGGCGTTCTAGGCGTGGTCATCGGCTACTTCGTGGCGTCGGCGCTACTTCCAGGGGTCGCGGTAACGCTGCGAGGCCTCTACGGAGCAAGTGTGTCCGGAACGTTGACCCTCAGACCGGAGTGGTGGGCGGCCGGACTGGCAATGGCGTTGCTTGGTTCCATTCTGTCATCGGCACAGAGCCTCTGGCGCGTTTGGACCATGCCGATACTTGCGGTACCGCAGCGGAGAGCCTGGGCGCGGGCGTCGGCAGCCGGGCTAGCAGTGCAGGCGGCCACTGGTCTGTTGTTACTGCTGTTCGCGCTTGGGCTGGCCTCATTCGGCACCGGCCTGTATTCCGGTTTCGCTGTGCTCGCGGGTCTACTGCTCGGTGCGGCGTTAATCCTGCCCGCCCTGTTGGGGTTCGCGATGAGCACCGGGGAGCGGCTTTCCAAGAATGTGCTCGCGAACTGGTTCTGGGCCGACACGCGACAGCAGTTGCCCGGCCTATCCTTGGCGACTATGGCGCTCCTGCTCGCACTTTCCGCGAACATCGGCGTCGGCACCATGGTGGCGAGCTTCCGGCAAACGTTCTTGGGATGGCTCGACCAGCGTCTAGCCGCCGAGGTTTACGTCACGGCTCGCGATGAAGGCGAGGCCGCGCGCTTGCGTGAGTGGTTTCCCGCACACACGAAGGCCATCTTGCCGATCTGGAGCATCGAGGGCGACGTCGTTGGACAACATATGCAGATATACGGCGTCGCCGACGACCCCACCTATCGGGATCACTGGCCCCTGATTGTCGGCTCTGCCGGGGTCTGGGACGAGCTCGCAAGCGGGCGGGGCGCGCTCGTGAACGAGCAGTTGTGGCGGGGTGGGAAAGCCGCGCCCGGACAGGAGATTGAGCTTCCGGGCGGTTGGCGGACAAAGGTGGTCGGCGTGTTTTCGGACTACGGCAATCCGAACGGCCAGGTCATCGTGGGGCTTAACGCTCTTGTCCGGCACTATCCGGAGGTTCCAAAACTGCGCTACGGGCTTCGCATGGATCCCATGCAGGTCGCGGACTTCAGGCAGCGGCTCGTCCGCGAAGTGGGTCTGCCGGAAAGCAGTATTATCGACCAGGCGTCGCTTAAACGACAATCCACCGCCATCTTCGAGCAGACCTTCGCCGTCACCGGAGCGCTGAATGTCCTCACGCTGGCTGTAGCAGGATTCGCGATGTTCTCCAGTTTGCTGACGCTGTCTTCCGTTCGCTTGCCGCAATTGGCTCCCGTATGGGCAATGGGGCTACGCCGTCGCGATCTCGCGCTCTTCGAAGTTGTCCAGACAATCGCCCTCTGGCTGATGACCTTCGTCGTCTCCATCCCGGTCGGGCTGGCACTCGCCTGGGTTCTGCTGGCGATCGTCAACGTAGAGGCTTTCGGATGGCGGCTGCCGCTGGTGCTTTTCCCTCTGGACTGGCTGAGGCTCGGGGCGATCGCCTTGGCCGCCGCTCTGATATCGGTGCTGATCCCGGTACGACGGCTGGCCACAACCGATCCGGCAGACCTTTTGAGGAGCTTCGCCAATGAACGCTAAAGCGATGATGCTCCTGCTAATTGCGTTTGCCACCTTGCTGGCCCCGGCGGCGGGCCTCACTCAAGGGTTCGCGGGCCTCGGCTCGGACGCCCAAGGCTTTGCCGTACCACAACGAGGAGTCACGCTGGTGTTCCCCAGAGATCATGGAGCCCATCCGGACTTCAGAATCGAGTGGTGGTACGTAACTGCAAACCTCGAGACGTCCGACGGGCAACGCACGGGCGCGCAGTGGACGCTTTTCCGTTCCGCCCTTGCTCCTGGAAATCGTCCCGGCTGGTCCGACCCGCAAATCTGGATCGGGCATGCCGCGATGACCACGGAAAACCGCCACTATGTAGCGGAGCGGCTTGCAAGGGGCGGAGTGGGACAGGCCGGAGCCACCCCCGAACCGTTCGAGACGTGGATCGACGACTGGCAGATGAAAGCCTCCGGAGGTGCCGCCCACGACCAGTTGGACCATCTTGATCTCAGGGCGAGCGGCAAAGATTTCGCCTACCAGCTGGTGCTCCGGGCGAAGGGACCGTTGGCGCTGCAGGGAGACCGTGGTTATTCGGTCAAGTCCCTGGCAGGCCAGGCGAGTTATTACTATTCTCAGCCGTTCTACGAGGTCCGCGGCACCGTGGAGCTCGACGGCAAGCCGCTCGATGTCTCGGGAAAGGCTTGGCTCGACAGGGAATGGTCGTCGCAGCCGCTGGCTTCCGACCAGACCGGCTGGGACTGGTTCTCGCTTCATCTTGCCTCGGGGGAAAAAGTGATGGCGTTTCGCTTGCGCGACGGAGGCGAAGGCTACACCTCCGCGAACTGGATCGCGGCCGACGGGAAAACGTCACCGCTTGCTTCAAACGATGTAGTCTTCGAGCCGCTACGGACAGCTGAGGTCGGCGGTCGATCGATGCCAGTCGAGTGGAGGGTCAGGATCCCCTCCCGAGGTCTCGATATCAGAACGACAGCACTGAACGATCAGTCGTGGATGGCGACATCGACCCCGTACTGGGAAGGCCCCATCGCATTTGATGGTAGCGTTTCGGGCGAGGGGTATCTTGAGATGACTGGGTACTAGTTGGCGCAGGCTGGCACACCTTCAAGACCGTGGGAGAAGTAGAAGCCACAAAGCTCAATCGTGGCAACAGTTTCAGCCTTCGGGATAAATGGAACATGCGAGAAGGGTAGGTCTCGCTTTCGTAAAGGTGCTTCCGGGGCACAAACGTTCAAGCCGATCCAGCTGCGAGCGGAAGACCATCGGCTATCTGTAGGGATGGAGGTGGTGCATTTCTTTGTCTTTCGAGGGGTTTCTGAAGACTAACCAATGTCTTTGCAAGTAACATCTGGTTTGCGATATTAAGTCTAATTATATCCAGGAAACTTGCGCTGCGAGTTGATCGACGGTCTGAATTTTAAACGGGGACGCCATTGGGGCCGTACAGGAACAGCCGTTAGCAGATCGCGATTTGAGCCGTGTCCCGCTTTTTTCATTAAATTATAGGATGATAAGCCATTGCTTAGGTCGGTTTTTGGTTTTCGGACATTTTGCTCGAACTTCTACACTCGACGCTAAGGGCTGGCCAAAACCGCAGCAATGGCTTAGAAGTGGCCCGCATCCGGTCGCAGCCCACCCGGTCAAAACAAGGGACCCATTATTATGAGAACTATCGTCATCTGCTCCGGCGGATTGGACTCCGTTTCGCTCGCGCACAGGATCGCGGCGGAGCACGAACTCGTCGGCCTTCTTTCCTTCGATTACGGCCAGCGCCATCGCAAGGAACTCGATTTCGCCGCTGCCTGTGCCCACCGGCTTGGCGTTCCACACCAGATCATCGACATCACCGGCGTTGGCCGGCATTTGACCGGATCGGCGCTGACTGATGACGTCGACGTGCCGGATGGCCATTATGCCGAAGAGACGATGAGGGCTACGGTGGTGCCGAACCGCAACGCCATCATGCTGGCGATCGCCTTCGGCCTCGCCTCGGCGCAAAAGGCCGACGCCGTCGCCGTTGCCGTCCATGGCGGGGACCATTTCATCTACCCAGATTGCCGTCCGGGCTTCATCGATGCGTTCCAGAAAATGCAGGACGAGGCGCTGGAGGGCTATGGCACCGTTCAGCTCCTTGCACCCTATGTCAATGTCCCGAAGGCCGCCATCGTTACGGACGGCGCCAAGCACGGCACGCCTTTTGGCGAGACGTGGTCCTGCTATAAGGGCGGTGCACGCCATTGCGGTCGCTGCGGTACCTGCGTCGAGCGGCGTGAAGCCTTCCATCTCGCCGGTGTTGATGACCCGACCGCGTATGCCGATCCGGATTTCTGGCGCGCTGCCACCCGCCGCTTCTCGGCAGAGGAGGTTCGCTGATGTACCGCATCACCAAGGAATTCCACTTTTCCGCCTCGCATCAGTTGAGCCATCTGCCCGCCGATCACCAGTGCGCGCGGCTGCACGGTCATAACTACATCGTTGAGGTTGAGCTTGCCGCCGCGGATCTCGACGACAACGGCTTCGTGCGGGACTATCACGACCTGGCCCCGCTGAAGCGCTACATCGACGGCAGCTTCGACCATCGCCATCTCAATGACGTGCTCGGTCATGAGCGGGTGACGTCGGAGTGCCTGGCCAGGCATTTCTACGACTGGTGCAAGGAGCGGCTACCGGAAACGTCGGCAGTTCGCGTCAGCGAGACGCCGAAGACCTGGGCGGAGTATCGGCCATGACGGGTGCGGCGATCCGCGTCAGCGAGATCTTCGGGCCGACAATCCAGGGTGAGGGCGTGTTGATCGGCCAGCCGACGGTGTTCGTGCGCACAGGCGGCTGCGACTACCGCTGTTCCTGGTGCGATACGCTGCACGCCGTTGACAGCGAGTATCGCGAACAGTGGCAACCGATGTCGGTCGAGGAGATCTGGATGGAGGTGAGACGGCTATCGGGCGGCGTGCCGCTGACAGTCTCGCTTTCCGGTGGAAACCCCGCCATCCAGCCGCTCGGGCCCTTGATCGATCGCGGCCATGGCGAGGGCTATCGCTTTGCGCTTGAGACGCAAGGCAGCGTCGCCAGGGACTGGTTCGCCGACCTGGACGTCCTCGTCGTCAGCCCGAAGCCGCCGTCGAGCGGCATGGAAACCGATTTCGAGAAACTCGATGATTGTCTTGCGATGGCGGCCGGTCGGCCGATGACGGTGCTCAAGATCGTCGTTTTCGATGATCACGACTACGCCTATGCCAAGGATATGGCCGGGAGATACCCGGCGCTGCCGGTCTATCTGCAGCCGGGAAACCACACCCCACCACCGCCGGACGACGCCAGTGCGACGGTGGACATCGATGGCGTCATGAACCGCATGCTCTGGCTGGTCGACAAAGTGACCGGCGACAGATGGTTCGATGCGCGGGTGCTGCCGCAGTTGCACGTCTTGCTATGGGGCAATCGACGGGGCGTTTAAGACAGGGAAAGCGCTGTCCATAATTTGGGCCGGGGCCCTTGCGGGCTTTCGTCCTGCTCAGTCTGCCCGCTCCGCTACTCGACGCGTGGCACCGACCAATCACCACTCAAACTGGAATATGAAAAGGCTTTCCTGCATCGCGACCGCCTGTCGGTCCGTCTGGTCACGGATGCCAATGGCAACCTCGTCGAACAAACCGGCTATGCCGCCTTCGGCGAGCGCACCAACACGGCGATTCTCAAAAATCAAAGGTACCATTCCAAGGTGGTATCTATTACCTCCCTTTGCAGCAGCAACTGCAGCGGCTCTACGGACTGCCAGCCGCTGCCATTCCTGGAGGTGTCATGCCAGGATCATGGAGCCGTGGGGTAGGAGTAGCTTTGATGGTCGTTTCAATTCTTGGCCTGTCGTCGCACCCTTTTGCAGATGAGTTCGCCGGACGTGAGCAACTACGAGAGAGTTCCTCCGAATTCCGGAAGGAGGTCATTAAAATCACGGACGGCGTCTTCGCCGCCGTTGGCTACTCGGCAAGCAACGTCACGCTGATCCAGGGACACAAGGGCTCGATTATCGTCGACACATCCGCGAACCCTGTCGACGCTGAGGCAATCGTGGGCGCCTTTGGGGATCGCTTGGTCCGTCCTGTCCGGGCGATCATCTACACCCACAATCACCCGGACCATTCTGGCGGCGCGAAGGTGTTTGCCGGGACTGACAAACCCGAAATCTACAGCCACCAGACGCTGGTGGAATCCGGTCCAGAGTTCGGAAGGGGACCGCGCGACGGCGGCGACGCCTTCGGCACGAAGCTACCCGACAACCTGTTCATCAACGCAGGCACGCAGCTCGAATACGGCCGTGTGACACCGCATACGCGGGAGGGCTACCTGCCGCCGACCCGCACCTTCAGTGGTGACAGTGAGACCATCGAGGTGGCGGGGGTCCGGATGCAGCTCATCCATACGCCAGGAGAATCTCCCGAGAACACGGCCATCTGGATCGCCGACAAGGGCGTGCTAATCCCCGGAGACGATTTTCTCAAATCGTACCCAAACCTTTCGCCGATTCGTGGCCTTAAGCTGCGCCCCCCGGAGAAGTGGATCGCCAGCCTCGACAGGATGCTCGCCTTGAACGCCACCTACCTGGTCCAGGGTCACATGCGTCCGATCCTCGGGAAGGACGAGGTGCGCAAGGCTCTCGTCGACTATAGGGACGGGATCAAGACCGTCCTCGACCAGACCCTTGCCGGCATCAAGCAGGGAAAGACGCCGGACGAGCTTGTGCAAGAGGTGAAACTTTCTCCTGAGCTGGCAACGAGTCCATACCTGCAAGAGTACTACGGCAGTGTCGCTTGGACCGTACGCGGCATTTACGCCGATTATGTCGGATGGTTCGATGGGAACGCCACCAATCTGAACCCTCTGCCACCTGCGGAGCGTGCCCGCAAAATGCTCGTAATGACAGGAGGGGCAGAGCAGATGATTGCTCGTGCCAGGGAAGCAGTCGAAGCAAAGGAGTTCCAATGGGCGGCCGAGATGATCGATTATGTACTGGCCATTGACCCTGCGAACATAGCAGCCAACGAGATCAAGGCCCGGGCACTAACCGAGTTGGGCGAGCGCCAGATCAACGCCACCGCCCGGAACTATTACCTCACCACAGCTCAGTATCTGTCGAAGGGAAAGGAACAGAACTAGTCTTCACAACGGAGTGGCCGTCACTAGACGGCGTCCGATGCCGGCGTCTTGCGCAACGGGAATGAAAGAGCTCCCATCATGGCTTCGAACACCACACGATAACCAGTTTCCGAGCCCTAGGTCCCTCTCAAACCCGTGCTCGCTCGGACGCGAAAGGCGGCGACCGATAACCGCGTTCTTTCACAAAGATCGGCTACGTCGCTTACCCAAAAAGGGTGCCGCCAGGCCGCACGGGTATCAACTGCCTGAATGGGGCGTTCTCGATTTTATTTCTACAACATGGACTGACGATCTGCGCAAACCGTGAGACACGCCAGGCCGTAATGCAGGAGCATCCGTCGGCATCACGGTCGCGTCAGTAACATCGAGATGCCTTGTCCAACGCCAATACACATGGTGGCGACAGCTCGCCTTGCTCCTCGAAGTTCAAGTTCCAGTGCTGCGGTCAGCGCAAGGCGCGCACCGGACATGCCGAGAGGATGTCCCAAGGCAATGGCGCCGCCGTTGGGATTTACGTGGGCGGCATCATCCGCAAGGCCTAGCTGCCGCATGCAGGCGAGAGCCTGGGCTGCGAAGGCTTCATTGAGCTCGAGGACATCGATATCGCCGATGCCAACGCCGAGACGGTCCAGGAGCTTTCTGGTGGAATAGACAGGGCCCATACCCATGATGCGTGGAGGAACACCCGCCGTTGCCATCCCTTCGACGCGAGCAAGCGGCGTGAGGCCGTAGTGTTCGACCGCGCGGCCTGAGGCAAGCAGAAGTGCGGCCGCGCCGTCGTTGACACCGGATGCATTGCCGGCTGTCACGGTGCCATTGGTGCGGAACGGCGTCGGCAGGTTGGCGAGCTTCTCGAACGTTGTCTCGCGCGGATGCTCATCCTCTAAGACGTGCGTCGTCTCGCCCTTGCGCCCTTTGATCGGATAGGGGGCGATTTCGCGCGCGAAGCGGCCGCTCTTTTGCGCAGCCGCAGCGCGGGCCTGGCTGCGGAGCGCAAAGCCGTCCTGGTCCGCGCGTGAGATAGCAAACTCGGCTGCAACGTTTTCGGCGGTCTCCGGCATGGACTCGATGCCGTACCGTTCTTGCATGACCGGATTGACGAACCGCCAGCCGATCGTCGTGTCGTGCACCTCGGTGCTGCGTTGGAAGGCGTTTTGGGCCTTCGGCATGACGAAAGGCGCGCGCGACATGCTTTCGACGCCACCGGCAATCACGACTTCCGCCTCGCCGAGCCGGATCGCGCGTGCGGCGTAACCGACGGCATCCAGCCCCGAGCCGCAAAGCCGGTTGATCGTCGTGCCAGGAACCGCGTCCGGCAATCCGGCAAGCAAGGCGGCCATGCGGGCCACGTTGCGGTTGTCTTCGCCCGCCTGGTTGGCACAACCGAAGACGACCTCATCGATCGCTTCGGCCGGTACGGACGCGACGCGCGCCAGCGCCTCGCGGATTACGTGCGCGGCGAGGTCGTCGGCACGGGCGACCGACAAAGCGCCGCCGTATCGGCCGATGGGCGTGCGGACGCCATCAATGATATAGGCCTCGCTCATGATTTCAGGTCCTTGCCTTGCTGCGCGGTAAACATCGGCCCGCCCTTGTGGGCCGGAAAGCCGTAACCGTTGATCATCACCAGATCGATGTCGCCGGGGCGCGCGGCGATGCCTTCGGCCAGCAGCGCCGTTCCTTCATCGACCATCGCCTTCAAAAGCCGGCCCATGATCTCTTCGGCAGTGATGGCTCGCGGCGTGATGTTCTTGGCGGCGCGCGCCGCCTTGATCATCGCCGTCACTTCCGGATCGACGGTGCGCTCGCCGTTGGGGTAGGCGTACCAGCCGCGGCCACTCTTGCGGCCAAGACGGCCCGCCTCGCAAAGCCTATCGGCGATCTCGACATAACGTGCGGCAGGATCCCGCGTCGCGGCCTGCCGCTTCCGGCGCGCCCAGGCGATCTCCAACCCGGCCATGTCATTGACGGCGAAGATGCCCATCGGAAAACCGTAAGCTTCGAAGGCGGCGTCGATCTCGTCCGGCACGGCGCCATCCTCGAGCATGAACTCTGCCTCGCGACGATAGGCGGAGAAGATGCGGTTGCCGATGAAGCCCTCGGTAACGCCGCAGACGACGGGTAACTTGCCCAGGCGTTTGACGAAGGCGAGTGCACTCGCCAGCACATCGGGCGCGGTCTTGGCGCAATCGACGACTTCGACAAGCCGCATGACATTGGCGGGCGAGAAGAAGTGCAATCCGACCACCCGCGACGGATCGGTCGTCGCCGCGGCGATCACGTCGGGATCGAGGTAGCTGGTGTTGGTCGCCAAAATGGTGCCTGGCGCAAGGATGCCGTCGAGCCGGCGAAACAAGTCCATCTTGACCTGGAGGTCGTCGAACACCGCTTCGATGACGAGATCAGCGGTGACGAGGTCTGCCGCTTCAGCGGTGGTCTGTAATCGGGCGATGCAGTCGTCGCGTCCATCCGCGTCCATCCGTCCGGAGCGGACGGTTTTGTCGAGTGTCTCGGCAATGCGGGCGCGCGCGTCGGCGGCTGCTTCCTTTGTCTGTTCCAAAGCGATGACGCGACAGCCGCTGGTCAGGGCCGAGACCGCAATGCCTGCCCCCATCAGCCCCGCGCCGACCACCGCAATTGTCTGAATTCTGCGTGGCGAGACTGTCTCTAACCCTTCGACCTTGCCGGCGGCGCGTTCGGCAAAGAATACGTGCCGCAGGGCAGCGGACTCGACGGAGTCGCGTAAACGCAGGAATGTGCCGCGTTCTTCCGCCAATCCCTGTTTCAGATCGACTTGACCGGCCGCCTTGACGAGACGTACCGCCTCGACCGGAGCGGATTGGCCGCGGGCTCGCGCCAGGACCTTCGCCTCCGCCGCGCTGACGGCTGCTGCGTCCACCGTCGGGACCGCCATCAAGCCGGTGCGACGGAGCGGCTTTGCACCCAGTTCGCGCAGGAGCGTAAGGGCGGCGGCTACAGGGTCCGCGGCGGTGCCATCGGCAAGGCCGAGTGCGACAGCTTCGCTCACGTTGACGGTGCGCCCCGTTCCGATGAGATCGATGGCCGCGATCGTGCCGATCAGCCGTGGCAGGCGTTGTGTCCCGCCAGCACCCGGAACGATGCCGAGCTTCACTTCGGGCAGTCCGAACGCGGCCTTTTCTCCAGCTATGCGGCCGTGGCAGGCGAGCGCCACCTCGCAGCCTCCGCCAAGGGCGGAGCCATTCACCGAGCAGACGACCGGCTTTTCGAAAGTCTCGATGCGATCGATCACCTCGGAAAGCATCGGCTCCATGGGAGGTTTGCCAAACTCCTTGATATCAGCACCGCCGATAAACGTGCTGCCCGCACCGGTGATCACGAGACCGGTAATCGTCGGAAGGTCAGTAGCATGATCCAAAGCAGCCATCAGGCCGGACCTGACATGCGCCGACAGCGCGTTGACGGGCGGGTTGTCGATGGTGACGACGAGAGCACCTTGTTCCCGACGGGCGGAAACGCTCTGCGAAAATCTGATCTCTGGCATGTCGGCAATCCTCAATCGGGGATGACGGCCGTGGCCTGGATCTCGATCTTGGCCCGGTCTTCGACCAGCGCGACCACTTGCATTGCCGCCATTGCAGGGAAGTTCCTGCCGATGATGTCGCGGTAGGCTTGGCCGATACCGCGGAGGTTACCGATATATTCCTGCTTGTCGGTGAAGTACCAGGTCATCGTCGTGATGTGGTGCGGCTCCGCCCCCCCGGCGGCGAGCACCGCGACCACATTTTTCAGAGTCTGGCGGACCTGCTCGACGAAATCATCGGTTTCGAACTCGGAGCGCTCGTTCCAGCCGATCTGACCGCCGACGAAGAGAGTGCGGCCCTTCGCAGCGACGCCGTTGGCATAGCCGATGGGCTTTGCCCAACCTTCAGGTTGCAGGATGGTGTGCATTGGTTGTCTCCAGATGTTGCGTCAGTGCGGCTCGGATATCGTCCGGCCATGCAAGGGAAGCGTGGTTGGCGAGCGAGGTGGTGACGCCACCGTTATCGTGCCGTGCCCTTCATCAGCTCGCGGCCGATGATGAGCTTTTGAACTTCGGTCGCGCCTTCGTAGATGCGCAGCGCACGGATCTCACGATAGAGCCGCTCTGTGATCTCGCCGACGCGTACCCCCCGACCGCCGAAGAGCTGCAGCGCCTGGTCGATGACCCACTGCGCATTCTCCGTCGCCGTCATCTTGGCCATTGCCGCCTCGCGAGTCGTCGGCCGCTTTTGCACGTCGCGTTGCCACGCCGTGCGGCAAGTCAGAAGGGCTGCGGAGTCGATCGCCGTTGCCATGTCACCGAGTGTGCTTTGCGCGGTCGGCAGGTCGGCAAGCGTTGCGCCAAACATCTTGCGGTTCTTCGCATGTGCCACCGCCTCGTCGAGCGCGCGACGGGCAAAGCCGATCGCGGCGGCAGCGACGGATGGGCGGAAGATGTCGAGCGTGCGCATGGCGATCTTGAAGCCTTCGCCCGGGCTGCCGAGAAGCTGTGACGACGGAATACGGCAATTGTCGAAACGAAGCCGGGCGAGCGGATGCGGCGCAATCGTCTCGATGCGCTCGGCGATCGTGAAGCCCGGCGTGTCGGCAAAGACCACGAAGGCGGATATGCCACGCGTGCCGGGCGCCTCGCCGGTGCGGGCAAAGACAGTGTAGACGTCGGCAATGCCTCCGTTCGAGATCCAGGTCTTCTCGCCGTCGAGCACGAAATGGTCGCCGTCGCGGCGCGCCGCACAGGCCATCGCCGCAACATCCGAGCCCGCATCGGGTTCGGAAAGCGCAAAGGCGGAGATGCACTCGCCGCGGGCGACCTTGGGTAGGATGGCCTGCTTCAGCGCCTCGGAGCCGGAAAGGCTGATCGCGCCAGTCCCCAGCCCCTGCATGGCGAAGGCGAAGTCGGCAAGCCCGTCGGTATAGGCGAGCGTTTCGCGGATGAGGCAAAGCGATCGGCTGTCGATGTCTTCGCTCGTACCGCCGAACGCCTTCGGCACGCAATGGCGAAGTACGCCTGCAGCGCCGAGCGCTGCGACCAGATGTTTGCAGGCGGCATCCACATCCCGGTGATCGACTTCGCCAAGACCGCCGCCGGCAACGAAGCCGTCCAATTCGGCGGCAAGCGCGCGATGCCTATCCTCGTAGAATGGCCAGTCGAGATGGTCGCGGGTTGGTGGGCGCAAAGCCGTCTCATGGGAACTCATGCTCAATTCCCTTTGAATTCCGGCTTCGCCTTGGCGGCAAAGGCCTCGAAGGCGCGGCGGAAGTCGCCGGTCGCCATACAGATCGCTTGGGCCTGCGCTTCCGCTTCGATCAGCTGATCGATGCCCATCGCCCATTCCTGGTCGAGCATCTTCTTCGTCATAGCATGGGCGAACCACGGGCCGTCGGCGATGCTGCGTGCGAATTTCTGCGCCTCGGCAAGCAGCGACGGACGCTCGTGGAGGGCGTTGTAGAAGCCCCAGGCGTGGCCCTCGGTCGCGGTCATGACCCGGCCGGTGAAGAGCAGTTCGGCGGCACGGCCCTGGCCGATAATGCGGGGAAGGATGCCGCAGGCGCCCATGTCGGCGCCGGCCAGCCCGACGCGGGTGAAGAGAAACGCCGTCTTCGCCTCCGGCGTTGCCACGCGGAAGTCGGAAGCCATCGCCAGGATCGCGCCGGCACCGGCGCAGATGCCGTCGACGGCTGATATGACGGGCTGCGGGCAGGCGCGGATCTGGCGCACCAGTTCGCCGGTCATGCGGGTGAAATCAAGCAGATCCGGCATCGACATGCGCGTCAGCGGCTCGATGATCTCGAAGACGTCGCCGCCGGAGGAGAAGTTGTCGCTGGCGCCGGTCAGCACCACGGCGCGCACATCGCTGGCGCGACCAAGCGCCCGGAAGAGATCGCAAAGCTCCTCGTAACTTTCGAAGGTCAGTGGGTTCTTCTTTTCCGGACGGTCGAGCGTGATCGTGGCGACCCGGCCGTCAGCGTCCGTTTCGAACAGGAAGTGCTTGGCCGTATGGTCTTTGAAGGCGCGCTTCTTGGCCTGCATCGGGTTTGTCATGTCTATCCTCAGAGAACTTCGCCGCCCGCCACTGGGATGGCCTGGCCGGTGATCGCGGTTGCCTTCTCCGACACGAGCCAGGAGACGGTGTGTGCGACCTCGTCGGGCGTCACCAGGCGCCCTTGCGGATTGGAACGGGCAAGGCTGGCGCGCGCCTCCTCGCGCGAACGGCCAGTCTTCTCGCTGATCGTGTCGAGCGCACCGTCGATGAGCGGCGTGTCGGTGAACCCCGGGCAGACGGCATTGACGGTCACGTCGGTGCGGGCAAGTTCGAGCGCCAGCGCCCGCGTCAGGCCGATGACGCCGTGTTTCGAGGCGCAATAGGCTGAAACATAGGCGTAACCGGTGAGGCCCGCGGTGCTTGCGACATTGACGATCCGGCCGTTGCCGGCCCGGCGCACGGAGGCAAGGGCTGCCTGCGTCACAAGAAACACCCCGGTCAGGTTGACCGTGAGCACTCGTTGCCAGAGTGAAAGATCGGTTTTCTCGAACGGCGCCGAAGGAGCCTCGCCGGCGCAGTTGACGAGAACCGCAATCTCTCCGCTCTTCGCAATCGCAGCCGAAATGCCTTGCTCGACCGCTGCCGGGTCGGTCACATCGAACTCATGGTGGACGTGGGCTTCGCCGCCTGATGAGTGGATTTCCTCTTTCACGGCTTCGAGCGGCGCGGCGCGGCGCCCCACAAGGCTGACGATATGGCCATCGGCTGCGAGTGCTAGCGCGATCGCCTTGCCGATGCCGCTTCCGGCGCCCGTGACGAGGGCGTGTCTGCGGTTCATGGCTTGCCTACCGTCGTTGCGGCGCGCGCCAGATTGTTCACATATTGCGCGCGGGCGGAGTGGTATTGCTTTGGCCAGGGCTGCCCGTCATAGCCGATCTTCGCCGCCTCGTGCATGACGAAGGACGGGTCGGCCAGATGCGGACGCGCAATTGCGCAGAGGTCGGCACGGCCGGCCGCAATGATGGAATTGGCGTGGTCGGCTTCGGAAATCGCTCCGACGGCGATGGTCGGAACCTGGATCTCGTTGCGGATCTTGTCGGAAAATGGTGTCTGGAACAGCCGGCCGTAAACAGGTTTTTCTTCCTTCACCACCTGACCGGAGGAGCAGTCGATCATATCGGCGCCGGCTTCCTTGAACAGGCGGGCGAAAATCGCCGCATCGTCAGGAGTGTTGCCGCCTTCGTGCCAGTCATGCGTCGAAAGGCGCACCGACATCGGTCGGTCCTCGGGCCACGCCTTGCGGATCGCGTGGAACACTTCGAGCGGAAAGAGGGCGCGGGACGCATGGTCGCCGCCATAGTCGTCCGTGCGGAGGTTGGTGAGCGGCGACAGGAAGCTCGACAGCAGGTAGCCGTGCGCCACGTGCAGTTCGAGGATGTCGAAACCGAGGTCACGGGCGCGTCCGGTCGCCTGCACGAAGTCGGCGACGACGAGGTCCATGTCGGCTCGGGTCATTTCGCGCGGCGTATCCGAATGCGCGAGGTAAGGCAGGGCCGACGCGGAAATGAGCGGCCAGGCGCCCTCGTTCAAGGGCTGGTCGATCCCCTCCCAGGCCAATTTGGTCGCACCTTTTCTTCCGGCATGCCCAAGCTGGATGCCGATCTTGGCAGGCGTCTGCTGGTGCACGAAATCGACGATGCGCTTGAAGGCCAACGTCTGTTCGGCGTTCCAGAGTCCCAAGCATCCGGGCGTGATGCGGGCGTCAGGCGACACGCACGTCATTTCAGGAAAAACGAGGGCTGCGCCGCCCATGGCGCGCGCACCGAGATGCACCAGGTGAAAGTCGTTGGGCACGCCGTCGGTCGCCGAATACATCGCCATTGGCGAAACGACGATGCGATTCCTGAGCGTCAGGCCGCGAAGCTTGAAAGGCGTGAACATCGGCGGCGGAACCGTGCCATTCGACGCCGGCTCGGCGCCGGCACGTTCGGCGAACCAGCGTTCGAAACCTTCGAGCCAGTCCTTGTCGCGAAGGCGAAGATTCTCGTGGCTGATACGCTGTGAGCGGGTCAGCATCGAATACATGAATTGCTCCGGCTCCAGCGTATCGGCATAGCGCGTGCCGGCGACTTCGAACCACTCCATCGCATTGCGCGCCGCATTTTGGATGCGGGCGACATCAACCCGGCGTATCTCCTCGTAAGCCGCGAGCACAGCCGGGATGTTGGCTTCGTCGTGGCCGAGGATATCGAATTGTCGGGTAAGCTCGATGGCGTCATCGATCGCAAGCTTGGTGCCCGAGCCGATGGCGAAATGCGCAGTGTGGGCGCTGTCCCCCATCAGGACGACGTGGCTATTGCCGTTGAAGTGGCTCCACTTCTCGCAAATCAGCCGGCCGAAGTTCAGCCAGGCAGAGCCGCGCAAGTGCCGCGCATTGGTCATCAGCCTATGGCCGTCGAGCGTCTCGGCAAAGAGTTTTTCGCAGAACTCAATCGACTGCTGCTGGTCCATATGGTCGAGACCATGGGCCTGAAAGACGTCATCCGTGGTTTCGACGATGAAGGTCGAGGTGTTCTCATCGAAGCGGTAGATATGCGCCTGGAACCAGCCGTGTTCGGTGCGTTGGAAGTCGAAGGTGAAGGCGTCGAAGCGCTTGTCCGTGCCGAGCCAGACATAACGGTTTGGCCGAACGACCATGTCGGGTTGGAATACGTCGGCGTATCTATTGCGGATCCTCGAGTTGACGCCGTCGGAGGCGATGATGAGGTCCGCATCGGCGAATTCCTCGTCGCTTTCGACGTCGTGCTCGAACGCGAGTTCGACACCGAGTTCGAGGCAGCGATCCTGGAGGATATTGAGCATCTTCTTGCGGCCGATGCCGACGAAGCCGTGGCCCGTCGTCCTGATCTTACGGCCCTTGAAAACCAGTTCGATGTCGTCCCAGTGGTTGAAAGCGACCTCGATCGCCTCGGCAGTCTCCGGATCCCATTGGCGCATCGACTGCATCGTCGCATCCGAGAAGACCACCCCCCACCCGAAGGTGTCGAAGGCGCGGTTCCGCTCGACGACCGTTATGCGGTGTTCCGGGTGCTGGCGCTTCATCAGCAGCGCAAAATAGAGGCCGGCTGGCCCGCCACCGATACAGACGATCCGCATGTCGTTCTCCTCCCGAGCTCCGGCTGCGTGTGTCACCGTCCAGATGGCGTCGACCGTCATCCCGGACTGCGAGGAGCAGGGTGGACTCGTTCCAGAGAAATTTCAAGCTTAAAATTGTTTCGACAAATGTGACGACGCTACATGCGTCCGGAGTGCGGTGCGCGAGTGGCGAACCGTTTCGGAGCATCTCGGGAGACGGCGGAAAGAAAGGCGCAGTGCCTTAAGTGTTCCGGGCCAACGCAGCAACGATGGATCGCTTGAGCTTGGCAAGCTCGTCCATCAACACACCGCCCTCCTTCGCTGAAAGTCCAGCGAACAGGTCGGAGATCCAGTCGGAATGCCTTGCCGCCATCTTCTCGAATTCGGCGCGGCCGAAGGGCGTCAGCGCGATGATCTGTACACGTCGATCCGTCGGCAGTGTCGTACGGCTGATGCGACCGCTCTCGGTCAGCCGTTCCACAAGAACCGTTATGTTGCCGGGTGAGACCATCATGCGCTTAGAGACTTCCCCCAGCACCATGCCATCAGGCGCTCGCTCGAGCTGGGCCATCAGGTCGAAACGTGGCAGGGTGGAGTCGAATTCTTCCCGGAGCCGCCGGCGGACTTCGCTCTCGACCAGTGTCGAGCACGTCAGCAGACGCAGCCAGAGCCTGAGCTCGACACGGTGATCGCCGGGAGCCTCGAGGGCCTTGGTCTCGCCATCCACCCATTCCGGCGAGATGTCGAACTTGTCTTCACCCATCATACCAAACGTCCACTTTCGCAAAGCTGCAGGCGTATACTGCCGCCTTGCCCTTATTAGAGATGTTTCCGGCTCTTGGACAGGCTGCGTTGGGCCGTCATTTGGACGCAACCCCCGGCAACGACGGGTGCCCGGAAGATTGAGAACGGCCACCGTCCTCGGATTGGACATAGACATTGACGGTAAAGCCGATGTGGTCGGCCATCAGCGTCCTGGCGCGCTCGAAATCTCGATCAAGTGCCGCCTCCATCAGCTCAGTGTGATGCTCGATCGCCATCGCGTCTTGCAAGGCGGCGACCGCTTCCTCGTATCCCTTGCTCATCCCTGCGGCAGCCCTCAATGTCGGGGCCAGGCTGAGGAAACGGTGGTGGCGACGAAGCTGATCGGAAATCGTTGACTGGAAGCGGGTCAACCAGTTCGATCGTGCCGCACCGATCAGTGCTGCGTGGAAGGCGGCGTGCTTTTCGTCCCACTCGTCGATCTCGCTTTCGGAGAAATGCTCGACCGAGACTTTGCAGCGGGACAGCCGGTAATGCGCGGTGACGACGGCCGATTCCCATGCGCTGTCGCCGTTCTCGATCGACTCGAGAAGCAACGGCATTTCGACGGCCAGGCGCGCGCGTGTGAGATCGTCCAGTTCCTCGCGCGAAACCGGAGCAACGGCAAAGCCGCGGTTGCTGATCGCCGTGACCAGGCCTTCCGCCTCCAGACGCGACAGTGCTTCGCGCAGAGGTGTCCAGCCGATTCCGTAGCTTTCGCGCAGCACACTCAGCTTCATCGGCGCGCCAGGCTTGAGACGCGTCGCCAGGATATCGCGTCGCAGCAGCCGGTAGGCCAATTCGGTTTTGGTCGACTGTTCGTGGTCTTGCATCAAGTTCCCTTAACGCCCGCATCGGATCGATACAAATATATATAGTTCTGCGACTCTGATGAAAATATATATATTTATTTGACAAGAAGTCTGACCGTCTCCATCATCCACCCACGCCGCCGAGGAGGGCGGTAACGCTCGTCAAATTCTGGGAGGGATGTATGAGCAAGAGGACTTGGCTTTCGGGATTGGTTGTCGCCGGCGCGCTGGCGTGGGGAGCGGGAACGGCCGCTGCCGATCCGATCCGTATTGGCATCGCCAATTTCGGCGAACATCCGCAATTGAGCGCATCGATCGCCGGCTTCAAGAAGGCGCTCGCTGAAAACGGCTTCGTCGAGGGCACCGATGTCGTTTACACTGAAAGCCACACCAACTTCGACGCCTCGCTTGTTCCGCAGATGATTGCCAAGCTGCAGGCCGAGCAACCGAAACTGATCTACACGATCACAACGCCGGTCTCGCAGATCGCCAAAAAGGCGCTCGCCGGATCCGGTATTCCGGTTATCTTTTCCGCCGTCACCGATCCGGTCGCCGCGAAGCTGGTTCCGTCCTGGGGGGCGGGTGACGACGGCATGACTGGCGCGACGGACCTTCAGGATGTGGCTGCCGTGATGGCCTTTACCCGCAAGCTCCTTCCGGAGGCCAAGCGCTTCGGCGTGCCGTACAACCCTGGCGAGGCGAACGACACGGCGCTGCTCGAGAAGATCAAGGCGGCTGCACCGGCCGCCGGCTTTGAGGTCGTGGCCGTTGGCGTCGACAACGTCAACGACATCCAGCAGCGCATTGCCTCCTTCGCCGGCAAGGCCGACGTGATCTATACGCCCGCATCCAACCTGCTCCAGCCGGCAATCGGCGCCGTCTCGGCGGCTGCACGCCAGGCGCAGATCCCGATCGTCAACTCCGACGATGGTGCTGTGCGCGACGGCGTCGTGCCGGCAAGCTTTGCCGTCAACTACGAGCAGGTCGGCATGAATGCCGGCAAGATTGCCGCGGAGATCCTTGGGGGCAAGGACCCGAAGACGATCGCGCCGTCGCGTCCGAGCTATGAGGACCATGCACCGCTGATCTCGAAGAAAGCGGCGGCGGCCTTCGGCATCGCAATACCGGCATCGCTCGCCGATTGCGGCTGCCTGGTCGACTGATTTTGGGCGAATAGGTGACGGCGTCGGGAGCGCCGTCACTTCATGGGTTATGAGGGGGAGCCAATGCTGGAAATCAGATCGGCCCGCAAGGTCTTCTACAAGGGGCAGGCAGACGAAAAGGTCGCACTCGACGGCCTCAGCCTCAGCCTTGCAACAGGCGAGTTCGGCGTCGTCATCGGCTCGAACGGCGCCGGCAAGAGCAGCATGCTCAACGCCATCTCCGGGGCGCTCGCGCTCGATAGCGGCCAGATCGTCATCAATGGCGACGACGTGACGGCGACGCCCGTGCACAAACGCGCCATGCGGCTTGCGCGCGTGTTCCAGGACCCGATGCGCGGTACCGCCGCCAGCATGACGGTGGCCGAAAACATGCTGCTCGCCGAGCTTCGAAGCAACAAGCGCACCCTGCGCCGCGGGCTGAACGCGGCAAGGCTCACCGCCTACAAGGAGCGCCTGTCGCTTCTGGGCCTCGGCCTCGAAAAGCGTCTCGACACGCGCGTGGAGCTACTGTCGGGTGGCCAACGGCAATCGTTGTCGTTGATCATGGCGGTCGGCGGTTCGCCGGAGCTGCTGCTGCTCGACGAACACACCGCGGCGCTCGACCCGCGCACTGCCGACATCGTCATGCAAGCAACGATCCGCGCCGTCGAAGCCTTGAAGCTGACGACGCTGATGGTGACGCACAACATGCAGCATGCCGTGGATTTCGGCCACAAGGTCGTCATGCTCGATGCCGGGCGCGTCCGCCTCGAAATCGATGGCAAGGACAAGGCCCAGACGACGGTGCCGGACCTGATCGGCCATTTCTCCGTCAAAACCGACCGCATGTTCCTGGCGAGCTGACGATCATGGATATTATTCAAAACACAATCGCGAGTTTCGTCTCGCTCGTTCCCGTCACGCTGGCCCAGAGCCTGATCCTTGCCTTCGTCGTGCTGGGGATCATGATCCCGTTTCGCATGCTGAGCTTCCCGGATCTGACCAGCGAGGGCGCGTTCCCGCTTGGCGGTTGCGTCTGCGGTGTACTGATGGCGGCCGGCATGTCGCCGCTCGCCGCGATTGCCATCGCACTCCTCGCCGGTTTTGTCGCCGGCTGCTGCACGGCGTTCATCCATCTGAGATTCCGCATTCACACGTTGCTTGCCGGCATCCTGATGATGACGATGCTCTATTCGATCAATCTGCGCATCATGGGCCGGTCGAACCTGTCGGTTTTCGGGGCGCCGACGATGTTCGACTGGGTGCCAGGGCTGCAGCCGGGCTTCCCGGCAAGCAAGATCGTTGTCGCCGGCCTCATCGCACTCATCGTCTTCTTCCTGCTCTATCATTTCTTCAGGACCGAGAAGGGAACGGCGATCCGGGCCGTCGGTGCCAATCCCGACATGGCGGAAGCGCAGGGCATCAACGTCTGGCTGGCGACGATCGGCGGCGTCGGGCTTGCCGGCGCGTTTTCGGCGGCAGGCGGAGCGCTGATGGTGCAGTCGCAGGGCTTTGCCGACGTCAACATGGGCCTCGGCATCCTTATCAATGGGCTCGCGGCGCTGATGATCGGCGAGGCGATCGTCGGAAAGCAAAGCGTGTTGCGCCAACTCGCCGCCCCGTTTGTCGGCGCGGTCGTCTACTATCAGCTCGTCTCCTTCTGCCTGGCCGCCGGCATGCCACCACCGGATCTGAAACTTGCGACTGGCCTCTTCGTTCTCGCCATGCTGGCTCTTCCGAGCATCAAGCGAAGCCGCGGGCCGGCACCCGCCCGCGAAACCGTTCGTGAATAACCAAGGACCATCTTCATGAGTGCAGTTCCTGATTTTGCAGCGATCGAGGCGATGGATGCGGCCGACGTGCTACGTCCGATGCGCGATCGTTTCATCCTGCCACCGGGCCTCATCTATCTCGACGGCAACTCGCTCGGCGTTGCTTCGACCGCTGCCTTCGACGAGCTTCGCAAGGCGGCGACGGAGGAATGGGGCCAGGATCTCATCCGAAGCTGGAACACGGCCGGATGGTTCGAGATGCCGCTTGCGCTCGGGGACCGGGTTGGCCGACTGATTGGCGCGGCGGCCGGCCAGACGGTCGTTTGCGACACCACATCGATCAACATCTACAAGGCCCTGCATGCGGCGATGGCGCTGCGGCCGGAGCGCTCGGTGATCGTCAGCGAAGGCAGCAGTTTCCCGACCGACCTCTACATGGCCGAGGGCGTGGTCTCGACGCGTCCGGGTGCGGCGCTGCGTCTCGAAGGGGTCGATGCGCCCGAGATCGAAGACCTGATCAACAGTGACGTTGCCGTGGTTCTGGTCAACCACGTGAACTACAAGTCCGGCGAACTGCGCGACATGGCGGCGCTGACGCGCAAGGCGCATGAGCATGGCGCGCTGATCATCTGGGATCTCTGCCATACGGCAGGCGCGCTGCCGATCGATCTTGAGGGCGCTGATGTCGATTTTGCCGTCGGCTGCACCTACAAGTACCTGAACGGCGGTCCCGGAGCACCAGCATTCATCTATGCCGCGACGCGTCACCATGGCGATATCCGCCAGCCGCTCAGTGGCTGGTGGGGGCATGCGCGCCCCTTTGCCTTCGAGAAGCACTACGCGGCCGGCGAGGGGATCCGCCGCTTCCTTTGCGGAACGCAACCGATCCTGTCGCTTCGGGCGCTCAAGGGCGCACTCGACGTCTGGGACGAGGTCGACATGACCAAGTTGCGTGAGAAGAGCATCCGGCTCACCGACCTCTTCATCACGCTGGTTGAGGCGAAATGCGGCGCCTACGGCCTCGAGCTCGAGAGCCCACGTGACGGCGCGAGGCGCGGAAGCCAGGTTTCGTTCAGCCATCCCAACAGCTACGAGATTATGCAGGCGCTTATCGCCCGCGACGTCATCGGCGACTTCCGCGCGCCGTCGACGATTCGTTTCGGTTTCACCCCGCTCTATGTAAGCTACGCCGACGTTTGGCAGGCGGTCGAAATTCTGGAAGAGATCCTGCGCACCGGTACATGGCAGGATGCGCGCTTTGCCGTTCGTGCGGCCGTGACCTGATCTGATAGCATCGACAAGCTGCGGGCGGCATACCGCCCGCAGCGTCACACTGAGACGCCGATAAAGATCGCGCCGCCCAGGGGACTTTCGCAATGACCGCTGCACCACACCGGCCGACATTGGACGAAATCGCCGAGGCGCGTGGCCGCATCGCTCCCCACGTCGCGCGCACGCCGCTGGTCAGGCTCGACCTCGGACTTTCGGACCGGCAAATCTTCCTGAAACTGGAGACGCTTTCTCCGATTGGCGCCTTCAAGCTCCGCCCAGCGCTGAATGCAGTGCTGTCGCGCGACCCTGCTGCTCTGCGGGGCGGCGTGGCGGTCACGAGTTCCGGCAATATGGCCTACGGCATGGCCTGGGCCGCGCGCCTCATCGGTGTTCCGATGGTCGCCTATATGTACCGCGGAGCGCCACAGACCAAGATCGAGGGCGTGCGCGACCTTGGCGGGGAGGTGCGCTTCGTGAGCGCGGAGACCTGGTGGGACTACATTGTCTGCGCGGACAGCCCGGATGCGCCGGAACTGCTGATCAATCCGGTGACCGATCAGGCGGTGCTTTCCGGCAACGGCTCGATCGGCATGGAAATCGTCGAGGACCTGCCCGATGTCGACGTGGTGCTGACCCCCTATGGCGGCGGCAGCATGACCACCGGGGTCGCCAGTGCCATCAAGATCGGTTCCCGGTCGGCACGCGTCTTTGCGGTCGAAGACGACAGCGCCGCCCCGGTTTGCGCCGCACTTGAGGCGGGGCGGATTGTGATGATCGAAACCCGCCCGTCCTTCATCAAGAGCATCGGCGCTCCGTCGCTGGTCCCGCAGCTTTGGCCGGTCGCACGCGAACTGATCGACGGGGCCATTGCCGTCAGTCCCGCTGAGGTGACAGACGCGATGCGGCTTTTGTTCAGGAAGGCCAAGATCGTGGCAGAAGGTGCGGGCGCCGCCTCACTTGCCGCCGCGATCGCCCGACCGGACCTTAAGGGAAACATCGTCTGCGTGATTTCCGGCGGCAATATCGACGCTGTGGCCTATTCCGTCATGCTTGGTGGCGGCATTCCCGCCGCCTGACTGAAAGCTTAGACGCCGAGATAGCGATCCTGAAGCGCCGGCGTCAGCGCTGCCGGCGATCCCGTGAACACCGTCGCGCCCTTCTCCAGCACGAAGCAGCGGTCGGCGAGGGGTAGCAATTCCGAAAGCGTCTTGTCGACGACGAGGATCGATTGGCCGGCCGTCTTCAGCGTACGGATCGCCGACCAGATGTCCTGCCGGATCACTGGCGCCAGGCCCTCGGTCGCCTCGTCCAGAATGAGCAGGCTGGGATTGGTCATCAGCGCCCGGCCGATGGCAAGCATCTGCTGCTCGCCACCGGAAAGCGTATTGGCATATTGGTCGCGCCGTTCGCCGAGGCGGGGAAAGAGCGCGACCACCTTCTCCAAGGTCCACTCGCTGCCACGAGCGGTGGCAACGAGGTTTTCCATGACGGTGAGGTTCGGGAAGCAGCGCCGTCCTTCGGGCACGAGGCCAAGGCCGAGTCTGGCGATCCGGTGCGGCCGCATGCCGAAGATCGCCTTGCCCGCGAAGCTGATCACACCTGAGCGCGGGCGCACGAGGCCGAGGATGGAGTTGATCGTCGTCGTCTTGCCCATGCCGTTGCGGCCCATGAGCGCAACCACTTCGCCCTCCCGCACATCGAGATTGACGCCGAAGAGCGCCTGGGAAGCGCCATAGAAGGTTTCGAGACCTTTCAGTTCCAGCAGGCTCACGCGGCTTCTCCCAGGTAGGCGCGGCGCACTTCCGGGTCGCTGCGTATTTCCTCGACCGTGCCCGTCGCGATGATGCGGCCATAGACAAGCACGGATATCCGATCCGCCAGTGCAAAGACCGCGTCCATGTCGTGCTCCACAAGCAGCATCGGTGCCTGCTGGCGCAACCCATCGAGGAAAGACGTCAGCCGTTTGGAGCCCTCCGGCCCCATGCCGGCCATCGGCTCGTCGAAGAGGAAGGCCTTCGGCGAAAGCGCCAGCGCAATGGCGATTTCAAGCTGCCGGCGTTCTCCGTGCGAGAGTGCGGCTGCGGGTACATGGGCGCGCGCGGCGAGGTCGACGCGCTCCAGCATCGCCATTGCCGGTTCGGTCAGGTCCTTGTCATCGACCACCTGGCGAAAGAAACGAAAGCTGCTGCCACGGCTTGCCTGCACCGCTAGCATGACGTTGCGAAGGGCCGAGAACTCCTGCGCGAGCGAGGAGATCTGGAAGCTGCGCGCAAGTCCAAGCCTCGCACGGGCGGCCATGTCGAGCCCACTGATGTCGTGGCCGAGAAAGCGGATCGTGCCGCTATCGGCCTTGAGCGAACCGGCGATCTGGTGGATCAGCGTGCTTTTTCCGGCGCCGTTCGGACCGATCAGCGCATGGATTTGTCCCGGGTGAAGCTTAAGGCTCACCCCGTCGGTGGCCTTGAGCGCGCCGAAGGATTTTCTGAGGTCGCGGATTTCAAGAATGGCCTCAGACATGGCGCGGCTTTCCCGAGAGCAGGCCCAGCAGCCCGCCGCGTGCAAAAAGCACGATGCCGAGCAGGATGAGGCCGAGGAAGAACTGCCAGCGCTCGGTGATGCCGCCGAGCACATATTCGAAGAACACGAAGATCATGGCGCCGGCGACGGGCCCGAACAGCCGGCCCTTGCCGCCGAGAATGATGAGAACGATCAGTTCGCCCGACATGTGCCACGACAGCATCGAAGGGCCGACGAAGCGATTGAGATCGGCATAGAGCGCACCGGCAAATCCGGTGATCATCGCGGAGACCGCGAAGGCGACGAGCCGGATGTTGAAGGGCGCGATGCCGACGGCGGCAAGGCGGGTGCCGTTCTGTCGCGCTGCCTGCAGGGCACTGCCGAAGCGTGAACCCTCGACGATGCGGAACAGGAGAAGCGTTGCCATCAGCGCGGCGTAGCAGACCAGGAAATAGGGCAGGGGCTTGGCGGTATTGACGCCGGGAAAGGCGTTGCGCATCGACATCGACAGGCCGTCTTCGCCGCCATAGGCCGGCCAGGAGATTGCGAAATAGTAGATCATCTGCGCGAAGGCGAGGGTGATCATGATGAAATAGACGCCTGTCGTGCGCAGGCTGATCGCACCGATGGGCAACGCAACGAGCCCTGCGACCACCACCGCCGTTATCCAGATGAGTGGCATCGACGTGGTTGCCGGAATGTCGGCGAACAGCGGTTCGCCATTGAAGGCGTGCGTCGCAAGGATACCCGCGACATAGCCGCCGAGGCCGAAGAAGGCTGCATGGCCGAAGGAAAGCAGCCCGCCGAGCCCGAGCGCCAGGTTGAGGCCGACGGCGGCAAGTGCCAGCACGGCGACGCGGGTTGCAAGCGTCACATAGAAGGGCTCGCCCATGCCGACGGCGACAAGCGGTGCGCCGAGTAGGAGGAGCGCCAGAAGCAGATTGACTGTCGTTTCGCGGTTCATCGGGACCTCACGACTGCGCGGCAAACAGGCCGCTCGGCCTGAAGGCGAGGATGAGGGCCATGACGACATAGATCAGCATCGAGGCCAGCGCCGCCCCGATCGTGGTTGCCTGCGATGCGGGCATGGTCAATGCCAGCAGCGAGGGCAGCAGGAAGCGGCCCATGGTATCGACGACCCCGACGATCACAGCGCCGACGAGCGCACCCTTGATGGAGCCGATGCCGCCGATGACGATGACGACGAAGGCGAGGATAAGCACCGGTTCGCCCATTCCGACCTGCACCGACTGCAGCGCCCCGACCAAGGCGCCGGCAAGGCCTGCAAGGGCTGCGCCGAGCGCAAAGACGACTGTGTAAAGCGTGCCTATATCGACGCCGAGCGCTGCGATCATCTCGCGGTCCGACTCGCCCGCCCGGATGCGCATGCCGAGCCGGGTCCTGGAGATCAGCAGATAAAGGCTGACGGCAACCGCGATGCCGACGCCGATGATCGCCAGGCGATAGAGCTGATACTGACCGCCGCCAGGGAGCGGCACAGCGCCCTGAAGCAGGGGCGGTATATCGAGATAGAGCGGGAACGGGCCGAAAATCCAGCGCGCACCTTCGGACAGGATCAGGATCAGCGCGAAGGTGGCAAGCACCTGATCGAGATGATCACGGTCGTAGAGCCTGCGGATGACGGCGACCTCGATGATCGCACCGACGCCGGCGGCGGCCGTGAGGCTGGCGATCAGCCCCAGCCAGAAGGAGCCGGTCGCGGCTGCGACGGTGGCGCAGGCGAAGGCGCCGATCATGTAGAGCGAGCCATGGGCGAGATTGATCAGACCCATGACGCCGAAAATCAGCGTCAGGCCGGCGGCCATCAGAAACAGCATCACGCCGAGCTGGAGCCCGTTGAGCAGTTGTTCGATCAGGAGTGCGGTGAACAAGAGACCGGTCCAAGCTTGGTGTGAGGGGCGCATGGATCATCGACCGGATGTCAGCACGAAAGCCGAGCACCCGGGCGACGACGGGTGCAAGTCTTACATCCCGCACTTCTCGGCGTAGGCATCCTTGTGATGCTCGAAGGCAGTCGCGATGATCTTGTTGGTCAGGACGCCGTCATCTTCCTTCACCACCTCGCGAACGTAGATGTTCTGGATCGGGTGGTTGTTGTTGTTGAAGGCGAACTCGCCGCGCACGGACTTGAAATCCGCTGCCTTGAGCGCCGCACGGAAGGCGTCCTTGTCCTTGACGCTCGCCTTTGAAAGCGCTGCGAGGATCAGGTTCGCCGTATCCCAGCTCTGCGCCGCGTAGATCGAGGGCAGGCGCTTGTACTCGGCCTTGAAGGCTTCGACGAATTTCTTGTTGGCTTCGTTGTCGAGATCCTTGGACCAGGTTGCCGAATTCTTGACGCCAAGGGCCGCGTCGCCGATCGCCGGCAGAACGTCCTGGCTAAAGGAGAACCCGGGCCCCATAACCGGGATGCCGACGCCCGACTGGGCATATTGCTTCATGAAAGCGATGCCCATGCCGCCGGGCAGGAAGAAATAGACGCTATCGGCACCGGAGGCGCGGATCTGGGCGATCTCTGCGGCATAGTCCGTCTGGCCGACCTGGGTATAGATCTCGCCGGCAAGGTCGCCCTTGTAGTAGCGCTTGAAGCCGGTCAGCGCGTCCTTCCCGGCCGGATAGTTGGGCGCCAGGACAAAGGCGTTCTTGTAGTCTTTGTTGGCGTATTGTCCCATCGCCTCATGGAAGTTGTCGTTCTGATAGGCGACGTTGAAATAGTTCGGGTTGCAGTTCGCACCGGCAAGCGCCGAAGGGCCGGCATTGGGCGAGAGATAGATCACGTCCTGTGCTACCGCGTTCGGAACGACGGCCATGGCGAGGTTCGACCAGATGATCCCTGTCATCAGGTCGACCTTGTCGCCCTGGATCATCTTCTCGGCGATCTGCACCGCAAGTTCCGGCTTCTGGGCATCGTCTTCGATCACCAGCTCGACGTCCTTGTTGCCCGATTGCTTAATCGCAAGCGTGAATGCGTCGCGCATGTCGATGCCGAGACCGGCGCCGCCGCCCGAAAGCGTGGTGATGACGCCGATTTTCACCGGCTCGGCGTAGGCAAGGCTCGACGTCGCAAGCACGAGGCCAAAAACGCTCGCTGCCAGAATGCGGTTCATGCTGTTCTCCTCCTAGTAGGTTCCCTTTTGAGTTGTGTTCTATCAGAGACCTGTGCGCACATGCCAGAGCTCTGGGAAGAGTTCCACCTCGAGCATCTTCTTGAGGTAGGACGCGCCGGATGTTCCCCCGGTTCCGCGTTTCATGCCGATGATGCGCTCCACCGTCGTGACGTGGTTGAAGCGCCATCGACGGAAGTAATCCTCGAAATCGACCAGCTTCTCGGCGAGCTCATAGAGCATCCAGTAGCGCTCGGGATCGCGGTAGACCGTCTGCCAGGCCGCAAAGACCTTGTCGCTTTCCGTGCGCGTTTCGCGCCAATCCGTCCTGTCTGCTTCCTCGCCGACATCGAACCCTTTGCGAGACAGGAGCCGGATCGCCTCGTCATAGAGCGACGGTGCGGCTAAGATCGCTTCCAGCTGTTTAAGGATCTCGGGACGATGCGTGTGTGGTCCGAGCATGGCGACGTTGCGATTGCCGGCGAGGAACTCGATCGCCCGGTATTGCCACGACTGGAAGCCGGATGACTGCCCCAGAGACTCGCGGAACTGCGTGTATTCGCTGGGCGTCATCGTGCGAAGCACGTCCCAGGCGCTGTTCAACTGTTCGAAGATGCGCGCCACGCGCGTCAGCATCTTGAAGGCGGGTTCCAGCCGGTCTTCACGGATCGACCGGACAGCCGCGTTGATCTCGTGCAGCGCGAGTTTCATCCAGAGTTCAGACGTCTGATGCTGAATGATGAACAGCATCTCGTCATGAGCCTTTGAGAGCGGCTCCTGTGCGTCCAGCACTTTCTCCAGCATGAGGTAGTCGCTGTAGGACATGCGCCCCTTAAACGACATCTGGGCGCCTTCCTTGGAAGGATCGTATGGTTCGCTCATTTCAGTTCTCCAACCGCAATCGGAACCGCTGGATCTTGCCCGTGGCTGTCTTCGGCAGGCTGTCCAGGAATTTTACCGACCGTGGATATTTGTAGGGCGCGATCGTCGCCTTCACGTGATCCTGCAAGCGCTTGATCGTCGCCTCGTCTGCCGACACGCCGGCCGACAGCACGACATAGGCCTCGACGATCTCGCCGCGCTCGGCGTCGGGTGCACCGACGACGGCACACTCAACGACTTCCGGATGCGAGATCAAGGCCGCTTCGACTTCTGGGCCGGCGATATTGTAGCCCGCGGTTATGATCATGTCGTCGGATCGGGCGGCGAAATGGAAGAAGTCCTCCTCATCCTGATAGAAGGCGTCACCCGTGAGATTCCAGCCATCGCGGACATAGTCACGCTGGCGCGGATCGGCCATGTAGCGGCAGCCGGTCGGGCCGCGCACTGCAAGCTTGCCGATCGTGCCGCGAGGAACTTCCTGCATCTCGTCGTTGACGATCCGTGCTTCGTAGCCGCCGACGGGCTTCCCGGTCGAGGCGGCCTTGCGGTCCTCGAACCGGTTGGAAATGAAGATGTGCAGCATCTCTGTCGCGCCGATCCCGTCGAGGATCGGCTTGCCAGTCTTGTTCGTCCATTCCTCGAAGACGGGGCCCGGCAGTGTCTCGCCGGCCGAAATTGCAACCCGCAGTGATGAAAGGTCCGCGCCGTTGTCCATCGCCTTCATCATCGCCCGATAGGCGGTAGGGGCGGTGAACGAGATCGTTGCTTTGTATTTCTCGATAATCTCCACCATGTTCGCGGGCGTCGCGTGCTCAAGAAGCGTTGCTGCCGCCCCGAAGCGTAAGGGAAAGATCGCAAGGCCACCGAGGCCGAAGGTGAATGCAAGTGGAGGCGAGCCGACAAAGATATCGTCGGGTGTGACCCCTATGACTTCACTGGCGTAGCCGTCTGCGATCATCATCAGATCGCGATGGAAGTGCATGGTTGCCTTCGGGATCCCGGTCGTGCCCGAGGTGAAACCGAGAAGCGCCACGTCGTCCCGACCGGTGTGCACCGCCTCGAAGAGGACGGATTTGTCGAGTGCAATCCGGTCAAGTTCAGCGTCGTGGTTTGCAGTCCCGTCGAAGCTGACGACCTGTTTCAGGTAGCGGCTATCCTTGGCGCAGGCGACCATCTCGTCCATCAGACGTGTGTCACAGAGCGCCAGGCTGATCTCGGCCTTGTCGATGATCTTAGTCAGCTCTCCGGCTCTGAGCATCGGCATCGTATTGACGACGACGGCGCCGGCCTTGGTGGCTGCCAACCAACAGGCGACCATGGCGGGGTTGTTGGCCGAGCGTATGAGCACGCGATTGCCGGGCCTGACGCCGTAATTCTCGACAAGCGCATGGGCCAGCCTGTTCGTCCAGTCGGAAAGTTCCTTGTACGTTCGCCGACGACCGTTGCCGATCAGGGCGGTGTGGTCGCCAAAGCCCTTGGCGACCATGGCGTCGGTCAGTTCGACGGCGGCGTTAAGGTGGTCCGGATAGTTGAAGCCTTCGAGAAGGAAGTCTGGCCATTCTTCCGGCGGAGGCAGATGGTCACGGGTAAACGTATCGACGTGTGAAGTCGGTCCAAGCATGTGGCGGCTAATCCCCTGTTCCGTTCCTGCCTGTTGCTCAGGCATTTTTAAAGCCGGCTATAATTCTTGCGTTCGTGCGGAGCTCGGCCGTGCAAACCGGTTGCGGGCGTCGCCGGATCGTTGCCGATGAAGCGCGTCGTCGCTGAGACGACTCCAATGATGGTGATAGGCACAGCGAGACCTCCACTTCTCGGCTGAACATGGGGCAGCATCGCACCGCTCAAAAACTATTTCAAGCCTAAAGTTTTTTTTGGATGATGGCATTGTGTTTACCGGTCTGGCAGGCGATTGCTACGCCTGAGGAGAAAACTAGGAGGATTAAATCGATGCTGGAACGCCGCATTACCGATTGGGACGACGCCTATGCGAATGGCTCGAATATCGCTCGTGGCGACCTATGGCCGGAAGCCTGGGTCAAGCCAGCCGAAGCCTTTCGCAGTGCCCTTCGGGCAGCGGGGCGTGCAAAACTCGACCTCCGCTATGGCGAGCGGACGAGAAACCGCATGGACCTGTTTTTCCCTGATGGCTCAGCCAAGGGCCTTGTCGTCTTCGTGCATGGTGGATACTGGCTGCAACTCGATAAGAGCTTTTGGTCGCATTTGGCCGCCGGCGCTGTTGCCAGCGGCTACGCCGTCGCCATCCCCTCGTACACGCTTTGCCCCGAAATTCGCATCGCTGGGATCGTCGAAGAGGTAGCTGCGGCCATCGGCGAGGCCTCGAAGCTGGTCGATGGGCCGCTGAATTTGACCGGGCATTCGGCCGGAGGGCATCTCGTCAGCCGGATGATCACGACGACCGCGCCGCTGGCGCCGCATGTACAGCAGCGGATTCGAAACGTCGTCTCGATCTCGGGCGTTCATGACCTGCGTCCGATCATGGCAACCACGATGAACGAGAGGCTTGCGATCGACGAGAGCGAGGCGCTTTCGGAAAGCCCGGCTCTGCTGCGCCCCATGGCAAATGCCCGCATCACCTGCTGGGTCGGGGGCGGCGAACGGGCCGAGTTCTTGCGCCAGAGCGCTCTGCTGGCCAATATCTGGACCGGACTGGGTGCAACAACGGCCGCGACCGCGGAACCGGACAAACATCATTTCAACGTTATCGACGGCCTCGCCGACGTCGGACACGCCCTCACGCGGGTGCTGCTTTCGGAGTGAGCGGAGCAGTATCGCTTTCTGATCACTGCCAAGTCAGAAACTGCGCCCCGGAAAGCGCCGGCGTGCCGGATTGAGTTCCGCCGTGCGTCGGTCTGTATCGGTTCGTAATAGCGATCAAACGGGCCGTCTGACGAACGCGCTTCTAGGGATGGTGCAGTTGTCCCGCCGCACATGTGCGGCCGGACAACCAATCAACATGGATGGTAACGCGCTATCCGGAACTTCGTCAGGCAGCTGATCGAAGGCCCACCACGGTAGCCAAACGCCTTGCCCGTTCCAGGCTCGCAGGTTGCTGATCGGCAAAACGCTCGGCGTTTATTTCCATGATTAATGCCGTGTCTGGAAGGAAGATCAGTTCGGCGAAGATGTCATCCCAAGGAATATCGCCCCAACCAATTGGCAGATGCAAATCTCCGATGCCTAGTGCCGTCGCCTCAGCTGGATGATAGAAGCGGTTCATGGAGTAGGGCAGCCCAAAACTGTCGTGAACATGCAGGTGGCCTGCCACCGGTGCCATTGCCCGCAATTGCTCGCGAAAATCCAGCCCGCGATGCGTGGCCTCGATGTAGGCATGCGAGAAGTCGATAAGCGCAACGACGTTGTCGGAGCCGATCGAACGGACTGTTTCGGCGACCTGGCTCGGTGTTTGCCGATACTGTCCCGTTTCCGTCGTGAAAATGTTTTCAAGCGCGATGCGTACCCCATATCCTTTTGCGATATCCGACATCTCTGCGAGTGCGTCGCGTTCCATCTTGTCGAGATCAGCGGCGCTCTCTCCGGCGGCAAGCTGCGCCGCGCCGGAGTGATGGACAAGGATTCCCGCGCCGAGCCGATCGCACAGCTCGAGCATCGCTCTCACGACCTTCTTCTGCAAATCGTGATGCTGGCGATCCATGAAGTTGGATACGATCTGACCGTGCAGCGAAAGCTTCTTGAAACGGTACTTGCGCGTGATGTCGGCGACGCGCTGGAGCCGATCCTCGATGAGGCGACCTCGGCTGATGATCTCCTCGCCATAGATCCCGATCTCGCAGGCATCCGCGCCCGTATCGGCGATTTCGCGCAAAGAAGCGTCAAGGCTCGACAGATCTCCCTTGCCCGTCCGGTTGCAAAAGCCAATAGCGGATATGAACTCGTTCATTTCCATCTCCTTCGATGTTGCGATGATCAGACTGCTTCGAGCACCTGCCGCGCATTGCGGCCACTGCGAGGCTCGACTTCAAGCTCGATACGCCGACCAGTCTCTCGGTCGAACAAATGCAAATGTGCAAGCGGCAGTTCCAGCGCGATCCGGTCGCCAGGCCTTACGTACGTCTCTTCATCGACACAGGCTGCAAAGGGCTGGCCATCCAATTCCGAGTGGATGACGCGGCCAGCTCCGAGCTCTTCTACAAAGTCCACTTTCATCGAGATGCCTCTTGCCCCAGTGGCAACAACACACTGTTCCGGACGAATGCCCACGGTCACACGTCTTTCACCCAAGCGTGTGGCAAGAGCCCTGTCGATCGGCATCTTCGTGCCGCTGAACGCAAGGCAGGCGTCATCGACGTTGATGTGAGCGTCAAACAGGTTCATCGCCGGCGAACCGATGAAGGAGGCGACGAAAATGCTTGCTGGGCGGTGGTAGATGTCAAGCGGCTGGCCCACCTGTTCGACGACGCCCTTGTTCATGACGACCAGCTTGTCTGCGAGAGTCATCGCTTCTACCTGATCATGCGTGACGAAAACGGACGTTGCCGACAGGCGCTGATGGAGCTTGCGGATCTCGGCGCGCATGGTGACACGAAGCTTGGCATCGAGATTCGACAACGGTTCGTCGAAAAGGAATACGTTCGGTTCGCGGATGATCGCGCGCGCCATGGCAACCCGTTGCCGCTGGCCACCGGAGAGGGCCGCGGGTTTGCGATCGAGATAGTCGGCGAGCCCGACGATCTTGGCTGTCTCCTCGATGCGGCGAAGGCGCTCTGCCTTTGGTACGCCAGCGACTTTCAGGGCATAGCCGATGTTTCCCGCGACCGTCATGTGCGGATAGAGGGCGTAATTCTGAAACACCATGGCGCAACCGCGTTCGCGCGGTTCAAGCCTGTTAACGACCCGTCCGTTGATGGCGATCTCACCCGCGGTGATTTCCTCCAGTCCCGCGATCATCCTGAGAAGTGTGGATTTGCCACAGCCTGATGGGCCGAGGATCACCACGAATTCTCCCGACGCAAAAACAAGGTCGATGCCATGCAAGGTGGGGGTCTTGCCGTAAGATTTACGCACGGCGCGAATTGCGATGTCAGCCATGAACGAGGACCTCTTTTATTCTGCAGATGGGGGAAGCGGTTTCATTTTTCGGTGGCCACCAGGCCCCGTACGAACCAGCGCTGCAAGACGGCAACGACGACCAATGGGGGCAGCATGATGATCAGCGATCCGGCGAGCGTCACATTCCAATCCGGCGTGCCGTTGTCGGCCGGCAGGAGTGCGACCAGCGACATCATCGTGGTCTTATAGGCAGGGTCCGTCACCATCAGGAGCGGCCAGAGATACTGGTTCCAGCCGTAGACGAACATGATCGTGGTCAGAGCGAGCATGTTGGTGCGCGAGAGCGGCAAGAGCATATCGATAAAAAAACGGACCGGGCCCGACCCGTCCATTCGCGCGGCCTCGGCTAGTTCATCGGGCAGAGTTAGGTAGAATTGGCGGTAAAGGAATGTTCCGGTGGCCGTTGCGATTAGCGGCAGCGTGAGACCGGCGTAGGAGTTGAGAAGGTTCCAGTCGAGGGACACCTCGAAACCAGTCGCAGCGGAGATGAGAAGCCGTACGGGCTGAAACAAATCGGCAGCGACTGCGTAGGTGGGCACGACACGCACCTCAAGCGGCAGCATCAACGTGATGAACACCATCCAGAAAAAGAAGCCCTTCAGCGGGGTTCGGAAGAATACGATGGCAAAGGCAGTCAACGCTGACAGTGCGACCTTCCCGACAGTCACGAGGCTGGCCATCACGAAGCTGTTCAACATCGCCGTCCCGAGGTTCGCCCGCGTCCAGGCGGCGCTCATATTCTCAAACAGGCGATCCTGCGGCAGGAAACTGAAGGGTATGGCGTTGACCTGCTGAAACGTTTGGCTCGCGCCCGACACGATGACGATGAAGGGACCTATCAGCAGGAGGAAGCCGAAGATCATCACGCCATAGGTGAGGGCGTTTGCGAAAGGGGTCCGCTGAATCATGACTGCCTCACTTGTAATGGACCTGGCGCTCGATGAAGCGGAACTGGATAAAGGTGAAGATCATGATGAGGCCGATGAGCACGAGGCTCTGGGCCGACGCGCCGGAGTAGTTCAGTCCACGGAACGCCTCCTCGACGATGCGGAAGACCATCACATCCGTGCCGTGGTTCGGGCCGCCATCCGTCGTACGCGCGACGATGCCGTAAGTGTCCGCACCGACGAAACCTTCGGTCATCATGATCACGAGCAGGAAGAAAAGCGTGGGCGCAAGCATCGGTATCTGGATGTCGAGCGCGCGGCGTATCGGGCCGCAGCCGTCCATCGCTGCAGCCTCGATGAGCGACCGCGGGACAGACTGCAGACCTGCGAGAAGGAAGATGAAAGTGTAGCCCGCCCATTTCCAGGCAAACACGACGATGACGAGAATAAGGGCATGGCTGCCATACTTGGCTGGGTTCCAGAAGTCCGGAAAGGCGGCGTTGACCGATGCCATCAGCCCGCGCTCTGGCGACAGGATGAAACGGAAGGCCATGCCGGCAGCAGGTCCCGCAATCGCGTAAGGCAGGATGTAGAGGAACCTGAAGGGCGCGGAACCCGGTAGCTGGCGGTCAACCGCCAGGGCAAGAACAAGGCCGATAAAGATCGTAGCCAAGGTGCCACAAAGGGCGAACGCCAGGCTGACCCCAACGGAATTCCAGTAGAGCGGGTCGGCGAACACTTCCTTGAAATTGGCAAGTCCGACGAATTCCGCAGTTCCACCGAAGGGCGGTTCGAGCGTGAATGCCCAGCGCAACACCGCGACCGCCGGCCAGTAGAAAAAGAACAGGATCAGGATGATCTGTGGCAGGGCGAATAGGCTGGGCAGCCACCAGCTACGAAAGGCCGCGCGCTTGTCCATGTGTGCAAATTCCGTGCGTAAGAACAGGTATGGGAGCCTGCCATCGCTCAGGCAGGCTCCCGACGGATCAGATTTTAGTTCAGCGTCTGACCGGCGTAGGTTTTCTCGAAGCGACGCAGCACTGCGTTGCCACGTTCGACCGTCTTGTCGAGCTCGGCCTGCACGTCTGCATTCTGCATGAAGATCGCTTCGAGGGCCGTTGCGAATTCCTTGCGGATCTGAGTGAAGCCGCCCAGGCGAATGCCACGGGTATTTTCCGACGTCGGCGTGAACGAGAGGCTCTGGATGGCAAATTCACGCCCCTTGTAGGGCGCCTTGTCGTAGAAGCCGTTGGACTTCATCGCGTCGAAACCGGTCTTCGTTACCGGAATGTATCCCGTCACCGTCGACCACCACTCGGCCATTTCCGGTGTCGCGATGTAGTTGAGGAATGCTGCTGCACCCTTGTATTCCGCTTCCGGACGGCCAGCCAGCACCCAAAGGGATGCGCCGCCGACCAGCGAATTCTGACGCTCTGTGCCTTTCCATACCGGCAACATGGCGACATCCCACTTCACGCCCTCGGGAAGGGACTTGCCGATGGTGCCATGGTCGGCGATCGAGGTCTGTATCATCTGGCAGGTCTGGGACGTGAAGGCAGGGACGGTATCCATGCCAAGCTGCTTGGTCTTGACGACGAAGAGCTTCTCGTCTGCCATTTTCTTGAAGAACTTCACGTGATCGACGAACTTGGTCTTGTTGACGACGAGTTCGGCATCCAGCCCCTGGTAACCATTCGCCTTGGTGGCGATCGGCTGGTTATGAATGGCCGAAAACTGCTCCATGAGCGGCCATGTGTCGAAGTTGAAAGCGAGCGGGCATTCGAAGCCGGCGGCCTTCAGCTTGCGGGCCGCTTCCTCGACCTGTTCCCAGGTGTCGGGCTTGAAGTCCACGCCGGCCTTCTGGAACGCATCGACGTTGTAATAGAACATTGCAGTCGAGGAATTGAAGGGGAAGGAATTCAGTTCGCCCCCAGCGGTCGCATAATAGTTGGCGATGCCGCCGAAATAATTGTTCCAATCGATCGTATAGCCGTTGTCGGCCATCAGCTTCTTGGCCGGCACGAACGCGCCGGACAGCATCATGTCCAGGGTGCCGGCATCGTAGATCTGCGTGATCGCGGGCTGTTTTTTGGCGCGGTATGCCGCAATAGTGTTTTGCAGGGTCGTGTCGTATCCGTTTTGCGTGGTGCAGACGATTTCGAATTCGGGCTGGCTATCGTTGAACTTCTTGCACGCTTCCTGAACCCGCTCTCCAAGATCACCCGAAAGACCGTACCAGAATTCGAATTTCGTCGTTTCAGCTGCTGCTGGTGAAGGGCCAAACGCGGCGGTTGCCATCAGGCTGATAAGTGCGAACGTGGTGGCGGAGTCTCTCATTGCAAAACGCTCCTTGCAGAATGGGGGTCACCAAAATCGGCGACACGAATGAGCCGGAGCGCTTGCTAACAGTTGAGTGTGACATTCCCTGCCAAATCGAATGATGAAACGATGAAAGTTCGATTACGGTATTATGAACGGCCGAGCGCGCATTGGCGTTAGGCTTCTTCCCAGGTGGTCGGAACGACTGCCGCCAAACCAAAGTTTGTGCGAACGAATGAAGTGTTCAATTTTTTTGATTGAACCGATCTGCGAACACGAACCAGTTGATCGCTGCGCCAGATGGTGCGCTATCGACCATCGCTCTCCTCGTGGATGGAAGTCACTGCTGCTATCGCAGGATCGCGTAGAAGCTGCGCTCGCTTCGCCGCAGCACGAATTTCCTGCGTGAATTCATGCGTGGAAGTGCGCTCCCTGAGAAGTACTCCGCACCGAAGATCTCGAATTCAAAGGTTGGTCACGCGGCGAGATTCTGCCGGTGCCGGGAGGAATCGGTACGCACCTTGGGTTAAGCGCTAAATCTCTGTCTTCGCCGGGCAGCGCTTTGTTCAACACGCTTTGGACCCAGGTCTCCGGTGCTAGTGCCATAGTTAAACGCTCACCGAAAACCAAGACAAAACATAACTGTTGAATTATGATTTCCACCCCATATTTCATTTTTGCATCACCGTTTCGCATGGCAAACTGACAGACATCAAAATCGAATTGCTTTGCGATGACGGCCCGCAGCGGGAGTGGACGGTGCCACAGGGAGGAAATATGAAACGGACAATTCTGGCCGCGCTCGCGGCCTTGGTCATGGGCGGTGCAGCCTATGCGGACACGATCAAGATCGGCGTCGTTGGACCCTTTTCCGGTCCCTTCGCGCTGCAGGGCAAGAACTTCAAGGCTGGCATCGACGCCTATATGGCGTTGAACGGCAGCAAGGTCGGCGACGATGATATCGAGATCATCTATCGCGACGTGCCGCAGGCCGATCCGGCGCAATCGAAGGCGCTTGCCCAGGAGCTGGTCGTCAAGGAAGGCGTGCAGTATCTGGCCGGCTTCTACTTCACTCCCGATGCAATGGCCGTCACGCCGCTTCTGGAACAGGCCAACGTGCCGCTGGTGATCATGAACGCGGCGACGTCGGCGATCGTGACCAAAAGCCCGCTGGTGGTGCGTACCTCGTTTACCACCTGGCAGACCTCGACGCCGATCGCCAAGGTGGCGAAGGATGCGGGCGTCTCCAAGGTCATCTCGGTGGTCAGCGACTACGGCCCGGGCGTCGATGCTGAACATGCCTTCAAGGCCGGTTTTGAGGCGGCCGGTGGACAGGTCGTCGAAGCCATTCGCATGCCGCTTGCCACCAACGACTTCTCGCCGATCATGCAGCGCATCAAGGACTCTGGTGCCGAAGGCGTCTTCGCCTTCCTGCCGTCGGGCCCGACCACGCTTGGTTTCGTCAAAGCCTATAACGAAAACGGCCTGAAGAGCGGCGGCATCAAGTTCTTTGCTCCAGGCGATCTGACGCAGGAATCCGATCTGCCGGCGCTTGGCGAAGCAGCGCTCGGCATCCAGACGACGTTCCACTACGCCGTCTCGCACGACAGTCCGGAAAACAAGACTTTTGTCGAAGCGGCCGCAAAGGCCATCGGCAATCCGGCCGAACTCTCCTTCCCCTCGGTCGGCGCCTATGATGGCATGCATGTGATCTACAAGATGATCGAGGCGACCGGCGGCGAGCAGGACGCGCAGAAGGCCGTCGATGCAGTCAAGGGTCTTTCCTGGACGAGCCCGAGGGGCCCGGTTTCCATCGATCCGGAATCGCGCCACATCACGCAGAACATCTACCTGCGCGAAGTAACCAAGGCTGATGACGGCACCTACTACAACAAGGAAGTTCAGACCTTCGAGAAGCAGGGCGATCCCGGTCTGGCGGCGCTGAAATAGGCTTTTGGGCAATTTGGGTTCCCGTTGAGCCCCGCCCACATTGGCCGCAAAACACCGGCGTCCGGCGAATAGAGCGATCCGGGCGCCCCAAAGCATTTCCAGGAAAAGTGCGAAGCGGTTTTCCGTGAAGGGAATGCAAAAGATAGGGATGCACTTCCAGGAAAAGTGCGAAGCGGTTTTCCGTAAAGGGAATGCATAAGATAGGGACGCATTTCCAGGAAAGGCGCGGTGCGTTTTTCCATCCGGGAATACCTGAAATGGAAAGATGGAGCGTTTCGGTGCCTCCGTTGAAGGCGGAAACGAACCACGCGCGTGCGGCTGTTTGCCGGGGATGGGTTCGTCTCGTCCGCCCCTCAGCCGTCAGTGATAACGAAAGGCATCGGATAGCCCCATGCAAACAGTCTTCAGCATCGCGATCGATGCCCTTGCTTATGGCATGGTGCTCTTCGTCATCTCCATCGGGCTTTCCGTCACCATGGGGCTGATGCGCGTCGTCAACCTTGCGCATGGCGCATTTGCCATGATCGGCGGATACATCGCCTCCTATGCGGCGCGCGACCTCGGCCTTGCCTATGGATTTGCCATCGTGCTTGCCGTGTTCGGCACGATCCTGATCGCCATCCCGATCGAGCGTCTGCTTTATCGTCGCATCTATGGGGCGCCGGAACTGACCCAGGTGCTGATGACGATCGGCATCACCTTCTGCATCATCGGCATCGCCAACTATGTCTTCGGGCCGACGCTGAAGACCGTGCCGCTGCCGGGGCAACTGCAGGGCTCTGTCGATCTCGGTTTCCGCGCGATCGCCACGCATCGGCTCTTTGCGATCCTTTGCGGCCTCGCCGTAGCCATCGCCCTCTGGTACGCGATTGAAAGGACGGCGTTCGGCGTCAAGCTGCGGGCCTCGGTCGACAATGCCGCCATGGCCGCTGCACTCGGCGTGCGCACCGAGATCGTCTATGCCGTGAGTTTCGCGGTTGCCGTTGGCCTTGCCGCCTTCGGTGGAGTGGTCGGTGCCGAACTTCTGCCGGTCGAACCCTATTATGCGCTGCGCTACATGGTGACCTTCCTGGTCGTCGTGTCGGTCGGCGGTGCGGGCTCGATCCCCGGCGCGCTTGTCGCCTGCCTGCTGCTCGGCGGCATCGACACGACCGGCCGCTACCTGATGCCCGAGTTCGGCGAATTCTTCTTCTATCTGGCCGTCATCGCAATCATCTGCGTCTTCCCGCGCGGACTTGCCGGGAGAGCCAAGGGATGACCATGACCACCACCAACGACCTGATTGCACGGACAGCGGGCAAGCGCCGCTTCGGCGGCGGCGACCTGATCGGTCTCGGCGTCATTCTGGCGCTCGCTATTGTCGGCTACTTCCTGTTTCCCAACAATCTGGCGCTGCTGACGCGCATCATCGCCATCGCGCTGTTGGTGCTCTCGCTTGACCTCGTCACCGGCTATTGCGGGGTGGCGACGCTCGGACACGCGGCGCTGTTCGGCGCCGGTGCCTATGCCGCGGGAATTGTCTCGGCGCATTACGGCATCAACGATCCCTTCGCGATGCTCGCCTTCGGCATTGCCGCCGGCGCCGTTGCCGGCCTCATCTGCGGAGCGGTGATCCTGCGTGCACACGGTCTTCCGCAACTGGTGCTGTCGATCGCCCTCATCCACCTCTTCCATGAGTTCGCCAACAAGGCGTCGTCCTGGACCGGCGGCAGTGATGGCCTGTCCGGCATCGCGCCGAGCGCTTTGCTCGGTCTTTACGAGTTTGACCTGTGGGGACGCACGGCTTACGTCTTCGGCGTCGTGCTGCTGGTGCTTGTCTTCGCCGTCCTGCGGCTGATCGTGCGCTCGCCCTTCGGCATGCTGTGTCGCGCCATCAAGGAAGACCCGATCCGCATCCGCTCCATGGGGGCTTCGCCGAAGGGCGCGCTGATGAAGATGTATGTCATCGCCGGGGCCGTGGCCGGTGTCGGCGGCGCGCTCAACGCCATCTCGACGCAGGTGGTCGGTCTCGACAGCCTGTCCTTCACCATGTCGGCCGAAAGCCTGGTGATGCTCGTTCTCGGTGGAACTGGTTCGCTGTTCGGCGCGCTCACGGGCACCATTGTCTTCATGTTCTTCGAAGACGTCGTTTCCGCCGCCAATCCGTTCCACTGGCTGACGATGGTCGGTGCCCTGCTGATCGCCGTCGTCCTCTTCGCGCCGAAGGGGCTCTACGGAACGGCAGCCGCCTTCGTTGCCCGCCGCCGGGAGGCAAAGTGATGCAGCCCATTTTTGAAGTTCGCAACCTCAAGCGTGCCTTTGGCGGCCTGGCAGTGACCAATGACGTAAGTCTCAGTATGGCGCCGGGCGACCGCGTGGCGCTGATCGGCCCGAACGGCGCCGGCAAGACGACGTTCGTCAATCTGGTCACGGGCAACCTTGTTCCTGATTCTGGCGAGGTTCGCCTCGGCGGCGAGACGGTCACCCGTATCGATGCCATCGGCCGGGTGAGGAGAGGGCTGGTGCGCTCCTTCCAGGTCACGCGCCTGTTTCTCGACATGACGCCGGCCGAGCATGTTGCGCTCGCCGTTTTACAGCGCGACGGCCGCTCCGGTCGTCTGTTCGGCAATTTTCTCTTGATGCCTGATGTGATGGATGAAGTCGGGCAACTGCTTGGCAAGCTCGGGCTTCGCGAACTGATGCATCGCAAGGTCAGTGAGATCGCCTATGGCCAGCAGCGCCTGCTTGAAATCGCCGTGGCGCTTGCCTTGAAGCCGAAGGTTCTTCTGCTCGACGAGCCGGCAGCCGGCGTGCCGCAGAGCGACACCGGTCGCATCGAGCAGGCGCTCGCCGATCTACCGGCGGATCTCGCCGTGCTGATGATCGAGCATGACATGGATCTGGTCTTCCGCTTTGCCAAGCGCGTCGTTGTCCTCGCGGCTGGCGCCATTATCTTTGACGGTTTGCCGTCTGATGTCACCCAGGATCCGCGGGTGCGAGAAGCCTATCTGGGGAGCTATGCCAATGCCAGCCACGCCGCTTGAGGTGGAAAACCTGTCCGCCGGTTATGGGCCGACGCGGGTGCTCGAAGGTATTTCGTTCTCGGTTCCAGCGGGCGCGCGCCTGGCCGTTCTCGGCCGCAACGGCATGGGCAAGACCACGCTGCTGGCGACGCTTGCCGGCCAGACGAAACGCTATGACGGTCGTATTCGCATAGGCGATGCTGATGTGACATCCCTGCCAAGCGCTTCACGCGCTCGCAAGGGCCTGGGCTTCGTGCCACAGGCGCGCTGCGTGTTTCCGACCCTGACCGTCGAGGAAAACCTGTTCGTCGGTCTCAAGGACCGGCCGAAGACTGCACTGCAGGAGGCTTACGACATGTTTCCGCGGCTTCACGAGCGGCGGCGCAACCTCGGCAGCCAGCTTTCCGGCGGCGAGCAGCAGATGCTTTCGACGGCGCGCTCGATCCTCGGTCGTCCGTCGATCCTGCTGCTGGATGAGCCGCTCGAGGGGCTTGCCCCGGTGATCTGCGAGGAACTGATGAAGGCCTTTGCCGAGCTCGCCAAGACCGGCGACATGACCATCGTGCTGGTCGAACAGCGCATCCAGAGCGCGCTCGATTTTGCCGATCAGGTCATCGTGCTGGAGCGCGGACGCGTTGCCTGGGCCGGCACGCCGCAGGCGCTTTCAAGCGACCACGACGCGGTCGAGCGGCTGCTCGGCGTTGGCGGGCTTCATTGAACCGGTAGTCCCCACGCCGCCGATCGTGTGTTGGCTTCACGTTTTCCTCGACCGTGACAGATCGAGTTTGCTTCTTTTTATCGAAGGTCACGGCGCGCGCCATCAGCTTGCCGTCATACTTGGCTTCAAGGAATGCGCGATGCCGTGTTAGCGCCGCGAACTGATGTCCGAGTCGCTATTATCAATGTCATCCGACACACGCGGGCCGGTACATGTTGAGAACTACACCGCCCGCCAGTTAGCTGCTCTCGGAGCGGTTCTGGCGATGGACACCATGATGTTGCGTTGAAGCTCGGTCAAAGCCGTCAGTGACCACCATCAAGTATGGACAACATCTCCCTTCCCATCGCAAAGGCTCTGGCATCGCCTCTTTCGATGAGCGCATTCGCTACGACCCGTGACCGACTTGGGACATCATCGAGCTTCTTGACGTCGATATTGTCGAATATTCGCAAGCCATAACGCTCGGCCGCCAGCGTGAGATATTCCGCTAAACGATCCTTACGTTTTCTGCGATCTTCGCGCATGCCTGCGGCGGCGCTGACAATATCATTGCGTCGATCGCGCGGAACCAGCACTTCCGCTCGAACGAGGTCAGCTGCGCCACTACGCTCAGGGTGCCTTTTCATCCTGTCTCGAGACGCCATCGCCGATCCCCTTCCTCGCCAAAATATGCGTATCCCGGATACGCATCAAGTTGGATCACGGACATGTCATCTCGGCGCCGCCATACATGGGGCGACGGACAGGGCGGGGCCGCTCAATATATGGGGTCGATCCTGAGAATAGGACCCAGGGCAAGAAAGAGCCCGTTAGCTTAGAACGCAACTGCGACGCTTCTTCAAACCGAAGCGCGAACGCGCTCCCAGGCGTTCATCAGGTGACGGCCGAGCACTTCGGACAGCTTGGCCTTGTCGCGGGCTTCGAGCGCAACGATCATCTCGTCATGCTCGGCAACCGCGGCCGCCCATTTTTCCGGGCCTTCGTGGCCGATGAAGCGGATGCGCTTCAGCCGTGTCTGCAAGACGCTGTGCATGTCGGCGAGCGCCGCATTTTCGGCGAGCTGGACGATTGCCGAGTGAATCTGCTGGTTGAGCTTGTAGTATTGCAGCCGGTCGCCGACCTTGTAGCGGCGGACCATCTCGTCGTGTAGGGCGCGAACTTCGGCAATGCCGGCGTCGCTTGCCGCTTCACAGGCGAGCTTGCCGGCAAGTTCCTCCAGCGTCTGCAACACCGTCAGCATGTCGTGCACGTCCTTGGCGCTGAAGCGCTTCACGACGGCGCCGCGACTGGGCACGAGCTCCACGAGCCCTTCACTCGCCAGATACTTGATGGCTTCGCGCAAGGGCGTGCGGGACACGCCGAGCTGCTCGCCGAGTTGGCCTTCATGCAGCCGTGTGCCGGGCGACAGGTCGCCTTCGATGATCATGTCGCGCAGGTGGCTGACAAGAGTGTCATGCAGAGCGGTTCGCCTGATCGGGCCGGGGCCGCCGTCGGCGCGTCTCTCCAGTGGTGTGATTTCGTTCATCATTTTGCTTCTGCGTTTGGTGGCCGCGTGTCGGCCATCCGTTCCCCGTGCGTGCCGATTGAATCAGCACTGTCTGATTGAAGCATGGAGACAGGGCTCGTCATCGTCAACAGAAAATGCTGCATACAGAATACAAAAGACTTGATGCAGAATTTTGAATAACGTATGACAGCCTGCGAGAAGCATGAAGTGGAGGACATCTCACATGACGACCAATGGTGCTGCCGGTAACGGCGCGCGTCCTGTCATCGCGCTTGCCATGGGCGATCCCGCCGGCATCAGCCCCGAGCTGACCGCGCGGCTGCTGGCCCTTCCCGATATTCGCGAGGCCGCGCACATCATCACGATCGGCGATCGCCGCATTCTCGACGAAGGCGCCAAGGCTGCCGGTCTGACGCTCGATCTCGAGCCCTCTTCGCTTGAGGATCTCGACAAGGCCGGGACCGCCCGTCACGTATTCGTCGACCTCGGTCATCTCGATCCGGCAGACGTCGATCGCGGCGAGGCGACGCTCGCCGGCGGCACGTTTGCAACGCGCAATTTCCGCACCGCGCTGGAGCTTGCTCATGCCGGCAAGGCCGAGGCCGTGTGCTTCACGCCCTTCAACAAGAAGGCCATGCGCTTTGCCTATCCCGGCTATGACGACGAGATTCGTTTCGTTGCCGACGTGCTCGGCTTCACCGGCAAGGTTCGCGAATTCAACGTCCTCGAGAAGGTCTGGAATGCGCGTGTCACCTCGCACATTCCGTTGAAGGATGTGGCTGACAATCTCTCGGTCGAAGGCATTCTGGCCGAGGTCGAACTGACACAGGCCTGCCTCAAGGAAGCCGGCTACGAAGAGGCGAAGATCGCGATTGCAGGCCTCAACCCGCATGCCGGCGACGGCGGCAGCTTCGGTATGGAAGAGATCGACATCATCGAGCCGGCGGTCGAGAAGGCCAAGGCGCTCGGCTACAACGTCGATGGCCCGTTCCCGGCCGACACCGTTTTCGTGCGCGCACTCAAGGAAGGCTTCAATGCCGTCCTGACGATGTATCACGATCAGGGTCAGATCGCGATGAAGCTCATGGGCTTCGACAAGGGTGTGACGATGATGGGCGGCCTGCCGTTCCCGCTCTGCACTCCAGCCCACGGCACGGCCTATGACATTGCCGGCAAGGGTATTGCCGATGTCGGCGCAAGCCGCGAGGCGCTTCTGCTCGCCGTTCGCATGGCGAAGAAAAAGGCTGCCCTTTCGGCTGCCGCCTGATTTCGCGCGCTTTCAAGCACTACCGGCGCAGGAGGAGGTCTTGCGCCGCATCTCACTCAACGGGAGGACTAGATATGAAGAAATCCGTTTCTATCGCATGCATCATGGCAGCCGCATTCGGCGTTGCCGCTCCGGCGTCGGCCTTCGAGCCCGACCGTCCGGTTGAATTCGTCGTCACGGCTGGCCCGGGCGGCGGCACGGACATCTTCGCGCGCACGATCCAGGCGATCATCGGCAAGTACGAACTGATGAAGGCGCCTGTTGTCGTCACCAACAAGGGCAGCGCCGGCGGCGCCGAAGGTTTCGTCTACACGGCGACCAACAAGGGCGACGCGTACAAGCTCGCATTCGGCACCAACAATGCCTACCTGCTGCCGGTCCGCGCCAAGGTGCCTTACAAGGCTGAGGACCTGACGCCTGTTGCAGCGCTTGCTTCCGACGAATTCATTCTCTGGGTCAATGGCAAGGCGTCTTACGCAACGGCTGCCGACTTCGCCGCCAAGGCCAAGGAAGGTGGACTGAAGATCGGCGGAAGCCAGTCGAAGGACGTCGATCAGATCCTCACCTCGATGATCAACGAGGCGACCGGCGCGACCATCAACTACATCCCATTCAAGAGCGGTGGCGAAGCGGCTGTTCAGCTCGCCGGCGAACACCTCGACGCCAACGTCAACAACCCGAGTGAAAACCTCGGCCAGTGGCAGGCCGGCATGGTCAAGCCGCTGTGCGTCTTCAAGAGCGTCAAGCTGACGAACGACGCCAAGGTTGCTGGCGACAAGGGCTGGAGCGACATCCCGACCTGCAAGGAGACGGGCATTGCCATCGACAACTACTCCATGCCACGCACCGTCTGGCTGCCGGCTGGCGTGGAACCCGATGCCGTCAAGTTCTATGCGGACCTGATGCGCAAGGTTTCCGAAACGCCGGAGTGGGCGAAGTATCTCGCCGATACCTCGCAGTCTCCCGCTTACATCGCTGGCGACGATTTCAAGGCCGCCATCGAGATGGACGGCGCCGCAGTCGGCGAAGTTCTGAAGCGCGAAGGCTGGCTCGCCAACTAAATCAGGCGATATATCGGGACGGGCGCCTCGACAGCGCCGCGCGTCAAGCATGACGCGCGAAGGGGAGCGCCCGTCAACCGGTTTGAAAGGTCACGATCATGAGTGAGAACAGTGCGAATGGGCTTTCCCGCTTCGCGGTGGAGCTTGGCGTTGCCGCGTTGACTGGTATCTTTGGCGCAGCCGTCTGCTATGGCGCCTCCGATGTCGGCGCCGGATGGAGCGATTTCGGCCCAGAGGCTGGTTATTTTCCCTTCTACATCGGCGTTCTGATCATTCTGGGAAGCATTGCGAATGCGATCGGTGCATTCGTGAAGCATCGCGGCACGGGTGATATCTTCATCGACGGCGCCCGCGCCCGCGTCGTTGCCTCATTCCTCTTGCCTCTTGTCGCCTTTGCCGGCGTCTCCGCTTGGCTCGGGCTCTATGTCGGGACGGCGCTTTATATCGCCGGCGCGATGCTCTTCCAGGGGCGTTACAAGTGGTGGATCGCACTGCCGGCGGGCGTGGCCGTTTCGCTCTTCTTCTTCATCGTATTCGAGATCGGCTTCAAGGTTCCGCTTTTGAAGGGGCCGGTTGAGGCATGGTTCGGGATCTACTGATCCTGACCGCTTAAAGTTTCCCCGGGAGGAATGACATGGAAAATATCGGTCTTCTGATCGATGGCTTCGGCCACATCCTCAGCTGGAATCACATCCTGCTGATGATGGTCGGCGTCACGCTCGGCATTCTCGTCGGTGTTCTGCCCGGCCTCGGCGCGCCAAACGGCGTATCGCTGCTGTTGCCGCTGACCTTCTCCATGGATCCGATCTCCGCCATCATCCTGCTCTCCTGCATGTATTGGGGAGCGCTGTTCGGCGGCTCGACGACATCCATCCTGTTCAATATTCCGGGCGAGCCCTCGTCGGTCGCAACCACCTTCGACGGCTATCCGATGGCCAAGGCAGGGCAGGCGAGCCGCGCCTTGACGCTGGCCTTCGTCTCGGCCGGCATCGGTGCGCTTGCCGGCGTCGTGATGATCACGCTCCTGTCGGGCTGGGTCGCGAACTTCGCGCTGCGCTTCTCGTCACCGGAATACTTCGCGGTCTACTTCCTTGCCTTTGCAAGCTTCATCTCGATGGGTGCGCAATCGCCGTTCAAGACGCTCGTCTCAATGATGATCGGTTTCGCGCTTGCATCGGTCGGCATGGACACAATCTCCGGCGATCTGCGCCTGACCTTCGACATCCCGACCCTGATCAAAGGCGTCAGCTTCCTGATCGCCGTCATGGGCCTCTTCGGCATCGGCGAACTGTTGCTGACAACGGAAGAAGGGCTGCGCTTCGAAGGCATCAAGGCGCGCGTCAGGCTCGCCGAAATCGGCCGTACCCTGGTGGAAATCCCGCGCTACTGGCTGACGATCGCGCGCTCGACCATCATCGGTATCTGGATGGGCATCACGCCTGCCGGCCCGACCGCAGCCTCCTTCATGAGCTATGGCGTCGCCCGTCGTTCGGCACGCGACAAGTCGAAGTTCGGCAAGGGCGACCCGCGCGGCATCGTAGCACCCGAGACTGCCGACCATTCGGCCGGCACTTCGGCACTGTTGCCGATGCTGGCGCTCGGCGTTCCCGGTTCGGCCACGGCTGCCGTCATGATGGGCGGCCTGATGATCTGGGGCCTGACGCCCGGTCCGATGCTGTTTACTGACCGGCCCGATTTCGTTTGGGGTCTGATTGCCTCGATGTATCTCGGCAACGTCGTCGCCGTCATCCTGGTGCTCGCCACCGTGCCGCTCTACGCCTCGATCCTGCGCGTACCGTTCTCGATCATTGGCCCGATCATCGTCGCGGTCATCTTCTCCGGCGCCTATCAGGTGGCCAATTCCGTCTCCGATATCTTCATGGTCATCGGCTTCGGCGTGCTGGGCTACGTCTTCAAGAAGCTCGATTATCCGCTGGCGCCCCTGGTTCTCGCCATGGTGCTCGGCGACAAGGCCGAGGATGCCTTCCGCCAGTCCATGCTTCTGTCGAGCGGATCGCTGAATATCTTCTGGTCAAATGCGCTGGTTTCGTCGTTGATGGGCCTTGGCCTGGCAATGCTGCTGTCGCCTGTCGTCTTCGGACTGATCGGCCTGGTTCGCAAGCGCAAGGGCGATGATGCAACATCGCCGGGCGACGGTAGCGCGGCGGCTTGACGGAGCCGCCGCACCAAACTTCAAAAAATTGGGGAAACGCCATGGCAAACGCGCCGCGCAAATGGATCCGTGACACCTGGCCTATCGCGGCCGCCATGATCCAGTATCCGAACATCCTGGCGGATGGCCGCTCGGTTCAGGACCAGTCGGTCGAGGAATGGGCACTGACACTCGATGACGTCGTCGATGCCGGCTTCACTGAGCTCGACCCGACCGACAGCTGGATCCGTCTTGCCGATTTGTCACCGGCACGGCTTGAGAGCTTCGTCGCATTGACGCGTGATCTCGGCTTGACCATGCCGGGGATCTCGACTGCGCGTCGCAGCGTCATCGATCCTGTTCATGGTGACGAGTATCTCGCCTATGGTCATCGGGTCATCGATACCGCAGCCGCGATCGGGGCAGGTTCGGTCTCCTTCGGATTCTTCGGTCCGTTGACCGATGCGCAGAAGAAGGCGCTGTGGTTCTGGACAGTCGATGGCGTCAAGAACCCTGATGACGCAGCCATCTGGCAGAAGGGTGTCTCGCGCATCCGCGAGCTCGGCCGCCATGCCGAAGAACTCGGCATCGAGCTGGCGCTCGAGATGTATGAAGACACGTACATAGGTTCCGCCGATAGCGCGGTGCGCTTCGTCACCGACGTCGGTCTTGCGAATGTCGGCATCAACGCCGACCTCGGCAACCTGATCCGCCTGCATCGTCCGGTCGAGCACTGGCAGGAAATGATGGCGAAGGTTGCACCCTTTGCCAAATACTGGCACGTCAAGAACTACAACCGCACCGAGGACGAAACTTCGGGGCTGATCGTCACCCATCCAGCCCCGCTGGAGTTCGGCGTGATCAACTACCGTTCCGCCATTCGCATGGCGCTTTCGCACGGGTTCCAGAGCCCGTTCCTCTGCGAGCATTACGGTGGCGATGGCCTTTCCGTCAGCGCAACCAATCGGGACTATCTGAGGCGCATTCTGCCTCGCGACTAAGGAACAAGTAGCGATGACCACGATCTTTGACGCACCGGAAGATTTCGCCGTAACCGCGCTCGCCGGCTTCAGCTCCATCTATGCCCGCAATGTCCGCCTGGTGAAGGGCGGCGTCGTGCGCTCGACCAAGGTGCCGAAGGGCAAGGTCGCCGTCGTTATCGGTGGTGGCTCCGGCCATTATCCGGCCTTTGCAGGTTATGTCGGCCCAGGCATGGCTGATGCTGCCGTCGCCGGTGACGTCTTTGCCTCGCCGTCGACCGCTGCCGTCGCGCGTGTCTGCCGTCATGCCGACCAGGGCGGCGGCGTTCTCCTCGGTTTCGGAAACTATGCCGGGGACGTCCTGAATTTCGGCGTTGCCGCCGAACGCCTTCGGGCCGAAGGCATCGACGTGCGCATCGTGCCGGTGACTGACGATGTTGCCAGCGCTGCCGCTGAAACGGCGCCTAAGCGCCGCGGCATCGCCGGCGATCTCGTGGTCTTCAAGATTGCAGGCGCTGCGGCCGAAGCCGGTCTGTCGCTGGACGAGGTCGAGCGCGTCAGCCGCCTTGCCAATGATCGCACCGTCTCTTTCGGGGTCGCTTTCGGCGGCTGCACCCTGCCGGGCGCGAACCGTCCGCTCTTCACCGTTCCGAAGGGCGAAATGGCACTCGGTCTTGGCATTCACGGCGAGCCGGGCATCAGCGAAGAAAAGGTCGTAACGGCAACCGAGCTTGCGAAATTGCTTGTCGGCAAACTGCTGGCCGAGCGTCCGGCCGGGACGGCAAAGGTTGCGCCGGTGCTGAACGGTCTGGGCTCAACCAAGTACGAAGAGCTTTTCGTTCTTTGGGTCGCTGTCGAACAGGAATTGAAGGCGGCGGGCCTCGAAATCGTCGATCCGGAATGCGGCGAGTTCGTCACCAGCCTGGACATGCAGGGCTGCTCGCTGTCACTGCTCTGGCTCGACGAAGAGCTTGAATCCTACTGGCGTGCGCCATGCGATGCACCGGTGCTGCGCAAGGGCGCGATCATCAACGCGGAGCCGGCGACCGATACGATTTCCGATGAGGATGGTCCCGCGACCTTCGCGCCTGCGTCGCAGGCCTCCAGGGAAAGCGGTAAGTGCATTGCCCGGTTGATCGGCAAGGTTGCCGATGCCCTGAAGCAAGCTGAAGACGAACTCGGCCGTATCGACGCCTTTGCCGGCGACGGCGACCATGGCCAGGGCATGCGCCGCGGCTCTGCGGCGGCCCAGGAGGCCGCGAACTCTGCGGTAGCGGCTGGGGCAGGCGCTGCCAGTGTGCTGGCAACGGCGGGCGATGCCTGGGCCGATCGCGCGGGCGGCACGTCGGGCGCAATCTGGGGCCTGCTTCTTCGCTCCTGGAGCAACGCATTTTCCGACGACGACAAGCCTGCGGATGCGGCCATCATAGAAGGTGCGCGGCTCGCGCTCGACGGCGTCACCCGTCTCGGACGCGCCCGCGTCGGCGACAAGACCTTGGTCGACGCCCTCGTGCCGTTCGTCGACACGTTGGAGCGGGAATTTGAAAACCTGAAGTCGTTGAACAAGGCTTGGGAGGCGGCGGCCAAGGCTGCTAGCGATGCGGCTGACGCCACGTCCAGCCTGACGCCGAAACTCGGCCGCGCGCGGCCGCTTGCGGAAAAGAGCATCGGCCATCCGGATGCAGGCGCGGTGTCGCTGGCGCTGACAGCTCGCGTTGCCGCCGACTTTCTGAAGGAAGACGTCGACGCCTGATAACGCCGTCCGGTCCACTCCTCGCAAAAAAGGGCGCGGGTCCTCCCAACCGCGCCCTTTTTGTTGTCTTGGTCTTGCGCCTGGCCCAAACCGGTCGTTCGCCGTCAGCGGACCTTAGAATACAGCAACGCGTCTCTTGCTTCATTCGAGACGTTTGGATGAAGAAGATAGCGGCGCAGAACAGCTTCACGGGCCATGCCAGCCTTCTCCATCACGCGCGACGACGCGATGTTGACGACGTCACAAGTCGCCTCTGTTCGAAATATAGTTGGGTGCGCGAGAGCATGTTCCAACAACCAGCTAACAACCTCTGTGGCAACCCCCTGTCCCCAGTGGTCCCGGCGAACGATCCAGCCGTATGATACCCGCCCGGAAGCTACGCGCGGCTCCACCGTTCCAATGATCTGCTCTGGCGCTGTACGCAGGGCAATCAGAGATGGAAAACTTGTCCCGGCATCCCACTCTCGCTCCGCTTGCTCCAGAAAAGCGGTAGTCTGCGAAATGTCGGAGTGGGGCCTCCAGACCAGGTAGCGAGTAACGTCCACGTCAGTGGCCCAGCCTTCGAAAACCGACGCCGCATCAGATGCCTGGGCCTTTCGGACAAAGAAGCGTTCGGTGTTGAACGTCTCGGGTAGTCGATATTTCTCAGTCATAAAAATATCCATAGATTCAGAATCGTAGTTCTAAGATGGTCACAGACGTGGGGCTTCTTGAGGCTAAAACCAGATCGAGACTTTGGCAATCAATGACCGGTGTTGGCGCAAAGCGGCCAACGCCGCATAGTGGTCGGTATCAACCTTCTCGCCTAGCCCGCAGGATTGTACCAGATCGGCGACGTGTAAGCCCGCTCCTGCGACGTCATTGGCACTTCGGACGGCATGGTGACGCCGAAGTACTTCGCGTCGTAGGCCGTCCAGCGCGGCGTCGGAATTTCCAGCACTCTAGCGTAGTAGAAGGCGCGCTGGGCCGGGTCGAAGGCGGGGTCGGTCCAGACCGAGATCAATTCTGGCGCGCCGATGGTATTGGTCCAGGTGGCGTCGGCGACGTCAACCGTGTTTCCCACAGGCGGCAGCTTGCCGTCAGCGCCAGGCTTACGTTCTCCGGACCATGCGGCGTCATAGACTTGCTCGTGCAATTGCCCCGCCGCATCCATCCAGCCCTTGACGATCTGATAGCGGTCGAGGTTCGCGCCGATCGGGTCCTTCAGCGCAGCCACCAGAAACGTAGGAGCCTCTTTCCCTGCGGGCGCGGGCGGCAGGTCACCTCCCATCGGAACACCCTTGGCGTATCCGACCGCTGCCGGGCTTCGCGTCTTGGCGTCCGCCTCGGCGAACTCCCATCCGCCAAACAGCCGAACCAGCATCCGCGGCCCAGTGGTGGCGTAGACCTCCTTACGCTTCATCGCGTCGAAGATGGCTTCACGCGTGTTCTCCATCGCCCAGACGGCAGCATAGCCGCTCGAAGCGACTTCCCAGCCCATGACCTCCTTGTCGCCGAACTTGGCGATTGGGTGTGTCGCGCGGCCGGCGCTCGGTTCTGCCGCAGGGAGTTTGCCAAAGAAGTTGTTCTCTTCGACCGCGGCGAGCGACGTGTGGGAATCCGTCGATCCGATCAATCCATATTTGTACGGGTTCACGCCAAGCTCTTTCTCGAGTTTCAGGCCGTTCTTGAGGGCCGAGCGCGCATACTCGAACTGCAGCATATCAGGAGTTTTCGCCGCACTCAGGTCGAGGTTGCCCATATCCCACCGCTCGAAGTTGGCGAACTCGTCAGTCGGCGACAGAGTAGGATGCGTCTCCCCGTCGCCTTTCATCTGGGTAACTTCCATCAGCGGCTCAAGGCTTGCCCGGGTGCGCGCATACTCCGCGGTGATAGGCTTTCCTCCGACGGGATTGATCAACGGGAACATCAGGCCGTTCGACAGATTGCCGTTATGAGGGATGGCGAGCACGCTGCCGCCGGTCTTCGTCTGGTAGTTTTGGAGAGCCTTCCATAGGTCTTCCGGATTGTCGCTCTGCAAGGACGAGAATGGCAGGATCGGCTCCGTCTTTTCCGCGCCATCGCGGAAGACGACCACGCGATGCAAGTTGTTGCCGCCGGTGTTGGATGACCACTCATAGCCGATCAACGCAGTAAACGTGCCGGGATCGTTGTATTTATCCGCAGCCTGGACGTTCTTTTGCCATACCGACCGCGTCAGTTCGTCCGAACGAAGCGCAGCCGGCAAAGGCTTGCCTCCACCGCCGACGCTCGCCATGATTTCGTAGTAGACGTTCATCGCCTGGTCGCCGCCGGCTGCCATCATCTGGTTCCAGCGTTTCAGTTCAGGATCATTCATCAAGGTCGGGTTTCCGGTCTTGATTTCGCCCAGCGTGCCCATGTTCTCGGCGTGATCGGACACGACCAGAAAATCAAGCGGGCGGCTCAATCGTGCATGCTGACCGGTCGAGGAGATGACTTCCTCGCCGCGTGCGAAGCGATAGGCTTCCTCCGGTCCGAGGGAGTTGCCGAAGGCGATGGCGTCGAACGACTGAGACGTGTGCAGGTGCGTATCGCCAAACAGCGGACGGGACGGGAACCTATTGCCGGCGTAAGGCGAATACCCCGGCTTCGGGAAGAGTGTGTCGACCATATTGGGATCGAGCGTCCCCTTATCTATGGTTTCCTGTGCCAGTGTGGGGTAACCAAATGCCGTGGTCGCAACCAAGGCCAATCCGGCCAAAGGCATCATAACGCGCATGACATCCTCCCGATCGACGGTTAACTTCTCGCTCTCATCTTTCCTACTCAACGAACTGTAAGAACTTCACGGCTTGCGCTGCCCTACAGGAACATGGCGTCAAGCCGCTGGACGCACCAAAATGCCGCGACAATCCCGATCGCGTACGCCGAGGCAACGGCTGCCCCGCGCGGCATTGCGGCAAAGCGACGGACAACATGCGCCAGCGTCAGCAATGCTCCGATGAACGCCAGTTGCCCAAGTTCGACCCCGAAATTAAACGCCACCAATGCCAGCGGGGTGTCGCCTTGCGGCAAGCCGATTTCGACAAGCGCGCCAGCGAAACCGAAACCATGCAGCAGCCCGAAGGCGAAGGCCACCATCCATGGACTGGTGATCGCAAGGCTGGTCTGGCCACGCTCCATGCGCACGATCTCCGCCGCCACCATGACGATGCTGATGGCGATCATCGCCTCGACTGGTCGCGATGGTAGTGTCACCCAGCCGAGCGTCGCGCAGGTCAACGTGATCGAGTGAGCAACGGTGAAGGCGGTAACCGCCTTCACCAGCCTGCGCCAGTCGCGCACGATCAATATCAGAGCGGCGACGAAGAGCAGGTGATCGAAGCCAAACGCGATGTGCTCGATGCCCTGACGAACATAGGTGGTAAAGACGCCCCAGGTGCTTTGCGATGCGGGTATCAGCGCAGATGGCGTGCCGGGTGTCAGCCGAGCCGTCCAGGTGTTGCCATTGGCAAGCACCAGGTGGACCAGGGCGTCGGTCATGGTGTTCTGCAACCCGTCGATCAGCACCGTCTGGCCGGCGAGGGGCTCCAGGGTTCGGATGCGCCAGGTCTGTACCATCGCATCGCCGGTCGGATGCGAGACGACCGGGGTCATCATCTCGATCCTGCCGGAAAACAAGGCTTTCAGCGCCAGCCGCGCATTGCCCTGCATGGGCGTCTTGAAGAGTACGCGCAACTCGTTCGGCGCTTCTTCCCGGATGCTGAGGTAGGCAGGGCGCACTTCATGGGCGATGGCGGCCTCCGAGAACAGCATGGCAGCCACTGTAAGTGCAACCAGCCAGACCAACCTCGCTGCGGGGCAAGCCTCTCGCACGAACACGGATGGGCGGGGTCGCGCGCTCATTTCGCAGCCGCCTTCGACGCGGGCTCGGAACCCAGAGTCGCGCTCACGCCGTCATCCAGTTCGACTCCATACTTCCTGCGAAGCTCGGCGAGATAATTGCGGGTAAGCTCGGCTTGCTTCGCGCTGCGCCACTCGGCGAGAACAGCGTCGCGCGCCGTTTCGAAAGGTTTCGGAGTTGCCGACGCGCGCTGTGTGACAAACACCAGATGGAAGCCATAGCCGGATTTCACCGGTCCGCTCCACCCGCCCGGTTGAAGTGCCAGGACGTCGTGCGCGAAATCGGCACCGAACATGGCCGAAATAGCCGCTGCGTCTGCATCGTCGAAGCTGTTCCCGAGGAGCAGCCGGTCGCCTGCCGCCGGCTCGACGTCGCCGCCGTTCAATTTGGCGAGCGCCGCCTTGGCGTCTGCCGCAGCGTCAACGCGGCGCTCGGGACTGAAGTAGGCCTGCTTGAACGACAACTTGCCAGGCGTCTCGAAGCGCGACGAGTTGGCGGCGTAGAATTTCCGCAGTTCCGCCTCAGTCGGCTCAGCCAGTTGGGCGGTGTCCTCAATCATGAATTTGAGTTTTTGCGCCAGGCGGCGGCGGATGATGGTGTCATCCTGATCGAGGCCCATCTCCTTGGCCTCGCGTGCCAGAAGCCTTTCGTTCAGGAGACCGTCGACCATTCCCTTCAACTCGCCGGCGGTCGGATCACGTAACCATTGGCTCGACCACGTCTGCCTCAGCCATCGGATGTCGCCCTCGCCGATGCGGACAGGTTCAGCCCCGTCCTGCGCCCGATTGTCATGCAACCATGAGTAGCCGCCAAACATGACAGCGCCGGCGACGGCGAAATGCAGTAGAGGTTCTCTGAGCAACTTCATACAGCCATCTCCGTGTTCCTTCCGGTGAGTGGCAGAGAAGAAAATTCAAAGTCACAAGGTCAGTGCAGTTCCTCTATTCGGCCAACGTCCGCCACCTTTTTTCCAGGGCGGTGCCGATGACATTTATGCGCCCGGAACGGCATAATCTGCAATATGTATTCGAGGTGATGTTTACGTCACTTCGCATGGCTTTATCCCGCTTGCATAGTGTATATCCCTATCGCGCACTGCGGTTTAACTTGCGGATGCCTGTCGGCTTTCTTTGTCGGTAGAAATGATTGTCCTTACCCCCGATAAGCTTTGTGATTCTGGGTGATATATACTAGTTGCAATCAGTTGGTTTGCAATCCAGGACTGAAGAAAGCGCGCTCGACGGCGAACATCCAACTTCACATGACGCTCCCTAGCGTCCGCAAACCCCCACCAATCCGGACTTTCGAGGCGTTTCTGCCGCGGGGCAGCTTCGGCCCCAACTGCGGCGCTGATGTCGGCGTGCTCAGGCGTAGCGAACGAGAAACTCTTCGGCCGTCAGCTCGCGGAAATCGTCGAGCGCCTTGCGCAGGCGCTGATGGTCCCAATCCCACCAGGCAAGGCTGTCCATCCGTTCGCCGATACCGGCATTGAACCGATCGCGGATGAGCTTTGCCGGCACGCCGCCGACGATCGTATAGGGTGCCACGTCCTTGGAGACGACAGCGCCGGCTCCGATCACCGCACCGTTGCCGACATTGACGCCTGGCAGCACCGTCGCACCGTGACCGATCCAGACGTCATGGCCGATCGTCACCCGGTTCGACCGGCGCCAGGCGAAAAGATCGTGATCGACTTCGGTATCGTCCCAGTAGTTCGGAGCGCGATAGGTGAAGTGATGCAGCGTTGCGCGCCAGGTCGGATGGTTGGTGGCGTTGATGCGCACCGCGGCAGCGATATTGACGAATTTGCCGACCGTCGCGCACCAGATCGAGCCGTCCTGCATGATGTAGGAGTAGTCGCCGAACTCGACCTCTTCCAGGCGCGAGCGCTCGTGGATTTCGGTGTAGCGGCCGAGCGTCGAGTTGTTGACGCTCGCGGTCGGGTGGATGAAAGGCTCAAGACCGAGTTTATGGCTCATGCGGCTGCCTTTCGCGGTGAGAAGGCCGATACGTCGAGAATGCGGTCAGCCACCGCGTCGCGGACTTCCTCATCGTGGAAGATGCCGATCAATGCCGTTCCCTTCGCCTTCTTCTCGGCGATCATCTCGACGACCACCGCACGGTTTTTCGCGTCCAGCGAAGCCGTCGGTTCGTCGAGAAGCAGGATCTTGTGGTCGGTGATGAAGCCGCGGGCGATGTTGACGCGCTGCTGCTCGCCGCCGGAGAACGTGGCTGGCGGCAACGACCATAGTTCTTTCGGCAGGTTGAGCTTAGACAGAAGCTCGGCGGCCCGTGCGCGGGCATCTTCCATGGCGACGCCACGCGCCTGCAGCGGCTCGGCGACGATATCGAGCGCCGAGACACGCGGCACGACGCGCAGGAACTGGCTGACATATCCGAGCGTTGCGCGCCGGACTTCAAGCACGGTGCGCGGTTCGGCAGTGGCGAGGTTCACCAGCTTGCCGTCGTGCTCCATCAGGATCTGGCCCTCATCGACGCCGTAATTGCCGTAGAGCATTTTCAGGATAGAGCTTTTGCCGACGCCTGAGGGGCCGCCAAGGACGACGCATTCGCCTGATTTGACCGAGAAGGAGACGTTGGCGACGACAGGCAGGCGCACGCCGTCGCGCAGGTGCATGGTGAAGCTCTTTGCGACTTCGGAAACAACAAGGGGCGTAGCCATGATTCTTACTTTCCTTTGCGCATGATCTTGATCGAAAACCGATTTTTACTTTTCGGGATCATGCGTCATACCTGCAGGATGGAGGAGACGAGGAGCTGGGTATAGGGCTCGCGCGGATCGTCGAGCACGCGGTCGGTTAGCCCCTGCTCGATGACGGCGCCGTCCTTCATCACCATCATGCGGTGCGACAAAAGCCGTGCGACAGCGAGATCGTGGGTGACGATGATGGCGGCAAGGCCAAGATCGTGCACAAGCCCGCGCACGAGATCGAGCAGGCGAGCCTGCACCGAAACGTCAAGGCCGCCGGTCGGCTCGTCCATGAAGACGAGGCGAGGGGAGGTGACGAGATTGCGGGCAATCTGCAGGCGCTGGCGCATGCCGCCCGAAAAGGCGCGGGGCTGGTCGTCGATGCGGTCGATGCCGATCTCGACGCGTTCCAGCCAGTCGCTGGCGGCGGCACGGATGTTGCCATAGTGCCGGTCGCCAACGGCCATCAGGCGCTCGCCGACATTGGCACCGGCCGAGACCGTCATTCTGAGGCCATCGGCCGGGTTCTGGTGGACGAAGCCCCAGTCGGTGCGCATCAGGAAGCGTCGCTCGGCCTCGCCCATGCGGGCGAGATCCCGATACTGGCCGTCGCGCATATGGTATTCGACGATGCCGGATGTCGGCATCAACCGGGTCGAAAGGCAGGACAGAAGCGTCGTCTTGCCCGAGCCGGATTCTCCGACGATCGCCAGCACTTCGCCGGGGAAGAGGTCGAAGGAGACGTTCCGGCACCCGATGCGGCTTCCGTAGAATTTCGAGACGTCGTTGACTTTCAGAAGCGGTACGGCACTCATTCTGCGGCCTCCTGGCGGGCAAGCATGTGTCCAGCATGGCCGCAGTCGCGGCGGTCTTCGCAATGGTCGGTGTCGGAGCAGACGAACATGCGTCCGCCCTTGTCGTCGAGCACCACTTCGTCGAGATAGACGTTCTCGGCGCCGCAGAGGGCGCAGGGCTTGTCGAACTTCTGCACTTCGAACGGGTGATCGTCGAAATCGAGGCTGACGACCTCGGTATAGGGCGGAACCGCATAGATGCGCTTTTCACGGCCGGCGCCGAAAAGCTGGAGCGCTTCCGACATGTGCATCTTCGGATTGTCGAACTTCGGCGTCGGCGAGGGATCCATGACGTAGCGACCCTCGACCTTCACCGGATAGGCATAGGTGGTGGCGATATGGCCGTTGCGGGCAATGTCCTCATAGAGCTTCACATGCATCAACCCGTATTCTTCGAGCGCGTGCATCTTGCGGGTCTCGGTCTCACGCGGCTCGAGGAAGCGCAGGGGCTCCGGGATCGGTACCTGGTAGACCAGCGTCTGGCCCTCCCTGAGGCCTTCCTCGGGAATGCGGTGGCGCGTCTGAATGATGGTTGCTTCCTTAGTCTTCGTCGTCACTGCGACATCGGCGACCTTCTGGAAGAAGGCGCGGATCGACACGGCGTTGGTGGTGTCGTCGGCACCCTGGTCGATGACCTTCAGCACGTCCTTCGGTCCGAGGATCGACGCGGTAACCTGCACGCCGCCGGTGCCCCAGCCGTAGGGCATCGGCATTTCGCGCGAGGCGAAGGGAACCTGGTAACCTGGGATGGCGATCGCCTTCAGAATGGCGCGGCGGATCATCCGCTTGGTTTGCTCGTCCAGATATGCAAAGTTGTAGGTGGCAAGGTCGGTCATTCGGCGGCCTCCTTCATGCCGTCCTGGCCGCCGGGGCGGGCAGCGTCATAGTCGCGGCGCATGCGCCGAACGAGGTCGAGTTCAGCCTGGAAATCGACATAGTGCGGCAGCTTCAGGTGTTCGACGAAACCGGTCGCCTGCACGTTGTCCGCATGAGAAATCACGAATTCCTGGTCCTGCGCCGGCGCAACGATGTCTTCGCTGAATTCGTCGGTGCGCAACGCGCGGTCGACGAGTGACATCGACATGGCCTTGCGTTCGCTTTGGCCGAAGACGAGGCCGTAGCCGCGGGTGAACTGCGGCGGCTGTTTCGCCGATCCCATGAACTGGTTGACCATCTGGCACTCGGTGACGCGGATGACGCCGAGGGAGACGGCAAAGCCGAGCTCGGGCAGGTCCAGTTCGACTTCGACTTCGCCGATGCGGACTTCGCCGACGAAGGGATGCGTGCGGCCATAGCCGCGCTGGGTCGAGTAGGCGAGCGCCAGCAGAAAGCCCTCGTCGCCGCGTGCCAGGGCCTGCAGGCGCAGGTCGCGGGCCATTGGAAATTCCATCGGCTCGCGGGTGAGGTCGCCCATGACATGGCCTTCGGGCATGCGGCCGTCGCCTTCGATCAGCCCTTCGCCGTCGAGAATGTCGGAGACGCGCATCACATGTTCGCCAGGCTCCTTGACGGCCGGCTCCTCGACCGCTGCGTCGTCGATCAACGAGGGGTCGAGCAGACGATGGGTGTAGTCGAAGGTTGGGCCCAGCAATTGTCCGCCGGGCAGGTCCTTGTAGGTGGCCGAGACGCGGCGCTCGACCTTCATGGTCGCGGTATCGACCGGCTCGGAATAGCCGAAGCGCGGCAGCGTCGTGCGGTAGGCGCGCAGGATGAAGATCGCCTCGATCATGTCACCGCGCGCCTGGCGCACGGCAAGGGCTGCGAGCTCACGGTCGTAAAGCGAGGCTTCGGCCATGACGCGATCGACGGCAAGGCCGAGCTGTTCGACGACCTGCTGGATGGTGATCGACGGTAGGGCGCGGTCGCCGCGGCGCCGATCGGCAAGGAGGCGATGGGCGTTGGCAATGGCGGCTTCGCCGCCCTTCACTGCAACATACATGGGTTAAACCTCCTGGCGAACGAGTCGGGTGGTGCGCGGCAGGCAGAGAACGCTGTCGCCTGATGTCAGCACGAGGTCGATGCCGCGCGGGAAAATCGCGCGGTTGGCGCTCCAAAAGTCTAGGAAGACTTCAGGCAGGCCACGCACCGCAATGGTGATGTCGTCCTTGATACCAGGTCCGTGGGCGGTCAGCGGTTCGCCGCCGGTCAGCGCCTCAATCTCGATGACGAGCGTCGTCGAGCGATCCGGGTATTCCTGCGTGCCGAGCGAAAACTGGTCGAAGCCCGGAACCGGCGCGCCCTTCTCGACAAAGGCAAAGCGTGCATCGGTTTTGGTGTCCGTCACCGGTGCGCCGGTGTGGAACGCGATCCACTGCGGTACTGCGGATTTGCCAAGGGCGGGCGTGAGCCAGACTGCCGTGTCGTGATCGCACAGCGTCAAGGCCACGGCTCCGGCAGCCGCGCCCATTGGCGCCGGCGGGATGCTCGACGCCTCCAGGCGGATGATCTGCCCCGGGCGGGCAAAGCCGTCCATCAGGCTCTTGAATACGGATTGGGCGGAAAACACCGGGTCGGCGAAGGCGCCGGCATAGATTTGCGATTGGCTGGCCATCAGTCGTCTCCGCGAACCATGGTGAAAAAGTCGACGCGTGTCGCGGCGGTTTCCTCTGCGCTGCGGCGGTCCTCCGCCTCGATGCGCGAAGCAATTGCGCGGTGAAGCGCCTCGACGGCCGGGCGGTCGGCTTCACGCTGGAAGAGCGCATCGAAGATTGCAGCAAGGCGGGCGCGCTGCTTGTCAGTGCCCAGCAACTGGCCATGGCCGATTTCGCCGGTCGAAAGCCGGATCGTCGCGCGCGATACGGTTGCCTCGCCCAGATTGAAGGCATCGCCGCCGCCGCCGATGCGGCCGCGAACCATGACCAAGCCCGTTTCCGGTCCGCGCACGGGCGACACATCAGGCTTGTCGGCAAGTGCCTCCCAGGCGGCCATGAGTTCTTCCGAAGACGCGCGGGCCAGCAGCCGCATGCCTTCCTTGCGCGCCATCTCCGGCGGACTTTCCTGTTTCAGCTTCGCATCCATCATTTTCACCTCAAATGTCTATTGATCTAGACAAGTGCACATCTTATACTTTTCCTTAGCGTCCGCAAATGACAGGCTTGTGACATGGCAATGCGAAAAGTGGTTGAACGGCAGACAGGGGTCGCACTCTGGCGGCAGATCGCAGACCGGATCCGGCTGGCGATCAGCAATGGCGACTACGACGCTGCCGGCATGGTGCCGCCCGAAACGGTGCTTGCGGGCGAGTTTGGCGTCAACAGGCACACCGTCAGGAGTGCACTGGCAGCCCTTGCCGAGGAAGGGTTGGTTCGTGCCGTCCAGGGCCGCGGTACGATGATCGAGCGCAAGGAGAGGGTGAGCTATCCAATCTCGCGTCGCACCCGCTTCTCGCAGGGTCTCGGCCGGCAGGTGAAGGAGATCGGTACCCGCCTGCTCGGCCATGCCGAACTGAAGGCATTTGGCGACATTGCCTCGGCACTGGGTATCGCGCCGGGTGAACCGGTGATCGAATTGCGCACCGTCAGCAGCGGCGATGGCCGTCCGCTCTCCGTTTCGTCAAGTTACTATCCCGCCGCCCGGTTTCCCCGCATGGCGGAAGAGTTCGAGCAACGGCATTCCGTAACCAAAGCGTTTGCCGCCCACGGCCTTGACGACTACGTGCGCGTTTCGACCGAGATCGTCGCCCGCCATGCCGACAGCGACGAACTCTCGATGCTGAAACTCTCGGCTGGTGCGATCGTGCTGGAGGCGCAGTCGGTCAATGCGGACCTCGACGGCAAGCCCGTGGAGTATTCCCGCAGCTGTTTTGCCGCCGACCGAATGAAATTGCGGATCGAAACGTAATCTGCCGGGTTGCGTTAATTCGTTTTTGCCTGCAAAAGTTGATCTTCGTGCCCAGTCGACCAATAGGAAATGTCTGAACGGATTGGTGGAGACGAGCTTCGGTGAGCGGACGTGTAGGCTTACTGGTTTTGATCGGTACTTTGCTGCTGGCGGCGCAATCCGTGCGGGCGGACGATAGCGGAATTTCTGGGCTCTGGCGCGAAGTGGGCGCGACGCTCATACGCTGCCAAGGCTGCCTCAGCGTTGTTCGGCACGGCACTGTCCTTACCGTTGTCAGCGAAGCGGGCTGGTCGGCAGTTGTGACTGCCAACAGTTACGGCCCGACATCCTACGCCAGCGGAACTGGGCGATGGCGGCCTAACATCGGCGCCAAACAGGCGGATGAACCGTTTGAGGTGCATCTCTCCCTCGCAGACAGTCGGCTGGTCGTCGTCCTGATGAAGGAGAGCGACCACGGTGCGTCCCCCCATGTCAAGGTCAACTACGAGAGGCGGCTGCCCGCCTTAGACAAGAGTTTTGGAAAGCTCCGCAAGATCAAGATAAGTGAAGAATGATCTCGGCGGTGCCTGCCGTAGTGCGATGGGGACTGCTGAAAAGCCTGAGAACTTTGATTTCTCGGCCAAGCCATACTATCTTGCGGTTGCAGGAGCGATCAAACCTGGGCGGAGGTGCGATGTCGATCGCGCGACGGTCGAAATTGAAGCGGCGTCTTCTGGCGATGCTCGTGACGGGCATCGGAGGCATGGCAGCTGCGGCCGCCTCCTTCGCAACCGCAGTCTATCAGGCGGCCAATCCCGCTCCCGTTGAGCTTGCCAGGATGGGCGAGCCAATCGACACAGGTCGTTGGGTTATCACGATAAACAATGCCTCGATGGCGGAAGTTCCCCCTACGGGAACCAAGCCAGTCGACCCCAAGCGGTTCCTGACGGTCGACCTTGAACTCGACAATCGCTCGGCCGCGACAAGCAATGCGTTCATGCAGCTCGTCTCGATCGAGACGCCGATGTCGGTCCAACTTCCAGAGCCGGTCTACTACCTCGCCCGTGACAAATGGATCGCGAGCGCGATCAACCCTGGCATGCCGGAGAAACTCATCGCTGTTTGGGAATGGCCGGAGGGTTTGCCGAACCCGAAGGCGCTGCGCTTTTCGGTCGCCAAGCAGATCTACAAACCGCGCGACAATCTCTATGGCGCGCCCGGATGGTTTGATGACGGCAAGGCCGCCATCGTCGAACTGGCCGTAAGCGGGCAAACGGACGAGGCAGTGCGATGATCGCCGGGTTGCGTACAATCCTGTTGCTCGGACTTGGCGCTCTCGTGCTCTACGCCATGCAGCACAACACGCCGGGCTATGGCGATATCACGTCGCCGATTGCGATCCGTGGCAAAGCGGGCGAGCGGGTGGAAAGCCATGCCTTTGCCTATGGTGCCGCGAATGTGCATCTGGCGCGGGCGGTCAAGACCGAGAGCTTCGGACGGGTGCGCGACTATTCAAGCTCGGGTGTCTGGTTGGTCATCGAAGGTGCAGCGGTTGCCAAGAAAGAGAGCCTGACGTTGCTATCAGCGGAATGGTTGTCGCCAAGCGGAATCCGCTATGCCCTTAGTCAACGCTTCTCGACCATGCGTGGCTATCTGCCGACGGAGCGACTGGAGCCGGGCTTGCCCAAGCCGGTGCTCGTAGCATTCGAGTTGCCCGAGACGGCGATCAGCGGCGGTCGTCTGCTCATCGCGCGCTCTGGTCTGACCCCTCTCGGCGAAGAACTTTGGATCGCGCTCGACCAGAAGGCACCACTGGAAATCAAACCATCGATCACGCTTGCGCGCGGCAGCGGCAGCATGCCGTGGACGCTGGCTGCAAAATGACGAGAGGCAGGTCATGAGCGAAAGACGCCTGTTCTGGACCTGCCTCGTGGCACTCGTCGCCGTGCTGCCATTGGCGATAGTGGTCCACGCCTGGGATAGTTTGCGTGAGATGCCTTTGTTTTCCGGTAAGCGCGACATCATCGTCGAAAGCGGTGTGGTCCAGCCCTATGCGGGCGGGCAATGGAAGCTTGCGGATCTGAAACGACTGCCCGGTCCATCTGATGACGCGCGCGTTGTTCTGGCGGAATTCGAGAGCGAACCGAAAGATCTGGCAATGCTGGCCCAGAGTGCGTGCCGCGTTCGGCTGGTGGATGCGGAGGGGCGGCGCTTCGAGCCCTTGATGCTGACGGAACCAATCGTGCGCGAGATGTATCCCGAAGTGGCGGATCGCCCGCGCTGTTCGAGCCTCGCTTTTGCAAATGCCGGAAACGGCGGCACAGTCAGAATGGCGGAAAGTTTTATGGTGCCGGCCAAGGCAAGCGATCTTTCGCTCGTGGTCGAGGTTTTGGGAGCAGACGACGGCACGCTCGTTTTCAAGTGGAAGCGTAGCTAGACTAAATGTTCGCCTTGGGACCGGGTGACCCGTCTCACAATATGCAGGTATCGAGGGTTGCGTGAGTTATCCTCGCACAGAGCCTCATGCATAGGAGACGGGCCGTGGCAGACACTATCACA
>NZ_JACVAN010000021.1:0-125898 GCF_014851895.1 Ensifer sp. ENS11 | reverse complement strand
GCAGATGCCTGTCGCGCGGAAGGAAGAGATTTAGCCGATCGGCGAAAATGCCGATCAATAACCAACCGAACCCAAGGAAAAGCCGCCAATCGAAGGCGTTTCGCCCCTTGTGTTCTTTCATTGGAGACGACAATGGACAGAACGACGACCGGCTGGATAAACGGCTTTCTGGGTGTGTTGATTTTCAGCGGCTCGCTGCCGGCCACACGCGCTGCCGTCATGGACTTCGACCCGGTGTTCCTGACGGTCGCGCGCGCGGCCATCGCCGGTGCACTTGCGCTCTGCCTGCTCCTTGTCTTTCGCCAACCCAAGCCGACACGTGCCGATCTCTTCTCGTTGGCGATCGTTGCCTTCGGCGTCGTACTCGGTTTTCCGCTGCTGACCGCGCTGGCGCTTGAGCATGTGACATCGGCCCATTCGATCGTCTTCGTCGGATTGTTGCCCTTGGCGACCGCAGTCTTCGGCGTGCTTCGCGGCGGCGAGCGACCGCATCCGGCCTTCTGGCTGTTTTCCTGCCTCGGCAGTGCACTGGTTGCCGGTTTCGCGCTCACGCAGGGCTTTTCGGCCTCGCCGGTCGGCGACCTCCTGATGCTTGCCGCAATCATCGTCTGCGGTCTTGGTTATGCCGAGGGAGCAAGCCTGTCGCGCAAGCTCGGCGGCTGGCAAGTGATCTGCTGGGCGCTGGTACTGTCGCTGCCGGTCATGATCGGTATCGGCCTCTTCACGAACCCGCCGTCCTTCGAGATGGTGAATGGCGCGGCCTGGACCGGGCTTGCCTATGTCTCGGTCTTCAGCATGCTGATCGGCTTCGTCTTCTGGTATCGCGGACTCGCGCTTGGCGGCGTCGCCGGCGTCGGACAGTTGCAGCTGCTTCAACCGTTCTTCGGCCTCACGCTTGCTGCAGCGCTTCTCCACGAGCCGGTTAGCTGGGCTATGCTGGCTGTCACCGGCGCCATCGTGCTGTGCGTAGCCGGCGCAAAGAAGTTCGCGAAGTAGACGGCAGGTGCGCGCAGCCTCCGTCAGAGATGATCGAGTTTGAGCCGTTTGCTGAGGAGGTCGATAAATGTCCGGACCTTTGCCGTCGGCACCCTGCCCTCGCGCCACAGCACGTGGATCGGAACGGGCGCAGGCTCGAACTCTTGAAGTACAATCTCGACCCGACCCTCGGCGATCAAGTGCTCGATCTGCCAGAGCGGAGAGTAGCCAAGACCGAGCCCCTCGCAGACGGCGGCATAGATTGCCGTCATGGCGTTTACCCGCAACGGGCCGGCTACTTTGACCTCACGCGGCTTGCCGTCGATCGAGAACATCCACGCGCCGGGCCGGTCGCCACCTGAACGAACGACACAATTGTGCTGCTTGAGTTCATTTGGATGCATCGGCCGGCCATGGTCGGCGAAATAGGACGGCGTGCCGAAAACCACACGGCGCAGCGCGCCCAATCGCTTTCCCATCAGACCGGAGTCAGCAAGGTCTCCAATCCGCACCACCATGTCGAGCCCGCCGTCTGCGAGGTCGACGAACGCATCGGAAAGGTCGAGTTCGACCTCGACCTTTCGATGTTTCCGCATGTACTCGGCGACGATCGGCATCAGGAAGCGCGGGGCAAACAGCGCTGGCGCGCCGATCCGCAGCACGCCTGAAGGCTCCATCCGTCGCTGTGCCGCCTCAAGCCTGGCTTCGCGGATTTCATCGACGGCAGGTTTGATCCGGCGATAGAAGATTTCGCCAGCCTCGCTCGGCGTCGAGCGGCGCGTCGTGCGGTGGATGAGTTCCACGCCAATATCGTCTTCAAGAGCGGCAAGCGCACGGCTGACGGTTTGCAACGGCCGCGCAAGACGGCTGGCCGCCGCCGTCAGGCTGCCGAGTTCCACCACGGCGACGAACACTTCCAGGTCTTCGATACGGCTCATTCCATTATCCCGCTTTTGTAGAGAATAAATCACATTTTTGGATGATTGTCCAAATTTTTGCCGAACGATAATCTGCGTTCACATTGAAGTGACGAGCACAGGAAGGCGAAATCGCATGACAGCGAGAGGCAAGAAAGCGACCGGAAATAGGATACTTGTCGTCGGGGCAACCGGCCGGTTTGCCGGGCTTGTCATGCCCGAACTGGTCCGCCGCGGCGCCGTCTTGCGCGCCCTGATCAGGGATCAGTCCAATATCGGCCTGGCGCAATCACTTGGCGCCCGACAGGTTGCGGTCGGCGACCTTAGAGATCGCGACAGCCTCGACATCGCACTGCAGGGCGTCGACGGCGTCTTTCATCTCGGACCGGCTTTCGCGCCGGACGAAACGGCGATGGGCATCGCGATGGTCGACGCGTCGGTCCGTGCGGGTGTGCGAAAATTCGTCTTCTCCTCGGTCATCCAGCCGACGAACACGCGGCTGAAGAACCATGCTGCCAAGATACCGGTCGAGGATGCGCTCTATTCGTCCAATCTCGAATACACCATCCTGCACCCGGCAAACTTCATGCAGAACATCCGCTCAGCCTGGCCGACCGTCGTCGAACAGGGCGTCTTTTCCGAACCCTTTCCGAAGACCGCGCGTGTGGCACGCGTCGACTATCGTGACGTCGCCGAGGTGGCGGCAATCGCGCTGACCGAGGACCGGCTCGCCTACGCCAGCCTCGAGCTCTGCGCCGATGGTCGCCACAACAGGGAAGAGATCGCCGAGATGATGGCAAAGGCGCTTGGCCGGCCGATCGCGGCCGGTGAGATCGGCTTCCACGAATGGGCCGCTCCGGCGCGGGCAAAATACACCGAGCACCAGCTAGGCCTGCTCGCCAAGGTTTATGAGCACTACGCAGCCGTCGGCCTTGGCGGCAACAGCCTGTCGCTCAGGGCCGCTCTTGGGCGGGAACCCCGGAGCCTGCAGTCCTTCATCGAAGAGCTGGCGGCCGGCGCCAATCCCCGCCTTCAGCCCCACGCCTGAACCTTGAAACCGGAGCATGACCCAAATGCCGAAGAAACTTCCTCCGCGCTATAACGCCGTCGCCATGCCACTGGTGCTGTCGGTGCTGATGTCCTGCCTCGTCTCGGCCGTCTCGACCACGGCCAATGCCGGCTTCAGAGCCGATCTGTTCTCCCTGTGGATGAAGGCCTGGGGCATTTCGTGGCTGGTGGCGTTTCCAAGCCTGCTGCTCGTGCTGCCACTGGTACGCCTCATCGTCGCGGCGATCGTGCAGGCACCGCAGGCCAGACGTTGAGTCTGGCTTGATAAACGGTCGAGCCGTGCACCGGCTTGGTAAAAGCCGTAAAATTCGGCCCCCAGTACAATACCAGTTTAACACCGGGCAAAAATATTGCATAAGGAGGCATCTCAAGCAGGTGTCTCCATGAGCGATCAGGCAACTCTCGATTTTCTGTTGCAGACCATGTCCGGCGAGAGCGGCGAGCCGCTCTACCGCCGGCTCGGCGAAGCGATCAAGGCGGCGATCGGCGCCTCCGTCATACGGCATGGTGCAGTCATTCCGAGCGAGCGGGACCTGAGCGAGGGTCTGGCGATATCGCGCGTGACAGTGAGAAAAGCCATTGAGGGCCTGGTCGCCGAAGGGCTATTGGATCGGCGCCAGGGCGCAAAGACCGTCGTCTCTTCGCGTGTCGAAAAATCGCTGGCGACGATGACAAGCTTTTCGGAGGATATGCGGTCGCGCGGGCTCGAACCCGGATGCGTCTGGATTTCGCGGGAGATCAGCCGCCCGTCGCCGGCAGAGATGATGGCGCTCGGCATTCCCGTCAGCGAAAAGATCGTTCGCCTGCGGCGGCTGCGCACCGCCGACAACACCCCGATTGCCATCGAGACCGCGGCACTCCCCGCCCGTTTCGTGCCGCAGCCTGAGGCGATCGGCGCCTCGCTCTACGAGTATCTGGCCGCCCATGGCGCCCTTCCCGTCCGGGCGCTGCAGCGCATGCAGGCAAAGCCGGCGAGCGAGGAAGAACGCCGCCTGCTCGCGACACCCGAAGGCACCAGCCTTTTGATCATGGAGCGCCGCTGCTTCCTCGCCGACGGCCAGATCGTCGAGTTTACCCAGACCAAATATCGCGGCGACGTCTACGACTTCGTCATCGAATTGATGCGATAATACCAGTTTAATTCCTGTTGCAATCTGGTCTTGCCCTGTTACCGTAATGGCCTGATCGGGTCGCAACGGTACGGGCTGACACAGCCTCAAAGCCATGATGCGGCCGAGTAGCAAATGCGTGCGGGGAGCGGCTGATATCGCCAAAGGTCGTTACCCGCGCCAGAGGAGCCGGCGTGACATTCGAGATCCAAAGCCTGAAGAACGGATTGATCGTTTCCTGCCAGCCGGTCAAAGGCGGCGTCATGGACAACGCGGCGATGGTCGTCGGCTTCGCCTTGGCGGCGCTTAATGGCGGTGCGGCGGCGCTCCGGATCGAATCTGCCGACTACGTCCGCGCCGTTCGCCAGGCGACCGACCGGCCGATCATCGGCCTCGTCAAGCGCGACCTGACGACCTCGCCTGTTCGCATCACGCCGCTGATCGAGGATGTAGACGCATTGGCCGCGGCGGGCGCGGATATCATCGCCTATGACGCCACGCAACGGACGCGCCCGGTCGAGACCAGGCGCCTGATCGAGCGCATCCAGGCAACAGGAAAGATCGCCATGGCCGATTGCTCTGTCAGCAGCGACGCGGCGCAGGCCTTGCGCGAAGGCGCCGAAATCGTCGGCTCGACACTCGCCGGCTACACCGGACCGGTGGAGCCGACCGAACCGGACTTCGCGCTCATTGCCGCCATGCGCAGGCTCACACCCTTCGTCGTTGCGGAAGGCTGCGTCCGCACCCCGGAACAGGCGTCGCAAGCGCTGCGGGTCGGCGCCTTCACCGTCGTTGTCGGCTCCGCCATTACCCGGCCGGAACACGTGACCTCCTGGTTCCGCACAGCGCTCGACGAAACCCTGGCATCGAGCGGGGCATGAATGTGATGGCGCAGGCGCAGGCCACCCTCTCCATCGACCTTGGCGGCACGAAGATGCTGGCGGCGCTGGTGCGCGACCGGACCGTTCTCGAAACGCACAAGATGGCGACACCCCGCGGCGGCGATCCGGCCGAATGGCTGCAGGCTTTGTTCGACGCCATCGCCATGTGGAACGGTCGCTACGACAAGGTCGGCGTCGCCGTTACCGGCATCGTCGACGATGGCCATTGGTCGGCGATCAACCGCAACACGCTCGATATCCCCGATCGCTTCCCGCTGACCGACGTGGTCGCGGCACTTTCGGGCTCGCCCGTCCTTGCCGCCAACGACGCCCAGGCGGCGGCCTGGGGCGAGTTCAGCTTCGGCGCCGGCCGGCGCGAGGACATGGTTTTCCTCACGGTTTCAACAGGCATTGGTGGCGGCATCGTCGTCAACGGCCGTCTGCTCGGGGGCCTTGCCGGGCACTTTGGCCAGTTCCGCCTTGATGAGGCGACGCACCATACGCTCGAAGACCAGGTTTCCGGCCATTGGATAGCCGGGGAGGCCAGCGTCCATCAAAAGGATGCCACCGCCCGCGAGGTCTTTGCAGCGGCCGACGCCGGGCAGGAGTGGGCGCGCCGGATCGTCGAGGCCTCGGCACGCCAAACGGCTTTGCTGTGCCGCAATATTCAACTCGCGCTCGATCCGAAGCGAATCGTCATCGGCGGCGGCATTGGGCTGGCGCCGGGCTACCTGACATCCATCGAGCGCGCGCTGGGCGACCTTCCGCCGCGCCTCAAGCCATCGATCCACGCCGCCGAACTCGGGGAGAACGCTGGCGTGGTCGGAATCGCAGATCTTGCAGAGCGTCAACAACAACTTTGAGGGAGAACCAAAGATGACACTTGCGACCATGAAACGAGGAGCGCTGCTCGCAGCCAGTATCGCCGGCCTTCTGGCAAGCCCGACACTGGCAGAAGTCACCGTGCTCGGCTGGCCCGGCGGCCCGGAGGAAGTGGCGCTGCGCGCCGCCGCTGACACCTACAACGCAAAGCCCGACGTTGCCGACAAGGACAAGGTCGAGCTGCTGTTCTTCAACCGTGAGGGCTTCTGGGACAAGCTGCAGGCCGACCTTGCCGCCGGCTCCAAGGCATTCGACCTCAACCTGCTCGCCACCTACTCGATCGGCCGCTACGCGCCGTTCATGGAGCCGGTCGTACTGTCTGAAGAGGCCAAGGCCGTCTATGGCGACTCGGTGCTTTCGACGATGCAGTATGAAGGCAAGCAGTACGGCGTGCCGACCGACCTGTCGCTGCATTTCATGTACTTCCGCAAGGACCTCATCGACGCCCTGATGAAGGACGATGCGGCAAAGGCGAAATATGCGGAGATCTCGGAGAAATACCTGGGCAAAAAGCTGGAGCCGAAGGCTCCGGACGAATGGACCTGGGACGACTATGCCGCAACGGCGCTTTACTTCACGCAAGCCGTCAATCCGGACAGCCCGACGCGCTACGGCACCGTGCTGCAGCTCAAGAACCTGCTGTTCAACATCATGATCTGGCAGTCGGTGCCGCGTGCCTACGGCGCCAACTGGATGGACGACAGCGGCAAGATCACCGTCAATTCCGACGCCTATCGCAAGGGCCTGGAAATCTACAAGCTGCTCTACGACAACGGCGCAACCCCGCGCGACTCGCTCTCCTACGAGTTTGCGGAAGCGAACGCGGCCTTTGCTTCCGGTCAGGTGGCGGCCATGCTGCAATGGAACGCCGCCGCCGGCGATCTGACCAGTAAGGAAAAGTCACCCACTGTGGCCGAGGTCACCGATACCGTAGCCCCTCCCGCCGGTCCGGAAGGGCGCTTCACCCATATCCACGGCCTCGGCTTCGGTCTCAACAAGAACGCCGAGAACAAGGAAGGGGCGGCCCTGTTCCTGAAATGGCTGTCTTCGAAAGAAGCGGCGCTGATCTATGCCAGGAACAACGGCGCACCGGCGTTGACACCCGAGGTGGTCGCCGAAGTCGCGGAAGCACGGCCGGATCTGGTCAAGCTCGGCGAATTCGCCGGCAAGTACGGTTACGTCATGAACGGCGGCACCTCGGCCAAGGCGCTGTCGGTCTATGAACTGCAGGCCAAGGAGTTCACCGGTTACTGGTCCGGCCAGCAATCGATCGACGATGCGCTCGCCAATACCGAAAAGGGCATGGCCGAACTGCTGAAATAAGCGAAAGCACCGGCGGCGGGTGACTGTCGCCGGTGCCCTTCGGCAAGACCGGTAGTTAAGGAGTGACAGGCGCCCGCCGGGAACTGTCTCTCCGTGAGCCGCCGACACCCTAAGACAGGTAGACACAGATCGGTCCGATGACGAAAGCCTCGCAACGCCCCCTTGTCCAGGAATTCAGGTTACTCGCCACGCCCGTGGTGCTGTTCCTCCTTGTCTTTCTCGGCTTTCCCGCGATCGTCAACCTGATCTATTCGGTCTCCGACGTCTCGTTCGAGACGTTGCGCCAGCCCGAATTGTCCGGCTTCAAGAATTTCGCCGCCGTGTGGAGCGATAGCGCCTTCTGGCAGGCAAGCTGGTTCTCGTTCCGCTTTGGTCTTCTGACGGCCGCACTCGAATGCACACTCGGGCTTTTCCTCGCCATATTCCTGTCGCCGCTGATCGAGCGGCGCAGCTGGCTGATGGCGATCCTGATGCTGCCGCTGATGGTAGCGCCGGCGCTGGTCGGCCTGATGTATCGGCTCGTCCTACACGAGTTCGTCGGCCCCGTGCCCTATTATCTCTGGACCTATTTCGGCGCGAGCCTGTCGTTTCTCGGCCCCGGCTCAGCCTTCTGGACGCTCGTGGTCGTCGAGACGCTGCAGTGGACGCCGTTCGCGCTGCTGCTGTTCTACATGGCCTACCAGGCGATCCCCTCCGAGATCGCCGAAGCTTCGGCCATGGACGGCGCCAAGAGTCATCATCGGCTCTGGTACATCGAATTGCCCTTGATGCTGCCGACGATCGTCGTGGCCTTGCTCATCCGTTTCATCGACGGCTTCCGCGTCTTCGACAACGTCTATGTCCTGACCGGCAGCGGCCCCGGCGGCTCGACGGCATCGCTGTCGATCTACATCTACGAGGCGTTCTTCAAGCAGGGTGCCATCGGCAAGGCGGTCGCCGCCTCGGTGATCCTGTTCGTCGTCTCCTTTGCCGTCCTCTACGGCCTCAATTTCATTGCCAGCCGGCGGAAGGGAGCGGCCCGATGATGACAGCACTTCGCTGGCTGGTATTTGCGATCGCCGCATTCGCCATGAACTTTCCGATCCTGGTGACCCTTTCGACCTCGTTCAAGAGCACCAGAGAGCTGTCGACCAATCCCGGCCTTTGGGTGCAGTCGCCAACGCTCGACAACTATCTCGCGGTCTTCCAGGTGACGGACCGGTTGAACATCTTCCTCTATCTGTTCAACAGCCTCTCGGTCGCCTTGATCGGCACGTTGCTGGCGGTGGCGCTCGCCCTTCCCGCGGCTTACGCGATTGCCCGCGGCCGGCTCGGCGAGCGGACGCTGCTGCCGTTCATCGTCAACCTGCGCGCCGTTCCGCTCATCATCTTCGCGATCCCGCTCTATATGATGTTCCAGTGGCTGGCGCTGCTCGACACCCGTCTCGGCCTCGGGCTGATCCTGACCATCGTCAACCTGCCGCTGGCGCTCGTTATCCTCGTCAACGCCATCCGTGACCTGCCGGCCGAGCTCGACGAGGCCGCGCTCATGGATGGCGCCAGCCGGACGCAGATCCTCTTCAAGGTGATCGCCCCTGTCTGCCGCCCTGCCATCGTCACCAGCCTGATCTTCGGCTTCATCACCGCCTGGAACGAGTTCCTGTTCGGCCTGATGCTGACGACGTCCAAGGCCGTACCAATCACCGTCGGCGCCTCGTTCTTCTTCGCCGCCAGCGGCGGCGGCGTGCAATGGGGCGTGGCGTCTGCCGTGATGATCGTCGGCGCGCTTCCCCCGGTCCTGCTCGGCCTCATCATGTATCGCCAGATCAGCGGCTCGATGACAGCAGGCGCGGTCAAGGGCTGACCTTTATTTCGGAGACAACCATGGCTACGATTTCACTTAAAAAGGCCGGCAAGCAATACGGCAACCTGGAGATCATCCGCGAACTCGACCTCGACATCGCCGACGGCGAATTCGTCGTCATCGTCGGCCCTTCCGGCTGCGGTAAGTCCACACTGCTGCGCATGATCGCCGGGCTGGAGGAGACCACCTCCGGCCAGCTCTTCATCGACGGCCGCGACGTGACTGCGGCCTCCCCGGTCGAGCGCAAGCTCGCTATGGTGTTCCAGTCCTACGCGCTCTACCCGCACATGACGGTCCGCCGCAACATGGGGTTCGGCCTCAAGCTGGCAAAGCTGCCCACTGGGCGGATCAAGGCCAAGGTCGAGGCGGCCGCCGAGACCTTGAAGCTCACCCACCTGCTCGAGCGTTACCCGAAGGAATTGTCCGGCGGCCAGCGCCAGCGCGTCGCGATCGGCCGAGCGATCGTTCGCGAACCCGTCGGTTTCCTCTTCGACGAGCCGCTCTCCAATCTCGATGCGGCGCTACGCGTCGACATGCGGCTCGAAATCGCCAAGCTGCACCGCACCCTCGGCGCGACGATGATCTACGTCACCCACGATCAGGTGGAGGCGATGACACTTGCCGACAGGATCGTGGTGATGAAGGACGGACGCATCATGCAGCAGGGCAGCCCGCAGGCGCTCTACCAGACGCCCGCCAATCTGTTTGTCGCCCAGTTCATCGGCAGTCCGAAGATGAACCTTCTGGCCTGCCAGCCCGGCGCTAGCGGGCTCGACCTATCCGGCGAAGGCAGCATTCAGCTGCGAGTATCCGGCGCTGCAGCGCCAGCGCATCTGGGCGCCCGGCCCGAACATCTGTCTCTGGTTTCGCCCGAAAGCGGCCATTGCCGGGGCACCGTCGAGGTCAGCGAATATCTTGGCGGCAACACCAGCGTCTTCGTGCGCGCCGGCAAACTCGGGTTGATCAACGTCAGCGCCCCCGCCGATACGCCCTATCGCATCGGCGAGACCGTGGGCATCAGTATTGATGCGGCGAGATCGTCGCTGTTCGACGAGGCAGGAGCAGCAATCGCAGCGAACTGATAAGGCTCGCTGCGCGCCCTATCTTACGCGCCCCAGGTCGTTTCCAGCACCCGGATCCAGTTGCCGTGGCAAACCTTGGCGAGCGTCGCCTCGTCGTAACCTCGCTTGCGGAGCACGTCGACCAGTTGCTGCAGGTCGGCCGCGTCGCGCATCGCCGCGGGGATCGTGGTGCCGTCAAAGTCGGAGCCGAGCGCGACATGATCGATGCCGATGCGGTTGGCGATGTAGTCGATGTGATCGGCCAAAAGCTCGAGGCTGGTGTCCGGGTTCTTGATGCCATCAGACCGCAAGAACAACACGCCGAAATTGATGCCGGCAAGGCCGCTGGTATCCTTGATGGCGTCGAGTTGGCGATCCGTGAGGTTGCGGCTGTGCGGGCAAAGCGCATGCACGTTGGAATGCGAGGCGACCAGCGGCGCATTGGACAGAGCGGCAATGTCCCAGAATCCCTGCTCGTTCATGTGCGACAGGTCGACCATGACCCTGAGCTCGTTGCACGCCCGGATCAGATCCTTGCCGCTTTCCGTCAGGCCGGGACCGATATCCGGCGACGACGGGAAACGGAACGGCACACCATAGGCAAAGATGTTCGGCCGGCTCCAGACAGGCCCGAGCGTGCGCAGGCCGGCGGCGTGCAGCACGTAAAGCGCATCGAGATCGGCGGCGAAGGCTTCGACACCTTCGACGTGGAGCACCGAGGCGAACACACCGTCGGCGATGGCCTGGCGGATATCGGCTGCCGACCGGCAGATCTTCAGACGGCCGCTCGCTCGCCGCTCAAGCCGCATGAGCAGGCTTGCCATGCCGAGCGTGCTCTTCAGCGCATCCTGCTGATCCGGCGTTGCGAAATCGCCATTGGCATCCTTCTGCATGCTGGGCGACGCGACATAGACAGCGCAAAGACCACCGGCGAGCCCACCTTTTTCCGCCTTGACGAGATCGATATGACCGCTGCCGCCGCCGTCAACGAAGCGGGCCTCGGCGTCTGCCTGCTGCGAGTGCCACAAGCGGGACAACACATCGTTATGTCCATCGAAGACCGGAATTTTCGCCTGTGTTGCCAATTGGGGACCGCCTTTCAACTTGTTTGCCGCCCACGGCGGCCGACTGCGCACGACTCAAACTGGCCGTCGCGCGCGAACATAATCATCTGACAGCCCTAGGGGAAAGCCGTCCATCGGCGCAAATGCAAACCATGCATAGGCCCTGCCGAAATCGGAATTGGTAGCACCAAGCCATGTTGTGCTTAATCCGGCCACTAACAAGGGAACACGGTTGGCGGTGAGGTGAACTGCGAAAACCTCACGACGGCCGTTCGCATGACGTTAAGTCCGAGAAGGGGATATTTCCGATGATTTCCAGACGCAACCTGTTGATCGGCGGCGCTGCCGTGCCGTTTCTGTCCTATGTCAGCCTGGTTCCGGCCTTCGCCGAAACGCCGAAGGACATTCTGGTTGTCGCTCAGCAGCTCGACAACATGACCAGCCTCGATCCGCATGAGAGCTTCGAGGCAGTCGGCAGCGAAATCTGCGGCAATATCTACCAGAAGCTCGTTCATCCCAACCTTGATGATGCCAACAAGGTCGACCCGATCCTGGCTGAATCCTGGGAAACCGATGCCGACAGCAAGGGGTTCACCTTCAAGCTTCGCGCAGGCGCAACCTTTGCCAGCGGCGCGCCGGTTACGTCAGAAGATGCGGCCTTCTCGCTGCAGCGCGCCATCAAGATGAACAAAGGCCCGGCCTTCATCATCGCCCAGTTCGGCTTCACGCCGGAGAATGTCGAAGAGCGCATCGTCGCCGTCGATGCTTCGACCCTACGCCTGACGCTCGAGGAGCCGGCATCGCTCTCCTTCCTGCTCTACTGCCTCTCGGCCAATGTCGGCAGCATCGTCGAGAAGAAGGCCGCGCTCGAAAACGAAGTCGACGGCGACCTCGGCAACGCCTGGCTGCAGAAGAACACCGCCGGTTCGGGCGAGTTCGCGCTGCAGTCCTGGAAGCCGAGCGAGAGCGTCGCGCTGACGGTCAATCCGAACGGCCCCTACAAGGGCAATATCAAGCGCATCATCCTACGCCACGTTGCCGACCCGTCGTCGCAGCTGCTGATGCTGCAGAAGGGCGACGCCGACATCGCCCGCAACCTCAGCTCCGAACAGTTGCGCACCCTGCAGGGCGACGAGAACTACGCGCTGGTTCGCAAGGGCGTCGCCTCGCTCGTGCTGATCTCGCTCAACCAGAAGCAGGCAAACCTCGCAAAGCCTGAGGTCTGGCAGGCGATCAAGCACGCACTTGACTACAAGGGCATGCAGGAAAACATCGTGCCCCTCACCCACAAGATCCACCAGAGCTTCCTGCCCGAGGGCTATCCGGGCGTCGTCAACGATACGCCGTTTACGAAGGATGTGGCCAGGGCCAAGGCGCTGATGGCCGAGGCGGGCCTCGAAGGCGGTTTCGACATCGTGATGGATCATTATTCGGCACAGCCCTATCCGGATCTGGCGCAGGCGATCCAGGCAAACCTTGCCGAAATCGGCATCCGCGTGCAGCTCCAGGCGGCCGAGAACCGCCAGGTGCTGACCAAGATGCGCGCCCGTGAGCACCAGATGGCGCTCTCGGCCTGGGGATCGGACTACTTCGACCCGCACGCCAATGCCGACGTCTTCAACATCAACCCCGACAATTCGGATGATGCCAAGTCGCGCCCCTTCCTGTGGCGCTCATCCTGGCAGGACGCCGAGATGGCAAAGAAGGCCGAGGCCGCCCGCGACGAGCAGGATCCGGCAAAGCGCATCGCGCTCTACGAGGAGCTGCAGCGCGCCCATATGGAGCACAGCCCCTTCATCTTCATGCTGCAGACGACGACCACGGCCGCCTGCCGCAAGTCTGTTGCCGGCATCCGGCTCGGCACGCTGTCGGACTCCCATTCCTATGCAGAGGCGTCCAAGGCTTGAACAAGCGTATCCGAAGCTTTTCCGCCACGTTGAGCAGCGTCTTCCTGACGCTGCTCGGCCTGACGATCGTCACCTTCATGATCGGCCGCGTCATGCCCGTCGACCCGGTGATTGCCGCGGTCGGCGACAACGCCTCCGAGGCGGTGATCACCCGCGCGCGCATCGAAATGGGGCTCGACCAGCCGCTGATCGTGCAGTTCTTCCGTTATCTCTGGCAATTGCTGCACGGTGATCTCGGCATGTCGATCCTGACACGCAACCCGGTTGCGACCGATATCGCCCGGTTCTTCCCGGCTACGCTGGAGCTGGCGACGGCGGCGCTGCTGCTGTCGGCGGCAATCGGCATTCCGCTCGGCGTCTGGGCGGCCGTCCGGCAGGGCAAGTTCGTCGATCAGGCGATCCGCGTCGTCTGCCTCGCCGGTCATTCCGTTCCGGTGTTCATGCTGTCGCTGATCTCGCTGTTGATCTTCTACGCGACGCTTGGCGTGGCACCGGGACCCGGCCGCCAGGACGTGATCTTCGACGGCATGATCGATCCGGTCACCGGCCTGTTGACGATCGATACACTGATCGCCGGCGACTGGGATGCTTTCCGTGACGCCGTGGCGCACATGGCGCAGCCGGTCTGCATTCTCGCCTATTTCAGCATGGCCTACATCACCCGCATGACCCGAGCCTTCATGGTCGATGCGCTGAAGGGCGAGTTCGTCATCACCGCGCGCGCCAAGGGTCTCTCCGCATCGACCGTCATCTGGAGCCACGCCTTCCCGACGGTAGCCGTGCAACTGGTGACAGTCTTGGCGCTGACCTATGCCGGACTTCTCGAAGGCGCCGTCGTTACCGAAACCGTGTTCAGCTGGCCGGGCCTCGGCCAATACCTGACGGTGTCGCTGATGAACGCCGACATGAACCCCGTGGTCGGAGCGACCCTTTTGATCGGCCTCATCTATGTCGGCCTCAACCTCATCGCCGACCTTCTCTATCGTGTACTGGATCCCCGCGTCCGATGATGCTTACGACCTTTCGAAACTGGGCGCTGGATGAAACGCCCGCCTCCCGCACCCAGGCCTCCTGGGGTCATCGCTATCGAATCTGGCTGAAGCTCAGGTCCAACCCGCTGGCGATGATCGGGCTGACGATCATCCTCGTCTTTTCGCTGCTTGCCGTGTTTGCGCCGGTACTGGCGCCGCACGATCCGGCGATCCAGAACCTGGCCAACCGGCTTGCCGCCCCAAGTGCTGCCCATTGGCTCGGCACCGACGAACTCGGCCGCGACATCTTCTCGCGCATCCTCTTCGGCGGTCGCGTGACGCTCGGCATGGTGGTTTCCGTGGTCGTTCTGGTGGCGCCGATCGGGCTCGCTGTCGGCTGCATTGCCGGTTATTTCGGCGGCATCGTCGATACGGTGCTGATGCGGGTCACCGACGTGTTTCTCGCCTTCCCGAGGCTCATTCTCGCGCTTGCCTTCGTCGCGGCGCTGAAGCCGGGCGTCGAAAGCGCCATCCTCGCCATCGCGCTCACAGCCTGGCCGCCCTATGCGCGTCTCGCCCGCGCCGAAACCATGACCGTGCGCCGCAGCGATTTCATCGCCGCCTGCCGGCTGACCGGTGCATCGCCATGGCGCATCATCATGCGCCATGCAGCGCCGCTCTGCGTGCCGAGCCTGATCGTGCGCATCACGCTCGACATGAGCTCGATCATCATCACCGCTGCAAGCCTCGGCTTCCTCGGCATGGGCGCGCAGCCGCCGTCACCGGAGTGGGACGCGATGATTGCCACCGCCAAGCGATTCATCTTCGACCAGTGGTGGGTCGCCACCGTTCCCGGCATCGCGATCTTCCTCGTGTCGCTCGCCTTCAACTTTCTCGGCGACGGATTGCGCGACGTGCTCGATCCGAAGGGGGACTGAGACCATGCTGGTTGATATCAAGAACCTCCGCATCGCCTTCGAGAACCGCTCCTCGCGCTTCGAGGCGGTGCGCGGCATCTCGCTTTCACTCGGCGCAGAGAAACTCGGCATCGTCGGCGAGAGCGGCTCGGGCAAGAGCCTGACGGCACGGGCGCTGATGAAGCTGCTGCCCTCCAATGCCGCCATATCAGCCGACCGGCTCTCCTTCGACGGCATCGATTTGCTCTCTGCCTCGGAAAAGCAGATGCGCCAGATCCGTGGCAAGCGGGCGGGCTTCATCCTGCAGGATCCGAAATATTCGCTCAACCCGGTGATGAACATCGGCCGACAGGTGGCGGAAGCCTGGCGTGCCCACAAGGGCGGCAGCAAGAGGCAAGCGCTCGAGGCGGCGATCCATCTCCTCGACCAGGTTAAAATCCGCAATCCGCGCGAAGTCGCCGCCGCCTACCCGCACGAAGTCTCGGGCGGCATGGGCCAGCGGGTGATGATCGCGATGATGCTGGCACCCGATCCGGAGCTGCTGATTGCCGACGAACCGACGAGCGCGCTCGATGCGACCGTGCAGGCAGAAATCCTGCGGCTGATCGAGGAGCTGGTGTCGGAGCGCAACATGGGCCTCATTCTCATCAGCCACGACCTGCCGCTCGTGTCGCATTTCTGCGACCGCGTCGCGGTGATGTATTCCGGCCGCGTGATGGAAGAGCTGAAGGCGTCCGAGCTGCTGAACGCCCGCCACCCCTATACCAAGGGGCTTCTCAACTGCATGCCTTCCCTCACGCATCCCAGGGACCGGTTGCCTGTTCTCAACCGCGATGCATCGTGGCTCACCGCATGATCGACGTTGAAAATCTCCGCATAAGATTCGGCGACCGCGAAGTCGTCAAAGGTGTCTCGTTTTCGGTGAAGAAGGGCGACAGCTTCGGCATCGTCGGCGAAAGTGGCTCGGGCAAATCCACGATCCTCAGGGCGATGGCCGGGCTCAATGAAAGCTGGGCCGGTCGCATCGCCTTTGGCGGTGAAGCGGCGGCACTGAAGCGCCCACCCGCCTTCTTCCGCCGGGTGCAGATGGTGTTCCAGGATCCTTATGGCTCGCTGCATCCACGCCAGACAATCGATCGCATTCTCAGCGAATTGCCGCTCGTGCACGGCATGGACAATATCGACAAGCGGATCGTTCAGGCGCTGTCCGACGTGGCGCTGCCGCAGGCGGCCCGCTTCCGGTTTCCGCACCAGCTGTCCGGCGGCCAGCGTCAGCGGGTGGCGATCGCCCGGGCGCTGATTGCCGATCCGCAGGTGTTGCTGCTCGACGAGCCGACGAGTGCGCTCGACGTTTCGGTGCAGGCTGAGATCCTCAACCTATTGTCCGATCTTCGCGAAGCGCGAAATCTCACCTACATTCTCGTCAGCCACAACCTGGCGGTGATCGCCCACCTCTGCGGTCAGGTCGGCGTCATGCTGAACGGCGAAATGGTGGAGCAACTGAGCGCGCAGGACCTTCGAGCGGGCAAGACACACCATGCCCATACGACGGAGTTGCGTATGCTGAGCGTCGGGCTGGAAGAACCGGCCTGACTTCGCCCCTTGGTGACAACTAGGACAATGGAAGAAAACATGCCGGCACATTTCGATTGGCACGCCGCATCCGCCACAGCCGAAGGATTCGCCAAGCAGTGGGCGGAGAACGAACCGGGCGGCGCCATCGTCGGTTTCGACGATAGCGGCATCCGCTTTTCGCATGCGCGCGGCGTCGAAAGCCTGGCAACGTTTGCGCCATTCTCGGCCGAAAGCGTCGTTCGCTATGCCTCGGTCACCAAGCATTTCTTCTGTGCCATGGTGCTTGGCCATGACGACATCATCAAGCTCGACGACCGGCTTGGGCACCATCTGCCCGAACTCGTCTCGCCGCTTGCCGACGTGACGGTCGGCCAGGCGCTGGATATGAGCGGCGGCCTGCCGGATACGCGCGAATGCCTGTCCCTGCTCGGCCTCTCCGTCTACACGGACACACAGGCCGCACCGCTTCTGGCGTTTCTGGCGCGTCTGCGGCGGCTGAATTTCGATGCCGGCAGCGAGGTCTCCTACTCCAACACCGGTTATCGCCTCGTCGAGGCCGCGCTGGAGCGCAAGGGCTTTGCCTTCGACGACTTCATCCAGAACGACGTTGCCGGACCGCTCGGCGTCACCTTCAAGGCGCCCGACGTCTGGAACGATCCGGTCGCGAGCCTGGTGCCTGGTTATTGGCACTCTGGCGAGCGCTGGCAGCTTTCCGCCGCCGGCCTGCATATCTCCGCTTCCGGCAGCCTGACAGGAAGCGCCAATGCGCTCACTGCCTGGTTGCAGGCATTGATGGGCGGGCACGGTCGTTACGAAGGTTTGCTGGAAAGGTTGCAGACGACCCGTTTCCTGGCGGACGGACGGCCGAGCGGCTACAGCCTTGGCCTGCGCTCGTCGACGCTCGGTGAACGTAGCTTCGTCGGCCACGGCGGCTCACACCCCGGCTACAAGACTTACTTCCTGCTCGACCCCGAAAGCCGCTCGGGCTTCGTCGTCGTCTCCAACCGTGAGGACACCAACGGCAACAAGATCGCGCTCGAAAGCATGGCGGCGCTGACCGGCTTGCCGCTGCCAACACCGGCAGCCGGCATTCCCGACGGCCTCTATATCACCGAACAAGGTCCCTGGTGGCTGGAGATCAAGGGCAGCGTCTGCACCTATCTCGATGCCGACGACACGCTTTACGACGACGGCGACGGGTGGGTTTCCTCGCGCTCGGCCTCGTCGCCGATGCGGCTGCGGCTGGAGGGATCGGCGCTTGTCGGCGAGGCGGGCCATGCGGCGCGGCGGTTCCTGCCCGTCGCCGGCCAGCACGTTGTGCCGGCGTCTCTCTCCGGAGCGTGGCAGTCCCCTGAAGGGGCAGAGTTCGAGATCCGCGACGGGGCGGTGGTTATGGGTGTTGGCCCGGTGCGCAACGTCATGCCGCTGACGGCGCTCGGCAACGGTCGCTTCCTGTTCACGCTGCATGACGGCCCCTGGACGAAGCGTGTCTGCCTGCATGCCCTCGACGATAACCGGGTGGAACTGGTGCTCAACCGCGCGCGGATGATGGAATACCGCCGTCGGCCCTGATTTTTCTTGAAGCCTGTCGAACTGTGCCTAAAAGGGGTCAGGTTCCCGCTGCAAGGCGGGAAATGACGTTCTTCAGGAGTGCATGCGTTGGAAATCAAGTGGCTCGAAGACTTTCTGGCACTGGCGAGCACGCTCAATTTCTCGAAGGCGGCCGACGAACGGCACGTCACCCAATCCGCCTTCAGCCGCCGGATCAAGCAGCTCGAAGCCTGGGTCGGCGCGAGCCTTGTCGACCGCGCCACCTACCCCTCTCGGTTGACCGAGGCGGGCCTGAAATTCGTTCCGGTGGCGCAGGAGACCCTTCAGCACCTCTATCAATCCAGGCGCAACCTGCAGAAGGAAGAGGGCTCGGACGCCAAGACGATCAAGGTGACCGCGCTCCACACGCTCTCCTTCACCTTCTTTCCCGACTGGATGAACCGCATCAACAGGAAGGCCGGCCCGGTCTTCTCGCGGCTTCGCCCTGACTCCGGCAGCATGGAGGAGAACCTCAACTCACTGGTCGATGGCTCGTGCGACTTCCTCCTGACCTATGCCCACACCCAGGTGCCGCTGCTCCTGGACCCGCAGGCGTTCGAACACCGCTTGCTCGGCCATGAAAAGATCATCCCGGTTTCGGCGCCTATCGAAACCGGAGCGGCCGCGCACCTGCTGGAGGGCGGTGCAAAGCCCTTCCCTCATATCAGCTACGAGAAGTCGTCATTCTTCGGGCAATTGCTGGGAGAGCTGGTCGGCGCCGACCTGCCGCCCTTTCAGCGCGTGCATGAGGGCAGCATGTCCGTCGGCCTGAAAGCGATGGCGCAGGCCGGCTGGGGCATTGCCTGGGTGCCGGAAAGCCTGATGACCGCAGAGCTTTCGTCCGGCACGCTGGTGCGCGCCGCCGATCCCCGTTGGGATATCAGCGTCGAAATCCGGCTCTATCGCGCCAAGGACAACCGGCGCCCCGTCGTCGGCCGTATCTGGCAGTCGCAAGAAGCGGCTGCCCTTTGAGGAAGGTATGAAGCGGTTCCGGTCAGGATTCGCTTCGCACTCCTGTCCCATCGACTGCCCCTCCCGCTAATCGGCCGCTAGATCGCCGTACGGCGGGCATTTTCCAGATAGAGTTCACGCAGCCGCTTGACCATCGGTCCGGGCACGCCGTCGCCGACAGGCTTTCCGTCGATGCGCGTCACGGAGACGACGAAGTTCGACGCGCTCGTCAGGCATGCCTCGCGGGCGCCCAGCGCCTCATCGAGCGAAAACGGCCGCTCCTCGATCGTAAGCCCCTGCTCGCGCGCCAGTTCCAGCGCGGCAAGGCGCGTGCAGCCGGGCAACGTCGCACTGCTGTTGCCGCGGGTAACGATCCTGCCGTCGTCGGTAACGATATAGGCGGTGGAGGACGCGCCTTCGGTCACCAACCCGTCCTCGATCATCCAGGCTTCGTCGCAGCCTTCGGCCTTGGCGATGCGCTTCGCCATCACCTGCGGCAAGAGACATACGCTCTTGATATCGCGTCGCGCCCAGCGCTGGTCGGCGACCGATTTGACGGAAACACCGTTGTCTACCGCTGCGACGTGCTCGAGCGTCTTGACCTGGGTGAAGAGCAGCAGCGTCGGCTTGATCTCTCCTGAAAACAGGAAGTTGCGATCCTCGGCGCCGCGCGTGAGTTGCAGATAGACCACGCCCTCGACGAGGTTGTTCTCGCGCACCAACCGGCGCTCGATCTCGACGATCTCGGAAACGGGGACCGGAAGCGGCACGTCGATCTCGCGGGCGGAGCGTTCGAGCCGCGCCATATGCAGCGCGCTGTCGATAAGCTTGCCTTCGAGCACGGCGGTCACTTCATAGATCCCGTCGCCGAACAGGAAACCGCGGTCGAAGACCGAAAGATGCGCCGCGTGCTCGGAAACGAACTCGCCGTTCAGATAAACGATACGGCCGGTCGGGTTGGACATGGTAACTCCGTCTGAGGGAAGAGAATTAGGCTTTGAGGGCTGCGAGGCGGACGAGCGAAATCGCCTCAACCGAACTCACCTTGCCGGTGGCCGCATTGAAACCGCTTGTGGATTGCGCCGTGACCAGCGAATTGAGGATCGCCTCTTCTGTCGCCTCGATCGTCGCCTCGAACAGCGGCGAGATCAGGTCGTTCGGCAGGTCGGGGTAGCTGGAGATCGCTGTGCGCCGCTCGCGCGTCCGGCGGACAGCTTCCGCGGTGGAGAATGCCAGCGCATAGTCGCCGGATCCATTGCTGAGGGCGGCACCGGTGCGGGAGAGGCCGCCAAAGGCGCGCTCGGCCAGCCGTTCGAGGCTGCGCGCCGACAACGGCGCGTCGGTGGCGACGACGATGACGATTGAGCCGTCGCGATCATGTCCCGACGGCGCATCATAGGGATGCCCGCAAATCAGCAGCCGGCCGCCATAATTGGACTGCACCAGCACGCCGACTGTGAAGGTTTCGCCTGCCGCCTTGACGCGGCGCGAACTGGTGCCGATCCCGCCCTTGAGACCGAAGGCCACCGTGCCGGTGCCGGCGCCGATGGCGCCCTCTTCGACCGGACCGGGCGCCGCCGCGGCAATTGCCTTGCCGATCTCATCGATCGTCGGGCGGCCGGCGCGGATATCGTTCAGTCTGGAGTCATTGGTCTCTCCGACGACGGCGTTGAGCGACACAACCTTTTCGTTGCCCGGCTGGGCCAGCGTAAAACGGTTGATCGCCTCGATCGCCCGCCCGGTTGCGAGCGTATTGGTCAGAACAACTGGCGTTTCGAGCTCGCCCAACTCGGCGATCTGGGTCGAACCTACGAATTTGCCGAAGCCGTTCAGGACCGCCAGCGCCGCCGGCACCTTGTCCTGAAACAGATTGCCCTGGTGGGGAAGGATAGCAGTCGCGCCCGTGCGGATCCTGTCGCCCTCGACCACAGTCGCGTGGCCAACGGCTACACCGGCAACGTCGGTAATCGCGTTCAACGAGCCGGTTTCATATACGCCTGGGCGGAATCCGAGGTCGCGAAGCCTTTGGCGCGTGTTTGCCGACATGTAGCCTTTTCCCCATTTTGCCAAGTGGCGATCCGCCGCAAACGACCGTCGCCCTATTTGGCTGGAAGCTACTCTGCCCTGCGACAAAACGGCATCGCAAAAATGGAATAGTTCTATGAGAAGTCCGCAAGACGACCGGACGTCTCGCGTTGCAGAGCACGGGCGGCTCGAAGATCGGCTCAGTTGGGCGGCAGACGGCGGCTCTTCCAAGCCGTTTTCGGAACGATGTTGCCGATGGCGAAGCTGAAAGATGTGACCTCGACCGTCTCGAGATCGACCTTGCATTTGAAGTCGACGTCGTACCAATTGCCCTTGCTGCGATAGGCGCCGCCGCTTGCGTCGATCTGCTCCTTGCCGATGAACCCGCCAGATGGCCCGAAGGGCACGAGTATATCAGGAAAGTCCTCCGGCCGCTGATGGCGGATCTGCTCCAGGGCTTCGATGTTGCAGAGTTGGAGGATACGCTTCTTGACCGGAAGTTGGCCCATCGCCTGCTTAACGCGCGGATCGGCGATCGACTTCGCCGAAAAAAGCTCCTCGGCCTTGACAAACCGGTCGGACGGCAACTTCGCCGTCGCTTCGGCCTCGCCTTCCGTCTCGTCACTTTTCTCCTTGTCGTCGGCAGGTTTGCGCACCGGCACCGAATCGGCTTTGGACACCGCCTTCTCGGCATCCGCCTCGGCAGCCGGCTTCTTCTCATCCGCCTCGGCAGCCGGCTTCTTCTCAGCAGCACTATTATCGCCGTTGGCAGGGGTCGACAGGACGGCAAGCTGCTGCGGTGTCGGCTTTTCCGTCTCCGGTTGCTTCTGCGCCTGCGCCTCCTCTTTCTCCACCTTCTTCGTGGCGGCGTCGGCCGCCTCTGCCTTCTTCGGCTGGTTCACCACATCCTTCTTCTCGGCCTTCGCAGTGGGCGGAAGCTGAGCAGCTTTAGCCTCCTGCTTGATCTTGGCCGCAGCCGACTCGAAGGCCTGTGGCTGCTGACGAGAGGGAGCCGGTTGTGGCTTCGGCTGTTCCTTCTTCGGCTGAGCCTCCTGCTTGGGCTTCTCTTGCTGCTTGGGCTGCGGTGGAGAGACGAGTTCGACGTTGATGCTCTGCTCGCCCTGCGGTTTGGGCGTTTCCTTCGGCAGTTGGATCAGCAGCAGAGCGATGACAAGCAGGTGCAGAGCCACCGAGGTCGGCGTGCCCCATCTGATCTTCTCCCACCATTTTTCTGAAAACAGCTGCATCGCTTACGAGATAATGGACCACATGGGCGGAAGCTAGGTGCTTCGGCACATCTCAACAAGTGGCCGCAATAAAGCACACACAAACCGGAGACTTGACCGGTCGTAGCCTGGCCCGGTCAAGATGCGCACAGCGGTGAACGAAAAATCATCCGTCACCCGAAGAAAATGCGCGGGGCCATCATGAGCTGAGCACACAGCCAGTCAGTGCGAATGTCTTTGCGAGGTTAAGGCCCAGCAACTATCGAAATCATTTCACCGACACTGAAAGGCGAGAAATTTCTTCCCGAAATGGCAGATATTCCGCATAATCATCTCTATTCTATATTTTCTATAGATTTAAAACATAAAGGCAGTCGCGGCCCGGGATTTGTCGGGCGGCGCGACGGACGAACACCATGGCCAGGAGCCTCTTCATGCAGCGAAATTCTATCGGCAGCAGATTTTTCACAAAGGCATTTACAGCCACGGCGGCCCTGACGGCAGCCCTGATCGCCTCCTCCGCCCTTGCGGGCGAGACCCTCGACAAGATCAAGGCACGCGGGCTCATCAAGGTGGGCGTCGGCACCACGCCCGGCTTCTTCACGCCGGATAGCAGCGGCCGCTGGCAGGGTTTCTTCGTCGATTTCGGTCGCGCGCTCGCAGTCACCGTCTTCAACGACACCGAGAAAGTCGAGTTCACCAACTCCTCGCCGCAGCAGCGCCTCCCCGCCCTGCAATCGGGCGAATTCGACATCCTGCTCTCCGGCGTGACCCAGACAGTGACCAGAGCGTTCAAGCTCGGCTTCCATTTCGGCCCGGTGGTCTTCTATGACGGCCAGGGCCTGCTGGTGCGCAAGGATCTTGGTGTCGGCAAGGGCGAGGAGCTCGACGGAGCGACGATCGGGGTCCAGAGCGGCACGACCGGCGAACTCAACATCGCCGATTTCTTCCGCAAGACCGGCAAGACCTTTACGCCTGTGACGATCGAAGAGACCGGCGAATTCCTGAAGGCACTCGATTCCGGTCGCGTCGATGCGCTGACCCAGGATGCGACCGACCTTGCCGCCAAGCGCACGCAGCTTTCCAAGCCGGACGACTATGTCCTTCTGCCAGAGCGCCTGTCGAAGGAACCACTCGCACCGGCCATTCGCGCCGGCGACGACCAGTGGCTGGAGATCGTCAACTGGACCGTCTACGCCACGATCCAGGCGGAAGAGTTCGGCATCACCCAGAAGAATGTCGACAGTTTCCTTACGAGCGAAGATCCGGGCATCAAGCGCTTCCTCGGCGTTGATCCGTCGCTCGGCGAAGCCATCGGGCTTGACCCGAAGTTCGCCTATAACATCGTCAAGGCGGTCGGAAACTACGGCGAGATCTTCGACCGCAACGTCGGCAAGGGCACGCCGCTCAATTTCGATCGCGGCTACAACCAGCCCTGGACCGCCGGCGGCCTACTCTATTCGCCGCCGTTCCGTTGAGCCTTTGCCGGTATCTGCGATGACATCCACTCTTCAACCGGGCCCGCTAGGGCCCGGACTTCCCTCGCGGTTGCGCACCTGGCTCGGCCCCTCGCCCTTTCAACAGATCGTCCTGTTTATCGGCGTGCTGGGGATCTTTGCGCTCTTCGGCTCCAACACCGTCGACAGCATGCAACGCATGGGCCTCACTCCGGGTTTCGGCTTTCTCTTCCATCAGGCGAATTTCGAAATCGGCGAAACCGTGCTTCCCTATTCGGCGGGAGACACCTACGCCCGCGCGCTTGCGGCGGGCCTAGCCAACACCGTCAAGGTCGCCGTCGTCGGCTGTGTGCTCGCCACGTTTCTTGGCGTTGCCCTTGGCATCGCCCGGCTGTCGGGTAACCTGTTGCTGGCAACCTTCGTTCATGCCTATGTCGAACTGCTGCGCAACACGCCGCTGCTGCTGCAGCTCTTCCTCTGGAGCGCGATCATCCATGCGCTACCGCCGCCGCGCGGCGCCTATCTCTTCCTGGAAAGCGTCTATCTCAGCAATCGCGGTGTCTATGTCCCGTCCATTTCGCTACACGGCCTCTCCTGGGCGATCTGGCTGCCGGCCATCCTGTTGACGGCTTACGCGTCGCTGTCGCTCGCCCGGCGCCTGCTGACAGGTGCGACCTTCTATATGCCGAAGGCAACCATGACCGTGTTCGGTTCGCTGGTCGTCTGCACGCTCGCGCTCACCTCTTTCGGCCTCGCTGCCACCATCGATCTGCCAGCCAAGGGCGGCTTCAATATCAAGGGCGGCCTGTCGCTGACGCCGGAATTCTTCGCGCTCTTGATCGGCTTGGTCGTCAACGCGTCCGCCTCGATCTCCGAAATCGTGCGGAGCGGCATCCAGTCGGTAAAATCGGGCCAATGGGAAGCGGCGCGTGCGCTGGGCCTGAAGCCGGCGCAGATCATGCGTCTCGTCGTCTTGCCGCAGGCGTTGCGTGTCATCACGCCGTTGATGATCTCAAGCTTTCTCGACCTCACCAAGAATTCCAGCCTCGCGGTGGCGATCGGCTATCCCGATATCGTCAGCGTCGCCAACACCACCGCCAACACCACCGGCCAGGCGCTGGAAGCGATCTGCATCATCGCCGCCGTCTATCTCACCCTGAGCCTCTCGGTGTCGGCACTGATGAACTTCTACAACAGCCGCATTGTCCTTCGCGGGGAGACACGGCGATGAGCCATATCGAACTGCCACCACCTGTTGCGCCGGACTGGCATCGCTGGCGAAGCGGCCTCTTCGGCGGTTGGGGTAACAGCCTCATCACGCTCGCTACCCTCGGCGTCTTTGTCTGGTTTCTCCAACCTTTCCTCCGTTGGGCAATTTTCGATGCGGTATGGACGGGAACCGCGACAGATTGTGCGGTTGACGGGGTCGGCGCCTGCTGGGCTTTCATCGGCGCCAAGCTGCGTTTCATCCTCTTCGCGTTCTTTCCGCCCGTGCTGCAATGGCGCCCTGCCCTTGTGGTTATAACCGTGCTCGCCCTGCTGGTGTTATCCGCCCTGCCGCGGTTCTGGAGTTTCCGGCTTGTGCCGCTCTGGATCGCCGCACTCGTCTTGAGCTGGCTTTTGATGGCGGGAACGTTGACGCCACCAGTGGTGTCGACCAACAATTGGGGCGGGCTGCCGATCACGCTGGTCGTCTCGATCGCTGGCCTCGCCTTCGCATTCCCGATCGCGCTCCTGCTGGCTCTTGCCCGACAATCGAGCATGGGGATCGTCCGGACGCTAGCGATCACCTTTATCGAGACGCTGCGCGGCGTGCCGATGATCGCAGTGCTCTATGTCGCCATGCTGATCGTTCCGCTCGCCCTGCCGAGCGGGGCCGCCATCGACAAGTTGTTGCGCGCACAGATCGGCGTAACGCTGTTCTTCTCGGCCTATCTCGCCGAAGTCATCCGTGCCGGCCTACAGGTGGTGCCGTGGGGCCAGCGGGAGGCAGCACTTTCCCTTGGTCTGGGCTATGTCCAGACGATCCGCCTCGTCGTCCTTCCCCAGGCGCTGCGCGCCGTCATCCCGGCGATCGTCAATCTTTCGATCGGCATCGTGCTCAACACGTCGCTTTTGGCGGTGATCGGCATCTACGACCTCCTGAATGCGGCAAGGACCTCGGCCACGGATCCGACCTGGCTCGGCTTCTATACCGAAGCCTATGTCTTCGCCGCCGCGGTCTATTTCATCATCTGCTTTGCCGGCTCGCGCTACAGCATCTGGCTCGAGAAACGTCTGAACACCGCGAGCAGGCATTGAAGCGCGCCCTTCGCCCCGCCTTGCGCGAGGCGCCGTGACGGGCCAAGAGTCCCCGTAACGGAATCGGACGCCGGACGGGCACATGAAACGAAGCGAAATCGCGATCATCGGCGGCGGGCCGAGCGGGCTGATGGCGGCAGAGATCCTGTCTATGCAGAACCATTCGGTGACGGTCTACGACAGCATGCCGACCGTTGCGCGCAAGTTTCTGCTTGCCGGCAAGTCCGGCCTCAATATCACCCATTCCGAGGATTTCGAGCGCTTTGCCGATCGCTTCGGCGCCGCGTCGCAACAGTTGCGCCCGGCACTCGACGCTTTCACGCCCGCGGACGTGCGCGTCTGGGCGGAAGGTCTCGGGACCGAAACCTTCGTCGGCTCGTCCGGCCGGGTATTTCCGAAGGCGATGAAGGCCTCACCGCTGCTGCGCGCCTGGATCAAGAGGCTTGAGGCGCAGGGCGTGCGGATCCTGACGCGGCACCGATGGACTGGCTTTGCCGGTCAGACACTGACCTTCGACACGCCGGATGGGCATAAGACCGTCCACAGCGATGCCACGCTTCTCGCACTCGGCGGGGCAAGCTACCCGCGCCTCGGGTCGGACGCCGGATGGACGACGGCTCTGAAAGACGCCGGCGTCGATGTCACCGACTTCCGCCCAGCCAATTGTGGCTTCGATGTCGACTGGAGCGATGCGTTCCGTGAGCGCTTTGCCGGCGAAGCGCTGAAATCGGTGACGGCGACTTCAGAGGCAGGCACGATCCCCGGCGAATTCGTCATCACCCGTCACGGTATTGAGGGCAGCCTCGTCTATGCCCATGCGGCGCATTTGCGCGACCGTCTGGAGATGCAGCGCTCTGCGGCATTGTCAATCGATCTTGCTCCGGGACGAACGGTCGAACGGCTGGCCAAGGACTTGGCGCGCCAAGACGGCAAGATGAGCGTCTCCAATCGCCTGCGCAAAGGTGCGGGCCTGGAGGGCGTCAAATCGGCCTTGCTGCGCGAAATTGTTCCCGAGGCCACACGCACCGATCTGAACGCGCTTGCCGAACGCATCAAGTCGCTGCCGATTGCCGTCCTTCGTCCCCGTCCCATTGCCGAGGCGATTTCATCGGCGGGCGGCGTGCGTTGGAGCGCCATGGATGACGCCTACATGCTCACCGCGCTGCCGGGGATTTTCGTTGCCGGCGAGATGATCGATTGGGAAGCGCCGACCGGCGGGTATCTGCTGACCGCCTGTTTCGCCACGGGTCGTGCTGCGGCACGCGGCATCGACGCATGGCTGCGACGGTAGGCAAGCGTCGCCCCCCCCGCAAAGCGGTATCACTGACGACGCGGGATAACAGATAAAGAAACGCAAGACGCCGGCACACTCAGGTACCGGCGTCCTTGCATTTCGGCATTTGCGGCTTGCGCCCGGCCTTAGCTGTCGTTGAGGACCAGGCCCTTGGTCAGTTCCAGCGCCTGCCGCTCGAACAAGCCGCGGTAGATGCCGCCGTCGAGGCGGATGAGTGCCTCGTGCGTGCCCTCCTCGGCGATGCGGCCGTGGCTGAACACCAGCAACCGATCGAGCGCGCGTACGGTCGACAGCCGGTGCGCGATCACCAGGGTGGTGCGACCCAGCATCAATCGCTCCATCGCCTGCTGGATCAGCACTTCCGATTCCGAATCGAGGCTCGACGTCGCCTCGTCCAGAATGAGGATCGGTGCATCCGCCAGGAAGGCCCGGGCGATGGCGATGCGCTGGCGTTCGCCGCCCGACAGCTTGACCCCGCGTTCGCCCACCAGCGTGCCGTAGCCTTTCGGCAGGCCCGTGATGAAGTCGTGAGCGCTCGCAAGCCTTGCGGCTTTTTCGATCTCCGCTTGCGTGGCCGTCGGCCGGGCATAGGCGATGTTCTCCGCAAGCGAGCGGTGGAACAGGATCGGTTCCTGCTGGACGATCGCGATCTGCTGGCGCAACGAAGCCTGGGCAACGCCGGCGATATCCTGACCGTCGATCCGGATCTGGCCGGACTTCAGGTCATGCAGGCGCTGGATCAGCTTGACGAAGGTCGTCTTGCCCGAGCCGGAATGTCCAACAAGGCCGACACGCTCGCCCGCCGGGATCGTCACCGAGAACCGATCATAGAGCGGCTTGCGATGGGCGCCGTAGTGGAAGGTCACATCGTTGAATTCGATGCGACCGTCGGTGATGCGGATCGGCTTTGCTTCGGCCTTATCTTCGATACCGAGCGGCTGGGCGTGGATGTCGACCAGCTCTTCCATATCGTTGACGGACCGCTGCAGGTTGCGGATGTGCATGCCCACTTCACGCAGGTAGCCCTGCAGGATGAAGAAGGAGGTCAACACGAAGGTGATATCACCGGCTGTTGCCTGCCCGCGCGACCAGAGAAACAGTGCAAAGCCGATGACCGCCGCCCTAAGAACGAGCAGCAGGGCACCCTGCGTCGTACCGTTCACCGTTCCGCGGACCCAGGTCCGGCCCGTGCGGTCCCGCCATTTGGCCAGCACCTTGACCAGCCGCGCATCCTCGCGCTTTTCGGCCCCGAAGCCTTTGACAACGTTGTTGCAGCTGACGGCATCGGCAAGCGAACCGCCGAGCTTGGTATCCCAGCTGTTGGCCAGGCGTGCCATCGGCGCGACGTAGCCGAGCGACAACGTGACCGTCGCAGCGATGAAGACAAGCGAGCCCACGCCGATGATGACACCCATCATCGGCCAGTACCACGCCATCAAAGCGGTCGAGCCGACCAGCATGATGATCGACGGAAACAACGCGATCAGCAGCGTGTCGTTCAACAGGTCCAGCGCCCACATGCCGCGCGTCACCTTGCGCACCGTCGAGCCGGCAAAGCTGTTGGCATGCCAGTCGGACGAGAAGCGCTGGATGCGGAAGAAGGCCGCCGAGGCAATGTCGGACATCATCTTGAGCGTCAGGTCGACGACACCCATGAAGGTGACATGCCGGAAAATGATGGCACCGAGCGACAGCGCCATCATCGTCCAGAATGCCGCAAGGGCCGCGTCCCAGGCCACCTGGTCGGAGGCAGCACCGGTCACGACCGCGTCGACCAGCCGACCGGAGTAAAGTGGCGTCAGGACATCCGCGAGCGTCGAAAACAGGACGGCACCGAGGATGAAGGCAAGGCGAAGCGGCTGGCGCTTCCAATGAACCCAGGTGAAACCGAGAACGCTGCGGAACGCACCGCCGCGCAAGGCGAAACGAGTAAAAGCCATAACGATTGCCCAATGCCTGGAGCATTGGCCTCAAAATTCAGGTCAATGAAACATGCCGAGAAAGGGAAACTGTTTTCCGATCGGCATCAATGGATTGGTAGCTTCCGCATCGAGGGAAGACCAAAGTCAGCGAGAAAGGTCCTGACTTGCAACTGCTAAAGAGCCCGAAGCCCCCCAGCGTCTCGTTCAGAACTGTACGCCGCCCCGTAGGGAGAAAGAATAAGCTGGCATCTGAAACCTCCCTGATCTGTTGCCGGAAATCGACTTATAGGCGAATCGCCCGCAACCGCCAAGCGAGGAAATCTAGCCATGCCGCCAAAGTGCAACCGGTGCGGCTTGCTTGCAACAGTGTACAAGACGCCCCGGGGTTTACGGCGACACGGTCTTCGTAGCAGAGTAAACCGTCGGCCGATGGCGGGATCAACCCGCCGGGATGGCGATAATGAGGGAGGGACCGCGGCAGCTTTTTTTTAAGAAGAAGCAGGCGCTGGTCGTGGTGGCATGCAGTGTTGAAGTTCCGTTTCGTCATTCTTGCGGCATTGCAACTGCTGGCTTTTGCCGGCCTCAGCATGCCCGTGATCGCTGCGCAGGCAGCCGAAAAACGGGACCTGGTGGTTGTCACCTCCTACCCGCCATCCTTTTTTGAGCCGTTTCGCCGGGCGTTCGAGAAGGCCAATCCCGATATCCGCACGTCGATCGTTCAGCGCAACACGGCAAGCGCGACGCGCTTCGTCATGGAGAAAGCCGATGTGCCGGCCGACATATTCTGGGCCTCGGCGACCGATGCTTTCGAACTCTTGAAGCGCAGCGGCGAACTGCGCCCGATTGCGCCGCGCCACACGGGCGCGGCTGAAAAAGTCTTCGGTTACCCGGTCAACGATCCCGAGGGTTACTATCTCGGCTTTGCGCTCTCCGGTTACGGCTTCGTCTACAATCAGTCCTACCTCGCCCAGAACAAGCTGCCGGTGCCGCGGGACTGGCAGGACCTGCTGAACCCCATCTATTCCGGCCAGATCGGCATCACCACGCCGTCACGGTCGGGCACGACGCATCTGATCGTCGAGGCCTTGCTGCAGACCTATGGATGGGAAAAGGGCTGGGCGATGCTGTCCCAGCTCGGCGGCAATCTATCGACGGTTACCGCGCGCAGTTTCGGCGTTGCGTCCGGTGTCGCCCAAAGGCGCTTCAGCATCGGCATCACCATCGATTTCCTCGCCAATGCGCCAGAATTCGCCGACGCCGGCAATGTGTTCATCCTGCCGCCCGATACCGTGTTCGTGCCGGCCAGCATCGCGATCCTCTCCCGGGCGCGCAATGTTTCCGCCGCCGAGCGCTTCATCGATTTCGTTCTGTCTGAAGACGGCCAGAAGGTGCTGTTGCTGCCCGCCGTCGCCCGCATTCCTCTCAACCCGGCGCTCAACAAGGGACTACTGCCCCAAGAGAGTGATGACGGCCTGTTGAAATACGGCGGTTTCGACGCGGCGTTGTCTGCTCGAAGGTACGGTCTCGTCAACCTGATCTTCGACGACTATATCGTGCGCCGCCGGGCGACGCTTGCCCGGCTCTGGAAAAGGGTGACGGATCTGGAAGCGATCGAAATCGAGGACGCGCAGCAGCGCAGCACGCTTGCGAGAGCCCGGCGTCTGCTGGGCACGCCGCCGCTTTCGGCCAGCGATGTGGAAAACACCGACGAAGCCCTGAAGGCCGAGTGGCCGCGCAGCATTGCCCGCTCGCCGGCGCATACCGCACTGACGCAGCGGCTGCGCGCCACCATCGAGCGGAACCTGGCGACGGCCGAAATGCTGCTCTCCTCCGTCGGGCGACCGGCGACAGATCTGCAGCCATGGCGGCAGTGATGGGCCAATCGTTAGACCCTGCTGCCGGGATGCGCCGCTGGCGCTTCGGCATCGGCGCGCGCCTGGTCCTTGCCTTCGTCGCGATCGTCGGCCTCGCCGTCGGCGCCTGCCTTGTCGGCTGGCTCTCCTACGAGCGTCTGTCCGGTGAACTGTCGCGGATCGCGGAAGACCAGATGCCGCAACTCGCCTTCGCCTCGAGACTGTCGAAGGCGGGTGCCGACATCGGTTCGGTGACGACGGTTCTCGCAGGCGCTGAGACACGTGCCGAGTACAACGAGATCCGCAGCAGCTACGCGGCGCGCCTGACCACACTGCGCTCGCTGCTTGGGGAAAGCGGCACAAAGTCGGATGCGACCGATCTGCTGCCGCTGGCGGAAGCGATCGGCGAAAACCTCGACAAGATCGACCTTGCCGCCGGCAAGCGCTTTACACTTCGCGAAGCGATGCGCTCCGATACCGACGAACTGCGGTGGGTCCAGGCCGATCTCCTCGAGGAGGCCGATCCGCTCGTCGACGACATTCGCTTCAACATCGAAGCCGAAACGCGCAACGGAAACGGGGCGGCCGCACTTGCTGAGCAGCAAAAGAGCGAGGCGCTGCTGACGGCCGTGTCGCAAGCGAACCTGGCAACCGGGCTGATCGGCCGGCTCGTCAACGCCACCACGCAAGAGGAAATTCAGGAAACCAATGCCTTCCTCGGTGACAGCGCCGACGAACTCGCCAGCCGCATCGCCAGCCTCGATAACTGGCCTGATAGCATCACCGTTCGCCAACTGGCACGCCGCATTCTCGACCAGTCCGACGTTCTGACGGGCATTCCCAACCGCAAGCGCTCGGAAATGATCGAGGCGGCAAAGCTCTCCGAACTTGCCGGCGAAAACGGCCGCCTCGTCGAGGACCTGGGGCGCCGGATCGAAACGGAAGTCGTGACGATCGAGGCCAGCGCCGCCGCCGCCGCCCAACGGGCCGCTGCGGCTATCGAAACGGGGCGCAGCCTGCTCGTCGCCATCGCCATTCTTTCGGTGCTGCTCGCGTCTGCGATCGGCTTCTTCTACGTCTACCGCAATCTGCTCGCACGCATCCGGCTTCTTTCGGCAGCCGCCGGCGCGATCAGCAGCGGGCGTCCGGCAACCGCGATCCCCGCACCCGAGGCCGACGAGCTCGGCGATCTCGCCCATGCGCTGGTACTTTTCCGCCAGACGCGCGACGAGTTGATCCAGTCGGCAAAGCTCGCGGCTCTCGGGCAGATGGCGGCCGGCATCGGCCACGAGCTCAACCAGCCGCTGGCAGCCCTTCGGGCGCATATCCATAGCGCCACCACTCTGATCGGGCGAGACAAGGGCGATCAAGCATTGCTCAATCTCGACAAGATGAAGGGACTGACGGGGCGCATGGCCGACCAGATCAGCCATATCCGTCGCTTTGCCCGCCGGCCCGACGCGCAGCTGCGGCCCGTCGATCTCACCGCGGCGGTCCGCGACGCGCTCAGCCTGCTCGAACATCGGTTCGAGGAAGAGGCTGTCGAAATACAACTGCGCCTGCCGGAAGGCGCCGCAGTCCTTGTCATGGCCGAACCGGTGCGGCTCGAACAGGTGGCGGTCAATCTCATCGGCAACGCCTTGGATGCCGTTAAAGACAGGCCCGTTCGCCAGGTAAACGCAATGATCGAAAGGGTCGGTACCGATGCCCGCCTTGTCGTCGGCGATAGCGGAACCGGTATTGCTGCTGCCGATGTCGGCGCGGTTTTCGATCCCTTCTTCACCACCAAGCCGGTCGGTTCCGGCCTCGGACTTGGCCTCTCCATTTCCTACAACATCGTCAAGGATTTCGGTGGCGAGATATCGATCCTTGAAACCAGTGCGGACGGCACGCAATTCCTCGTATCCTTGAAAGGCCCGGAATGACGTTGGACCCGGATATCATCCTGATCGACGACGATGCCAGCGTGCTTGAAGCCTGCTGTCAGGTGCTCGAACTGGAAGACCTCAGCGTATCGCCGCACGGCTCGGTGACATCGGCGCTCGCCGGCCTTCGCGCCGACAGCCGCGCCGTTATCGTTTCCGACGTGCGCATGCCGGATCACGATGGCTTCGATCTGGTCGCCGCCGTGCGCAAGATCGACCAGGAGATCCCGATCATCCTGATGTCCGGGCACGGCGATATCCCGATGGCGCTTCGCGCCATGCGCGACGGCGCCTGGGATTTTCTGGAGAAGCCCGCCGATCCGATGCATCTCATCGAAACCGTACGCCGCGCCCGCGACCATCGCCGCCTGCTTCTCGAAAACCGGCGGCTGCGGCTGTCGGTGGACGACGACGGTTGGGAAACGCGCCTGATCGGACATTCCGGACCGATGGTTGCGCTGCGGGAGAAACTCAAGCGCATCGCGGCCGCGACAACCGACGCGCTCATCATCGGCGATACCGGCACAGGCAAGGAAGTGACGGCGCGCGCGCTGCACGATTTCAGCGGGCGCAAGGGGCGTTTCGTCGCCGTCAATTGCGGCGCCATTCCCGAAACCATGCTGGAATCCGAACTCTTCGGCCATGAGGCCGGGGCCTTTACCGGTGCGCGCGAGAAGCGCATCGGCAAGATCGAGTATGCCGACGGTGGTACGCTGTTTCTCGACGAGATCGAATCGATGCCGCTTGCCGCCCAGGTGCGGCTGCTGCGCGTACTGCAGGAGCGCGTCATCGAACGGCTCGGCTCCAACGTCGAGCTGCCGGTTGACATGCGCGTCGTGGCGGCGACCAAGGCGGATCTGCATGCGGCGGCCAAAAAGGGCGATTTCCGTGAAGACCTTGCCTACCGCCTCGACATCGCCCGTGTGGAGCTGCCGTCACTGGCGCAACGCAAGGGCGACGTCGGCCTCTTGTTCCAGCATTTCCTCGGCCTCGCCGCCAAACGACAGGGCCGCACCCCGCCGCGGGTGAGCGCCGAACTTCTGGCCGAACTCAATGGCAGGTCATGGCCGGGCAACGTTCGCGAACTGCGCAACGTCGCGGAGCGCTTCGTGCTCGGGCTTGAAGACCGCTCCGATATCGACCGGGCAGCGGCAGGCGGCGAGACGTTGGAGGTGCAGATGGACCGCCTCGAGCGCGCCATCCTTCTCGACAGCCTCGCCAGGCACGACGGCCGCGTCGGCGCGACGGCCGATGCGCTCGGCATCTCCCGCAAGACGCTCTACCTCAAGATGCGCAAATTCGATATTGCCGCCCAGGGCGATGGCGAAGCCGGCTGATGTTACCGGTTTGACCCCGTCCTTTTGCGAGGTTGTTACCTTTTTTACCCATCAGCCGACAAAGAACTGCTGATTTCCGGCGGTTTTCAATCTGGCACGGTGCTTGCTCTCAATAGATCGGACACCAAACAAGCGGTGTCCCTATTGGGAGGAGATACCTATATGTTGAAGACCATTGCTGCGGCGATGCTGATGTCGGCTGCCTTCGTCGTGACGGTTTACGCCCAGGACGGCGGGAAAGTCACGATCGTCACGTCGTTTTCCAAGGATGTGACCGATCCGTTCAAGGCGGGCTTCGAAGCGGCCAACCCCGGCTTCACCCTCGACGTCCAGAACAAGAGCACGAGCTCGGGCGTCAAATACATCGATGAAACCAAGGTGAACAACCAGGTCGACCTGTTCTGGGCATCGGCCCCGGACGCATTCGACAGCCTCAAGAGCCGCGAGCTGCTCGCCAAGTTCACGCCTTCGGTCACCGGCCTTCCTGAAAAGGTCGGCTCCTACCCCGTCAACGACAAGGACGGCTATTACTTCGGCTTTGCCGCCTCCGGTTACGGCATTATGTCGAACGATCGCTATCTCGAAGCCAACGATCTGCCGAAGCCGGTCGAGTGGAGCGACCTGACCAAGCCCGAATACCACGATCACATCGCGATTGCTGCGCCCTCGCGTTCGGGCACGACCCACCTGACGATCGAGACGATCCTGCAGGGCGAAGGCTGGGACAAGGGCTGGGCGACGCTGAAGGGTATCGGCGGCAACCTGCAGCAGGTCACCGAGCGTTCGTTCGGCGTTCCTGACGCGGTCAACTCCGGCCAGACCGGCATCGGCATCGTCATCGACTTCTTCGCCTTCTCGGCACAGGCAAGCGGCTTCCCTGTCAGCTTCGCCTACCCGTCGGTCACGACGGTCGTTCCGGCCAATATCGGCATCGTTGCCAATGCGCCGAACCAGGCCGGTGCTGAAGCCTTCGTCAACTACCTGCTTTCGGAAAAGGGCCAGGCCGTTCTGCTCGAACCGGCGATCCGTCGTCTGCCGATCAACCCGGCCCTCTACGAAAAGGCACCGGAAGGCTTCCCGAATCCCTACAAGGATCCGCGCTTCCAGTCGATGATCACGTTCGATTCCGACGTTTCGAAGAAGCGCACCGACGTCGTCGACACGCTCTACGATCAGCTGATCTCGTTCCAGCTCGACAACATCAAGGGCGCCACCAAGGCGATCCACGAAGCCGAAAACGCAGTTGCCGCCAACGAACAGGCTCCCGCACGCGCTTTGCTGACGGAAGCCCACGCGCTGATCGCGGCCATGCCGATCACTGCCGACGAAGCTGCCAGCCAGCAGATCCGCGACGCCTTCACCGGCGGCGAGGAAAAGACCGCCCGCCAGGCGGAACTCGAGCAGAAATGGGCCGCCTTTGCGACCGAGAAGTACGCCGCCGCCAAGGCCAAGGCCGAGGAAGCGCTGGCTCTCGTCGACTGACGCCGGCTTAAAAAGCCGCCTGCCCCGGCGGGCGGCCATCCCCGAAAACCATGCCTTCGCCAAGCCTGACGCGCCTGCCGGTCGGCTCTCAGTGATCCGAACCGATCCTGAAGCAACCGCGCAGCAGCCGACAGCGTTGCTGCGACCCCAGCGATCCAGAGGCGCAGGGGCGCCGCAAGCGCGTCAGGCTTGTCGACCAAAATCCGGAGTCTGCCCCATGGCGCTCGTTCAATCCATTCCCATAAGACGCGTTTCGGCCAAGCCCGGACAGATCTTTGCCATCTCGCTGATCGCGCTTTTCCTCGCCATCTTCCTGGTCATCCCGGCCGGTACGGTGATCTACACCGCCTTCACCGAAAAGGGCACCGGCGCGTTGACGATCGTCAACTTTGTCGACTTCTTCAACACCGATCTGTTCCGGCGGTCGTTCTTCAACTCCGTCTACGTCTCCGGCATGTCGGTGGTCTGGGCAAGCGCCATCGCGCTGCCGCTCGCGGTTTTGACCACGCGCTTCGACTTCCGCGGCTCGCTGATCATCCAGACGCTCGGCTTCGTGCCGCTGATCATGCCGCCATTCGTCGGTGCGGTCGCCATGCAGCTGCTGTTCGGCCGCAACGGCACCGTCAACCTCATCCTGAATGACTGGTTCGGCATCCGCATTCCCTTCATGGAAGGCCTGAACGGCGTCATCTTCGTGCAGTCGCTGCACTATTTCCCCTTCATCCTCATCAATCTGTCGACCAGCCTGCGCAACATCGACCGCTCGATGGAAGAAGCAGCCCAGAACCTCGGCTCGTCCGGCTTCCGGCTGTTCCGCCGCGTCGTCTTCCCGCTGGCAATGCCCGGCTATCTCGCCGGCGCTTCGCTGGTCTTCGTCAAGGTCTTCGACGACCTGGCAACGCCGCTGCTTCTCAACGTCAAGGACATGCTGGCGCCCCAGGCTTACCTCCGCGTCACTTCGGTCGGCCTCACCGATCCGATGGGCTATGTCATCTCGGTCATCCTCATCACCGTCTCGATCTTCGCCATGTGGCTGTCAGCGATCGCTATGCGCGGCAAGGACTATTCGACGACGCAGCGCGGCGGCGGTGGTCTTTCCCGTCGCAAGCTGAGCCGCGGTGAGAGCGTCATAGCCTATGGCGTCGTCGGCCTGATCCTGCTGCTCGTGCTGTCGCCGCATATCGGCTTGCTTCTGCTGTCGCTTGCAACCGTGTGGTCGTTCAGCGCGTTGCCGGACGCCTATACGGTCGCGCACTACGGCCGCGTCTTCGGCGAAAGCTCGCTCTACATCAAGAACACGCTGATCTACGCCAGCCTCGCCGGCCTGATCGACGTGGTCATCGGTGGCGCCATCGCCTATCTCGTGCTGCGAACCAAGGTCGTCGGCCGTCGCTGGCTCGACTGGGCGGCAACCGCCGCACTCGCCATCCCCGGCGTCGTGCTCGGCATCGGCTACCTCCGCACCTTCTACGGCATCACGCTGCCGGATGGTACGCCGCTTGCGACGCTCTGGGTCATGGTGGTGCTGGCACTCGCCATCCGTCGTCTGCCCTACGCGCTCAGAGCCTGCTACGCCGCATTGCAGCAGGTGTCGGAATCGCTGGAGGAGGCCGCCGAAAACCTCGGCGCCACCAAGCAGCGAACGATCCGGCGCATTGTCCTGCCTTTGATGACGGGTGGTCTGCTCGCCGGCTTCGTCACCAGCTTTTCGACGGCCGCCGTCGAACTGTCGGCAACCCTGATGCTGATCCAGAGCAACTCGGACGCACCGATCGCCTACGGGCTCTACGTCTTCATGCAATCGCCGGCGGGTCGTGGCCCGGGTGCAGCCCTCGGCGTCATCGCCGTCATCATGGTCGCACTCTGCACCCTGCTCTCGCACTACGTCATCGAGCGGCGCCAGAAGGCGCTCGGCATGACGAAATAGAAACTCGGGAGGAACACTATGACTGTCAACATCAACAGCGCAGCGCTCGCGGTTAGCCCCGCCAAGGCGATCAGCATCAGCGACGTCAATCTCTACTACGGCGCGCTCCACGTGCTGAAGGATATCAACCTGGAGATCCAACCGGGCGAGTTCTTCGCCTTTCTCGGCCCGTCCGGCTGCGGCAAGACCACGCTTCTCAGGCTGATCGCCGGCTTCAACAATGCCCGGCAGGGCAAGGTCGTCATCGGCGGCCAGGACGTGCTCGACATGCCGCCGTGGAAGCGGGACATCGGCATGGTCTTCCAGTCCTACGCGCTCTGGCCGCATATGACGGTGGCCGCCAATGTTGCCTTCGGCCTGGAAGAGCGTCGCCTGCCGCGCGCGGAGGTCGAACGCCGGGTCCAGGCGGCACTCGAACTCGTCGGGCTGAAACATCTCGCCGATCGCCGCCCGTCGCAGCTCTCCGGCGGACAGCAGCAGCGCGTCGCACTTGCCCGCACCATCGCAATCGAACCGAAGGTGCTTCTGCTCGACGAGCCGCTCTCCAACCTCGACGCCAAGATGCGCGTCGAAGTCCGGCGGGAGCTGCGCGACCTGCAGCAGCGGCTGAAGTTGACGACGATCTTCGTCACCCACGATCAGGAGGAGGCCAACACCGTCTGCGACCGTATCGCCGTCTTCAATGAAGGGCGCATCCAGCAGGTGGGAACGCCGATGGGCCTCTATGAGAAGCCCGCCAACCTGTTCGTCGCCAACTTCCTCGGCACCGCCAACATCCTTGACGGCACCGTCTCGGGTTCCGGCACGCAGCGCACGTTCGAGGTTGCAGGCGCCGGCTCGATCCCGATCCCGGCAGGGGCGTCGGTACCGGCGGGCGCCAAGCTCGTCTTCCGGCCGCAATATGCGACGCTCGGCACGCTGGAGCCGGGTGCCGTCGCCTTGACCGGCACGATCGCGCATCGCGAATTCCTGGGCGCCACCGTCCGCTACGGCGTGCAGGTCGGAACGGCCACGGTGCTGATCGACGCACCGTTCCATTCCGGCGGCTCTCTGCTAGAGACCGGAGCCACGACGACACTCGGCCTCAAGCCGTCCTCGGCGCTTTGGCTTGCCGAGTAAGCAACCAGGCACCCGCCGGCCGTCGGTCGGCGGGTGTCCTTCTTTCTTTTTTTCATGTCGGTGCGCCGCGCCGTCGAACTTCGAGCATGTCATGACCTCCCATTTGCCAAACATCATCCTCATCCGCCACGGCGAAACCCAATGGAATGTCGCCGGTCGGCTGCAAGGCCGAAAGGACACGCCGTTGACGGCAAACGGTGTCCGGCAGGCGCTCGCCGTCGGGCTGCGGCTGGCGGAAAGAATTGCCGGCGAGACGAAACTCAAATTCTGGGTTAGCCCGCTTGGGCGCGCGCGCCAGACGGCGTCGATCCTTGCCGACACATGGTCTGTTCCCTTCGAGCAATTCACCCATGACGAGGCACTGGTGGAAAGGGCCTACGGCTCCTGGGAAGGGCGCGCGCACGATGAGATCGAGAGGGATCTCGCGCACGAATATGAGGCGCATAGCGCCGAACCGTGGGATTACGCCATGCCCGGCGGCGAAAGCCGCACCACGCTCGACGGCCGCCTGCTCGCCTGGCTCGCCACCCTCGACCACGAGAATACACACGTGGTGGTGACCCATAGCGGCTGCGTGCGCGCCCTGCGCGGCATCTATACCAAGGCGTCCCGCGAGGAGATCCTCGCCTACCGCGAACCGCAAACGGCCTCGTTCCTGCTTTCGACCGGCCATGAAACCATGATCGGCATTCCGCTCAGCATTCTGCGCGCACTCGGCTGCGAAGGCGAGGGCCGAACCGTCTGGATCTGAACGGCGACGGTCCGACGTTGGCTCGAGCGGGCCCGGCTGCGCGCGCTATCATGCCGCAGCCGTCCAAACCGGAAACGCGCTATTCCAGAAGAGTGCTAGATGACGACCAGCCCTGACGAGCAAACCGTCATGTTCCGCCCCCGCGCCTTGGCGTCGAGCAAGGCGGCATCGGCCCGCGTCAGAAGCGTCGCGACCGTGCCTTCGCGTGGCGACGAGGCAATACCGATCGACACGGACACGGAGCCGAGGATGCGTCCGCGGTGAGAAAGCGGCGTCGTGCCGATCATGTCGCGCAGGCGCTCGGCGAATTCAAAGCCCGCCGCCTCGCTCATTTCGGGCAGCAGCATCGTGAACTCCTCGCCACCGAAACGATAGGTCGCGCCCAGCTCGCCGGCCGCGTCGAGCATGATCTGGGCAACATACTGCATCACCACATCGCCGGCGTCGTGGCCGAACTCGTCGTTGAAGCGTTTGAAGTGATCAATGTCGATCATGAGGCAAACGAGCGGCCGTCCGGCCCGCTCCCGCAATTGCTTGTTCAGGGCTTCGTCGAGGCAGCGCCGGTTGAGCAGCCCCGTCAATGCGTCGCGGACCGCCAGGTTGGTCAGTTTTTCTCGCAGCTGTAGGTTGGCCACAGCCAGGCCGATATTTTCCGCGATCAGCTCGAGATAAAGCCGCGACGTCTCGACGGCCGGCTGCTCGGGCGAGCGTTCCTCGAAATAGAGCAGACCGATCGTATCGCCCTGAGCGGTCAGCGGCACGCACAGTCCAGCGACATCGCTCCCGTCCCGATGCTGGCAGGCAATATCGCCCTGCCCGCCATTGCTGACATGCGGCCGGCCGCGGCGAAGCCCCCAGCAGGCACTGGAAGGGAAAGTATCGGCCGAATGTTGCGGGTCGAGCCAGGTGCCGACACGCGTCAGCGACGTGCGGTTATCGTTCAGCACATAGAGATGACCGGCAAGGTTGGGGAAGATCTGCGGTGCGAACCGGGCTACGACCTCGGCCAGTTCTTCCTGGATCTGGCACGCCTGCAGCCGATGCATCATTTGCAGGATGAGGTCCTTGGTCTGCTGATCCAGTCGGCGCTCTGCATCGAGCCGGTCCCGCTCCAGCCCGTTGGTGCGAAAGATATGGATCGCCTCGTTCATCTCGCCGATCTCGTCGCGGCGGCGGTCGAGCGGAACTTCCACGTCGTAATCCTGCTTGGCAAGCCGCGTCACGATGCCCGTCATGCGCACCAGCGGCATGGCCACGCGCCGCTTGAGCACGAAATAAAGGACACCGAGGAAGAGCGCCGCAGTCATGGCGAGCATCGTCTTGGCGGCGATGGCGAACCAGTCGCTTCGCTCCTTTGCCTGCTCCAGTGCCGCGCCGGTTCTGGCCTTGGTCAGTTCGCGGAAGCGGACCACCGTTTCAAGCAACGCCGTCTGCAGACGGTCGTGCTCCGGACCGAAGAGCATTTGTTGCGCTTTTGCCTGGTCGCCCTCCTGGTAGGCGGCGATCGCCGAAACCTCGATCTTGTCGAGGGCCTCTACCTCGCGCTCGACCTCCTGAAGTGCCGCCAACTCGGCCGGTGACGCCCCAACCTCCCGCACGTTCTTGATCGCCGCCTCGTGAGCGCGCTCTTCCTCTTCCCTGCCATGGAAGCGTTCGAGATGGCGCAGGTCGCCGCGCATCACGTACAGACGGGCAGCATCGCTCCGTTCCTCAGCGCCGAGCGCAAGATCTTCGCCAAGCGTGTCGAGCACAAGATGCTGCTCGGCCGCCTGCCGCTCCTCGATCGCGCTGTTCGTCGACAGGATGAACGCTACACCGGAAAGTCCGGTCAAAAGGACCGTGACCCCGTAGGCCCAGTTTGTAATCGCATTGATTCTCATGGGATGATCTATAGCCGATGGCGACGGAATAGCCGACATTGGAAAGCGCAGCGAGCGACGCATTTGCCAGAATGTAAACGACGTCGGGACCGGCTGCCGCCGGTCCCGACGTCGTTTACATACAAACTAAAGCGGTGATGCCGTCGTTACCATTTCTTGCTGAGCTTCAGGGTCAGCGTGCGGCTTTCGCCGTAGCCGCACACCGAAAGCCCCTGGCACCCCTTCACATATTCCTTGTCGAAGAGATTGGAGACGTTGAGCGATGCCGCCCAATCGTCCTTCTCGTAGCGAATTGCCGCATCGACCAATGCGGCCGAGGGCACTTTGCGCGTGTTCTCCGCATCCGCCCAGGATTCCCCCTGGTATCTGACGCCGGCGCCAAGGCTGACCCCCTCGAGCGCTCCTGAAGGCACGGTATAGTCGAGCCACAGCGACGCCTGAGCGTTGGGAACAAGGTACGGCGTCTTTCCCACCAACGCCGTGTTCGCGTCTTCGGTCACCTCGAGATCCATGAAATCAAGACCGGCGATCAGCTTCCAATCTTCGTTGATATTGGCCTTGCCCTCAAACTCGATGCCGCGGGAACGCACCTCACCCGTCTGGGTGGAAATGCTCGTCAACGGGTCGGTCACGAGAGCATTGCGCTTGGTCAACTGATAGAGTGATGCCGTCAACACGCCGTCGAATAACGTCGGCTCGTATTTGACCCCGACTTCGAACTGTTCACCTTCCTGCGGCTTGGTATTGCCTGTTGCTGTCACCGCGACGATCGGGTTGAAGAAGGTCGCGACGCTGACATATGGGGTCAGGCCATTGTCGAACTCATAGGCAAGGCCAGCGCGGCCGCTGAAAGCGCCTTCGTTGTAGCTGAAGGCGTTATTTTGCGTCGGAGCCCAGAAGGTCGGGCCGTTTTTGGTGTTGGTGTCCACGTAATCGTAGCGACCATTGAGCGTGACGAGCCAGCCCTGACCGAACCTGATCTGATCCTGCGCATAAACGCCCAGCTGCTGCTGCGCCACCACCTGATTGATATAGGTGGCGTTTGCGGGCTGCGGCGCACCATAGATCGGATCCGTTGCGCTGATGGGTGTAGCGGCCGACGAAGCCTGCACATGGTCCAGCCGGTAGTACTTGTAGTCCAGGCCAACGAGCAGCGTATGATCCAGTGCCCCGGTTTCGAATTCTCCTTCGACACGGTTGTCGACGGCGAAGGTATCGACCTTCGATGTCGCCTCAAACCCCAGACGATAAAGGAGATTGTCGGGGGTGGCCGGCACTGTCGACGACGGGAAGGGCAGGCTCGGATCGTAGTAACCGAAGGTATATGGGCCGTTCTCATGCTTGTAGAGATGGCCGTACCGCAGGTTCTGGCTAAACTGCCAACCGCCTTCAAACTCGTGCGTGAATTCATAGCCGATCATCTGCTGGACATAGGTGCCCGTATCCAGATCCGGCTCACCATAAAATGCATCGCGGTCGATCTTACCGAAGGGTGCATCGACGACCGTGCCGACATAAGGCAGGAAGCCGTTGCCGACGTGCACCTGGTCGAGGCCCTGTAGAACACCGTAGACCGTCAGGCTTGTCGCATCATCAGGCGCGTAGGTGATCTGCGGCAGGACGAAGCCGCGCAGATCGTTGGAGAAATCGGTGTAGGTATCGCCGCCCGACATCTTGCCGGTGACGCGATACCGGATGGTGCCATCGTCCGTCAGCTTGTCGTTGACATCGAAGCCGGTGAAGGCATTGCCAAAGTTGTTGATGCCGATCTCGGTATAATAGAGCGGTTCATCGAATGGCCGCTTGCTGATCAGGCTGATGATACCGCCTGCGTTGGCGCCGCCGTAGAGCGCCGAGGCGGGCCCCTTCAGCACTTCGACCCGCTCAAGCATGAAGGGGTCGACCTGGAAGCCGCCGAAACCAAAGCTGAAAAGCGTCAGACCATCGAGGAACACGCCGGTCTGCGTCGCGTCGAAGCCGCGGATGTAGTACCAATCCGTATCTGCATCGGTACCGAAAGGCTCCGTCGTCACACCCGGCGTGTAACGCAAAGCCTCATCGACTTTGTTGACCACGCCGCGGTCGTCGAGCTCATCGCGACCGATGACGGAGACGGATTGGGGAATTTCGCTGATCGGCGTGGCCGACTTCGAGCCCGTCGTCGTCGCCTTGGCGACGTAACCGTCAACGGGGCCGGTGGCCTCGTCGCGTAAGCCCTGTGCCTGCACCTCGATCTTTTCGAGTTTCGTGGCGATACCGTCCTGGGCGACCGCCGCCGTCGACACGAGCAAGGCGATACCGGCAACGCCACTCGCAAGGAATTTTCTCAAACGCACACTTTCACCATCACGCTGCATCGTATCGTCGCCCTTTGATGCCGGACCCGCCATCCCCACGACGTGCGGCCCGACTTTCTGACTGCTGATAAGATGACCGTTTATCTCAACTATTAGGACGGGGCTTGTTTCGAACCCTGAAAGTTGAACGCCCTTGGGCAAATGTGTGCGGGCAACTGTTCAAGGCTGAAGGCATTTGCTCAGGCGAGACGGCTTCTTTTCCAAAGAGCCGGCGTCGTTCCGACTGCCTTGCGGAAGACGCGGGTGAAATGTGCCTGATCCGAAAAACCGGTTTCGGCAGCGATCGCGGTCAGCGACGCTTCATTCTTTAAAAGCAGATGCTTGGCCCGCTCGATCCGGGCGTTTGTCTGCCACTGGTGCGGCGCCACGCCCGTCGATGCCTTGAAGGCATGGCTGAAATGGGACTGCGAAAGCCCGGCGAGACCAGCCAGTTCCTCGAGCCGGATGTTGCGAACGCTGTTTTCCTCGATGTACTCCACCACCCGACGCAACTGCCATGACGCGAGCTGGCTGCGCTTGCGCGCGCTGCTGCGATTGAGCTTCATCAGGTCGATGAACAGCGCCAGCGTCAGTCCGTCGCCGTAGAGGTCGTGAAGGGGTTGCGGATTAAGGCATTCGGCCGCGATCAGCCGGGCGAGCTGAAGAAACCGCTCGTCCTGGAACATCAACCGCGGCACCTCGCACTGCCGGGCGTCGAGATCCTCCATCAGTCGCCGGCTGAGGATGTCGATGTTGAAGTGCAGATCGAGATGGCGGATGTATTTGACATCAACCACATCCGCCCAGATCTCGATGCCGGCGGGGATGTAGGAGATCGCCTGTTGCCGATAGCCCTGGACGGCGCCGCTTGCCTGCGAGGAAAGCTTGACGTTGGAGCTGCTCCCACCCCGCGCATCGAGAACGATGAACATCCGCGGATCATCCGAGACGTAGTAGCCGCCGGCATGCGGGTCGCATTCCACATCCCACACATCGGCAATGATCCCGTTCCATTCCCGGCGATGCAACTCGCCCTGGATCTTGAAACCGGCAATCTTGTTCTGCATCCGCGGCTGAAACGTCATTATCGCGTTGCCCGTCTTCGGGAAGGTCTGACTTGGCTACTTTATTCCTTCCTCCAATACTCATCTTTAAGCCGCAACGGAAGTCCCCGGCGATTGCTTTTGGAGCACCAAGCGGATCTGAGGGTGAAAGACTGCGGCGTGGCATGATTTTTTTTCGAGATTCCACACCAAAGGATCACACGGACAATCCCCAGCAGGGCCGATAGGGCTATAAGGCTGCACTCAAACAGATCAGGAGCTTACGATGGACACCGTCGAAATCGCAGACCGCAGCGAATTTGCCCTATGGGCAATCCAGCGCGCACAGGAAATCGTCGTGACCGAAGGCGCGTCTTTCGCCATGGCGGCACGCGACGTGGACGATACGGCACTGACCGCTGCTGCAACAGCACTCGGCAAGGCCATCAGCGACGCCATGCTCGAAGTGTTCGACGGTCTCATGGCTGAGTAGGTAAAGGGCCACGCCAAGCGCGGCCCCTTCTCTCATTTTTTCGCCTTCTGCCGTGCAAGCTCTTTCTTGAAGGCGGCACGGGACTTTTCGACGATTTGGCCCAGCAAGGCCGGATCGACGAAGGCATCCTCCTCGCCCGCATCCCGCCGCGCGGCGCGGCCGAGAATGTCGGCGATATCGGGATGAGCGGGCAGGACCACATCCGCCGTCATGCCTCCCAGCCGGTCGAAGCTGGTCTCGAAGTCGGCAACGATCCCGGGATAGCGCTTGTTGCCGAAGAGCTTGTTGCCGGCGACGGTGACGCTGCAGGGAAAGACCACCTTGAGCGCACGCCCGGCCTCGCTCACCGACGTTGACCAGGTGGTGCAGCCCGGCGTGTGGCCGGGCGTCAGCGTCGCCTTCATGCTGACGTCTCCGAGCGTCACGACTTCGCCGTCGTCAAGCACATGATCGACCTTCACCGCCGGAAAGGTTCCACGCTTATAGGTGGTCTCACCATCATGCAGGCCGTTTTCCAGTGCCCAGCGATCCGCCGCGATCGCATAGAGCTTGGCGCCGCTGTCACGCTTGATTTGTGCAACGCCAGCGACATGATCGTAATGCGCATGGCTCGTGACGATGATCTTGATGTCGGAGCGTTTGAAACCGAGTGCTGCGATATTGTCCTCGACAAGGGATGCGGTGCTCTTCAACGTGCCGTCGAGCAGAATGGCCTGCTTGCCTGAGGTGATGAGGTAGGCCGCCAGCCCCTTGGTCCCGACGTAATAGATGTTGCCGACGACGCGGAATGGCTTTGTCGGCTGCGACCATTCGGCGTTATCAGCCATTGCCGCACTCGCCAGGCATACCGTGGCGACCACCGTCGCCAGCGCGCGTCGCATCATCTTTCTCATACAAGCCTCCGCATCTCGAATTTGGTTTCCATGAACCTCGGACGCGTCCTGCCTAAGGAGCCGTGGCGGGGTCGGCAAACGACGATAATTTGCGGCAGCCATTAGAATAATTTGCATTTCGATGAACCTGGACAGTCGGGGCCAGCAGCCACAGGCACTTGGCCCGGAAATCCCGACCACGCAATGCTCATGCAACCCTTGCGTACGAGGGTCGATCTCATTTCGATTAGCAGAAGAGGGACGATGATGATGGAAACCAGGCTTCATGGCGCCTGCGGCACGCAGTGTTAGGGCTAGGCGTTCGAAGGGCCCGCGCGATCGGGCGCCTCATGCTGCTTGCCTTCACGCCTTGGCTCGCGCTTGTTTTCTTCCTGGTCGACGCCCATGCCGAAACCAGCGGCACCGCCCGGGAGAAATCCGTCGCCATCACATTCGATGATCTTCCCCACGCCAATGCCGGCACCGACGGAACAGATCAACCTTCGCCTCAAAGCATCCAGGATGCGAATGCCCGCATTCTTGCCGCCCTCAGGGATCACAAGGCGCCGGCTATCGGCTTTGTCGTGGAAAGCAAGGTTCGCGCGATCGGTCCGTTTGCGAAAGATATCCTGAAGGATTGGACCGGCCCGCGGCTGACGCTCGGCAACCATACCTTCTCGCACGCGGACACCAACACGCTCGACATCGCCGGCATCGAGCGCGAGATCGTCGATGGCGAGAAGACGACGAGGCGAACGCTAAAGGCGGCGGGCAAGCAGCTGCGTTTCCTACGGTTTCCCTACAATCACACCGGCGACACAACGGAAAAGCAGAAGGCGATCGCGGCGCTTGCGGCGAAGCTTGACTACACGATCGCCGCCTCGACCATCGATACCTCCGATTACGTCTTCGACCGCGCCTATGAGCGCGCGCTTGCCGAAAACGACACGGAAGCCGCCCACCGCATCAGGACGGCCTATCTGATGCACACCCAACAGCAGATCGCCTATTACGCCGGTCTCAACGAGCAGGTCCTTGGCTACGAGCCGCCGGCAATCATGCTCTTGCATGTCAACCGGCTGAATGCCGACGCGATGAAGGGGATCCTGTCGCTGTTCGAAGAGAGCGGCTACAGTTTCACAACGCTCGAAAAGGCGCAGGCCGACGCCGCCTATCGGCGACCGCTGTCCTACGCGACGAAATTCGGTCCGATGTGGGGTTACCGCTGGGCGAAGGACAGAAACGTGCGCGTTGACGGCAGCCTGGAACGAGAGCCGCCGGAATGGATCGTCAGCTACGGCGAATAGCTCGGCACACCGGTCGCAGGTTGACCTTCAGTATCGAGTTGCTCCCAGCAGATCCCCTTTCGCTGACGGCACTCCCCCGCCAACGCATTGCAGCCTATGCCGAGTTGCTCGCCTCCGGCTCATGCAATCGGGCGGCGCTATCCTCCTTCGCCGCCATCAGCCAATCGTGGAAGGCGGACATCGCCAGTGTCGGCGCGCGCGACCGCAGCCGCGTCAGCCAGTAGCTCCCCATCGAGGTATAGACGTCGAAGGGCTGCCGCACTGTGCCGTTCGACAGCAGTCGGGAAAACATCAAAGGCGGCGCAAGCGCCACACCGATGCCCTGGGCGGCTGCCTCCATCATGGCGAGCGACGAATCGAAGACGACGCCCTTGAGCAGCGGCGCCGGATAGGTGATGCCGGCAGCGGCAAACCAGTTCACCCATTCGTCCGCCCGATAGGACCTGAGCAGCGTCTGGCCCAGAAGATCGGCGGGACGGCGCAGCGTATCGGCAATCTCAGGTACGCACAGCACCGAAAGCGGCGCCTCGAACAGCCGCGTCGCCTCGATGTTGTGCCAGGAACCGCTGCCGAAGCGAATGGCGTAGTCGAGCCCCTCGGCGGCCATGTCGACACGATTGTTGTTCGTCGACAACCGGACATCGATGAAGGGATATTTTTCCTGAAAATCCGCAAGGCGTGGCAGCAGCCAGCCGACGGCAAAGGTGCCGACTGCGCCGATCATCAGCACCTCCCGCAGATGGCCGCCCTCGAACCGTTCGAGCATATCGGCCATGCGATCGAAGGAATCCTGGAGTACCGGCAGCAACGCCTCGCCCTCGGCGGTGATCATCAGACCGCGCGGCAGCCGCTTGAACAGCGTCACGTTGAGACGGCTTTCCAGCAGCTTCACCTGGTGGCTGACCGCCGCCTGCGTCACGCACAGTTCGATCGCCGCGCGGGTAAAACTCAGATGTCGCGCGGACGCCTCAAAGGCCCGCAGCGCATTGAGGGGGAGATATGGCCTGACCATGGATGCCCTAATTCAGCTAATGGGTCCTGCAAATAAACGTGGTTTGCCGCTGCGGTGCAACCTCTTTACGGTGAACTCACGTCGGCACCCTGTTTCGCCAGGACGAGACTGCCAACATATCGAGGATCCGGCCCCTCAGACATACTTCCCCGTGGAGGACCCAACCATGTGTCGTCTCAACTGAACGCCCCATAGGCACGCGCCCAACACGTTTCGCACCGTCACATCCGCTCCGGCCGCAGCAGCGGACCAAGGCGGCATGTCACAGCCCTTGGTGGTGAGACTGAGGCGACGAACCGGCCGCGACGGGATAGGCGAAACATCGGGCTTCTAGGCCCGATCCGCCGCCCCGCACCGCCTTCACGCCACAAACTGATGCGCGTCAGCCGCTCCCTTGGATCGGATGGCGAAGCCATGTCCTTCGAAATTCGAAAGCCCCGACATCCGCCATGAAGTTCATTGCAAACCTGCTCGCAACCCTGATCAATCTGGCAACGCTTCTCGGCGTCGGGCTGGCATTCTGCGCCGCGGCCCTGACGCGAGACCTGCCGGATCATCGGGCGCTGGCGAACTGGGAGCCGGCGGTCACGACCCGGCTTTACGCCGGCGACGGCGCCATGATTGCGCAATATGCCCGGGAACGCCGTCTGTTCCTGCCGATCGGCGCCATTCCCGCCCGGGTCAAGCAGGCTTTCCTTTCGGCCGAAGACAAGAACTTCTACCTTCATCCGGGCATTGACCTGACGAGTCTTGCCACCGCGCTCTGGTCGAATGTCGCCAACTACGGCTCGGGCCGGCGCATGATTGGCGGATCGACGATCACGCAGCAGATCGCCAAGAATTTTCTCCTGTCCTCCGATCGAACGGTCGAGCGCAAGCTGCGCGAAGCGATCCTTTCGATCCGCATCGACCAGACCTATTCCAAGGACCGGATCCTGGAACTTTATCTCAACGACATCTATCTCGGTCTCGGCGCCTATGGCATCGCGCAGGCAGCGCTTACCTATTTCGACAAGCCGGTCGATCAACTGACGGTGGCCGAAGCGGCCTATCTCGCCGCCCTACCAAAAGCGCCGAACAATTATGACCCGTATCGCCATCCGGACCGAGCCGTCACCCGGCGCGACTGGGTCATCGAGCAGATGCGCCGCAACGGCGTCATCGACAGAGAGGTTGCAGCCGCAGCCACCGCCTCGCCCCTCAGCATCAGGCCGAAACGACAGGAGACATCCACCGACAAGGCGGACTACTTCACCGAGGAGGTGCGCCGCCAGTTAGGCACCCGCTATGGCGAGGCAGCGCTTTACACTGCCGGGCTCTCGGTTCGCACGACACTCGATCCGCGGCTGCAGCAAGCGGCCATGCGGGCGTTGCGAAAGGGACTGGTTGGCTACGACCAGGCAAAGGGGTACCGGGGGCCGATCACCCGCCTGCCTTCGCTTGAAGGGTGGCAGCAGGCGCTCGCCAAACGTCAGCCGCTCTCGGACGTTCCGGAATGGCAGCTCGCAGTCGTCCTCTCCGCAAGCAACGACAAGGCCGAACTCGGCCTCAGACCGTCAGGACCAGAAACGGCGACGGCGGCCGCAGACACGGCCATGATCGACCGCGATGACACAGCCTGGGCTCTGTGCCGGCTCGCCGAAGGCAAGCGTCGTTGTGCCTCATCCCTCAACGGCGTGTTGCAGCCGGGCGACGTCGTCTATGTCGAAAAGCAGGAGACTGGCTATGTCCTGCGCCAGCCGCCGCAGGTGCAGGGAGCGCTGGTCTCGATGGACCCGAACACTGGTCGGGTGCTCGCGGTCGCCGGCGGCTTTTCCTACGCGCAATCCGAATTCAATCGCGCGACCCAGGCTTACCGCCAGCCCGGCTCGTCGTTCAAGCCGTTCGTCTACGCCGCGGCACTCGATACCGGCTATGCGCCGACCACGCTCGTCATGGACGCGCCGATCGCCATCCCTGATGGCACCGGCAAGACATGGCGGCCGAAAAACTATGATGGGCGCTTCAGCGGTCCTTCGACCCTGCGAACGGGGCTGGAAAACAGCCGCAACCTGATGACCGTGCGCCTTGCTCGCCATCTTGGCATGGACCTTGTCGCCGACTACGGCAAGCGCTTCGGCATTTACGACGAGCTTCGCACCTACCTACCGATGGCGCTGGGCGCCGGCGAAACGACGTTGCTGCGGCTCGTTTCCGCCTATGCCGTCATCGCCAATGGCGGCAAGGCCATAACCCCGTCGATGATCGACCGTATTCAGGATCGATATGGCCGGACGATCTACCGGCAAGACAGCCGCCAGTGCGCGGACTGCAATGCGCTTGCCTGGGAAAACCAGGAAGAGCCTGATCTCGTCGACATCAGGGACTATGTGCTCGACCCGATGACGGCCTATCAGATCACTTCGATGATGCGTGGCGTGGTGGAAAGAGGCACCGCCAGAAATGTCGCCACGCTGGGTGTCCCGATCGCCGGCAAGACCGGAACGACCAACGACGAGAAGGACGTCTGGTTCGTGGGTTTCACCCCCAATATCGTCACCGGCGTCTTCCTCGGCTACGACACGCCGAAGCCGATGGGTTACGGCGAAACCGGTGGCGGTCTCGCCGCACCGATCTTCATCGACTTCATGAAGGTGGCACTTCAGGGAAAACCGGCGGCCGATTTTCATCCGCCGCCCGGCATGTCCTTCCAGACAGTCGACAGAAAGACGGGGCGGCCCGCGCAGGACGGCGCGCAAGGCGCCATCCTCGAAGCCTTCAAGCCGGGAACCGGCCCCTGCGACGGCGGTTGCGCCGTCATCGACGACAAGGAGATGGCCGAGTTGCCGGCCAACGGCGCCGACCAGGGCCTAACACCTGAATTGCGGCAGAAGCTGCTCAGCAATACCGGCGGGCTCTACTGATATGGTGCAACGGCTTCAATCGCGCGCGGATCGCCGCAAGCGCATCCTCTTTCTGATAGCCGTGTTTATCGTCGTGTTCCTGACGATGTTCGGGCGACTGATCCAGCTCGGCACGGCCGAAATCGAGACCACCGGCTATGTGCCGAAGCGCCCCTCGGTCGGTCGCCCTTCGATCCTGGATCGCAACGGCAATCTGCTGGCGATCGATGTGCCAAGCTCCGGTGTCTATGCCGAGCCCCGCTTCATCGTCGACGTCGACGAGGCGGTGGAAAAGCTGACGGCCATCTTCCCCGATCTCGATGCTCGCGAACTGCACCAGCGGCTGAAAAGCAAGGCGCCCTTCGCGTGGATCAAGCGTCAGGTGACACCGGCTGAGGAGCAGGCGCTCTGGGACGCGGGCATTCCGGCCGTCGGCTTCCAGCGGGAAAAGCGGCGTGTCTACCCCAATGGTTCGCTTGCCGCCCACGTGCTCGGCACTGTCGATATCGACAATATCGGCATTGCCGGCATCGAAAAATGGATCGAGAGCCAGGGCCTGGACGTGTTGCGCCAGACCGGCATGGACCTCTCCCATCAGAACCTGCAGCCCGTCACGCTGACGCTCGACATCCGAATCCAGCACGCGCTGCAGATCGAGCTTGCCAAGGCGATCGAGAAATTCGGGGCAAAGGCCGGTGCCGGATTGGTGCTCGATATCACCAATGGTGAAGTGCTGGCGCTTGCCTCCGCGCCGGATTTCGACCCCAACACCCCCGCCGATGCGCTGAAGCCTGATCGTATCAACCGCATTGCCGCCGCCACCTTCGAGATGGGCTCCACCTTCAAGGCCCTGACGACGGCCATGGCGCTCGATTCCGGGCAGTTCAACATCCGCTCCGTCATCGATGCCAGCAGGCCGCTGGCCTTCGGCCGGTTCCGCATCCGCGATTATCGCGGGAAATACCGGCCGCTCAGCCTGCCGGAAGCCTTCATCTATTCCTCCAACATCGCGATGGCCAAGATGGCGATCGCGCTCGGCCCTGAGAACTTCCGCGCCTTTCTCTCTCGTTTCGGACAGATGTCGCGACTGACGACCGAGTTGCCGGAGAGCGCGCATCCGCAACTGCCGCGCTCCTGGCGCGAGATCGATACGGCAACCGCATCCTACGGCCACGGCATTGCCGTGACGCCGCTGCAGGCGAGCATTGCGGTTGCGGCCCTCGTCAACGGCGGGCGCCTGATCAGGCCGACATTGATCAAAGGCTCTGATGTCGAAGAGCGGGTGCTGGCCGCCGACCTCATCAAGCCGGAAACCGGCGAGGCCATGCGTTTTCTGCTCCGCCTCAATGCCAGAACCGGATCGGCGCGAAAGGCCGAAGTCAAAGGTTATTTCATCGGCGGCAAGACCGGCACGGCCGAAAAGGTCGTCGCTGGACGCTATGCCAAGGATCTCAATCTCACGTCCTTCATGGGTGTCGTTCCGGCCGACGATCCGCGCTATCTGCTCCTGACCATTCTGGACGAGCCCAAAGGGTTGCCGGAAACCTATGGCTTCCGCACCTCCGGCTGGAATGCCGCCCCGCTCGGCGGTGCTGTGTTCGAGCGCATCCTTCCGATGATGAGCCTGATGCCGTCCTTCGACGTCCGGGACGTGAGCTTTCCGTCGATCGTTGCGCAGCAGGCCTATGGTTCCGAGCTGTTTTCAGGTGCGACCCTGCACGGCGCGTCCGGCCATGACACACCCATTGAAGAGCCACTTTGAGGTAAGACGGCAATTGTGACCTGTCAGCCGAATTGCGGCCGAGGGCGAGACCCGCCCTCGGCAAAGTCATCGGAGCAATGCGTTCAAGACCGCTCGAAACGACCCTCGGACACGATCTCCGTCAGGGGTTTCCGCGGGCTCGGCACTTCGCGCTCCCGCAACCCCTCGGGCAATTGCGCCTTGTCGCCGATCCTGCCGATCGCCACGGCGGCTTCAACGCGGTAATCGGACGGCACGCCAAGCTCGGTCCGCGCCCTGTCGTAGTCGAGGCCGGCCATACCGTGCGCCTGCCAACCGGAATAGGCGGCCTGCAGCGCGAGCGCACCCCATGCGGCCCCCGTGTCAAACGAGTGCGTATAGGAAGGCACTTCCTCGCTGGCGCCAGGAGGCAGCAGCGACGTTTTCGACAGCACGAAGATCAGTGCGGAAGCCTCCTTGGCCCAGCTTTGATTGAATGCGTTGAGAATGCCGAACAGTTTGTCCCAATGCTCGGTGCCTCTGCGGGCATAGATGAAATGCCAGGGCTGGGCGTTATAGGCCGACGGCGCCCAGCGCGCCGCCTCCAGGATGCCGAACAGCTCGGCTTCGGAGATCTCCGCTCCGGCATAGGCGCGCGGCGACCAACGCTCGAGAAAGAGCGGGTTGATCGGGTGGCCGGCGATACGCGAATTGATTTCGATGGTCATGGCTTTCCTGTGTCGTGGCGTTGGTTTCAGCCTTCAGCCACAATCGAAATCACCAGGTTTCGTACCGTTCGCGCCGACGGTTGAGATTGGAAATCTCGTCCGAAAGCTCTGCGATGCGGTCTCGAAGTTCGTTCGTTGTTCCGTCTTCGAAATCATCGATCCCGAAACAATCCCGCGCTTCGTAAAGCTCAAGCTTGCCTTGCAGGACATCTCGGATCGCGCTCAGGCGTTCATATTGCCGCAGGACACTCATGGCACACCTCATCAAAAGCCATCGTTGTCTAGGAAATGCGCAAACAACGGAAAAGGTTTCATTCGACTGCTCGGCTTCAAGCATCCTGAAAATTATCGAGTTAAACAGTGGATTAAAGGAACCTCGACCCAAAGATCGTACCAGGCTTGGAAAAGTGATCCGACGGCGTGCCGCGAGCGCTCGATCTCCGCGCCCGCCGATGCCTAAGGCCGCTCGCCTTGCAGGTGTTGCTCCAGAAACGGCAGATTGTCCTGGCCCCAATAAATCTCGCCGTCATAGCCGAACGTCGGGAACCCGAAGACGCCGCTCTTGAGAGTATGCTCCCGATCGGACGCCCATTTCTCGACAACGTCTGCGGCACTTTCCCGCGCAAGCAAGGCACTGCCATCGAAGCCTGCGCGCGTTGCTACTGCCTCGCGCACCTCTGACCGGCCGATGTCCTCGGCTCGGACCCAGAAGGCTTCCTGCAAAATCTCCGTCAAGGCGAACCAGTCCTTGCCGTCGAGATACGTGGCAATCACCATCCGTGACGCAGGCGTGGGATCGGCGAGCGGCGGACGGCCGTCGAGCAGAAGTTCCCTGCCCCGCACACGGCTCCAGCGCTTCAGGTCGCGCGTGCCGTACGCTCGTCGCGCCTGCGGCCGATTGCGCGAGAAGATGCCGCCGTTTTCCTCGACCACCGTGGCCATGTAGGGCGTGATTGCCGCTTCGTGCCGGCGTGCGAGAGCCGCAAAGGCTTCAAGCCCGATGAACGACCAGGGCGAGCCGATCGAGAAGAAGTAGTCGATGCTTTTTGTCACTGTCAGATCTGCCTCATGGGTTTTGGATCTGGGATTGTAGGCAGCGGCCTAAGCCGCCGCCGGGTTCGCTGACAGCGTTCGAGCGGCCTCGCCCTTCGTCGGCGACCAGCCAAGCTCCGGTGCGATGCGCGTAAAGACATCATCGAGGATCTGGCGATACTCGTCGTGTTCGAATTCGTAGGGCAGTTCGAGCCTGAGTTCGCGCACATGCGGCAGGATCGGATCGGCCAACAGCCGTTCGAGGATCTGCTCGGACGTACCGACGAGATCGCTGGCAAACAGCGTGCGCCGCTCGCCCTGTGGTGTCAGCGTGCGCTCATGCCGGCTGGCGGCGTAGTCGAGATAGCGGCGCCGGGTGCTGGCGTTGGCGCCATCGAGCGGAACGATGACGCGCCCGAGCGCGACGCGTTTCTCTGCGCCGCCAGCCTGCCGATAGGTTTCGAGCTGGCGTGCCTGCGCCTCGAAAAAGTCGTTGGTCTGCTCGCCTGTCGTGACGTTGCCGATCAGGAGATTGAAGCCGTTCTCGCCGGCCCAGCGGGCGGAGCGCAAGGAGCCGCCACCGTACCACAGCCTGTCGACAAGCCCCTTGGCATGGGGTTGCAACCGTGGGCGCTGCGGGCCGAACGGTGTCTTGATGACGGTACGCTCGTCGCCGAGAAATGCCCCGCGCAGATTATCTGCAAAACGCAGAACCCGCTGATGGGAGAAATCGCTGGCAGACCAGTCTCCGTCAAAGGCGAGCGGACCGATGAGGTCCACATGTGGCGGGCGGCCCGCGCTCAGGCCGATATTCAGGCGGCCGCGCGACAACACGTCAACGGTCGAAAGGTCCTCGGCCAACCGGTAGGGGTTCTCATAGCCAATCGGGATCACCGCCGTGCCGAGCTGAATGCGATCGGTTCTCTGGGTCGCCGCCGCCAGAAAGGCGGCCGCCGACGAGATGCCGGGCTCCAGGTGGCGCTGCCGCACCCAGGCGCTGGCGAAGCCGAGCCTCTCGCCATATTCGAGCAGGCGCAGAGTCTGCTCCAGCCCCGCCAAGGGATCGTCGCTCGCGTAGTTTCCGGGAGTGAGAAAGCCGATATGATCGATCGAGATCTTATGCTCTGTCATCGTTGCTCACCTCAGGATTTCGGCAGGCCGGGTGGATTGGTTTCCGACTTCGGCAGCGCCTCTTCCGCCAGGTGCCAGCGCTCGAGAATTTTGGCGTAAGTGCCATTGTCAATGAGGCCGTTGGTGGCGGCGGTCAGGGCGTCGGCTAGGCCACTGTTCTTGCGCGTGGTGATCGCCACGTCGGATCGCTCCGGCCAACCGGCGCTCAAGGTGCCGACGCGTTTGATGTTCCGGTCGCGGGCGGCAATGAAGACGAGTTGCGCATGCGGCTGGACGATCACGTCGGCGCGGCCTGCAGCCAATGCGACAAGGCTCGTGGCCTCGTCGTCATAGTATTGCAGCTCGAGCGCCTTTAGCCCGGCAGCGACATTCTCGTCGTTCCATTTGAGAAGAATGCGCTCCTGGTTTGTCCCAGCGCCAACGATGATCCTCAGGCCGGCGGCATCCTTCGGCTCCTTGATCGATGTAACTGCGCTGTCGGCCTTGACGAAGAAGCCATGCAATCCCTGACGGTAGCTCGAAAAGTCGAACTTCTCCTTGCGCTGTTCCGTCACGCCGACATTGGAGATCACCGCATCGTATTTGCCCGAGGTCAGGCCGAGCGGCCAATCGATCCAGGCGATTGGCACGAGCTCCAGCGTCAACCCCAGACTATCGGCGACGGCCAAAGCATATTCCGGATCCGCGCCGATGACGGTCTTTGCATCGTTCGCATAGGTCGCAAGCGGCGGGCCGCCGGGGCTGACGGCAACGGTGAATTTGCCGGGGGTGACGAATTTGAAGCTTGGCGGTATCGCCGCAATCGCCGCCTCGTTTCGTTCGGCACGGATGCGCCCCGGTTGTTCAGGGCTGAAATCGAAGCCGTCGGCGGCCAGCGCCGGGGCAAGGTGGAAAAGTGCCGTCGCAAATGCGGCGATGAACGAGGGGCGCAATGCAGCTAGACCAAGCATTTCTGTCGTCTCCGGAAGGGATGTTGAACGAACGGGCCGGCGGCAAAAGCAGGCGCCGACCCGCAACAGGCAATGATCAGGAGCCGCTCTTCGGCAGGCCCGGTGGGTTGGTCTGCGACGCGTCGACCGCCTCGTCGGTCAGGCTCCAGCGCTTCAGCACCTCGCCGTATTTGCCGTTCTTGATCAGGTCGTTGATGGCAAGGGTGATCGCGTCGGCAAGGCCACCACCCTTGCGGGTCGTCACCGCGATCTCGGCGGTCAGCGGCCAGCCGCCGCTGGCGATGCCGACGACCTTGGTGTCGTTGCGGATCGAGGCGGCATAGGCGCGCGTCGCATTGGGGTTGAATTCGACGTCGGCCCGGCCGGACTGCAGCGCCAGGTCACCAGCCGCGCGGTCGTCATAATATTGCACCTCGATCGGCTTCAGCCCGGCGGCGACGTTCTGCCTGTCCCATTCCAGAATGATCTTTTCCTGATTGGTGCCGGCCCCGGTGATCACCTTCAGGCCCGCCACGTCCTTCGGTTCCTTGATCGATGTGATCGGGCTGTCGGACTTGACGAAGAAGCCGAGCACGTCGCGCCTATAGGTGGAGAAGTCGAATTTCTCCTTGCGCTCCTCGGTCACGGTCACGTTGCTGATCACCGCATCATATTTGCCGGAGGCGACGCCGAGCGGCCAATCGGCCCAGGCGACCGCGACGAGATCCAGTTCGAGGCCGAGGGAATCGGCCACCAGCGAGGCGAGATCGGGATCGGCGCCGACGACCGTTTTGGAGTCCGATGCGTAGGTGGCAATCGGCGGATCCCAGGGGTTGACGGCAACGGTGAATTTTCCTGGGTTTACGAACTTGAAGTCGGGCGCAATCGCCTTGATGGCCGCTTCGTTCCGCTCGGCCCGCACGCGGTTGGACGTATCCGGGCTGAGATCGAACTTCTCCTGCGCCTGAACCGAGGCCGTACCGAGCGTCGCTGCGGCGACCGCTCCTGCCAAAAGCAGTTTTGCTCTATCGAAAAATGCCATGTACTTAAACTCCATTTCATCTTTGGGTTGCAGATTGTGTCGGCACGATCCAGCGTGCCCATGCACGCCTGGAATTTTCAGAGAACCTTGGCGAGGAATTCGCGGGTGCGCGGATGTTCCGCGGTGGTGAAGATGCGGGACGGCGGCCCGGCCTCCAGGATGCGGCCCGCCTCGATGAAGACGACGGTGTCGGCAACCTCGCGGGCAAACCCGATCTCGTGCGTGACGATCACAAGCGTCGTGCCGGTGCGGGCCAGTTCCTTGATGACATCAAGCACTTCGCCGACCAGTTCCGGATCGAGTGCCGAGGTCGGTTCGTCGAAGAGCAGGACCTTCGGCTTAAGGGCCAGAGCCCGTGCGATCGCCACGCGCTGCTGCTGGCCGCCCGAGAGCTGCCGGGGATAGGCGTTGATCTTGTCGCTGAGGCCGACCCGCGCCAGCAGTTCCTGCGCCAACCGAACAGCGTCGTCGCGCTTGAGGCCGCGCACCTGCAACGGTGCCTCGATGAGGTTTTCCAGCACCGTCAGATGCGGGAAGAGATTGAAATTCTGGAACACCATGCCGATGTCGGCGCGGCGCTTCAAAATATCCTTCTCCTTCAGTTCATAGAGCGTGTTGCCCTTCTGGCTGTAGCCGACGAGATCGCCGTCGATCGAGATGAAGCCGTCATCGACCCGCTCCAGATGATTGATGGCGCGCAGCAAAGTCGACTTACCCGAACCCGATGGCCCGAGGATCGCCGTGACGCTGCCGGCAGGCAAGCTCAGCTCGACGTCATCTAGCACTTTCAGCGGACCGAAACTCTTCGAGATGCCATGGATGCGGACGGCACCGCCGGCGCGGAATGCAGTCGCGTCATGAAAACCGGTCTTGCGGGCGATGGCACCACTGCTCGCAACCTCGGCCAGCGGACGCCGAAACCGCGAGAAGAAGGCCTGGAACGGCAGCGGCACCGGATTGCGAACGGCCCCCTTGGAGAAATGGCGTTCGATATAGTGCTGGGCGATCGACAGCCCGGTCATGATCACCAGGTACCAGACGGTGGCCACCATCAGGAGCGGAATGACTTCGAGATTGCGGCGATAGATGACCTGAACGGTGTAGAAGAGCTCCGGCAGCGCCAGCACGTAGACCATTGATGTGCTCTTTGCGAGCCCGATGATCTCGTTGAAGCCGGTCGGCAGGATCGAGCGCATCGCCTGTGGCAGCACGATACGGAATGCCTGGCGATGACGGGGAAGACCGAGTGCAGCCGCGGCCTCGTGTTGCCCGTGATCGACGGAGAGAATGCCGCCACGCACGATCTCGGCAAAGAAGGCCGACTGATTGAGCGTCAGACCGAGAAAGGCTGCTGCAAACGGCGTCAGCAGCTGGGTCGTCGGGTAGTTGAAGAGCGTCGTGTCGGTGAAAGGAATCCCAACCGAGATCGTCTCGTAGAGATAGCCGAGATTGTTGAGCACGAGCAGCAGCACGATCAGCGGAATGGAGCGCAGCAGCCAGATGTAACCGAAGGACAGGCCACCGAGCAGCGGCGACTTCGACACCCGGGCGAGCGCCAGAGCCGTTCCAAGTAGCGAGCCTGAAACGGTCGCAAGTGCCGTCAGGAGCAGCGTCCGCCCAAGGCCCGCAAGCACCGGTTCTGCAAAGAACCATTCGGCAAAGACCGGCCAGCCCCAGCGAGGATTGGTCAGCACCGAATAAAGCACGCCGGTTATGACGAGCGCAGCAAACAGGGTGCCGAGCGCCCTGCCAGGATGGCGGGCCGGCACGATGCGATAATGCGCGTAGCCCGGATTGGGTTCGCTTGCTCGCCCGGTTCCGGCAACGCCGGCATAATCGGTCAAAATGGCCATGATGCATCCTCTCTGGATGGTTGGCGCCCGTTGGACGCCGGCGTTACGGGTGGCTCACTGCCTGCGGATGCGATGGGCGCGGCTCTCCGAGAAGCGCGAGCGACGCGACGAGATGGGTGATGTCCTTCTCGAACGGCAGCGTCTTGTAGACCTCCGGATCGGCAGCGACGTCGAACAGCGCCGTGTAGCCATTGACGAGATAGAGACCCACTGCCTCCGGCTGCCGGAAGCCGGTGGTCAGATAAATGCGGGAATAGCCTTGCCTTGCTGCTTGCGCTTCGAGTTCGAGCAGAACCCTGCGCGCCAATCCCTGGCGGCGCAGGTCGGAGCGCGTCCAGATGCGTTTGAACTCCGCGGTGCGGTCGTCGTAGTGCTTGAACGCACCGCCGCCGATCGTCTCGCCGTTGCGGATCAGCAGCACGAAATTGCCATGCGGCGGCGCGAAGGCATCAGGTGGATAGCGGTTGAGTTCTGCCGCAGCACCCTCGTCGCTGAAGTAGTTGCCGTAACGGCTGTCATATTCGATGATCAGTTCGTCGATCAGCGGCTTGGCACGCGGGTCGAGGGGGGTGGTGTAGAGAAACGTATCGCTCATGGTTTCGCCAATCCCGTTGTCGTCATCATGCGAGGAAGGTTTCGACCAGCCGCACCCAATAGCGGGCGGCAGGCGCGATGATTGCGTCGTTGAAGTCGTAGTTGGCGCTATGGAGCGACGCGCTGTCGCCATTGCCGACGAAGAGATAGCTGCCGGCCTTCTCCTCCAGCATGAAGGCGAAGTCTTCGCTTGCCGTGCGCGGCTTGAAGTTGCTCACGATCTGGCCGGGGCCGAAGGCTTCTAGTGCGACACTGCGGGCAAGCTCCGTCTCGGCGCGGTGATTGATCAGAGCCGGGAAGCCGCGGCGATAATCCACCTCCGCGGTGGCGCCGAAGCTTTCGGCCTGAGCGCACGCCAGTGCAGGTACCCGCTCGCCGAGCAGTGCGCGGGTCGCCTCGTTGAAGGCCCGCATGGTCAGCTTCAGCGCCACGCTTTCAGGAATGACGTTGGATGCCGAACCGCCATGGATCGAGCCGACGGTAACCACCGCCATCTCCTGCGGGTCGACATTGCGCGAAACCACGCTCTGCAGGGCGGTGATCAGCGACGCGGTCGCTAGCACCGGATCGACGGTCAGCTGCGGTTCCGCCCCATGGCCACCCTTGCCGACGATCGTGATGTTGCACTGGTCGACCGAAGCCATGGCGGCACCGGCAACGAAGCCGAATTGCCCTGTTGGAACGCCCGGCCAGTTGTGCAGGCCGAAGACGGCGTCGACGGGAAACCGTTCGAACAGCCCTTCGGACAGCATCTTGCGCGCGCCGGCGCCGATCTCTTCGGCCGGCTGGAAGATCAGCCGCACGGTGCCGTCGAAGCGGCCTGCTTCCGCCAGATAGCGTCCGGCGGCAAGCAGGATTGCCGTGTGGCCATCGTGCCCGCAGGCATGCATGACGCCGCGATGGACGCTGGCATGGGCAAGACCCGTTGCCTCCTCGATCGGCAAGGCGTCCATGTCGGCACGGATGCCGATGCTGCGTTGGCCTTCACCCCGGCTCAAGGTGGCGACGACACCGGTTCCGCCAATTCCCGTTGCCACCTCGTAGCCCCAGGAAGAGAGCCGACTGACGACGATTTCGCTGGTGCGGTGTTCGTGAAACGCAAGTTCCGGATGGCGGTGGAGATCGTGGCGTAGCGCGACGATCTCATCGAGATAGGCGCCGATGCCTCGCTCGACCGCGTCCCCCGCCTGTGTGTCCTTGACGATCATGTTCATCGGCGGCTCCGTCGACGCCTCAAGCGCCGACGGCCCTTCCCTGCTCGATCTCTTCCGCCGCCGCCGCATAGCGGCTCTCCCTGTAGGGCAGCCCCAGATGATCACGCAGCGTCTCGCCCTTCAGATGCGGGTCGAAATAGCCGCGCTCTTCAAGAATCGGCAGCACGTGGGCGGCGAAATCCTGCAGGCCTTCGGCAATGACCGGGAAGCCGAGGATGAAGCCATCTGCCGCCTCACCATCGACCCAACGGATGATCTCGTCGGCGATGTGGTCTGCGGTGCCGATGAAGGCGGTCCGCGGCGTCGCAACATCAAGCGCGATCTCGCGAAGAGTCTGGCCGGTCTCGCGCGCCGTCTTCTTGATGCGGTCGGTCGTCGCGCGAAAGCTGTTCTTGCCGATATCGCCGATGTCGGGGAACGGTTCGTCCAGGGGATAGGCACTGAAATCATGGTGATCGAAGAACCGGCCGAGATAGAGCAGCGCCTCCTCGACCGTGACCAGCGCGCGGATTGCCTGATACTTGGTCTCCGCCTCCGCGGCCGTCGAGCCGACGATCGGCGCGATGCCGGGGAAGAGGCCGATATCGGCCGCCCTTCGGCCTTGAGCAATCGCACTCTGCTTGATCTGCTTGTAGAAGGCTTGAGCATCGTCGATCGGGCCGCCATTGGTGAAGACGGCATCGGCATGTTTGCCGGCAAGACGGATACCTGAATCGGAAGCCCCTGCCTGGAAGATCACCGGCTGTCCCTGGCGCGACCGGCTGATGTTGAGCGGCCCTTCGATGCGGAAGAAACGGCCTTTGTGGTTCAGACGGCGCATCTTGGCCTTGTCGACATAGACGCCAGCCTGACGGTCACGGACAAAGGCATCGTCGTCCCAGGAGTCCCAGAGGCCCTTGGTCGCATCCAGATACTCGTCGGCGATCTCGTAGCGCAGCTCATGTTCCGGATGCTCGCGCCCATAGTTGCGGCCGGAGCCCTCCAACGGCGAGGTCACCGCGTTCCATCCGGCCCGCCCGCCGCTGATCAGGTCGAGCGAAGCGAACTGGCGGGCGATGGTGAAGGGGTCGCTGTAGGAGGTCGAAACGGTACCGACGAGCCCGATCTTCGAGGTCGATGCGGCAAGCGCAGACAGAATGGTCAGCGGCTCGAAGCGGTTGAGAAAATGCGGGATCGACTGTTCGTTGATATAGAGGCCGTCGGCGACGAAGGCGAAAGCGATACCGGCGGCTTCCGCCTTGCGCGCCGTGTCGACGAAGAATCCGAAGTTGACGCTAGCGTCGGCGGGACCGCTCGGATGCTTCCAGGCATTCATGTGGCCGCCGGGGCCCTGCAGCATGATACCGAAGGTGACATTTTTCTGGGGCATGGACGAGATCCTTGTGCGGATGTTCAGGCGACGAGCGAAAGCCGCTCTCTGGCGATGAGTTCGATCGATGCGAAGCGTTCGGCCGCAGGAAGGGCTGGCGTGTCGATCACGAATTCCTTGACGCCGTAGCGGCGGTGAAGCGCATCAAGCTCCTGGCGGACCTGCCGCGGCGTTCCGTGCAGCACGCTCGGGCTCTTTTCCTCGACCCGGTAGTCGCTGACGCCCGCCTGGCGCGCGAATTCGGCCGCCTGTTCCTCACTGCCGACATTGACGCTTTGGCCGTTGCCGAGGAAAACCTTGAAGATACGAAGGCCGGCGACGCGCTCGCGGGCGCGCTCCTCGCTTTCCGCTGCCAGCGCCGCGACTGCCAAAATCGGCCGACCACCGCCCGTTGCGCGCTCGTAAGCCGCAACAGTTCGCTCGATGTTGTCCGGATCACCATTGAGATGCGCGGCAAACACCAGTTGCCAGCCTTTTGCAGCGGCAAGCTCCGCACTCTCGACACTGGCCCCAAGCAGGAACCGTTCAGGCGCATGGACGGGCAAGGGCGTTGCCAGCAACGCTCCGTCGTCGGATTTTCCGGGCGCAAGATAGTGGTTGAGATCGCTCAGCTGTTCGGCAAAACCCGGCTTGCGCTCGGGATCGATGCCGATCTGTAGTGCCCTTGTCGAGAGAGGAAAGCCACCCGGCGCCTTGCCGACACCGAGATCAACCCGTCCGGGCGCAAGTGATGCCAGGAGGTTGAACGTTTCGGCGACCTTGTAGGCGCTGTAATGCTGCAGCATGACGCCGCCGGAGCCGATGCGGATCTTGGATGTGCGCGCCAGGAGATAGGCAATCAGCGTTTCGGGCGCCGAGCTTGCCAGCCCTGTCATGTTGTGATGCTCGGCCAGCCAGAAGCGGTGATAGCCCCACTCTTCCGCTTTCGCCGCCAGCCTGGCGGTTGCCTGCAACGCGTCAGTTGCGGTGGTTCCCGGATCGATCGGGCTCTTGTCGAGAAGACTGAGAAGATAGGACATGCCGAGTGTTCCAGATTGTCATAGCGTCCGTACTGGTCGCCATTACTCCATAAAACACATAGACAATATGCATTATAAGAAATGCATTTCTATTTCGGGGCGGGATGAGAGAAAAACCCGCCCAAAGTTTGCAGCCTGGAATCTCGCTGAAGACAGGGTGCGCCACATGTGGTCGGCGCTGGAAGCCAGCCGTTCGACCGGAAGTGCAGGAGATGGGCTGCAGTCAGCCTTGCGGAAACAACGCCGATGCGTGGTCCGGCGACACGATTGCTCGACGCCAGCTTCGGCTGAGGCAGCGCGGCGATCCTGAGATGTGGAGGCGGCGAAAAAGGATGGGGAAGCACCGGCGCGCAGCAGAGCCGCGCGCCGCTCGCAGATCAGTTCACCGAAGTGAGCGTCATCGACGTGCCGGTCGCGGCAACGTTGAGGCCGAGTTGACCCGTCACACTGACCGTCTGCAGGTGGATGGCACCGGCCGTACCGCCGATGAGGATGTTGGCGCCGACGCCTGCACCGAGCGTCGCTTCGGCGGTCGCACCCTGGTAGATGCCGCTCAACGCGCCCTTGTGATAGCCGGCGGTCGGCGCGAACACCGCCCAGATCAGCCGGCTGCGGGTGGTGAAGCCGACATCGACGCCGAGCTTGCGGATCGCACCGGCATAGTGGTCGGAAGCCTCCGCGCCGACGGTCGAACGGAAGACGCATTGGACTTCCTTGGCCGAACCCAGGACATAGCCGGCACCGCCGGCAATGTTGCAGTCGAGGTAACCGATCTTGACGCCACCGCGCGCGTCCGGCTCCCGGTAGGTGTCCTTGTAGGTCGGCAGGTCGGCGGCATTGACGGCCCACGCACCGGCAGACGCCAGGGTTGCAGCAGTAAGCGCCATCGCAAGACTCTTTTTCATAGTTCGCTCCTTTTCGGATCGTTATTGATCAACAGCACTCGGTCTTTTGGAAAACGAATCGAGCAACAGAGACGTCACCGTTGAACGCCGATCGGACATTTCGAAGGCACCGCTCCGGGCGCGAGCACCCGGATGCAAGTTTGCGGCGGACTGTTGCTGATGGAGAACACCAATCGCCTGCGGACACCTGCCGAAGGGCAGTTGCGCCAATATGGACATAGGATGGCGAGAGCGTCGGACCAGTGTGGCTCAAAAGCCGCATCGTGAGACAGACCGCAGAAGGTGCCGCCACCGGGAGCGTCGCTTCAACCGCCCATCGGTCAACTTGCCTTGCGGTCGAGCCCCGCCAGCCACCCAACCGTCATCAGAACGAGGATTGCCGCAAGGGCAAGCAGACCGACGGCATACATTACGAGGAATTCGAGGAGGCGCGGCACGAATAGCAGCGCCTGTCTCGGCAGCGATTGAGCACCACGCCAAGCGGGCAGCTCATCCCGATTGAAAGCCTCCAGCCGACGAACAAGAAAACGCATGTCCACCTCTTCCGGCCGACGGCAAGCCAAGGTGGCGCGCCGGCAATTCCCGTTTGAACATCGCTGGCCAGTCGTTGCTGCGACTGGCGGTCGATACGCAGCCTCGCCCGCCCTCAATGCAGCGGCGTCGCGCTTTCCGCATCGCGCAATTGAAAACCGCCGATCGCCAGTTTTCCGTCGCCGAACGGCAGCGCGCGGCGCTGACGAAGCTCGTCATCGATCACCGCCTGCATGCCGGACTTGAATTTCCTGACGCTGAACTGGGCAGTGTGTGTCCTGATGACGTCGGGCCGGAAGGTATCTTCGCGCGCCTCGAAAGCGTAGATCGCCTTGATCAGCGCGTCGACACTCTGCTGCTCGAAAAGCATGCCCGTCAGATTGGGCACGACGGTTTCAAGCGCCCCCCCGGCGCCAAAGGCGATGACCGGACGGCCGCTCGCCATGGCCTCGACAGGCACGATGCCGAAGTCTTCCTCTCCGGGAAAGACAAGAGCGCGGCAGCGCGAGAGCTTTTCCTTCAGCACTGCAAAGGGCGCGCGCCCGAGGAAGGTGACGGTAGGACCGGCCATGCGCTTCAGCCTGGCGATATCCTGCTCCTTGCCGTCGCCGATCACGACCAAGTTCTTGCCCATCTTCGTGAACGCCTCGACCGCGAGGTCAATTCGCTTGTAGGGAACGATCTGCCCTGCACAAAGATAGAAATCCTCGATCTGCGTCGAGGGTGCGAAGTCCTCTGTGCTCACAGGCGGATAGACGACCGTGGCCGGACGTCGGTAGTATTTGGCGATGCGTGCCGCGACATGATGGGAATTGGCAACAAACCGATCCACCCGCATGCTGGTATTGACGTCCCAGCTGCGCAGCATCGGCGCCAACACCGGCATCATCATCCGTGACAACAGGCCCGCGCTCGACCGATAGGCATGGTAGTGATCCCAGAGATAGCGCATGGGAGAATGGCAGTAGCAGATGTGTGCTGCATGTGGCGGCGGGATGATCCCCTTCGCTGGCCCTGACTCACTCGAAATGATCAGGTCGTAGCCGCTGAGATCGAGGCTCTCGAGCGCAAAAGGCATCAGTGGCAGCAGCGACTGATAGTGCCCGATCGCTCCCGGAATGCGCTGTAGGAATGACGAGGTGACCTTGTGCTTCTTGATCGTGTCGGACACGCGGCCCGGATCATAAACCAGGGTGAAGATGTCGGCCTCGGGATAGAGGTCGCAAAGCGATTCAATCACCTTCTCCCCGCCGCGCATCGATACCAGCCAATAATGAACGATTGCGACGCGCATAGTGCTCCCCTCTGAAACGATCCTGCCGCAGCATGGGACACACAAGGTGCGCGTGCACAGAGCCAAGATCGGTCCGGGGGTGCATCCGAAGGAACGATCGTCCTACCCGAAAGGTTTAGCTGCCGGTGGCGGCCGACCCGGGCTTAGCCATAGGCCGAGGCAATCCTATCCGATGGTGCCGCCGGTTTAGGGATATTCCCCTAAAGGGATTACCCGCGATTAGACCGCAGGGAATTTACCTCGAACGTTTTGGGCCGACAATCAATCCGACGCGCCACACCAAGCCGAGCTGTCCGGTACCGTGGCGCGCTGGAACATCAGCGAGGCCCCATGCCCCATGCCGATCACCGTATTCTACATCGCCTGTCGTCGCTTGGCCGTGTCTCGACCCTATACCTGGCGATCGGCCTGAGCACTCTTGCTCCCATCCATCAGGCCCATGCCGAGCCGGTGTTCCGTTTGCAGCCCCAGACAAGGGTCAAGGTCGCGATCGTCGAATGGGTCGCGGCGACCGGGGAATACAAGGAATGGACCGCGCTCAACGGAGAATACGTCGTTTCCCCCGCCGGCACGATCTCGGTTCCGCTGGTCGGCGAAGTGAAGGCCAAGGATCGGACACCTGCAGAACTGGCGGCCACGATCGCCGACCTCCTGAAGGAGCGCACCGGCCTTAGCAAGGCGCCGGAGACATCCGTCGAAGTTGTCCGCTACCCGATGATCTATGTCACGGGTCTGGTCGACCGGCCGAGCGAGCTGGAATTCCGCCCGGGCATGACTGTGATGCAGGCGGTGGCCATGGCGGGCGGGCGCGAACGCCGTACGAACCCTGCCGGCGGCTACTCCGACATGGAGCAGATCCGCTACACCGGCGAGTTGAACCGGATGGAACTCGAGATGATGCAACTCGCCGCCCGTCGGGCGCGGCTGAGGGCCGAGTTCACCGACAGCGCCAAGATCGAGTTTCCCCAGGCGCTCAAGGCCGCCGATGGCGCCGCCATCCAGCAGATCGTACGAGACGAGAGCACGCTCTTCGATGCCCGGATCGAAGCCATGCGCCGCCAGCTCGATTCCCTTGCCGAGCTCGGCACGCTGCTCAAGAACGAAATCGATGTGCTCGATGAAAAGACGGCCGTCCAGCAGCGTCAGATCGAGATCGCCCAGGACGAGCTCAAAGGCATATCGAAGCTGGTGAACGACCAGACGGTGACGAAGTCGCGGCAGACGTCGCTCGAGCGGATCGTCGCAGAGCTGCAAAGCGACAAGCTCGACCTCCAGGTGGCCGCCATGCGCGCCAAGCAGAAACTCAGCGAAACCGAACGCGATGCCGTGACCTTGCAGGGTCAACGCCGAACCGAAGCCGGCCGCGACCTGCAGACGACGGAAGCCGCGATCGAAGATCTGAAGCTCAAGCGCAGCACGACGCTGCAACTGCTGCAGATCAACGGCGCTTCGCTTTCCCGTTTCGCCGACAGGAAGGCAATGGACCTGGAGCCGCTGGAGTACTGGATAACACACGGCGGCGGCACCGACCCGGCCGTGAGGGTTACGGAAGCAACATTGCTGGTTCCGGGCGACGTGCTCGACGTGCGCTCGGCGCTGACGGCAGCGCTGGATAACAAGCTTCTGACATCGGTGGGCATCGAGCAGTCCCAATAGCAACGACAGATCGACTGTGGCGCAGCGTATTTTCATGGGGAACACCAATGGTCGTGCATGACATCTCAAAAATCGTGCTGGATGAGAACTTCGAGGCCAAGCGTTCGGCCGGGCAGGAGAGCATATCCTTCCGCGATGTTTCCGACTTCCTGCGGCGGCACCTCATTCGCATCGGGATCTGTGGTGTGATCGGGCTGGCGCTCGGCGCCTTCTACATACTCAACACGGCACCGACCTTTACCGCGACCGTCCGCCTGGTGATCGATCCCGAGCAGGGTCGCATCGCCTCACAGGATGCCTCGACCGGAACGATCATCATCGAAGCAGCCGAAATCGCCAGCGAAGTCGAAATCGTCAAATCCGAGGCGATTGCCCGCGCCGTGATCGAACAACTCGACTTGACCACTGATCCGGAAATTGTCGGCGGCGGCGTCTCGATCCGCGGTATGATCGGCTCGCTGTTCTCGTCGGGGGCCAAGAATTCCGACGATGATAAGGTCGATGACGAGTATCTGATGCGGCGCACGATGGCCGCCTTTCTCTCGCGCGTAACCGTGCGGCGCGTCGGCCAATCCTACGTGCTTGAGATCGGCTACTCTTCCACGGACCCGCGAAAGGCGGCCAAGACCGCCAACGCCATTGCTGGAGCCTATATCCGCACGGGCATGAACGAGAGATCGGACGCCGCGAGAAGCGGCGCCAAGTGGCTGGAAAGTCGCCTTATCGAAGTCGGTGCGCAGGCGCGCGCAGCCGCCATGACGGTGGAAGAGTTTCGCGCCAAGAACGACATCACAACGGTCGGCACCGCATCGACGCTCGATCAGCAACAGCTTTCCGAACTCAGCAGCCAGATGCTGGCAGCGCGCGCCGCGACCGCAGCGGAATCGGCCAAGCTGATGACGCTGCAACAGCTCATGTCGAAAGATACGCTGGTCGCGACCGTCAACGACAGTCTCGACAACCCGCAGATCCAGAAGCTCAACGAAGAAATGCGCCTGGCATCCGCCAAGCTCGACAATCTCAAGACCCGATACGACAGCGGAAATCCCGCTATTGTCGCCGCCGAGGCAGATATTGCGCGGCTGGATGCCTCTCTTCGCAACGAATTCCTGCGCATCGAACAGTTCTACAAGTCGAATGTGGACATCGCCAAGACCCGGGAAAAGCTGCTGGAAAGCGAGCTTGCCAGCCTTACCGCGGCGGGTGCCGGCAAAAACGTCGCCCGCGTCGAACTCTCCGAGATGGAAAGCCGCGCGACCACCTACCGCAGCATGTACGAGGGCATTCTACAGCAGCTCATCGGCGCTTTGCAAAAGCAATCCTTCCCCCTCGGCAAGGCACGCATCGTCACGGCGGCAACGGCGCCGCTGGGCAAGACCTGGCCGAAACCTTCGACGATCATGCCGTTTTCGCTGATGTTCGGATTGGCAACCGGGTTGATGCTGTCGGTGCTGCGTGACGGCCTCGACCGGCGCGTCAGCTCCAGCGAGCGCCTTCGCGCCGAACTCGGGATAACGTCGCTCGGCCACGTGCCGATGTTCAGAAGCAGCCCACGTCCCCATCAGCCCCCGATTGCCTCCACCATGCTGCCGCTTAGATCGGTCCTGGACATGCCCTATTCGCGCTTCTCCGAGGCACTGCGCGGCGTCAAGAACTCGGTCGATTCCGCCTTTCCTGCCAATGCGACGGCGGTGATCGGCGTGACCTCGGTCGGACCCGGCGAGGGCAAGACCACGATCGCCGCCAACCTCGCCCAGCTCTACATGAACGAAGGGACCTCGGTCCTGCTCGTCGATGCGGATTTCGTCGGCTCGCGGCTCAGCCGCGTCACCACCGAGGACGGTGCGGGCTTCGGCATGGAGAGCCTGCGGATCCTGGGCATCGCCGGCCAATACTCCAGGCGCAGATCGGAGGCGCCGCAGCACGTCGAGGAATTCGACGGCAAGGCCGTTCGCTGCGTGCCGGTTCTGACCGTCGACCAGACACGCAAGGCAGCCGTCGCGCATCAGCGCTACGGCCACCTGCCGGCGCTGAAATCCGAGCTCGAGCTTTTGAGACAGCGCTACAAGGTGATCATCGTCGACATGTCCGGCTTCGAGGATTCGGCCGATACGCGCGTGATCTGTACCTATCTCGACGGCATCGTCGTGGTTCTCGGACAATCCGACAAGATGACCGTCGAACGGTTGGGCGAGGCCTTGGCAACATTCGGCAAATCACGCGTCGCGTTGCTCGGCGTCATTTCAAACAGAAGCGACGGCCCTCGCCGTACCAACATCCGCTGGGACCGAAAACAATGGCGCAAGTTCAGAAAATGATGCAGGCGACAAAGGATTACGCCGAAGATCGTCCGGTCACGGTTGCCATCGGCATACCGAGCTGCGGGCGCAGGGACATTCTCTCCGCCGTCCTGCCCCTGATCGCCCGGCAGACCCGCCAACCGGACGAGATTTACGTTTGCCTCACCTCGCCCGAGGATATGGACCCTTGCTGCACCGAAGGGCTTGCGGTCCGCGTCATCGTCATCATCTCCGAGCGCGGCAGCTGTCGACAGCGAAATCGCATCCTCGCCGCCGCCAAGTCGGATGTTATCCTCTTTCTGGACGACGATTTCCTGATGGCGCCATCCTACGTCGAGGAAGTCGAGCGCCTGTTTTCCGAGAACGACGACATTGTCGTCGCCACCGGCACGCTGGTTGCCGATGGCATCATCGGGCCGGGCATTTCGGTCGACGGTGGCTTGGAGTTGATCGAGGCGGACGAACGTCTGCCAAAGTCGACGCAAGCCTTCAGGCCGATCTACAACGCCTATGGCTGCAACATGGCGGTTCGAACCGGCCCTGTTCGCGAAGCTGACCTCGCCTTCGACGAGAACCTGCCGCTTTACGGTTGGCTTGAGGACGTCGACTTCAGCCGGATGGCCGCCGACCTTGGCCGCGTGGTGCAATCCGGCAATCTCGTCGGCGTTCACCTCGGAACCAAAAAGGCGCGCACGCCAGGCATCAAGTTCGGCTATTCGCAGATCGCCAATCCGATCTACCTGATTCGCAAGGACACGATGAGCATTCGGCATGCCGGCGTGCAGATCCTGCGCAATCTGGTGGCGAATTTGGTCAAGGTCTGGAACCCGGAGCCCTGGGTCGATCGAAAAGGTCGCCTGCGCGGCAATGCCCGCGCATTCCTGGACCTGCTGACCGGCCGGCTGGCGCCGCGAAACGTCGAAAGGCTCGAATAAGACCATGACGGCCCTCTCACCCGACCGCGTCGTCGTCATCAACGATCGTTCCATCAGGGTTGGCGGCGCCACGAACCTCGCCATACTCTCGGCCGAGTTGCTGCAACGGCGCGACATACCGGTGACCTTCTTTGCCGGGGACAGCGCGCCCGTCGACCGACCGGCCGCCGATACGATCAATCTGGACGCAGTTCCCTTGCTGGAGCGACAAAGGAGCGATGCACTGCGGCTCGGTCTTTACGATCCGATCGTCTACGAGGCCCTCAACGGGTTGATTGCCAGCCGCGACACCCCGTCGACGATCTACCACGTTCATGGCTGGTCGAAGATCCTGTCGCCGGCGATCTTTCGTGCGCTCGCGCCGGTACGCGACCGTGTGGTCCTTCACGCTCACGATTATTTCCTCGCCTGCCCCAATGGCGGTTTCGTCAACTTCCGGACCAATCGTGTCTGTGAGCTGAAGCCGATGTCCGGCCGCTGCCTGACGACGCAGTGCGACAAGCGCGGCCTGCATGAGAAGGCCTGGCGCTCGGCGCGACATATGCTGCGCGAGCACTTCTTCCCGACCAAACGAGCGGCCGCAAACATCATCGTCGTGCATGAGAGGATGCGAGCCTATTTCGACCGTGCCGGCATGAACGGCACGCAAGTGGAAACGGTCCGCAATCCCGTCCTTCCCTTCGTCGGTCCCGGGCTTCAGCCATGGACCAACCGCAACTTCGTGTTCGTCGGTCGGCTCGAACCCGAAAAGGGTTTCGAGGACGCCGCCAGGGCGGCGAGCCTTGCCAAGGTGCCGCTGCATTTCATCGGTGATGGTGCCGGTCGCGCACTCATCGAGAAAACCTATCCAGAGGCGACCGTTCACGGTTGGAAAACCAGGGACGAAATGCGCGATATCATCCGCAGCGCTCGTGCTGTCGTCGTTTCGTCGCGTGTGCCGGAACCGTTCGGGCTGGCGGCCCTCGAAGCCATCGCCAGCGGCATACCGGTCATCCTGACCGATGCGGCGTTGCTCGCCGACGAGATCGCAGCCCTCGGCTGCGGCGTCAAATTCCGCATCGCCGACATCGAGGATCTTGCCGCTGCGATGCGCTCCCTTGCCACCGACGACGCACTGATCCGGCAAATGAGCGAGAACTGTTTCAGGCAGGCAGCCACGCTCGCCCATACGCCCGAAACCTGGGCGGACGCATTGGTCGATCTCTACGGTCGCGTGCTGCATCGTGCCTACCGGACCACGATCGATCTCCGGCAGCATCGACTGACAAAGACAGTGACGCTCGATGATTTGCGCAGTGGAGATGCCTTATGAAACGGTTTCGGTCAGTGGGCGGAGTACTCTTGCGGCAAAGGCTGCGACCGCTTGGCGAAGCCCCGAGCCGTTCTGCCACCTCCCGATTAGGAGGTTTACGCAACGTTTCTGTATTCCTGCCCGGCGTGTACCTCCATTGGACTAGGTCCTGCCCATCAGGGTCGATTGTAAATTAAGGCGCCCGCTGGCAGCCTGTTAAGGGCGAACGGTGTTTGGAGGGGTGAGAGATATGCTGTCCGTTTCTGATGGCGTTGCACGACAGAGGCATACCGCGCGCGGGACCATCGCAACACGGCGCGCTAGCAGATCCAAGCGTCTGATCGACGTGACCGTCTCCATCCTGGCGCTGATCTTCCTTGCGCCGGCCCTGGCGCTGATTGCAATTGCGCTCATGATCGTCGACGGGCGCCCCATCCTTTTCCGGCAGGCCCGTGTCGGCGCGCAGGGAGAGATGTTCGAATGTCTCAAGTTCAGATCCATGCGCCTCGATGCCGCGGAACGGCTTGCGGAACTGCTGGCCTCCGACCCCGAGCGAAACAGGGAGTGGATGGAGAAGCGCAAACTCGTCGGCGACCCGCGTGTCCATTGGCTCGGCAAGATCTTGCGGATGACCTGCCTCGACGAACTGCCGCAGTTCTATAACGTGCTGCGTGGGGATATGAGCCTTGTCGGCCCTCGCCCGATTTCACCTGAGGAAACCGAGAAATACGGGCAGAACCTGCATTACTACACGGGACTGAAGCCCGGTATCACCGGCATGTGGCAGGTGAAAAGACGGCCGGATACAACCTACGACGAGCGGGTCCAATTCGACATCGAGTACTATCAGTCCCGATCGATCTACCTCGACATCGTGATTATCGTAAAGACGGTAGGTGTCGTCCTCTTTGCAACAAACGAGACCTGAGGGGCGTTCACCAGATGAAAAAGAACACGGCGGCCCAAAAGACAAGGCACAGCACGACCACGGACCAGCGAATGGCCAGCTTCGTGTTCCATGCAGGCCGATTGGTCATGGCGCCCTCTTTGTCCAACGACATCCGTCTCAACATCTGCTGCGAGCTCCCCTCTCCCGCTTGCGTCGCCGCTCTCTCCCTAGCCGCAATAGGCCACGGAATTCAGGCGAACTGCGGGCGCCACCGTTCACGCCATCGCCCACTCTGTCGTTCAAAACGGGCTATACCCGAATCAGAGCGACACCGCACACCATACCTTAGGAGTTGCGAATTTTCAGCAAAACGGGGAAATTTCGCAAAAGTCGATACGCAACGCGCGCCACAAGCGGTTGAGCCCGACCCGTTACCACCCTTCCGCCAGCGCCATTTCTTCCCAGTCGTGGTGCAATGATGCCCCGCTGGATCGAGACGGCAATCCTCCCACTACGACGCCTGTTGCCAGGCTCCCCGCGCGCCTTGCGCCTGCCCGACCTGATCGGCGACGGCTTTGCCGCCCTTTGCGCCAAAGTCATCTCGCAGGCTGCCCAGCTGTCGATTTTCATCGTTGCGGCACATGTTCTGGCGGCGGCCGAGTTCGGCTTCTTTGCGTTCGCATCCTCCTTCGCCATCTTCGTTCTCGTCGTCGCCGAGGGTGGATGGGGCGAGTTCATCATGAAAGGCGGCGCCGATAAGACGGATATCGATCAGCTTGCGACCCTGTCGATGCTGTCCGGGCTTATCGCCACGATCCTGGGCCTGTGTACCGCTGCAACCATGTTCATGCTGGGTCACGGCTGGAATGCACTGCTGGTCGCCCTTTTCAGCTCCTGGTATCTGCCGGCATCGCTGTCGACAGTTTACGACGGCATTCTCATCTCTCAAGGTCGATTGCGCGGCCAATCCATCATCAGGATCGCTGCCGAGATCATCGGGCTACTCGTGGCGATCGGCGGGCTTTCCTTGCAGTGGAACATCGTTGCGCTCATCTGCGGACGGTTGGCGCAACAACTGACGATCCTGGCCGCGTCGATGATCCTGGTGCGATGGCTGCCGCGTCTGCGCCTGCGTCGCTCATACGCCGTGCAGGTGTTGGAATTCTCACGCCATATCGTCGCCAACCGGCTCGTGGTGTTCTTTCGCTCCTACGCCGGCACGCTGGTGGTGGGCAGCTTCCTCGGCCTGGCCGAAGCGGGCTACTACCGCGCGGCGGAAAGGATCGTCGCCGCCTTCTCCGAGCTCATGGGCGAGCCCGCCCGGATGCTTGCCTGGATCCTCTTCGGCCGCGTGGCGGGCAAGGACAAGGGCAATGTCGACCGGGCCGCGATCGGGGCGACAGCCACCACCTTCATGACCGTACTGATGGCCATCTCGACGCCGATCTATCTCGGTCTCGCACTGATCTCGGCAGAATTGATCGACGTCGTCTTGGGTGAGAAATGGGCGCCGGCGGCGATCCTCGTCGCAATCCTCGCCGCGAAACAGACGCTTCTGATCCCCGGCTATGTGACCGAACCGCTGCTTTCACTGAGCGGCAAAATTCATCGGATGCCGAGGGCCGTCATGTTGAATGGGGCGATCTCCGTCGGCTTGATCATTCTCCTAACCCCGTTCGGCGCGGTTGCGACGGCGCTGGGACAATGCGTTGCCGCGGTGTTCTCGTTCAACATATCCATGCGGCTTCAATCACGCGAGGGCGAACTTGCCTGGAACCGCGTCCTTCGCGACTGCGGCCTGGTGGCGATCGCCGTCTGCGCCATGGCGGCCGCCGTCTTTCTGTTCGGCCGGATAGCCGAAGCGTCGTCGCTGAAGCAGATGTCGACGATCGCGCTGCAGGTGGTTGCCGGCGCGGCGATCTATGTCGCAGCACTCGCCGTGCTGCAGCGATGGAGCGACGCCCTGCGGCCGATCTTCGCCTTCGGCCGCCACGGATGAGAAACCGACGGAACGACGCAGGCGCGACAACCAGGGGAGACGCATCGTGCTGACCAGCGATATCAGGAACACAGCTTACCCGCTTCTGCGCAGCGCGATGCGTAGCCTCAATCGCTCCCTGACACCGCTGAAGGTGGCCGGTGGACGCCTGCGATATCTCTCGCCTTTTCCGCAGCGTTTCACCGGCGCCTACGCGTCGTTCGAAGACGCCATCGCCGCCGCCCGCTCCAACGGGCTTGCCGGCTATGATCATGAGGAGATCGCCCAGGTCGCCTTCGAGAAGATGTGCAAGGTCGCCCCCTGGGACTATCCGGTGCTTTTCTGGATGCGGCAGGTCATGGACGAGATCGATGGTCTCGTCGATGCCGGCGGCCACATGGGCACCAAATACCGGGCGTTCCGCGACCTTCTCTCGCTCGACAGATCCTTCCGATGGGTGGTCTACGACCTGCCGGCAATCGTGCAGGTCGGCCGACGCAGGGCCGAACAGGACGAGCTCGACAATCTGCATTTCGTCGATCGCATCGTCGATGCCGGCCCTGTGCCGTTGTTCCTCGGCTCAGGCCTGCTGCAATATCTCGATATCCAGTTGTCTGATCTGCTAGGGCGGATGCCCGCCCTGCCCCGCCACCTCCTGCTCAACAAGGTGGCCCTGAGAAAAGGCGGCGCCGTTGTAACGCTGGAGCGCATCGGCACGGCCATCGTGCCTTACCAGATGCGGAACGAAGAGGTGTTCCGCAGCGACATCGAGAGACTCGGCTACCGCCTCGTCGACCGCTGGTCCATCCCGTCGCTCTCACATGTGATCGAAACACATCCCGAGCTGGGGCCGAGCGAAAGCGCCGGTTTCTATTTCCGCCTGCAATGACGACCAAGGGCCTGTAGGCGAAGGGATAGGCATCAAATTCCCGGTACGGCGACCGTTTCCTCCGCAACCGCACGAGACGTCACCGTCGCTGCCGGGCGTCTTTCCAGCCGCATCTTCAGATGATCGGCAAGACGCATCGCCAGGCCAAGCGTCATCAAGGTCGGATTGGCGTGGCCGGGCGTCGGAAAGATCGAGCTGCCGGCGACAAAGAGCCCGTCCACTCCATGCACCATGGAATTCGCATCGACGACACTGGTGGTCGGATCGCTCCCCATGCGCGTCGTGCAGGACGGATGCGCCATGTCGGTGAACGCCGCCTTCCCATCGTCGTCCTCGGCTATCCAGTCGACCAGACGCGGCTGTGGAAGGCCATTGCGCACGAATTCGGAGGCCAGTGACCACGCGAGCCGCTTGACGCTCTCAACCTCTGTTGGGCCGATTTTCCAGTCGACGCGCGGTATCGGCACGCCGAACTCGTCCCGTTGATCAGACAGGGTGACGCGGCTCTCCGCGTCGAGTTTCTGCTCGACCATGACATCGAAGCGCAGCGCGTCGGACCGGTGCATCATTCCCCGCTTCTGCACCTTCCGGCGGAAGGTACCTGCTGCCAGGAAGGCAGGCGACCGCGCGACAACAGCAAGATCACTCGCAAGTCGCGTGCGGTCGCCCCGCATCAGTCGCTTCAGCGCCGCCCAGGGATCACGAGCCGAATGAATCTGCACGGGATAGGCCGCACAGTTGACGAGCTCTTCGCGTCTCTGCACAGCGGGACTGAGGCGCAGACCGTGGAGATAGAACCGGGTCGCCCCCTTATCGGACAGGCCGTAGAAATTGAAGTGCCGGGCCACGGCGTTGATATCCCGCCGTTCGAACTGCAGAAGCGTCGAGCGGGGGTGGTCGGCGAGGTAGCGCCCGACGACACCTCTGCCATTGCCGACACCGCTCGACATCACCGATGTCGAAGCCAAAAGCAGGCGGGCGTTCTCGATGCCGCCGGCACACAGAACGACGGTCTCGGGCCGTACACTTGCGGAAGCTCCGTCAAGGCTCCGCAGATCGAGCGATGCGACGCGACGGCCACTCTCGTCAAGATGGATCGCCGTGACCGTGGCATGCGTCAGGATCTCGATGTTCGCCGCCACCAGCTCGGCAGCCACATTGGCAAATCGCATGGGCTCGCCGTGCCGATCACGCTCATGGCTGAACTGCCAGAAGAACGGGCGAAGGAGATCGCGGTCGAAACCGAGTTCGTCCGGCGGCGAGTGCAGCCGGCCAAAGAGCCTCTCGTCATAGAGATTGGGTCCGAGATTGAGCAGGCGCGCCGCGCGATCAAGCCCCGGCGCCAGGCTTTCGCGCGTCATCGGCCAACCGGAGACCGGCAGCCAGGGCCGGCGCTCCAGGTCGATTTCGTCGAAGCTCGCGCATTTGCCGATCCAGGTATGCGTGCTGCCGCCGAGCACCCGGTTGCGCAGCTCGAAAGGGGGGATGTCATTCAGCCATTCGAGGCTGCCGTTATAGCCGCGGCCGGGACTTTCGACGCCGTCTCGGACGACGGGTTCGCCGACATTGACGACGGCATTCAACGTCTGCTGGGCGGCCTCGAAGTCGGCGCCACCGCTTTCGATGATCAGTACCCGGCAGCGGCTGTTGGCGAATTCCCGAGCGATCGTCAGCCCGACGGGACCACCGCCGATGATTGCCACATCCGGACGAAACTCGGTGCCTGAGGGCGCTGATCGGAGATCGCGGATCGGCATGAAAAGAACTCCCACGTGCTACATACAGGTCGTAGCACCAGCGCTATCGCGCCGAAATCTCCCAATATGCATAGGGGAGTAGGGTAACTACTGATTTCGGCTAGTTGGAGCCTGCACACTTTGCTCAGGCTCTGGCCGGAAGTCCATTTTGAAACGATATCGCGACACGACTAGGCTTGATCATTGGGGCCGGTACCCCGCAGGCGATTTGTCTTCATCCCTGGACGCCGATGGTCGGCGCACACGGAGCCGGCGAGGATCGGAGGGTGCGGTATGGCGCGTGTAGGTATCAGGGAATGGCTGGCTCTCGCTCCGGTCTTTGCGTCAGGGGAGCTTGCCCGCTTCGGCGGCGACGGCAACGGGCCGCTCACGCGCTTCGAGGCGGATTTCTCGGCCAAGTTCGGCACAGGCCATGTGCTGACCGTCAGCAGCGGCACGGGCGCGTTGATCGCCGCTCTGGCTGCTGCCGGCATCGGCCCGGGCGACGAGGTGCTGGTGCCCGCCTATACCTGGATTGCCACGGCCGGCGCCGCACTGGCCGTCGGCGCCGTCCCCATTATCGTCGAGATCGACGAGACATTGACAATGGACCCGGCAGATATCCTGCGAAAGATCACGCCCCACACGCGCGCCATCGTCCCCGTGCACATGGCCAACATGGTGTGCGACATGGACAGCATCATGCAGATTGCCCGCCAGCACGGGCTCGTTGTCATCGAGGATGCCTGCCAGGCGGTCGGGCTGACCTACAAGGGTGTGCGGGTGGGCACGATCGGTGATGCCGGGGCCTTCAGCTTCAACCAGTTCAAGAACATGAACATCGGCGAAGGCGGGGCCGTCGTCACCGACGACGACCGGCTCTTCGCCAGGGCGCGCATGTATCACGATATCGGCGCGCTGTTTCGCGGCCACCTCGACAATGCCAACGAGCCGCCGATGCTCGGCATCAATCTCAAGGCCAGCCAGATCCAGGGTGCCATGCTGAACGTCCAGTTGAAGAAGCTGGATCCGATGATCCGCCGCATGCGCCGCCGCTACGATGCGATTGCCGAGATCCTGTCGGCCAGCAATGCGATGCGCATCGGCCCGCACAACGACCGGGACCATGCTGCCGGCCTGCACGTGATCTTCGATACCGCCGAGGAGGCGCGGGCCTTTGCTGCCGAAAACAAGCGCGGCGTGTATCGGCCCTACGATTCCAGCCGGCACGTCTACAGCAACTGGTTGCCGGTGCTGGACCAACGCACGGCAAATCCGAAGATGAACCCCTATGCCTGGGCGTCCCGCAAGATCGAGTACTCGCCGGATATGTGCCCGCGGTCGCTCGATATCCTGAAGAGGACCTGCCGTATCGGGCTCGGCGAGAACTATCCCTTGCCGCTCATGACCTATTTCGCCCGACGCATGGTGCGCCAGCGACCCGCTTCGAAGGGGAGCCTCGTCTATGCGACCTAGCTTGGATCGGATCGGTCCCAACTTCATCGACATCTGGCGCTGGAGCCTTGATCCGGCCCCGTGTGAAATTGACCGCTTGTTCCCAATGCTGAGCGGTGAGGAGAAGGCGCGAGCCTCCCGTTTCGTCTATCCGGAACATCGCCAACACTTCATAGCCGGCCGTGCCGGCTTGCGCCTCGTGCTCGGCCACTACCTCCACCTGCCGCCGCACCGCATCGGGCTGACCTACAACGTCTTCGGCAAGCCGCGCATCGCCGGCGCATCGGAGTTGCTGCATTTCAATCTCAGCCACAGCGCCGATGTGGCGATGCTGGCGGTCTCCGACCATTACCCCGTTGGCATCGACGTCGAAGCAATCAAGCCGCTGAAAGAGGATATTGCCGGACATTTCTTTTCGAAGCGCGAGTGCGCGGCTCTCGCGGCCTTTGCCGGCGACGACTATCTTAACGCGTTCTATCGCTGCTGGACGCGCAAGGAGGCTTTCGTGAAGGCTCATGGCGCCGGGCTATCGCTGCCGCTGGACTCATTCGACGTCACCGTCGACGCAGCCTCCCGTCCAAGGCTCGAATCCCTTGATGGTGACAGAGATGCGCCGCTGAACTGGAGCCTCTTCGACCTCGCGAGCCCGCCTGGTTTCGCTGGCACCCTGGCAGCGCTCACCCTCGGCAATGCCGTCCATCTTCGCTATAGCGATCACGATGTCCTGGCGCTCAAAGCGTCAGTCGCGCATCCAGCACATACCGATCCCCGGCAGCGTCAAAATGGTGGCAGCCGAGCAATCCCGGTTTGAAATCGGGCTTGATCGTTCTGATGCACCGCTCCCGGTAGTTCTCCAGGTCCAATTGCTCGATTTCCATGATATTCAGCCCGTAGCCGTAGATGCCGTGCGCATTGTGCTGCGATGGGCGGAAGACACGGCCCTCGCGCGCAAAGATCCGGCCGGCATTGCGGGCAAACGTGCTGCCGAGCACCACCGGATTGCGTTTGTGCGGCGTGATGCGCGCAAGCCCCGGCCCATCGACTTCAAAGATATGAAGCTCGCTGCAGTGATCCTCATAGGCGTGAAACTCGGAGAGGTTCGTAAACAGCCACCACCGCCCGTCATGGCGCGTCAGCACGCTGTCTGCGGCAGACATGCCATTGAGCGCGGTCGCATGCAGCTCCCACTTCAGCGGAAACTCGACGCAGCGCCAAATCTCGATGCGCCTGGACTGATGCGTCTCGGGCATCATGAAGATGTCGTCGCCGTCGCGGAAGACGAACGGGTAGGACAGGTGGTAGTCGCAGTTCAGCGCGACACCCACCGGCTCAAGTCGATCGCCGTCAAAGCGGCCGACTGCGATATGCGCCTTGCGGTCGCCATCGGCATAGGCCTCGTAGAACAGGTAGCACTCGCCTTCATGCTGAAGCAGAAACGGATCCGCCTTGATGTCCGTTGACGTCGGCGGGATTTCGACGGAAACGCCGGGCTCGAAATCGTCGATGCGGCCGCTGCCGGTAAAGAGCGTCCAGACGGCCGACCCCGTGCCGGCCTTGTGCTGCAAAGCCTTCTTCGCGCGCGCGACGAGCTGGCCGCTGAGGATGCCGAGATACCGGCCCAACTCGTCAATCGACGGCGGCGCGGCTTGCCGGCGCGCCGGCAGAGGCGTGGTGATAAGCTCCCCGGTATCGGCCAGTCGCGAGAGTTCGCGCAGCAGCAGGGTGGCGGCGCGCTCCTTGACGAAGTTGATGTTCCTGACCGCGCTGAACTTGATGTTGAAGGAGGACAAGGCGATGGCAACGGACGAGGCTGAAGCCCCGAGCCGAACGTAGAGCGAAAGGTCCACGGCCGGCGCACCGCTGGCCACTTCGAGATAGCTGAACCATTCGCCCGCTCCCGACTTCTGGTCGGAAAAGGAGAGCGCCCATTCGCCATAGGGCAGCTCGCGCACGGCGTCGTCGGGCAGACCGTTCGGCGTCATGCGGACCACCAGATCGAGACCGAGCTCTGCCACCTGCGCCTGGACGGCCCCAGGCTGCGCCGATGCCAAAGGCACGATACGCTGCTTGCGCGCATCGAAGTTGCAGGGGTTATATACCGCCTGGCGGCCGAACGCCGCCTGCTCGAGCCGATGGGCGAGCTTGAAGAAGATGGAGCTCCTGCCGACCCCATAGGGTGCCGGATGAACGAGCAAGGCGGTCAGCGCGTATCGCGGATCGGCCACGATCCGATCGAAGACCATCAGTTGCCAATTCTCGAAGTGCTCGTTCTGTTCGACCAGGACGGCGATGCGCAATGGTAGGCTTGTGACACGCATGGATGTTGCCTTCGCACGTCGTGTTCAGCGCTCGTCGGAGCGGAACCTGTTGATGACGATGGTCGCCAGGGCCTGAATGCTGTTGCTGTTGAGGCTATCCTCGTGCCAACCCTCGAGGTCGAAAACCTCGCTGTCCGGGGTGATTGCACCACCCCAGCCGAAGAGCAGCTTGCGCGCACGGCGATGGGTGGCTTCACTGCGGAACAAAAGCACCGACTTTTCATTCGTCGGTGGCGGACGATAGCGACGGGCCGCATTGACCAGCAGGTCGGTAACGTCGGCATTGACTGCTTCTTCCTGGGAATAGGTCCCCGCCCGCAGGCCCAGATGTTTGAGCAGGGCAAGCGTGAAGTTGAACTCCCTGAGATAGTCGACGAAGCTGATGCGGCCGGAAAAGAGCTTGCGCGTGAAGTAGCCGACGCGCTTCACCCGGCGCTCGCTGTTCCAGCGAAGGCGCCGAAGCCGGGGCTGCGACTTGACATAGCCCGGTGCCCAGGCATCGATGACGGCCGTGAAGCGAAGATCGGCGCCGCGCTCGCGCAGCTGGCGGGCAATTTCGACCGCCAGCACGCCATTGACGCAGAGCCCCATCACGCCGACCGGGCCTTTCAGAATATCTGCGCCCATACTGTCGACGGCATGCCCGGCGATCTCTTCAAGCGACATGGAGGCGAGATCGCCGGTGAGGTCCGCATGGAACATGTTGGCGTTATAGACCGAGACGGTATCGCCAAGATCGGTCGCAAGCCGGTAGTAGAGGAACGGATGATTGAGCGTGTAGAGCGTATAGGGCGCATCGGTGCGCCCGCAGGCCCCCACGCTCCAGGGATTGGCGCTTGCGGATTCCAGATCGGTACCGGTCGGCTGCGCTTCGCCAAACAGCGCAGTGGAAAAGCCCCCGAATGTCGGCTGCTTGAAGAGCAGCTCCAGGTCGGCCTTTGCCCCAAGCTTCGATCTGGCGCCGGAGAGCATGCGCAAAGCCAGCAGCGAGTGACCGCCGAGCGCGAAGAAGTTGTCGCCGGGCGCGACCGTCGGAACGCCGAGCACCTCTGCCCATATCGCAGCAAGAGCCTTGGTCTGGTCGGTTCGCGCCGCCGGTACTGGTGCCGAGACATCTGTTGGCTCAACGCGATCGGCCACAGCCTTGGCGAGGATGGTCGGCGGCGCCGGTATCCGCAACGCGGTTCGATCGATGGTGCCGCTGGCATCGCGCGGAAAATTGAGAAGCACGCTGACACCACCCGGCATCGCGGATTGCGAAAGCTGCCGGCTCAGATACTCCATCAGGCCATCAGGCAGGCGATCGAGCGGTTCGGTGATCGTCGGCGCCGGCGTGACGAAAGCATGCACGCGCTTGCCATCGCCTTCGACCAGCACCACGGCCGAACCGACGGATGGATGGGCCGCAAGCATCAGTTCGATCGCCGTTGCCGGCCCCGTCTCCACTCGCAGCGCCTTGATCTCCCTCGGAGGGATGACCAGTGAGGAAAGGGGCGCCGAGGGCCGTTCCAGCGCCGCTTCATAGGCCTCCTGCCAAAGCCGCAGAAGAGATTCGATCGTCGACTTTTCAAACAGGTCGGCATTGTATTCGATCGACATGCGCCATCCGCTCGGCCTGCCGATCATGATGAAGCTCAGATCGTAGATGACACCCGGCGATTGCGACGGCGCGCTGAGCAGCTCGAAACCTCCATACTGATGGTCTTCCAGGAACGCCTTCTGCAGGTTGAAGTTGACCGAGATCAGCGGGTTGCGCGAGGGATCGCGCACCGGATTGACCAGTTCGACCAGTTTGTTGAACGGCATTCTGTGATGGTTGAGGGCAGCCGTCACCGTTGCGGTTGCTAAACGCACATGCTCGGCAAAGGAAATGTCACCGGCCATGTCGAACCGCAGAACAACATTGTTGATGAAGACCCCGATAAGGTTCTCCAGATCCGTCTCGTCGCGCCCGGCGACCTGTGAGCCGAACATGACGGTGTCATGTCCGGTATAGCGGTGCAGCAACGCGCTGACGACGGCAGCCCCGAAACTGTAGAGCGAGACCCTATGCGCGCGGGCGGCGGCGTCGATCCGCTCGCTGAACTCGCTCGGGTTGTTGACGGACAGGATATTGCCGCGGCTGGTCTTGACCGGTCCGCGCGGCGTGTCGGGAATAACTTCGAAATAGGGCGCTCCGGTCAGCTGTTCGCGCCAGAATGACTTCTCGGTCTCGAAACCGTAGCTGTTCAGATACTCCTGCTGCCACAGCGAGAAATCGCCGTATTGCAACGGCAGGTCCGGAACAGCCGGCTGCCGGCCGGCATCAAGCGCCGCCGCGATCTCGCCGACCTCGCGGCCAAGCACGCGGATCGACCAGCCATCAAAGCAGCTCTGGTGGGCGGTGATCAGTAGAAAGCCCCGCTCGTTCTCTACCATCAGCAGCGAAACGCGGAAGAGGTAGGGACTGCTGAGGTCGAACGGCGCGCGCGCGGTCTCCTCACCGATCGAGAGGATACGCTGATCGCGCTGATCGGCAGGTACGTTTCGCAGGTCGATGACCGACATCCTGAAGTCGACTTGGTCGACCACCTGCTGGCAGGGCCTACCGCCGACTTCGACGAACCGGGTGCGAAGGGCCTCATGACGCTGGATGACTGTACGAAAGGCGGCCTCCAACGTCGAGGATCGGAATGCGCCTCGGATCTCCCATCGGACTGCGACGTTGAGCGCCGGATTGCCTGGCTTCAGCTGGTCGAGGATCCAGCAGCGCAACTGGGTCTGGGAACAGGGGAACTCCGCAATCACGGTGGGTTCGGCGACAGGTGCAGTGTTGCTTGTCTCTTTCATACTCTTGATACCTGCTCAAACCGGCGCCGCGCGCCATTGCGGAAATCTCTCAGCGAAGGGACCTGCGGCTGGGTGCCGTTCGGATCGATGTCGTCGCGTGTCTCGGCAAAGGTGGCGAGTTCTGCGATGGAGGGATGCATCATCAGATGTTTGGCCTCCAGGCGCAGACCGCTGTCGAGCATGCGGGCGGCGATGCGGAAGATGATCAGCGAATCCGCGCCGAGCGCGTAGAGGTTGTCCTCGACGCCGATCTCCTGCGCGTTCAGAACCTCGCGCCAGATCTCGCAAAGCTGCGTTTCCATGGCGGTGCGCGGCGGCACCCTGATGGCCGTGGTCTCGCGTTGCGGCAAACCACGCTGTTCAAGCGTCTTGCGGTCGAGCTTGCCGTTGGCCGTCTGGGGGAGAGCCTCCTCAAGCACCCAGAAACCGGGGACCATATGCGCCGGCAGGTTGGCCTCCGCATGGGCGGCAAGCGCGGATGCCGAGGGTTTGCTGCTCAGGTCTTCCGGGATGACATAGCACACCAGCTGCTTGTCGCCATTGCTGTTCGGGGCGGCGACGACGGCGCATTGGCGAACGCCGGCGGCGCTGGAGATGGCAGCCTCGATATCGCCAAGCTCGATGCGGAAACCGCGCAGCTTGATCTGCTGGTCGCGCCGGCCGAGCAATTGTAGCGAACCATCCGCGAGCCGCCGACCGACGTCGCCGGTCTTGTAAAGACGCTGAACCGTTCCCGTGCCGATGTCGATATCGGCGAAGGCCTTCTCGGTCAGATCAGGGCGGGCGAAGTAGCCGTTGGCAAGGCCCTCGCCGCCGATATGCAGTTCACCCGTGACGCCGATGGCGGCAACGCGGTTGGCCTTGTCGAGGATGAGGAGCTGCGTGTTGGCGATGGGATGGCCGATGGTGATCGGCTTTTCGCCATCCTCGATCCGTTGCACCGACGACCAGATCGTCGTCTCGGTCGGGCCGTACATGTTCCACAGCTCGCTTCCGAGGCCGAGCAATGAAGAAGCGAGCGCCTTGGGAAGCGGCTCGCCGCCGCACAGCATCTTGAGGTTCGAGCGGCTGAGGCCGGCTTCGACCAGCATCTGCCAGAGTGTCGGCGTCGCCTGGAGCACGGTCGCACCGCAGCTTTCGACGAGCCGCACCAGAGCAAAACCGTCGCGCACCGTGTGCCGGCCGGCAAGCACCACCTTCGCACCTGTGATCAGCGGCAGGTAGAGTTCAAGGCCGGCTATGTCGAAGGAGATCGTCGTCACCGCGACGATCGTATCGCGATCGTCAAGCCCCGGCTCCCGCGCCATCGACGTGAGGAAGTTGACCAGGGCGCGATGGGAGACTTCGACCCCCTTCGGTGCGCCGGTCGATCCCGACGTGAAGATGATGTAGGCCGGCGTCGCCGCGTCCGTGGGGACCTTCGGCAGTGCAGTTGCCGCGCCGGTTGTGTCGACGTCGCTATCGATGCGGATGATCGCGACGTCCTTGCCGGCCAGTCCCTCTGCCCGGTCGCTATCGCAGATCATGCCGGCAACGCGCGCAACCTCAAGGGTTTGCGACAGGCGGGTCTCAGGATGGGCAGGGTCGAGCGGCACATAGGCATGTCCCGATTTCATGATCGCCAGCAGGGCGATCACCATTTCAAGCGACCGTTCGGCGAGAAGGGCGATGCGCTGGCCCGGCTCCGGGACGGTCTTCTGGATTTGGCAAGCCAACTGGTTGGATCGCCCTTCAAGCTCGCCATAGGTCATCGTCTTGCCGTCGAGTTCGACGGCAATCGCGGAAGGCTGCTCGGCCGCCTTTTGGGCAAACAGCGAGAAGACGAATGCGTCGCGATCGTAGTCGGCGGCCATGTCGTTGAGGCCCTCGGCAAGCCAGGCCTGTTCGGCCGCAGACAGGAGCGGCAGATCGTGGATCGGCCGGGTGATGTCGGCTGCCAGCGCCGCAACCAGTGTCGCGAAATGGCCGATCCAGCGCTCGATCGTGCTGCGCTCGAAGACCTCGGCATTGTAGTCGACATCGATGCGAACGCCGTTGGGGCTTTCGGTCAGGTTGAAGAACATATCGAAGTTGGAGAAGGCCTTGGCGTTCGACGCGATCTTCGTCTGCAGCCCGCCGAACTCCAGATTGTCAGGAACCCGCTCGAGGTTGAACTGGATCTCGGTCAGCGGCAAGCGGTGCGTGTCACGCTTGACGCCGAGCTTACGGACGAGCGTGCCGTAGGTGTAATCCTGGTGCTCGAACGCACCGAGCACAAGCTGCTGCGTCGCCTTGAGATGCTCGTCGAAGCGCTTGTCCGACGAGACCGTCTGGCGAAGCGGCAGGAGGTTGACGCAATGGCCGACGAGCGTCTGGCCGTCGAGCAGGCTCTGCCCGGCCGAAGGCACGGCGACGACGATGTCGTCCTGTCCGGAGAGGCGGGAGATCATGATTTGCAGCGCCGCCAGCAACGTCGAAAACAAGGTCGCGCCGGACTTTGCACCTGCCTTCTTCAGGGCTTTGTAGGTTTCCGCCTCGATGCTTCCGGTGACGGTGCCGCCGGCAAAGCTGCGGCGATCCGACCGCGGCCGGTCCAGCGGCATTTCCGGCAGATCGGGGACGTCCTTGTATTGGTCGAGCCAGAATTGTTCGGTCGCGTTCGATATATCCGCATTGGGAGCAAGATCGGTCGCGTAGGTGGCAAAGGAGAGCGGCGTCGTGAGCCCGGCCTCGGCGTTGCGCATCAAGGCGGAATAGGTCGCGGCAAGCTCTTCGATCAGCACATTGATCGACCAGCCATCGCAGATGATGTGGTGTGCGGTGAAGACCAGGCGGTGACTGTCGGGAGTCATCCTGACGATGGAAGCCCGAACGAGTGGCCCATCGGCAAGATCGAAGGGAGTGCGCGCATCTTCGTCGATCAATTGCTGCAACAGCGCCTCGGCATCGTTCTCGCCGGCAAGGTCGATATCGGCGACATCGAGCACGAAATCGGGAATGAACTCGAAATGATCCCCCGCCCGGCCGAACCGGATCTGCAGCGCATCATGGCGTGCGACTACGGCATCAAGCGCCCGGCCCAAGCGTTCGCGATCCAGCGGCCCGTCCAGAACCATCGTGAAGGACTCGTTGAAGGAGCAGGAGGCTTCATCGCCGACCTGGGCGGCCAACCAGATTTCCTTTTGCGCTTCCGTCAGCGGCGCCGTTGACGGTCGGGCAGTTGCCACATCAGCAGGCTCCGGCGCGATATCCTCTGCCTGGCGTTGCGTGCCGAGGATGCCGACCGATTGGAACGCATCAAGACTGGTGCGGAAGGCGGCAGCGATCGCCTGGAAATCCGCCTCGCTGTGGGCGGTCGTCAGGAAGCAGGGATAGCCGTCCTGGATATGAATACCCTGCATGCGCATCTTGGCATAGAGGAGCGAGCCCAGCGGATCGTCGCTGCCGAAGTCGGCAAAGAACCAGCTCTTGTAGCTGTTGATGGTCTTGGCGATACCGCGCCGGGCGAGATCCGCATTGATCTCGGCGACCAGAGCCTGCGTGCGATCGGCGACGGCGCCATAGAGTGCGGCGCCCTCGCCCCTGATGTGCTGAAGAACGGCCCGCGCCGCCGCAAGCACGAGCGGATGGCGCACGAAGGTCCCGGCAAAGAAGGTCGGCGCGGTCATCGGAACGCTATCGTCGCCATAATTCCAGCATCCGCCGTCGAGTGCATCCATGAAGCGGCTGTCGCCCACCAGCACGCCGATCGGCATGCCGCCGCCGATGACCTTGCCATAGGTCGCCATGTCGCCCTTGATGCCCCAGACGGCCTGCATGCCACCGGGATCGACGCGGAAGCCGGTGACGACCTCGTCGAAAACCAGCGCGAATTCGGATTTCGTGGCAATAGCACGCAGCTCGCGCACAAACTCGACCGGCCGTAATTCCGGATGACGGCTCTGGACCGGCTCGATGATCACCGCGGCGATATCGCCGGCATTGGCCTTGATCCAGTCAAGACTTTCCGGATCGCCGTAGCGAAGAACCGTCATGTTGGCGACGGAGGCGGCAGGGATGCCGGCGGCGACCGGTATCGCGACCGGCGCACCAGCCCGGTTCCGGCCCTTGACCAGCACCTCGTCGAACTGCCCGTGATAGTCGTTGCCGAAAATCACGATCCGATCCCGGCCGGTCACCGTGCGCGCCACCCGCATGGCCGCCATGACGGCCTCCGAGCCGGTGTTGCAGAAGGTCACGCGTTCGTGCCCGGTCATCTCTGCGATCAGTTCCGCGACTTCGCCGGCAAGCGGCGTCTGCGGGCCGATGGCAAATCCGGCGTCGGCCTGCGCCTTCACCGCCTCGACGACGAAATCCGGCGCATGGCCGAAGGCCGTCTGACCCATGCCGTTGACCAGATCGATATATTCATTGCCGTCGACGTCCCAGATGCGCGATCCCTTCGAACGATCGGAAACGACGGGGAAGACCATCTCCTTCCAGTCCTGGCGGAAACCGGCAGCGGTGCGCGGATCGGCGAGCCACTTCCGGTTCTGGCCGGTGAAGCTCTTCGATTTCCCGTTCCGTGCCTCGTAGGCGGCGATCAAGTCGGCGACGAACGCCTGCTTCTGTGGGGTCATCTCGGTCGAAAGGCTCTTGGCGCCGGGACGGTAGAGCTTGATGCGCTCCGCTCCGATTTCGCCATCGGCGGTGCGATCGACCTCAATCTTCGATACCAGCTGCGGCTCAATCGTCGCGATCGGAGGGGCGATCGCCGCCGCAACAATGGTCGACTGTGCGGAAGGGGCTGCGACGGAACCTGTCGCCTGGAGCACCTGCAACTGCTGCGTAACGATCGTCTGCAGCATCTGCAATTGCGACTGGAGGACGGACTCGATGCCGGCAACAGTCGCGGCTGTGGTGACGGGGGCAACGGTAAGCGGCAGGGCCGCCTGCGCTGCGACGGCGGGCGCCGCGGCGACTGCGAGCGACGGCAGGGCCACCGGTGCGGATGCCGGCGCCTGCTGCGGCTCGGGCGGCAGCTGCCGGTCGAGATGCGCGGCCAGATCCTGGATGCTGGGAATGTTGCTCAGCAGCTCCCGGAACGAGAGCTTGATCTTGTAGTCTTTCTCGATCCTTTGCGCGAACTGGCCGATGAAGAGCGAGTCAAAGCCGAGCTCCAAGAATGTCGCACCCGCCTCGCCCGGTCCGAGCGCCTCCCCCGACATGTCGCTGAGCAGGGTGATGAGGGAGGTTTGCAAGGCAGGGATACGGCTGGCAGCAGCAACTGGTGTGGCAACATTCATGATTTTGATCCCGTCAAACGGTTGCGCTTGAGTGTCGGTGGAAGATGGCTCGGCGGCAGGGAGCTGCTCGGCCGACGATGCCGGCCGGCCTTCGCCGCGCCGTGCGGAGGCAGGAGCGTCAATCCAGTGGCGCTGCCGCTGGAACGGATAGGTCGGCAGAATGAGCGGGGTTTTGCTCGCGGACGACGTCGGCCAGTTGAGGTCGCAGCCCGACATCCAGAGCTTGCCGTGGGCCTCGGCGAGGGTTTCACCGGCGGCATGCGCGCGATCATGTTCCGGCAGCGACTGGACGACGGCAGTGACCGCATCGCGGCTGAGCGTCTGGGCCGCAAAGACCGACAGGGTGCGACCGGGGCCGACCTCCAGCAGGACGGGCTTGCGCCCGTCGCAAAGGGTCGCCAACCCGTCGGAAAACCGGACGGCGGCGCGGCAATGCTTCGCCCAGTAGTCAGGCGACATGCCCTGTTCGATCGTCTGCCATTGGCCGGTGACGCACGAGATATACGGCGTTATGGCAGTGCCGTAGGTGACCTTTGCCGTCTCTTCGCGCAGGGCTTCGGTAACGCCGTCCATCATGGCGGAATGAAACGCATGCGAGGTGTGAAGCCGGCTGAAGGCGATGCCGGCGCGCTCCATCGCAGCGCACGCAGCATCGACGGCAGCGAAGGTTCCGGAGATCACGCAGAGTTTCGGGGCGTTGACCGCAGCGATTTCGACCTCGTCGCCAAGATAGGCTGAGACTGTCTCCACATCCGCCCGCACGGAAACCATCGCGCCCTGGGGCTGCGACTGCATCAAGCGGCCGCGCGCGGTCACGAGCCGCAATCCGTCCTCGAAGGAAATGACGTTGGCAAGCGTCGCGGCGACGAATTCGCCAACGCTGTGACCGATCATGACATCGGGTTTCAAGCCGCGGCTCATCCATAACCGCGCGAGCGCATATTCGACGAGATAGAGGCACGGCTGCGCGATGCGCGTCTCGCGCTGTTCGTCGGCCATGGCCTGGCTCACCGTGCCGCTGTGGCAGATGAAATCGCGCAAGTCGGTTTTTAAAGGTGCCCGGAGCAGCTCCGTGCCCCTGTCAATCCAGCGGGTGAATTCCGGTTCGCGGCTGTAGAGTGCCGCGCCCATGCCGACATATTGCGAGCCCTGGCCGGGGAACATGAAGGCGATCGGCGGCCTTTCGGTGGCAACGCCACTTGCTACGCGCTCGCTGCCGAGGCGCTCAATCGCCTGCTCGATATCGTTGGCAGCTATGGCGGTGCGATGGCTGAAAGCGCGCCGACCGGTCTGCAGCGTGTGCGCGACCTGCGACAGTGGCAAAGCAGGGTTCGCCTGCAGGTGATCGCGCAGGTTCGCCCGCATGGCCGCAAGTGCTGCCTCGTTGCGGGCAGACAGCGGCAGAATGTGAGGCCCCCGCGCCACGTCGTCGACATTGCCCTGCGACGCGGGCGCCTGCTCCAGCACGAGATGCACATTGGTGCCGCCGACGCCGAACGAGCTGACGCCGGCGCGGCGCGGACCTTCGGTGGCCGGCCAGTCGGTGGTGCTGGCGGGAATATAGAAGGGACTGTCGTCGAGATTGATGCGCGGGTTCGGCCGCTGATAATTCGCCATTCCCGGTATCTTGGCGTGATAGAGCGCCAGCGCAGTCTTGATCAGCCCGCTGACGCCGGCAGCGGCATCGAGGTGACCGACATTGCCCTTGACCGAGCCCAGGGCACAAAGCTGCCGCTTGTCGCCTGCCTCGGCAAAGGCGCTGCGCAATCCGCCGAACTCGATCGGGTCACCAAGCGGGGTCGCGGTGCCGTGGCATTCGACATAACCGATTGTCGAAGGATCGACCCCCGCGTTTGCCAGAGCAGACGAAATCGCGTCCGCCTGCCCCTCGACGCTTGGCGCGGTAAACCCGATCTTGTCCGAACCGTCGTTGTTGATGCCGTAGCCGCGAATGACCGCGAAGATCCTGTCGCCATCCCTCAGCGCGTCTTCCAACCGCTTCAACAGCACGATGCCCGCGCCGCTGCCGAAAACCGTTCCAGCCGCCTGTTCGTCGAACGGCCGGCAGACGCCATCGGGCGAAACCATGCCGCCCTCCTGGTAGATATAGCCACGCCGTTGCGGGATCGTGATCGATACACCACCGGCAAGGGCCATGTCGCAGCTGTAGGTCAGCAGGTTCTGGCAGGCCTGCGACACGGCCAGCAGCGACGTTGAGCAGGCCGACTGGATGGCGATCGCCGGTCCGCGCAGGTTGAACTTATAGGCGATGCGGGTCGCTAGAACGTCCGTCACTGAACCGACGATCTGCTGGAAGCAACCGATCTGGTAGTTGGAGGTGAACTCCTCGACCTTCGCCCGCTCACCCAGGACATTGTTGATGAGATAGGTGGGCATCGAGGCGCCTGCGAAGACGCCGACCAGGCCGGGATAGCGGTGAGGATCGTACCCGGCCCGCTCGAGCGCTTCCCAGCAGACCTCGAGAAAGACGCGGTGCTGCGGATCGGTGACCGCCGCTTCCCGCGGGAACATGCCGAAGAACTCGGCGTCGAACATGTCGACATCCGGGAGCTGCGGCCGGGCTGGAACGTAGTTTGCGGCAGCACGTTCCTCGTCAGTGAATGCGTCTTCGATCTCGTCCGGCCTCAGTTTCAAAAAGGCATCCCGCCCCTCACAGACGAGATCCCAAAGCGCCTCCACCGACGGAGCGCCCGGGAACCGACCGGACATGCCGATGATCGCAATGCCGGTCACGTCCTGGTCATTGCGATCCGAGCCGCGGGCGTCGTCTGCATCGTTGAAAACGGTCATGAAGCGCTCCTGCGGAAGTGGGAGATGTTCTTCTTTTGCAGCGCCGCACGTTCGGCCGCCGTCATCGCTCGGGCACTGGCCGACGACTTTCCATCGAGGAAGTCCGCCAACTCGTGAATGGTCGGGTGCTTGAACAGGGCAACGACATCGATCGACCGGCTGAGGTTGACCTCCAGCGCCGCATGCACCCGCATCAGCTGCAGCGACGTGCCGCCGAGATCGAAGAAATTGCGATCAAGCTCTACGGCCTGCTGGCTGAGCACGTTGCGCCAGAGGTCTTGCAAGAGTGCCTCGGTCCGACTGGCGACTGGCGCGTTCTCGGCCGGCAACGCATCCACCGGCAGCGGAAGCCTGGCGCGGTCGACCTTGCCCGATTGATGCAATGGCAATTCGTCAAGCACGATCACCGCGCTCGGGATCATGTAGGCGGGCAGGCTGTTGCGCAGTCTCTCCATCACGTCGCGGATCAGCTCGGCGTCGTCTGCGCGGGTGCCCTCACGTGGGCACAGGTAACCAACGATGCGCTTGTGCGACTGATCCAGATTCTGGCAGATGACGACACCGTCGGCGAGCCGCGGATCGCGACGCAAGGCGGCCTCGATCTCGTCAAGCTCGATGCGCTTGCCATTCAGCTTGATCTGCCGGTCACGCCTGCCCCGGAAAAGCAGGATGCCGTCGTCGCTGAGCACCGCGAGATCGCCTGTCAGATAGCCGCGCACGTCTCCCTGTTCGGTGCGGATGGTGATGAACCGTTCTGCCGTCAGCTCGGGGCGTCGGAAATAGCCGATGGCGACGCCCTCGCCGGTGAGGACAAGCTCTCCCTCTATGCCGCGCCCGACCGGGCGACGGTCCTCGTCGACGATCAGTATACCGGTGTGGCTGACGGCGCCGCCGATCGGCACGTCCTTGCCGTCGAACCCCGCGGGGATGTCGAAGGCGGTGGCCAGAACAGTGATTTCCGTTGGCCCATAGAGGTTTGTCAGTCGGCAGTCCGGATGCGCCTTCTGAAAGCGTTTGATGTGCTCGGCAGAGGCGACTTCGCCGCCGAACATCATATGCCGCAACGTCGGCAGTTCGCCGCAGGAGAAATCGGCGAGCAGGTTGAACAGGCCGGTGGTCAGCAAGGAGGAGGTAACGCCGTTGTCACGGATGACATCCCTAAGCCGGCCGACCGAGAAATTTCCGTCCGGCAACCCGGCGATGGTCCCACCGTTCGTCAATGTCGTCCAAATCTCGAACGTGGAGGCATCGAAAGCGATTGTTGCCGCGTGCAGCATCACGTCGGCACTGCCGATCTGCACGTAATTCTGATCGAGCGCGAGCCGGGTAATGCCACGATGCGGAATGGAGACGCCCTTGGGTCGACCGGTCGAACCCGACGTGTACATGACGTATGCCATGTCGCCGCCTTCGCAGGGTACTGGCTCGAACGGCTTCCTCTCGGCTTGCTGCGCGAGATCGGCGACGATCGCGTGAAGATCGGCGATCGTGCCCTTGACGCTCGGCACAAGGCGCATCGTGGCAAGCGAGCAGGTATCGACGAAGACCACCTTGGGCTCGCAGTCGCCGATGACATAGTCGAGATGATCGACGGGAAAAGTCGTATCGAGCGGCAGATAGGCGGCGCCGACCTTGAGGGTGGCCAGCATGGCGACGATCGTTTCGAGGGAGCGTGGGACGAAGAGGCAGACGATATCGCCCTTCGTGACGCCCGCATCGATCAGATAGGTGGCAAGCGCATCGGACATCAGCTCAAGCTCGCCATAGCTGATCGAGTGGTCGTCGAAGACGATTGCCGTCGCCTGCGGAGCCGCCTGGGCGTGCCGGTGAACGACGGCATGAACCGAGTGCTCCGGGTCGTAGTGCACGGTTTCCTGCGAGCGGCCCGTCACGCGCCCGGACTTCACCGCCGAATCTTCTGCGCCGAAAAATCGGAACTCAGCCATCGTTCGCCTCCTGTCCCTCTCGCCTCACTGCCCGGCGGGACGGCTCAAACGCCCTCCCGGCAATGGGCAGCTCGCGAATTTTGCTGCAATGCCGTCGTCAGCCAGAATTCCATGGTGGCGAAAAATGAACAGCTGATCATTGGGATAGCCGCACCGACGCATCGCCATCAAAAGGGTTAGGCCCGCTTAGTCCTTAAGGGGATGGAAGCCACGGCTATGCACGGACGAGGCGCCCGATAGGCGGCCGGAATCGTGTTCCATCTCTTTGTTTTCGCAGGATTTTTCGAGGTCGCCTGCCGCGCCGACCCTGGCGGATCAAACGCGGTGAAAACGACCTGGCGAGGGGCGCCTATTGAAGGTCGTATGCCCTGACATAATCGATGAACATGTGGGATGGGTCCGGCGCCCGATCGGCGGTTTTTTCGACGAGCGCGAGGTTGAGCAGCACGTACATCGGCTGCCGGTGCTCAGGCCGCGTTTCGGCCTTCCACACGAGTTTCCGGTCAAAGTACATCCGGATGAATTCGGAATCGATCTTCACCCCATAGGTATGAAAATCCTGGGGGTCGGCGTCGCGAAATACCTCGATCCGACTGAATTGGGAATCGTCCTTGTCATCGCGATGCCAGACATGGATGACAGAGGAGTATCCTTCCGGCTTGTCACCGTAGAATTCCATCACGTCTATCTCGGCCGTCGACTTCGAGCGGTCCTTGCCGATCAGCCAGAATGCGGGCCATACGCCCGGACCGACCGGCAAACGCGCACGCATTTCGAAATAGCCGTATTGCTGGGCAAAGCCATTGCCCTTGGCGTCCACCGAGGCGAGCAGGCCTGACTGCCAGTCACCTTCCGGGTCGCGCTTGGCCTCGATCCTCAGAATGCCGTTTTCAGTCTTAAACGGCGAGCGCTCACCGGGGTTGGCAAAGCGGGCGCCACCAAAATCCCCCGACCACGGCGTATGCGCGATCCAGCGGGTGCCGGGCCCCCAGGCGGACACGCTCAGATCATCGAAGGTCTCGTCAAAGGTCAGCGGCATGTCGTCGACAGGAAGCTCGTCGCCCGTGTCGCCGGCCGTGTACCCATCGGCATGGGTCGCCGACACAAGCATCATCAGCCACAGGCAGCCGACGACAGGCCGGACGAAAAGCCGAACTGGCAGGCGGCGTGCCCAATACGGGCGAACTTCGCGAACAGATGGGGTCATGGTGCAAACTAACGCGGGGCGCTACCGCGGGTCCATTACCGATTCAGGCCGCGGCTTTATGCGAAAGGCTTAGCCGGAGGCGTAAATACGCAACATGCCCCCTTTGATAGGATCGTTTCAGCAACTGGAACTGGTGGCATGAGCTTTGAACTGATCGGCTTCGTTACCGTGCTTGTGGGGTTGGGCGTGCTGATGGCGCCCATCCACTGGGCGTTGACGTTCATGGTCGTCTCAACCGCTCTCGGCTCTGCCGCTGCCATCGGCCTTCCGGCACTTGGCGGCGCATCCATCCTCGTTCCAAATGTTTTCCTGCTGTTCTTCGGCCTCAGGGTCCTGATGGCCTATGGCGAAGGTCCGGTGCTGGCGGCCTTCGTGCCTGCCGGTGCCGGCTTCTGGCTGATGGTGCTCACCCTTTTCGGCGTGCTGACGGCGATCCTGTCGCCTCGCCTGTTCCAGGGCGCCGTCGACGTGATGACGGTCGAGCGATCTGTTGGTGCGAGAAGCTTCATATCGCTGTCACCGCTGCGGTTTTCGTCCAACAACATAACGCAGGCCGTCTATGCACTCGGCGGACTTGCCTGCTTCGGATTCTGCCATGCCTATCTGCGCCGGACGGCCGCGCCGTCGCACCTCGTCCACGCCATCCTCATTGCCGCCACCGTCAACCTCGCCTTCGCCGCGGCCGACATCCTCACTTATTTCTCCGGCACCGAGTATCTGCTGAGCGTGGTACGGACGGCCAACTACGCCCTCCTGACCGCCGCGGAAAAAGGTGGGTTGAAACGGATTTCCGGATCGTTCCCCGAGGCGTCGGCCTTTGCCGACTACACCTTGATCCTGTTTGCCGCGACCGCGAGCCTCTGGCTCGACCGGGTGCGCTCACGGGCGACAGCCCTCCTGGCGATCGCCTCGCTTGCCGGCCTGGTGTTTTCGACTTCTGCCACAGCACTGCTCGGGTTGGCCGTGGTCTTCCCGTTTCTCTGGATACGTTCGATTGTGACGGTCTTCGAACGGAGAAAGCCCGGACGTCCGGTGTTTCTCGCCGCCCTCTTCCTGGTCGTACCGCTCGTCATCCTCACGGTCGTCAACTTGTTCCCGGAGGTGGTGTCGACTGTTTACGATTTTCTCGATGAGATGCTGCTGTCAAAGGCCGACAGCCAGTCCGGCCGCGAGCGCGCGATGTGGAACGCCGCCGCCTATGAGGCGTTCGTCAACACCTCCGGCATGGGGGCCGGCCTGGGGAGCGCCCGCGCCTCCAGCTATCTACTGGTTCTGCTCTCGAATGTCGGGGTCCTTGGGCTCGCCATCTTCTGGGTCTTCGTCGCGGCCATTCTGTGCGCTCGCGCGGCACCAGACGCCGGGCGGCGGGCGGAAAGCCTTGCCGCGCTTCGGGCGGCAAAGGCCGGCTTTATCGCGGCCCTGAGCACCGCTCTCGTATCGGGCACCGTCTATGATCTGGGCCTGATGTTCTACATTCTCGCCGGCAGCGCGTCGGCGCTGACATGCCGGCAAATCGCCGAGGCAGAAGCGCCACGACCGCGACTGGTTGGTGCGACAAGCCCGCGCCGTATGGGAGGCTCCCGATGAAAATCGTCATCTTTAACGTCAAATACAGCGAAAACCTTGGTGACGGCATTCTGGCGCAGTGCCTGGAGATTGCGCTGGCGCGCGGGGCCAAGGGGCTGGAGGTCAAGACGATCGATCTCGCCGGCAGGACGGCATTCGGCACCGGCGGTGGCGGGCGCCGCCGACTGTTGCTGAAGGTACTGCAAGCGCTGCCGTCATTCGCGCGTCGGCTGGTCGTAAGACAGGCGCTTGGCCCGACACTCCGTCGATTGCAGGTCGAATGGCAAAAGGAGATTGACGCCGCGGATGCGGTCGTCATCGGCGGGGGAAACCTGTTTCAGGACGACGACCTGAACTTCCCGCTGAAAGTCGGTGCAGCACTCGATTGTATCAACCGCAGCGGCAAGCCGCTGGCGGTCTATGCCGTCGGCACCAGCCGGGACTGGTCGTCGCAGGCAAGGCAACTTTTCGGCATGATCGATGAGAGCCAAGTCGTCCACATTTCGGTCCGTGATACTATCGCCGGCCGCAACTGGCTCGGCCATTTTCCATCCGGCCCGCACGCCCGGATACTGCCCGATCCCGGGCTGCTCGTCCGGGAAATCGTCGCGTGCCACGCGCTTGCGCCACTGAAGGCAGATGACCGGGCAATCGGCATCTGCGTCACCGACCCGCTCATTCTGCGCCGACATTCCAGCCATGGCTCGACTGGAACTCCTTTTCGGCATGCCGACGACTATCACCAACTGCTAAGCCTGATGCTCGACGCCGGATATCGGATCTGCCTCTTCACCAATGGAGCCCAGGAAGACCAGGCCTTTGCGCGGCGCATTCTCGGCGGTGACGGTCTCGCCGATCACATCGACAGCGGTGATCTCTACCTCGCCCCTCGTCCCAAAACGCCCGAGGAACTGATCCACATCATCGCATCGACGCAGGTGATACTGGCACATCGCCTTCACGCCTGCATCGCCGCCTATTCCCTCGGCGTGCCGCAGGTCGGTCTCGGCTGGGATGCGAAAGTCGAAGGCTTCTTCCAGTTCGTTGGCCGACCGGAGTATTTTGCCAACGGACCCGACATCTCCGCTCGCGATGTGGCCTCCTTGCTTGAAGAGGCAGCCCGCAAGGGCATCGATCCCGCGGCCCATGCCTCGATACTCAATCAAGCCCGCAACGGCATCTCGCAGCTGCGAGAGTGCCTGGAGGCTCACCAAAACCGCAGCGCAAGCCCGACGATTCAGCCGGTGGCTGTGCCAAGCGGCAGAGCCTTATCCGGCTATGCGTTGTCGCACGGTCTCTAACCGTAACGGGTCACACAGTGTTGATCGCGCGGTGATCGGCACCTTAGTGGTCCAAAACCCAAATGCTTCAGCTAATTAGGACCGGTACCCACCCGGCCGGATTAAGCTCATATCGATGTGATTTCCCGCCATTACTAATCCTCTTGGGTAATATTCCTAACCACCGGTTGTTTGCTATATACTTAAGTACAATCGAATGGACCGAAGAGAGAGTGCGCCTTTATGGTGGGGCAACTTGGGGCATTTATAGGATCGTCACGGTTTAGAGAATTGTCGAGTTTCGACACGGATCAGCAGAGGTCCGAACTCTCCGTGGCGCGAAAACGGGTATTCCCGGCGGGCTCGATACTGTTCGAGCCCGAAGGTCGATCGTGCGTCCTGTTCTTCATCTCCGGCTGGTGCGTCAGCCGGAAGATTCTGGCAAATGGCACCCGCATCGTCATCGATTTCATGCTGCGCGGAGATATGCTCTGGACCCTGTCGTCGGAAATGACGCAGGAGACAATCCAGGCGCTGTCCGACGTTGCCGTCTACGAGTTCGCGGTGCCTCCCGGCACCGGCGGCCCCAATCTGTCGCAGAGAATCCAGCAGAACTTCGTGCACGAGATGCTCAAGCGCCAGGTCAGGATGACCGAGCGGCTGGCAAACATTGCACGCCGCGACGCACTGGAGCGTACCGGGCATCTCTTGCTCGAGCTCGCAGTCCGCGCAGGTAGACCCGACAGGCTGGGATTTGACGGTTTCGATTGCCCGCTGACGCAGTCCGACATCGGCGACGCCGTCGGCCTGTCGACCGTGCACATCAATCGCGTTCTGAAGGAGATGAGGTTGAAGGGATTGTTGTCGTTCAGGAATGGCATCGTCGAATTTCTCGATCGCAGACGCCTGGCCGAATTGGTGGACTTCGATCCGGGCTATCTCAGCACGAATTCCGGTTGATTCATTGCGAGGGCTTTAACCTGTGTTAATGCGCACCGACAATATATGTGATCTGATTACCAAAATATAAGAAGAAAATACGAGAGGACCCTGAGGGAATATCAACACCAATACTTGTATCTAGAATATTTACACCTAACAAAATAAGAATAAAAAGGAGAAAATTCAATGGATATTCGTACAGCAACAATTGCAAGAACCTCCACGACGCGACCGACATCCCTCCCAAGCGTACTGGAACAGCGTCTTCCCCAAAGTCTGGCGGGTTCGGATATGACCGATCAGGAGGAAGATCTCGACTACATCCTGCTCATCGACCCTCGTGCTCTCGACCGGGAGTGCCTGTCGAAAAGCCTGACGGGCTATGACCCCGGGCTGACGATCGTCACAGTCGGATCCTTTGACGAGTGGCGCGGCCGCAAATTGCAGACAGACCCTTCCGCCGTTCTTCTCATCGTCGGCGGCGGCAAAGTGGGTGACCTTGCCGTCTGCGAAAAGATCGAAACTCTGGTTGAGAAGTTCAAATATAGCCCAGTGATCGTGGTTGCCGAAACGGATGAACTCGGCCAAATTCTCAAGGCATTGGAATGCGGTGCCCGTGGCTACATTCCAAGCAATGTCGGCATCAATGTCGCCGCCGAAGCGATTGCGCTGGCGCGCGCCGGTGGCGTCTTCGTTCCGGCAAGCAGCATCCTGACGATGAGAGAGGCAATAAATTCGGTCGTGAATGGCGCCCGTTGCTCCGACAGCCTGTTCACGCCTCGGGAAATCGAAGTCGCCGAAGCCTTGCGCCGTGGAAAGGCAAACAAGATCATCGCCTATGAGATGGATCTGTGTGAAAGCACCGTGAAGGTTCACATTAGAAACATCATGAAAAAGCTGAACGCGACCAACCGCACCGAGGTCGCCTACAAGATCAGAGAATTCATGAAGTAAGCCGCCGATAGCAAACGAACCGGCAGACGTTGCGAATAACGAAGGCTCCGGCAGGCGTGTTTTTGATCACGGCCTGCTGACCGTGGTTCGCGATCGGCTGACTCGTCTCCTATATCCGGCATCTGGCCGATATGGGCCGGCATGTGTAGTTTCGAGATGCGCCCCGGCAAGAGATTGTCGGGGATGCCGTTGCGGCGCACGAAATGGCGCATGCCCGTGAGCCTCGGTCAACGGCTTCCGGCACCATTGACGAGATTGAGAATGAGTTGGTGGATATTGCCGCCATCACTGAGTTCGACGCGGTCGAAGTCCCGGCTTCTCTGGCGTTGAGCAACAGACAGCTCGCCGAGCCGCCTCGTCAGCTCAGTCCTGATCTTGCGGCAGTTGGGGTCTGCGTCTACCGAGAGCCCGACTGATGTGGTCTCGATCGCCTTCACCAGATCCTTGATGTAGTCACCGTGAACAAGCTCGTGCTTGCGAACGCCTGCGAAAAAGGTTTCCCAGTTCTCTACCATGGCCCCCTGCAGCGGCTTCGACGGCTTCGGCAGCGTATAGGTGATGATGAGCTTCGGCTTGGCCGAAACGAGCGTGCAGGCGTTGCCTTGCGGCTCGTATTTCCGGGTCCAGGTCAGCTTGAAGTCCGTGTGAGCGATGGCCCGAACCAGCCCGCCGACCTTTGGCCCCCGCTCGCCGATCGACGCATAAAGCTCGGCGCCGGTCTGCCCCGAGATCGCATAGGTGCGGACCTTTTCCACCGCCTGCCATTCCGCATGCGCCATGCACGGCAACGAAAATGCGCAAACCATCGTACTGCAGAAGAAAACGCTTCGCTTCACCCGAATCCCCTGGAAGGCACCTGAACGCGGGCGACCCTACTGCATAATTTCTTGATCGGCATCGATTTATCGAGAAAGGCGGCCGCACAATCGCGCGACCGCCTTCAATCGATAGAGCGCTCCGGGGGCGCCGAGCTGGTAGCTGCTATGGCGGCGCCGTCAGCGCTACTCGGCAGCAACCGCAGGCGGATAGATCATCGGCGCCGCAGGCTCGGCCTTGCCCGCTTCAACGGATTCCGGTTCTGATGTCTGCTTCTTCGGCTCCCGGCCGAAGAAGAGCGCGTAACCGGCCGGCAGCACCAGAATTGTCAGAACGGTGGCGACAAGGATGCCGCCCATCATCGCATAGGCCAAGGGCCCCCAGAAGACGCCGCGCGAGATCGGGATCAGCGCCAGAACCGCGGTCAGTGCCGTCAGCGTGATCGGACGGAACCTGCGCACGGCCGAGCCGATGATAGCTTCGGAGCGATCCATGCCCGCGGCAATGTCCTGATCGATCTGGTCCACCAGGATGATCGAGTTGCGCATGATGATGCCGAGCAACGCGATAACCCCGAGGATGGCGACGAAGCCGAAGGGGGCGCCGCTGATCAGCAGCGCCGCCGCCGCCCCGATTATGCCGAGCGGACCGGTTGCCAGAACCAGCATCGCCTTGCCGAAATGCTGCAGCTGGACCATCAAGAGCACGACGATGACCGCCAGCATGATCGGCGCCTTGGCGGCGATCGAACCCTGGCTTTCGGCCGCGTCTTCGGCGCCGCCCTGGATGCTGATGCTGTATCCGGGCGAAAGACCATCGCGCAGCGTCTGCATGTCGCCATACATCTTCAACGCCACATCGTTCGGCTGCACGCCGTCGGGCAAGGTGCCGCGAACGGTAATCGTCGGCAGCCGGTCCCTGCGCCATTCGATGCCTTGCTCGAGCACGGGCACGACCTTGGCCACCTGAGACAACGGAACGAAGCTGCCGAAATCGGTCGGGATGTAGACGGATTCCACCGACGAGAGCAGCGCACGGGTCGCATCCGGCTCACGGGCGACGATCGAGACCGTCTCCTCGCCATCACGGAAGTTGTCGAGCGGCACGCCGGACATGGTGGCCTGCAGCATCTGCCGGACGCGCTGCGAGGTGACGCCGAGCGCACGGGCGCGATCCTGGTCGATGACCAGCTTCATTGCCGTCACCGGCTCCAGCCAATCGTCGTGCACGGCACCGAGCTGCGGGTTTTCGGCGAACTTCGCCTTCACCTGATCGGCGATGCGGCGCACCTCCTGGCGATCCGGCCCCATGACGCGCATCTGTACCGGCCAGCCGGTCGGCGGGCCGAGGAAAAGGCGATCGACCTTGGAGCGGATCGACGGGAAATCCTCGGCAAGGATCTTGCGCAGCTTGACGATCAGCCGTTCGCGCGCCGGCTCGTCATTGGCCATGACGAGGAGCTGGGCGAAGTTCGGATTGCGCAATTGCTGGTCGAGCGGCAGGAAGAAGCGCGGCGCGCCCTCGCCGATATAGGTCGCGATGAAGCGTTTGTCCGCATCGTCGATCATCCGCGCTTCGAGCGCCTTGGCCTCACTTTCGACTTGCTTGATGCTGGTGCCTTCCGGCAGCCAGAGATCGACGAGGATTTCCGGACGGGAGGATTGCGGGAAGAAGTTCTTGGGTATGAACTGGAACGCCCACAGGCTGACGAAGAAGGCGACAAGCGTCATCGACAGCACGATGATGCGATGGTGAACCGCCCAGGAGACCGTCGAGCGCAGCCGCCGATAGAAGCGAGTGTCGAAGACATCGTGATGGCCGCCGGCATGGGAGCGCTGCTTCAGGATCATGTTGCCGAGCCAGGGCGTGAAGTAGACGGCGACGAACCACGAGACCACCAGCGCGATGCCGACGACGTAGAACAGCGAGCGGACATATTCGCCCGCCGTCGAGGCGGCAAAACCGACCGGGATGAAGCCGGCGGTGGTAATCAGCGTGCCCGTTAGCATCGGGAAGGCCGTCGAAGAATAGGCGAAGCTTGCTGCCTCGACCTTGATCAGCCCCTCCTCCAGCTTGCGCTCCATCATCTCGACAACAATCATCGCGTCATCGACCAGGAGCCCGAGAGCGATGATCAGCGCCCCGAGCGAGATGCGCTGCAGGTCAATGCCAAGCTCGTACATGATGGCAAAGGTCGCCGCCAGCACCAGCGGAATGGTGATGGCGATCACCAGGCCGGAGCGCCAGCCGATCGACAGGAACGAGACAACAAGCACGATCACCAGCGCCTCGCCGAGTGCCTTCATGAATTCCCCAACGGCCTCCTTGACCACTTCCGGCTGGTTGGAGATCTGATCGACGACCATGCCGTAGGGCAAGGCCGCCTCGAAACGCTGATAGGTCTCTTCGACGGCCGTACCGACATCGGTCACCTTGAAGCCCTTGGCCATCACCACGCCGATCTGCACGCTGTCCTGACCGTTGAAGCGGAACTTGCGAGAATAGGGATCCTCCAGGCCCGAGGAGACGGTGGCGATATCGCCGAGGCGGGTGACCTGCCCACCGGCCGTCAGGCTGAGGTTGCGCAGATCCTCGACCTTGTCGAGGCCGCCCTCGACGGAAATGCGCACGGAGCGCGAACCGGTATCGACCGAACCTGCGGGATCGACATTGTTCTGACCGGCGATGGTATTCCTGAGGTCGTTGAGCGTCAGCCCGCGCGCAGCCAACACCTTGGAAGAAACGTCGATATAGATCTTTTCGGGTTGATCGCCGAGGATCACCGCCTTCTCGACGCCGGGTGTCGTCAGCAGCATGTCGCGCGCCTGGATCGCGAACTTCTTCAGTTCGGGATAGCTGTAACCGTCGCCGCTCAATGAATGCAGCGTGATGAAGGTGTCGCCGAACTCGTCGTTGAAATAGGGCCCGTGCAGCCCTTCCGGCAGCTCACTGGCGATATCACCGACTTTCTTGCGGACCTGATAGAACGCGTCGGCCACCTGCTGGGCATTCGTGTCACCCTCGACCTGCAGGGTGATGATCGCGCTTCCGGCGCGGGTATAGGAGCGCACGAAATCGAGATGCGGGGTTTCCTGCAGCTTGCGCTCGATCTTGTTGACGACCTGATCCTCCATCTCCTGGATCGAGGCGCCCGGCCAGAAAGCCTGCACGACCATGACGCGGAAGGTGAAGTCCGGATCTTCCTTCTGCCCCATCCGCATCAAACCGAGCGCGCCGGTGATGATGATCAGGCCGAACAGGAACCGCGCGATACTGGGATGGGCGATCGCCCAGCGCGAAAGATTGAAAGGCCGTTTTTCTTCTGACGGTAGGGACATCGGCATCATTCCGCGGTTGGGTTGGTTCAGCGCACGATTTCGGCGGCTGCGGTCTTGTCGGTCGCGGCGGACTGGCGGGCGATATCGCCCGATATCGCAACCTTCAGGTCTTCGGTCATGAACTGCGTGCCGGCGGCAACGATCAGATCGCCGCGCTTCAGCCCGTCGACCACGCGCACGCCCTCGCCGGTAAAGTCGGCAACGGTGATCGTCCTGCTCTTCACGGTCTCGCTGTCACGGTCGACGACCCACACCGTTGTTTCACCGTCCTTCTGAGCCAAAGCGCTCAAGGGCACGGACATGTGGCGCTCGGCGTCATCAGCCGAAGCCAGGATGGTTGCGGTCATGCCGAGCAGAATGCGCGGATCGTTGGGCAGACTGACGCGCACGGCAAAAGTTCGCGACGGCTGTTCGGCACTGCCCGCGACCTCGCGCACCTTGCCGTCGAGGATCAGGCCCTGATCGGACCAGAAGCCGGCCTTTACCGCCATGCCCGGTTTGAAATTGGCGACATCGACTTCCGGGACGGCGATGAGCACTTCCTTCTCGCCGTCGACGGCGACGGTGGCGACAGGCGTGCCGGAGCCGACCACCTGTCCGACATCGGCAGCAATTGCAGCGACGATGCCGCTACGGTCAGCAACCAGTTCGGTATAGGTCACCTGGTTCTTCGCCTGGGACAGCGCCGAGCTTGCGGCATCGCGCGTTGCCACGGCCTGGTTATGGCTGAGTGTTGCCTGGTCGAGCTGCGCCTGGGAGGCGACTTTCCGGGCAAAGAGTTGTTCGGCGCGTGCGCGAACCAATGCGGTCGTCTCGACCTGGCGCTCGGCGGCCTCAAGGTTCGCGGCCGCACTCTTGACTGAAAGATCATAGTCCGTCGCATCGATGCGGGCGAGCGGATCGCCGGACTTCACCCGGTCGCCGACATTCACCAGGCGCTGGGTGATCTTGCCGTTGATGCGAAAGCCGAGGTTCATTTCCGTTCGGGCACGCACGACACCGGAATAGTTCATCTGCCGCGCTTGTCCGGCATCGCTGATCTCGACCACCTTGACCGGCCGCAAGACCGGCTTGGCTTCCTCCTGCTCCTGCGAGCAGGCTGCCAGCACCAGGGACATCGCGGCAAGAAGAGCCATCCTTGCGCTCAACGCGAAACGGCTACGGGTTTGAACGGGCATAGACATTTCCGCACTCCTCGGCGGCATCAGCCACACGGTACACATCGGGGGCCGCTACCCGGCCTGGTCAGTTTTTCAGTGCCTTGATCGCAAATTCGATCAGTTCATCCGGCGTCGCCCGATTTTCCTTCGAGAGACATTGAGCCACCATCTGCGGGTGGCAGAGGATCACGGTCGCGGCGCCGAAACATCTGGAGGCCGCGTCGGCGTCCTGCTCGGGGAATTCGCCCGCAAGAATACCTTCGCGGATCACATCGGCGACAAGGGCATGCAGACGATCGATGTGCTTGTCGATCACGTGCCAGTCGCGTTCCATCGCGATGACGACCATCTCATGCACCTTCTGGTCGTCGAGCATGACCTCCACCGTCATTTGATGCTGTGCGCGGATATATTGCCGCAAGCGCTCGGTCGCGCTCAGCGGCTGCCGGCAGATGTCCAGAGCCTGCTGATAGCTGGCAGCCAGCATGCGGCCGCAGATCGCCTGATGGATCTCCGCCTTCGAAGCGAAGAAACGGTAGATATTGGCGGGCGACATGCCGAGATCGCGGGCGATGTCGGCCACATTGGTCTTCGAATAGCCGAAATGCCGAAACAGCCGCTCGGCCGCATCCAGGATCCGCGAGACGTTTTCCTGACGCGTCGCGTCCAGCTGGCTGTCGATGCTGTCATCCATGTAAGTCCGCTTTCGATTTACGACTGACGATTTTCATATTTCGTCAGTCGTAAATCGAAAGCGTTCCTACGTCAACCGAAACGAGCCACTTTTCGCCTCACGTTATGGTGTCCGCTCGCCAGAGAATTTGCATGTCGTTGACTCGGCACGCGGCGGTGGTTACTGCCGAATCCTGGAGCACCCGCCCCATGGAATTTCAGCGCAAAGGGTTCGCGTTCAATGGCTACTGGTCTCATCGCCCTGCTCGACGACGTTGCCGCCATCGCCAAAATGGCGGCCGCCTCGCTTGACGACGTCGCCGCACAGACCGCAAAGGCCGGCGCAAAAGCAGCAGGCGTGGTCATCGACGACGCAGCCGTGACGCCGCGCTACGTCGTCGGGCTGACACCGGAACGCGAACTGCCGATCATCGGCCGCATTGCGCTCGGCTCGCTCAAGAACAAGATCCTGTTCCTGTTGCCCGGTGCACTGCTGCTCGGCTACTTCGCCCCCTGGGCGATCACCCCGCTGTTGATGCTGGGCGGCATCTACCTCTGCTACGAGGGCGCCGAGAAACTTTATGGCGTCTTCTTTCCGCACGCGGCCCATGAGCACGAAACCGCCGTGCTCGGAGAAAAGACCGATCCCGTCGCGCTTGAAAACGAGAAGGTCGCCGGCGCCGTGCGCACCGATTTCATCCTGTCGGCCGAGATCATGGCGCTCACGCTCTCAACCGTCGCCGATGCCAGCATCTATATGCAGGGCGTGGTGCTTGCCGCGGTCGGCATCGCCATTACGCTTGCCGTCTATGGCGTCGTCGGCCTGATCGTCAAAGCCGACGATGCGGGCGTCGCGCTGGCCAAGACCTCCGTATCGGCGCTACGCGCCATCGGCCGCGGCCTGGTCGTCGGCATGCCGATCTTTCTGAAGGTTCTCGCCGCCATCGGCACTGCGGCGATGCTCTGGGTCGGCGGCAGCATTCTCGTCCACGGCCTTGCCCAGATGGGATATGCCGGCCCGGAACACATCATCCACGACATCTCCGAAGCCGTGGTCCACGCGCTCCCAGTTGCCCCGGGTCTGATCGGCTGGATTGCCACGTCGGCGCAGCAGGCCCTGCTGGCGATCGTCGTCGGCGCTGCAACCATCGCCGTCATGGGCAACATCGTCGCGCCGATCTGGGGACGACTGAGACCTGCGAGCCACTGACCTCGCATCATTGGCGCCGCCACGCTCTGGCCCTGCCCGGGCCAGAGACATGCATGTTCCCTAATCGGTCGATATTGACCGACCGGACAAGCCGCGATCAGCTCGTGGCGAGATGCGCCTTCGACGGATCGGGAATGACGACGATCGGGCTACCGTCTCGGACCTGAGCGTGCAGATAGACCACATCCTGGTTGAGCATGCGGATGCACCCGGACGAGACGGCCTTGCCGATCGACCGTGCCTCGGGACTGCCATGGATGCGGTAGAGCGTGTCCTTGCCGTCCTTATGGATATAGAGCGCCCGCGCGCCCAAAGGGTTCTTCAGGCCCGGCCCCATGCCGCCGTTCTTGATGCTGTAGGGCTCGAGCCTCGGCTGCCGCGCCACCATTTCGTCGGGCGGCGTCCAGCGCGGCCATTTCCGTTTATAGGCGACCACCGCCCGCCCGGACCAGGCAAAACCCTCGCGGCCGACACCGATGCCATAGCGCATGGCGCGCTGGCCGGGCAACACGTGGTAGAGGTGTTTCGCCGGCGTATCGACGATGATCGTGCCCGGCCGCTCCTGTGTCGGATAGTCGACTTCCTGGCGCCAGAACTTCGGATCGACCTGGGAGACATCGACCGCGGGAATGGGAAATTGCTCATCCGGCATCGCGTAGTACATCGGCGGAACGGTGCCCTTGGGCGGCGGCGTCATCTCGACCACCGTCGGCTTCGGTGTCGGGCGCGCGGTTGCTGCACAACCTGAAAGCAGGATGGCCGTCGCGCCAACGAAAAGGCTGCGGCGCGTCAGCGAGCCGCCGGATCGCAAATAGGTTCTGGCTGATGGTAACGGGTTCAGTTCATCTATATCGGACATTCATCGACTCGGGGCTTGTTACGATGACGCCCAAAGGAATGCGCTACCTTAAGGCTGCCTTAAGGGAGGTGCTAAACAACCGCCGTCGGTTAATTCGTGGAGACCTAAGTGCGGGTACTGATTGTCGAAGACGATGACATTTTGCGCGACGGGCTGAAGGTCGGCTTGGCGCTCGCCGGTTTTACCACCGATGCCGTCGCCACCCGGGAGAGCGCCGACGCGGCGCTGGCCGCAGGCAAGTTCGACGCCGTCGTCCTCGATCTAATGCTGCCGGACGGCTCCGGTGCGGACGTGCTGAAAAAACTGCGCGACGCACGCAACGACACGCCGGTCCTGCTCTTGACCGCTCGCGACACGGTCGCCGATCGCGTCAGCGGGCTGGACATGGGCGCCGACGACTATCTCGGTAAACCCTTTGACCTCGATGAGGTGGCAGCACGGTTGCGCGCGCTCGCGCGCCGATCCGCCGGTCGATCGACCGCCTTCATCGAATGGTCGACGATCCGGCTCGATCCAGCCCGGCAATCGGTGGAAAAGGCAGGCGCGCCGGTCCGGCTCTCGCGTCGGGAATATTCCATCCTGCATGCGCTGATGTCGCAGCCGGGCGCGATCTTTTCGAAGGCGACGCTGGAGGACAAGCTTTACGGCTGGCAGGAAGAGGTCGAAAGCAACGCGGTCGAGGTGCATATCCATCACCTGCGCAACAAGCTCGGCCCTGGCCTGATCGAAACCGTCAGGGGCATCGGCTACCGGCTCGGCAGCAACATCTGATGCGATCGATCCGCGCACGCCTCTTCTTCATATTGCTCGTCACCACCGGGCTCATGTGGCTTTCGGCCACCCTGTGGATCTTCTTCAGCACCCGCGCCGAGGTCGAGCAGGTGCTCGACGCCCGACTGATGGAGGCGGCGAAGATGGTCAGCTCGCTTGTGGTCAACCAGGAGATCGACCCGGATAAGCCGGCGCAGACGAAGGCAAAGATCCCGGTGCTCGAGCACCCGCATTACGACCGGCAGCTTTCTTGCCAGATCTGGTCGCTGGACGGCACCCTGATCGGCAAGTCGGAAAGCGCGCCGGAGACGACGCTGTCGGCGCATGCGACCGGCCTTTCCGAGACGGTGATCAATGGCGAAACCTGGCGGGTCTACGCGGTCGAGAATGCCGAGCTTGGCGTGCGCGTGCTCGTCGGCGACAACCTGCGCATCCGCGACAGGCTGGTCAACGACGTCGTCAAAGGCCTGCTCTTTCCGGCCCTCCTGATCATACCGCTGCTGGCGACCCTGATCTGGCTGAGCGTCGGGCGTGGTCTGGCACCGCTCAGAAAACTGGCGGGCGATCTTGCCGCCCGCGACGCCTCGGACCTGCACCCGATCAAGGAGACCGCAACACCGAGCGAGATCAGTCCCGTGCTTCGCGCATTGAACGGTCTCTTCGGCCGCGTCGCCGGCGCACGTCAGCGCGAGCAGAATTTTATCGCCTTTGCCGCCCATGAACTTAGAACGCCGCTTGCCGGGCTGAAAACCCAGGCTCAGGTGGCGCTGGCGAGCAACGATGCCGAAATCCGCGAAAAGGCTCTCGGCCAGATTGTTGCTGGTGTTGACCGCACCGGACGGCTCGTCCGGCAGTTGCTCGACATCGCGTCGGTCGAAGCGTCGGAAACGGCGCGCACTGTGGCCGAGGTCAATCCCGGCGAGATGCTGGTTTCGCTCAGGAGCGAACTGCTTGGCCATGCCGGCAGTGCCGCGACGGTTGTCGTCGACCCCAGTCTTTGCAAGCTGCAGGTCAGGACCAATTCGGATCTGCTGCGACTTGCCGCCCGCAATCTGATGGAAAATGCGCTCCATCACTCGCCGGCCGGCGGAACGATCCTCTGCTGGCTTGAAAGCGACGACGGAACGACCACGATTGCGATCGATGACGATGGCCCGGGCATTCCGCCGGAGGAGATGCCCCACGTCACCGAGCGTTTCTTCCGCGGACGCTTCAAGGCCGCGATCGGCAGCGGCCTCGGCCTGAGCATCGCCGAACTCGCGCTCGATCACGCGGGCGCCGCGTTGGTTTTGCGAAACAAGGTCGGGGGTGGATTGTCCGCCAGGATCGTCCTGCCCAAACACCTCATCGCGTGAGCATAGTCGGCGCACGTCGCGTGATATTGGTGCGTTCAGAATTCTGCAACGAGTCGTAAGCGAGCCATTATGGACAAGCGCATTGAAGCCTTCCTCGCCGATATTCGCGACCGCGGCGACACACAGTTCGCGATTGTTTCGCGGCTGCGCGAGATCGCATTGGCGTCCGGGGCGGGCATTTCGGAAGAGATCAAATATGGCGGCCTGCTGTTTTCCGCCGCGCGACCGTTCTGCGGCATATTTCCGTATTCGGCCCATGTCACCCTGGAATTCAGCGAGGGCGCCGCGTCAGCGGATCGCACGATTCGACGGCATGCTGACTTTCTCCACGTAGTAGCGCGGAATGCCTGTGCGCTCCCGGTCGCGATAAAAGTCGATGCAGAATTCGACAAAGGCCCTGAAGCGCTTCGACACGTGCCGCCGGCGCGAATAGATCAGGTTGATCGCCGTTTTCGGCGAACTCCATTCGGCCAGAACAGGCTGAAGCAAACCCGCTTGCCGCTCCGTCTCCACGAAGAATTCCGGCAGATAGGCGATGCCCTCGCCGGCAACCGCGAAATACTTGATCGTCCAATAGTCGTTGGTGGTGCAGGTTGCCGCCGGCAGCAGATCGATCTCGGCATCGCCGTCGCGCGTCAGATACCAGGATTGCAGGCGTGTCTGCTGGCGAAAGACGAGCCCGCGATGGCCGGCGAGGTCGTCGGGCTTAAGCGGTGCGCCGTGCCGGGCGATGTATTCGGGGCTCGCAACGAGACCGTAAGATGAGACCGAGAGCCGGCGACTGATGTAGTCGACATCTGATGGTTCGCCCCAGTGAAAGATGCCGTCGAGCGCCTGCTCGGTGACCTCGGAGAACGGTTGCCGCGAGCTCAGAAAAACGACGTCGAGATTGACCTGCGGATATTGCTGGCGAAATGCGTAGAGCAGTTCGGATGTGATCGTCGTGCCGAATTCGCCGGTCGAGCCGACGCGCAGCGTGCCCGCTACCTCCTGCCGCATCTCGGCCATCGCCGTTGCCGCATCCTCGCAATTCGACTGGATGAGCCGGGCATAACGCAGGAACTCCGCTCCGGCGTCGGTCACATGCAGCTGATGCCCCTCGCGCACGAAGAGTTCGATGCCGAACTCGTCCTCCAGCTGCCGGATCTTGTGGCTGAGGGTCGATTTCGGCAGCCGATACAGGCGGGAAGCCGCTGAAATCGAACGGGAATCGGCAACTTTCACGAAGCAGTCGAGAAGCGAGAGATCCATTTTTCGTCCAAAATCCTGTACGATATGTCCGATAAATACGCCATTTCGGCCCATTGTACAAACGAAACCAAACTGGGAATATTCGGCGACGCTAAGGGAGAGGTTTCAGTGAGCAATATCAGAGAATTCATCCGGGCAGCCTCGGGCACCGGCAACAAGGCCACTTTGGCGATCCGCGGCGGCAGGCTCGTCAACGTCGTATCGGAAGAAATCTACCAGGCCGATGTCGCGATCTACGGCGAGCGGATCATCGCCGTCGGCGACATCTCCGTTTATGTCGGGCCGGAAACGAAGATCGTCGACGCCACGGGCAAATACCTGGCGCCCGGCATGATCGACGGCCATCTGCATGTCGAATGCTCGAAGATGTCGCTAACGAGCTTCGCCAAGGCGGTCGTCCCGCTCGGCACCACGTCGATCGTCACCGGGCTTGACCAGATCATCGTCGTCGGCGGGCCGGCGGCGGCGCGTGAATTCCTCGACGAGGCCAAGCAGACACCACTCAAGGTCTTCTGGGGCGCGCCCTGCAAGACGCCGTACACCATGCCGCGTTCGACCGTCGGGCACTATTTCAGTCCTGCCGATCACCAGGCCACCCATCACTGGCCGGAATGCGTCGGCATTTGGGAAACCGTGCGCGAGTTCATCCAGGAGGAAGACCCCGACGTGCTGGCGGCGCTCGAGCTTGCCGAAAAGAGCCGGCTCCCGGTGCTCGGCTGCTGCCCGATGACGCGCGGAGCGCGCCTCAACGGCTACCAGCAGTCCGGCGTGCGCGCCGACCACGAAAGCTATTCGCCGGAGGAAATGCTCGAAAAGCTCAGGGCCGGCATGCATGTCGTCGTGCGCGAATCCTCGATCTCCCACTTCCTCTCCGACAATCTGCGCATCGTCACCGAAATGGGCGTCAAGGCCTTGCGCCGCATCAGCTTCTGCACCGATGACGTCGTTGCCAGCGACATTCTCAAGCGCGGCCATCTCGACAATATGGTGCGCATGGCGATCGCCATGGGAATCTCGCCGATGGCGGCGATCCAGATGGCAACGATCAACGGCGCCGATGCCCTTCGCATCGACGACAAGGTCGGCTCAATCTCGCCGGGTCGCGCCGCCGACATCCTGCTCGTCAACGACCTGCGCGAGTTCAGGATCGATGCCGTCATCGCCAAGGGTGAGGAAGTCGCGCGTGACGGCCGCATGGCCATCGAACTGGTGCCGCCGCCGCGCAGCGCCGCGCTATTGACTTCGATGAAGGTCGCGCCGCTCGAACTCGACGATCTGAAGCTGCGTTATGACGGCCCCGGCGACAGCGCCGCTGCCATGGCGATCGCCGTCACGCCGGAAAAGATCTTCGTGCGCACCCGCCGCGATGTCACCCTGCCAGTCAAGTACGGATGCGTGCTCGCCGACCCGGCAAAGGACATCCAATATGTCACCGTGGTCGAGCGCTACGGCAAGACGAAAAACCGACCCGTCGCCTTCACCTCCGGCTTCGGATTGCGCGAAGGCGCAATCGCCAGTTCGACCGCGCCCGACGACAACAACATCATCTGCATCGGCGCCGACCCGGAAGACATGCGGGTCGCCATCAACCACCTGATCGCCAACCATGGCGGCCAGGTGGTGGTCAAGGACGGCAAGGTCGTCTCCTTCCTGCATCTGCCGATCGGCGGCATCGTCTCCGATATCGAACCATCGGAAATGGCGGCGCTGGAGGAGGAACTGGACGATGCGGCGCGCGGGCTCGGCTGCACCCTGCCATGGCCGTTCATGTACATGTTCGTGCTTCAAATCACCGCGATCCCGGAATATGCCATCACCGATCTCGGGGTCGTCGATTGCGTCCGGCTCAAGGTGATCTCGCCGCTCGCCGGGAACGGCGGCGAGGAAGCGCGCGCCGCAGCAGCAGAGTAAAGCCTTGGAAGGGGTCGGCATCGCCGGCCCCTTCCTCATTTCAAAAAAAGGGGAACAAAATGAACTACCAACCCAAGGGCGTTGAGCCGGCGTCAGGCCAGGCACAAGCCTCCTGGCTCGCCAGCCTGCTTGACCGCTACTTCCAGATTTCCAAATTCGGCTCGACCATTCGAACCGAAATCCTCGCCGGGCTGACCACCTTTCTCGCCGCCTCCTACGTGATCGTCGTCAACCCTTCGATCCTGTCCCACGCCGGCATTCCGTTTTCGGCCGGCGTAACGGCGACCGTACTCGTCAGCTTCATCGGCAGCTGCGCCATGGGGCTCTATGCGCGAAGCCCGATCCTGGTGGCGCCGGGCATGGGCATCAATGCGCTGTTTGCCTATACGATGGTTGTCGGCGCCAAGGTACCGCTGGAAATCGCGCTGGGCTGCGTCTTCTGGGCCGGCGTGCTCTTCACCGTCATGGCCTTCTTCAACCTGCGCCAGACGATCATCGAGGCGATCCCGGTCGACCTGCGTTATGGCATCGCCTGCGGCATCGGTCTGTTCATCGCACTGATCGGCTTCGAGAATGCCAAGTTCATCATCGCCAATCCGGATACGATCGTCGGGCTGACGACGTTCAACCCCGTAACCCTCACCTTCATTGCCGGCTTCATCCTGACGGTCGCGCTGGTGGTCCGCAAAGTTCCCGGCGCGATGATGGCCGGCATGATCCTCACCACCATCCTCTCCATCCCGATCGGCCGCTGGTGGGGCGACGGCAGCGCGTTTTCGCCGGATACGCCTGATGTGCATACACTGGTCAATTGGAGCGGCTTTTCCGCGGCACCGGATTTCAGCTTCATCGGCCAGATCGACCTCGTCGGCGCCTTGAGCCTGATCTACCTGCCGTTCATCTTCGTCTTCCTGTTCACCAATTTCATCGAGGCACTCTCGACCTTCCTCGGCCTTGCCGAAGCGGCTGACCTCAAGGACGAGCAGGGATTGCCGCGCAACATCAAGCAATCCATGCATGTCGACGCCGTCGCTGCGCTGATCTCCGCACCGCTCGGCACCAGCCCCGCCACCGTCTATCTGGAATCGGGCGCTGGCATTGCGCAGGGCGGCCGTACCGGGCTTGTCGCCCTTGTCGCCGGCCTGCTGTTCGTGCCGTTCCTGTTCCTGTCGCCGCTGTTGTCGCTCGTTCCGGCCGTGGCAACCGCGCCCGTTCTGATCCTCACCGGCCTCTTCATGTCCGAGCCGATGAGCAAGATCCGCTGGACCGACATCGACGAAGCGATCCCGGCGTTCCTTGCCATCGTGCTGATCCCGCTGACATTCTCGATCACGCTCGGGCTGTCGCTCGCAATCATTGCCTATGTGCTGATCAAGCTGGTCTGCGGGCGGGCGGGCGATGTAAAACCGGTCATGTGGTTCGTCGCCCTCTTGGCGGCAGCGCTCATCGCCCAGACCCAGTAAACCTGTCGGCGCCTCCTTTTTACTCAGACGTCAAAGGGGGCGCCGACATCGTCTCCATTGAAGGAAACTGTCATGCTCCAATCCTGGTCGAGGACCGCACCCGAGCTCGTCGACGTCGCCATGGGCCGTGCGCCGGCGGACCTCGTCATCCGCAACGGCAAATGGGTCAACGTCTATTCCGGCGAGATCATTCCGCACACCGACATCGCGGTCAAAGCCGGCCGCTTCGCCTATGTCGGGGCCGACGCCAGCCATACGATCGGTGAAGGCACCAAGGTCGTCGACGCTGCCGGGCGTTATCTCGTGCCGGGGCTCTGCGACGCGCATATGCATGTCGAAAGCGGTCTCGTCACCGTCACCGAATTTGCGCGCGCCGTCATCCCGCACGGCACGACGACGATGTTCATCGACCCGCACGAGATCGCCAACGTGCTCGGCCTGGCCGGCGTGCGGCTGATGAACGACGAGGCGCAAAGCCTGCCGATCAATGTCTACGTGCAGGTGCCGAGCTGCGTGCCGAGCGCGCCCGGGCTCGAGACGGCGGGTGCTGAACTCTCGGCCACGGACGTGGCCGAAGCGTTGAGCTGGCCGAACATCATCGGGCTTGGCGAGATGATGAACTTTCCTGGTGTCGCCTTTAACGATCCCAAGATGGTCGCAGAAATCGCGGCAACCCAGGATGCGCGGCTGACCGTCGGCGGACACTATGCTTCGCCGCATCTCGGCCGGGAGTTTCACGCCTACGCCGCTGGCGGCCCGGCCGACGATCATGAAGGAACGACCGTCGAGGACGCGATTGCCCGCGTCAGACAGGGCATGCGTGCGATGTTGCGGCTCGGCTCAGCCTGGTTCGACGTTGCCGCCCAGGTCAAGGCGATCACTGAAGCCGGCGTCGATCCGCGCAACTTCCTGCTCTGCACCGACGACAGCCACTCCGGCACGCTGGTCCACGACGGCCACATGAACCGGGTGGTTCGCCACGCCATCGCCCAAGGGCTGAAGCCGATCACCGCCATCCAGATGGCCACGCTCAACACCGCCCAGCATTTCGGCGTCGAGCGGGAACTCGGCTCGATCGCACCAGGACGACGGGCCGACCTGATCATCACGTCGGACCTTGCTGCCCTGCCGATCGAGATGGTGTTTGCCCGCGGCGAACTGCTGGCAGATTCCGGCGCCTTGGTGCGCGATATCCCGCCCTTCGTTTATCCGGAAAGCGCCCGCAACACCGTGCACCTCGGCAAGACGCTCAAGGCCGGAGATTTCGACATCGGGCTTAACAGCACCGCGACCCGCGCGCGGGTCCGGGTGATCGGCGTCGTCGAGAACCAGGCGCCGACGCGTGCGCTTGAAGCCGAGCTTTCGGCGGCGGGCGGCATCATCGAGATGGATCGCGCCCAGGACGTCTGCCAGATCGCGCTGGTGGAGCGTCATCGCGGCACCGGCGACGTCGTCAATGCCTTCGTCTCCGGCTTCGGCTATGACAGCGATTGCGCGGTTGCAAGCACCGTGGCCCACGACAGCCACCACATGATCGTCGTCGGCACCAACAAGGACGACATGGCGAAAGCCGCGAACCGGCTGCACGAGGTCGGCGGCGGCATCGTGGTGATCAAGCACGGCAAGGAGCTTGCACTGGTTGAACTGCCGGTCGCGGGGCTGATGTCGGATCAGCGTGCCGAGATCGTGGCGGACAAGGCCGCGGCACTAGTCGAAGCGATGCGCGTCTGCGGCTGCCGGCTGAACAACGCCTACATGCAGCATTCGCTGCTGGCGCTCGTCGTCATTCCCGAACTGCGCATCTCCGACAAGGGGCTGATCGACGTCCGGACCTTCGAAAAGGTCGACGTCCTCATTTCATAACAATGCTGTCAAAACGCTCGACCGCCCGAACGGGCGGTCGAGCTGATTTCGAGACGTGATCGCCAGCGGGCTTAGCTGTCCATGATGATGCCGATTGCCTGATCGAGCACTTGATGCAGACCGCTGGCGTAAAAGGACATCCGGTAGCCCGAGCCCACATTGCTGGTCATGGCGATTGTCAGACCCGATTTCGGCTCGTGCTGCATCACGGTAACATAGCCGGGGATGCTGCCCTGGTGGCCATAGACGAGCCGATCCGCGTAGCTGCTCTGGAACAGCCCCGCCCCGGTCTCGCGCATCCGCGTACCGGGAAAGCTAACGGCGACACGGCTTTCGCTCATCTCCCGGAACATTCCGTCCGCCAGCAACTTGCCGCCAAACAGCGCCCGAATGAAGGCGATCATGTCGCCGGGCGTCGAGACCATGTCGCCGCAGCCATAGGCCGCCGTGAACGGAAACGAATCCGATGAATCCTGCAGCGCGTCGGAATAGGGCAGGACGCCGTCCATGCGCCACATCTCGGCTCCGGCAGCGATGCCCGCCCCTGCATCCGCAGCCGGTGGCGGTCGGTGGTAGTAGCCGCGCACCATGCGCTCTTCCGGGAAGCTCTCGGTCGAAGGCGACCAGGTGTTTTCGAGCCCGAGCGGTTCGAGCACCTGATGGCGGACATAATCGCCGAGCGACTTTCCGGTGACCTCTTCGATCAACATGCCGGCAAGCACATAGCCGGTGTTGTTGTAGACGGCCGGACCGCCGGGCGCCGACTGAGTGCCGACCCGAAACGCGAGATCGACGAGTTCGGCCGGCGTCCAGATGCGGTCCGGGGTCATCGGTATGTCGTACTCGAATTCCGGCAACCCGCCGCGATGGTTGACGAGTTGGCGCACCGAAATGGCAGCGGCACCGGGAAGGTCCGGGAACCAGTGCGAGATCGGCGCGCCAAGCTCCACCACACCGCTTTCCGCCAGCTTCATCAGGGCGGCAACGGTAAACGTCTTGGTGCAACTGCCGATCTTGAACAGTTGCGTTGGCGAAACCGGTATCCCCCGCGCCCGGTCGGAAAGTCCCGAGGTCAAGGTGACGGTCTCGCCATCGCCCTGTGAAAAGGCCAGGGAGGCGCCGACGGCACCATCGTTGATGTAGCCTTGAAGCAGTCGGCTTAGATCGGCAAGCGTGACGCCGCCGCTCATTGTCATCTCGTCCATCCGGCTTACTCCGCGATATCGACGTTGGCGAAGTTCTGGCGGCCGAAGGCGTCGAGAACGTAATTTTTCACGCTCTTGCGCACAGGGATCGACACGACGGAATGGGCGATCGGCGCAACAGGCACTTCCGCCTTGAGGATGGCCTGCGCCTTGCCGTAAAGCGCTGCCCGTTCCTTGGGATCGGCGGCGACGCGCGCATCCTGAAGCAACTTTTCAAAGTCGGCGTTGCACCAGCGCGCCCGGTTGGAGCCGCCCTTCACGCCGTCGCAGCTAAGCAGATAGCTCAGCATATTATCCGGATCACCGTTGTCGCTGCTGCCGCCGAGCAGGAAGGCGTCATGCTCGCCCTTGGCGGTGCGGGTCAGATACTCGGCCCACTCGAAGCTGACGATCTCGGTTTTCACGCCGATGGCATTCCAGTCGGCCTGGATCATCTCTGCCATACGGCGGGCGTTCGGGTTGTAGGGCCGCGACACCGGCATCGCCCAGAGCGCGATCGACAGGTCGCCCTCGTGGCCGGCTTCCTTCAAAAGCGCCTTGGCGCCTTCCGGATCGTAGTCGATGCCCGCGTCCTTGGCCGCACCGAGCTGTGCAGGCGGCACCACGCTGCCGGCAACGCTGCCTGCACCCTGATACACGGCTTCCACGATCGCCTGCCGGTTGACCGCCTTGGCGAGCGCCAGGCGGATACGCGCATCACCGAGCGGCTTGTGTTCGACGTTGAAGCCGAGAACGCCGATATTCTGGCCTTCGAGGTTATAGACCGTCACCTCGGGGTCGTTCTTGAGATCGGCGACGGCTCCGGGCGGTGGTGGCGCCGCCACCTGGCACTCGTTCGCCTTCAGCCGGGCGACCCGCACGGTGGGCTCCGGTGTGATCGCAAAGACGAGGGTATCGATCTTCGGCGCACCGTTCCAATAGTCCTTGTTGGCCGCATAGCGAATCTGGCTGTCCTGCGCATAGGCCTCAAGGATGAACGGCCCTGTGCCGACGGGCGCCTGGTCGATCAGCTCCGGGGTGCCGGCTGCGACCATCTTCTCGGTCTGCTCCAGCGAGAGAATGGAGAGGTAGTCGAGCGCAATGCTGGGCAGGAAGGTGACGTTTGCCGACGTCAGTGTGAAGCGCACGGTATGATCGTCCAGCTTTTCGATCTTCTCGATCAACGGCCCAAGCCCAAGCGCGCTGAAGTATTCGTATGAGGCGTTCGAGAGCTTGTGGTACGGATTGTCGGCGTTGCGCTGGCGGTCAAAGGTGTAGAGCACGTCGTCGGCGTTGAATTCGCGTGTCGGCGTAAACTGCGCGTTGGTGTGGAACTTGACGCCATGGCGCAGATGGAAGGTGTAGACCTTGCCGTCTTCGGACACATCCCAGCTCTCGGCGAGCGCCGGCCCGACTTCCGTCGTCCCCGGCTTGAATTCCACCAGCCGGTTGAAAATCGGCTTGGCCGCGGCATCCATAGTCGAATCCGCCGTTCCGATCATCGGGTTGAAGGTCTCGGGGCTCGCCTCCGAGCAGTAGACCAGCGTCTTCGCATAGGCCTGCCCGCCCATGAGGATTGTCGATGCGACGAGCGCGGTGCGCAGAATCAGACGTGTGGATTTCATAGCAAACGCTCCTGGTTGCCTTTGTGTTGACGTCGTAGCGGGGTTCTCCTAACCGCATCGACGACGTTTCGATCTTGATGGTCTATCCGGTCATGGGCCGGCCGGGGAAAGCGACGGGGTGTGCGCCGCCGCCATAAATCGGACGGGTGCCAGCGCACCGAACTCGACGCCGAGGGAGGCGACATCCGCAGGCATCGCGGCATCGCGCAGCAGCGCCGAGGCGATCCGCGCCAGGGTCAGCGACACCTGGAAACCATAACCGCCCTGGCCGCCGAGCCAGAAGAAGCCCGGCAGGCGCGGATCGAAGCCGACGACAGGCGTGCGGTCCGGCGAGAAGGTGCGCAATCCGGCCCATGGCCTTTGCGGGCGGCCGATGCGAAGTTCGGTCGCCTGCTCGATCCGGTCGACCGCGATGGCGACGTCAATATCTTCGGGATAGGCGTCGCAGGGCGGTGAATCCGTTTCATCCGCCAGCGAGCCGATCAGCTTTCCGGCATCCGGCTTGAAATAGAAACGCTCATGCAGATCGACGGCGAGCGGCCATGTGCGCGCGTCGAGCCCCGCGGGCGGGTCGAACATGAAGGCGGTGCGCCGTTTGGGCGAGAACCCGAGCCCCGCCAGCCCTGCCCGCTCGGCGATCACATCGACCCAGGCGCCCGCCGCGTTGACGACCATATCGCCTTCGTAGGAGCCGGCCGAAGTCACCACTTGAAAGCGGCCGGAAATACGGGAGATCTGCAGCACTTCCTCGCCCGAAATGACAGTCCCGCCAAGCGCCTTCAGAGCGGCGGCCGCGGCATGGACCATCTTGCCGGTGTCGATATCGAGAGCGCCGGGCTCGTAGACGCCGCCGCACGTGGTATCGGCACGAATGACGGGAATAAGCACGCTGACTTCGTCTGCCGAAAGCCGCCGGACGCTGGGCACGAGCGCCTGGTACTTCTGCGCCAGTTCATCGACCATCGCATCGTCGTCGCACCCACCGAAATGCAAGGCGCCGCGCACATGCTCGGCAAAGCCGCCATCGACGATGGCCGGCCGGCTGGCAATGGAGAGCGCTCTGACCACCGTGTTGCCGTAGGTCTCGGCAAAAAGCGCCGCCGAGCGGCCGCTTGCGTGATAGCCGAGATGCGCCTCCCGCTCGATGAGGACGACCGATGCCCATTCTTGGACGGCAGCCGCAACCGACAGGCCGGCGATACCGCCGCCAATGACAATCACTTTGGGAGAAGAGGATCCTGAGCGCATAGCCATTGGTAAATTCATTTTCCGATACGGTCAATATTTAGCGTATCGGAAAATTCTTGGCGCTTGTTGCGAGGCGGCCAGAGTTGAACTAGCTAGGTAGATCTCGTTTGCCGGAGAGAACCATGTCGGAACAGCCAAACCTCGGCGATTGCCTGCGGAACCTGAGGAAACATCACGGCTGGACCCTTCAGGACGTCAGCCACCTGACCGGCGTTGCCGTCTCGACCTTGTCCAAGGTGGAGAACGACCAGATGTCGCTGACCTATGACAAGCTGCTGCAGATCTGCGCCGGCCTCGGCGTGCATGTCACCGAATTGCTCAGTGGCGACAGCAAGCAGCCCGCCGCCCGCACGCGCCGCTCGGTAACCTCGGCCACGACGACGCTGCGGCAGCTGACCCGCAATTACGACTACCACTACCTTGCAACCGATCTGGTGAGGAAACGCATGGTGCCGATCCTCGCCCATGCCCGCGCGCGCACGCTTGCAGAGTTCGGTCCGCTGACCCCTCATGCCGGCGAAGAATTCCTGATCGTGCTCAAGGGCGAGATCGAGCTGCATACGGATCAATATGCGCCGGTGCGACTGAAAGCCGGCGAAAGCGTCTATATCGACTCGACGATGGGCCACGCTTATCTCTCGGTCGGCGAAGGCGACGCGGAAATGCTGTGCGTCTGCTCCGGCGACGAGCCGGATATGGAAAAGACGTTGCTCAGCATCACCGACGGCCAGACCACCGATCATTGATCGGCTTCCGTCGAGGATTTAGTCGAAGGAAGTATTTTATCGCTTTGTTCTGTCGACTCCCGATGGAACGCGACAGCCCCACCTCGCGGAGATGCGCGGTCGCCCGACAACAGCCCTCCACCGACCAGCGTCGCCGCGCATTCGGCCGATGTCGCCCCGATTCCACCACAACCAATTGACAGCGACTAAACTCAGACGTATTCGTTAGGTCATCTGATGACTTGATGAGTTTATCATGCAGCCCGTCAATCGAACCAATCTGGCCGACAGTGCGGCCGAAAGCCTGCGCGCCGAGATCGTCAGCGGCCGCTGGGGCGTCGGCGACCGCATCCCGAACGAAACTCTATTGACCGAGCTGTTGTCCGTCAGCCGGGGCACGGTGCGCGAGGCCGTGCGTGTGCTGGTCTCGCAGGGTCTGCTCGACACCCGCCAGGGCTCCGGCACCTATGTGCGCTCGACGGTCGATCCGGCAGGCGCGCTCGACCGTGTCAAACGCGCCGGTCTGCGCGACCAATGGGAGGCGCGCGCCGCCCTCGATGTCGAGGCGGCAAGGCTTGCGGCGATCCGCCATACACCCGCCGACCTCGAACGCATGACCCGGCTGCTGAAGGCTCGCGGCACAGTTGCCGATGGCGGCTACGAGGCCTTCGGCCATCGCGACATCGCCTTTCACAAATCCATCGTCGAAGCCTCCGGCAACCGCGCCATCGTCGGGCTCTACGATTTCTTCACCTCATCGATCCTCGAAACCATTCACTCGACGCTGAAGGGCGACGTGCCGGAACCCGACGAACAGGCCCATGCGGCGATCGTCGCGGCGATCGCCACCGGCGATCCGGACCGCGCCGCGTCCGCCGTTCGCGCCTTCATGGCGCCGGTGCTTCGCGAACTCGACAGGCTTCTTTCGCAATGAACCAGACTTTCCGTGATCCCAATTCCTCGGCCCATCAGGTCGCAGCCATCAACGGTCTCGAAGACCAGCTCATCGACGCCGAAGCCGACAGCGTACCCGAGCCTCAGCCGCCGGTGTTGCCGCGGGGAGCGGCGCGTTTCGTCCTCGGCGCCAGCCTCGTGCTGATCGCCTTCAACCTGCGACCGCTGTTTTCCAGCCTCTCGGTGTTGCTGCCGGAGGTGATGCGCGATACCGGCTTAACGACTGCCGGCGCCAGCCTGCTGACGACGCTGCCGGTGCTCTGCCTCGGCCTGTTTGCGCCGCTGGCACCAAAGCTGGCACAGCGCTTCGGTGCCGAACGCACCCTGCTTGGCGCCTTGGCTCTGCTCGCGCTCGGGACAGTGCTGCGCGGTTTCGGCCCCGTACCGGTGCTCTTCCTGTCGACATTCGCCGCCGGGGCGGCGATCGCCATCGGCAACGTGCTGCTCCCGGGCCTCGTCAAGCGCGACTTTGCCGACAAGGCGGCGATCATGACCGGGCTTTATACAATGGCGCTCTGCGCCGGCGCGGCCGGTGCCGCCGGCCTGACCCTGCCGCTCGAACACGGTGTTACCGGCTCGTGGTCCGGTGCACTCGCCATCTGGGCGCTTCCCGCCTTCATCGTGCTGTTGATCTGGATGCCGCAGGCGCTTGGCAGCAAGGCGCAGGTCAGACACACCGGCTTTCGTGTCGTCGGCCTTTGGCGCGACCGGCTGGCCTGGCAGGTAACGCTGTTCATGGGGCTGCAGTCGGCTCTGGCCTACTGCATCTTCGGCTGGCTCGCCCCCATTCTCAGGGAGCGCGGCTTCGACCCGGCAACGGCAGGCGTCATCGTTTCGGTCTCGATCATGACCCAGGTCGTCACCTGCCTGCTGGTTCCCTCCTTTGCCATCAGGCGCAAGGACCAGCGTGGCATCAATGTCGCGCTGATCGCAGCCGCAGTGATCGCGCTCCTCGGCATTCTGTTCGCGCCGCCGTCGACGGTGATCTTCTGGGCCATTCTCCAGGGCTTCGGCCAGGGCGGGCTGATCGCTGTGGCGATGACGCTCATCGTCTTGCGCTCGCCCGATTCCCATGTCGCCGCCCATCTCTCGGGCATGGCACAAGGCGTCGGCTATGTGCTCGCCGCCATCGGCCCGTTGCTCGTCGGCCTGATCCGCGACTGGACCGGCAGCTTCGACGCAGCCGCGATCCTGTTCGTGACGCTCGGCCTCGGCGCGGCGATCATGGGTTTTGGCGCCGGTCGGGCGCTGCATGTCGGCGCACGCACGATCAGGATCGACGGCTGAACGTCAACGTTCAGCCGTCGTCTCTGAAGTCTCATCAGGATGCCCGTTCCATCTCCGGCAGGGCTTCGAACAGGTCGGCGACGAGGCCGTAGTCGGCAACCTGGAAGATCGGCGCCTCCTCGTCCTTGTTGATGGCGACGATGACCTTCGAGTCCTTCATGCCGGCCAGATGCTGGATCGCACCGGAGATGCCGCAGGCAATGTAGAGATCGGGGGCGACCACCTTGCCGGTCTGGCCGACCTGCCAGTCGTTTGGGGCATATCCGGCGTCGACCGCCGCGCGCGATGCACCGACGGCTGCACCGAGCTTGTCGGCAACCGGCAGGATCACTTCCTTGAATTTTTCCGACGAGCCGAGTGCACGGCCACCCGAGATGATGATCTTGGCCGAGGTCAGCTCCGGACGATCCGACGACGACAGCGCGTCGGCAACGAAGCTCGACAGACCCGGATTGGCCGCAGCCGCGATCGTCTCGACCGAAGCCGAGCCACCTTCGGAGGCCGAGGCGAACGAGGCGGTGCGCACGGTGATGACCTTTTTCGCTTCCGTCGTCTGCACCGTCTGGATGGCGTTGCCGGCATAGATCGGACGCTTGAAGGTATCGGACGAGACCACCTCGGTGATTTCCGAAACCTGGGCAACATCGAGAAGCGCTGCAACCCGCGGCAGGACGTTCTTGCCGACCGAAGTGGCAGCGGCCAGGATGGTGTCGTAATTGCCCGACAGCGAAACGATCAGCGCCGCCAAGGGTTCGGCCAGATTGTTGGCAAGGCTTGCATCCTCGGCCACCAGCACCTTGGCAACGCCGGAAAGCTTGGCCGCCTGGTCGGCGGCCGCCTTGGCACCGGCACCGGCCACCAGCACATGCACGTCGCCGCCAATTTTGGCGGCCGCCGTCAGCGCCTTTGCGGTCTGGTCGGAAAGGTGGCTGCCGTCGTGGTCAGCCAGAAGCAGAATAGCCATGATGAAATCTCCCTTTCCTGAACTTACAATACGCCGGCTTCGGTCTTGAGCTTTTCGACCAGTTCGGCCACCGACTTGACCTTGATGCCGGCCTTGCGGCCTTCCGGCTCCTCGGTCTTCAGCACCTTCAGCCGCGCGGTCGTGTCGACACCGAAGT
>NZ_JACVAN010000020.1:0-127538 GCF_014851895.1 Ensifer sp. ENS11 | reverse complement strand
GTCGCCGTCGTTGCCTCGATCGAAACGTCCGTGTTCAGCGCCGCCGCGATGGTGTTGTGCATCCCGTTCGGATAGATGCTCCTGACCACCTCATTGGTCTGCTCATGGATATTCTCGCCCCATACGATTGTTCTGATTGACATCGGCAAATTCCCGTTTATGCGCAGCTGTTAAAATTGAAAGCGGTTTCAATTTGTAAGGCTAGTGACACGCCGGCGCCTTTGCAAGAGCTTTTTGCCCTCTAGGCGTCAGTGGCCAGACATCAATGGAACGTGGATTTCGAGAAGACGTTGAGGACCACGACGCCGGCGATGATGAGCCCGAGCCCGAGCATGGCGGCAAGATCCAGCTTCTGGCCGAAGGCAAAGTATCCGACGAGCGAAATCAATACGATGCCGAGACCGCTCCAGACCGCATAGGCGATGCCGACCGGGATGTAGCGCAGCGTATAGGACAGAAAGAAGAAGGCGACAGCGTAGCAAACGACCATCGTCACGGTCGGCAACAGCCGGGTGAAATGCTGTGCCGCCTGCATCGCCGAGGTGCCAAGCACCTCGAAGACGATGGCAACGACCAGGACGGAATAGAGCATAGCGGGGTTCATCTGGGTCTCCATCCGGTCTATCGCGTCGAAAGCGCTTTGAGATTTTCAGCCAGGGCAACACGCGCCGCGGCATCGAGTTCATGGCTCTGCATCAGGTCGGCGAGCCAGAGACCGTCGGCGGCAAAACGGGCGAGCACGCAGTTGGGTGAAGAGTCGGTTTCCGCAAACTCCTGAGCCCGGCGGTTGACCCATTCGCGCCAGCGGATCTTCAGGTTCGGCTCGGCAATCAGCGCGATCGTCAGCATTCGCCAGCCCGGAACGTCGGTGTCGGGATCGAGCTTCGAGCAGACATCGACATAGGCGCGGGTAAAGCGTCCCTGCGCCTCCGGATCGCCAGCCATCGCCGCCTCGATCGCCGCATCGAAACGCGCGACGAGATCGTCGAACAAGCCATCGAGCAGCGCCGACTTGTTGGGGAAATGGTGCAGCAGCCCGCCCTTGCTGACGCCGGCCGCTTGCGACACCGCATCGAGCGTGATGCCCGCCACCCCCTGCTCGTGCGACAGGCGTGCGGCGACCTCCAGCAATTGCTGGCGGACCTGCTCGGGCTGCTTCTTGCGGCGATGGGCTTCTGTCATGCTTCCATAAAGATACCGTCTGGACGGTTTGTCAAGATCGATGTGTCGAACCGCGCGGAAACGCCGCAAAGGCGAGACTGGAAAGCCGTTGTCCACAAGACCTTGGCGGGCTAGGACTTCGGGGACGAAGGAAGCGGCAATGGCAGAACCGGAAACGACGACACTCTACGAAGCGATCGGCGGCGACCCGACGGTGCGCGCGCTGACCCGTCGTTTCTATGAACTGATGGATACGCTGCCCGAAGCGGCACGCTGCCGCGCGGTTCATCCACCTGACCTTTCCGGCAGCGAGCAAAAAATTCTACGAATATCTGACCGGTTGGCTTGGCGGTCCGCCGATCTATGTGGAAAAGCGTGGCCATCCGATGCTGCGGCGCCGGCATTTCGTTGCCGAGATTGGGCCGGAGGAGCGCGACGAATGGCTGCTCTGCTTTACCCGCGCACTGGAAGAAACGGTGGCTCACCCAAAACTGCGGCAGATCATTCTCGATCCGATCACCCGCCTCGCCTTGCACATGCAGAACAAGGAATGACCTGACAATGCCGACCAGTGGATTGCGCGCAACGACGCTCTTCGTCGCGGGATTGATGGGGATTGCCGGGGTGGTCAGTGCTGCAGCCGCCTCGCATGGCACCGACCCCAGGCTGCTCGCCGAGATCTCGGCCATGTGCCTGGCGCACGCGCCGGCGCTCGTCGCGCTTTATGCGGCCTGGCCGAGCTTCCGCACGGCTCCGGTCGCAGCCTTGCTGATCGCTTTCGGCACGGCGCTGTTTTCCGCTGACCTTGCCATGCGTCACGTGACCGGACAGGGCCTGTTTCCGATGTCGGCACCGCTCGGCGGCACGACGATCATGGCCGGCTGGCTTGCCGTTTCAATCGGCGCCTTCCTTCCACGAAAGGCGCCGTGACGCTCAACGCGCCAGTTTGAAGCTCTTGAGATCAGGCGCCTTCGACGACGGAAAAACCTTCGAACTTCGGCGGGCCGAGATACATCGAGCGGTTTTCGCCGGCATTCTTGTGCGCGGCCCGGAAGTTCTCCGACTTCGTCCAGGCGGAAAAGGCATCCTTGTCCTTCCAGGTCGAGTTCGAGACGAAGAGCGTATAGCCCTCGTCCGGCACGTTTTCGCCCCTCAGAAGATGAAACGAGACAAAACCCGGCATGTCCGCAAGGCTTGAATCGCGGCTCTTCCAGACGGCTTCGAAAGCCTCTTCCTGGCCAATGGCGATACGAAAACGGTTCATTGCGAAGAACATGGCCTGCCTCCTATGCGCTGTCTTTCTTGCGAGCCGCGTCGTTCGCGGCTCTCGGGAAGGCCAGAATAGTGCCCTCCTGCGGCTCCGCAAGCCCGAAAGGGTCGCGGCCGGGCCGGCGCGTTTCCCAAGACGGGAACTCGGTGACATTGGGGTTTTCCTCGATCATGCGCGAACGCCGCGTCAGCAATTCGTAGAGTTCGGGCACCAGCCCGTCGCCATTCTGCGCTGCCAATTTGTGCAGGCCGATCATCATGCACTTGTCCGGGCGGTTTTCATTCATCTCGAAAAAAATCTCCATGCGCGCGGAAGGTCAATCACCTCCATCGCGCGTCATATGTTTGGCTATGCCAAGTCGTTGCGGCTGTTGGTCAGGTCCTGCAGCGCCCGCTCAAGGCTCGACTTCGAGCCGTTGCGCAACGGCACGAAAGCCTTGCCCCACTTCTTGCAGCCGGTCTTCACGCGAAGACACGCATCGTGGCTGATGCAATCGATCGGGCAGAAAACACAGTCGACGGAAGGAAGGACACGGTCGATGCGCGATACCGCCTCGCGCAGGCCGCCATCGTGGTGAAGCAGCTCGGCACCGAAGGAGCTGACAATCTCGCGCAGATGCGCAACCTGGCAATCGCGTCCGCCGACATAGAGGAAACTGCGGCCTTCGAGTGTCGCCTTGGCGGCCTCTTCGCAGACCTCGACCCGTTCGGAACCGGAACGACCCTTGCCGTTCTTGGCCGCATTATGGTGACGCTTGCCGCGCATGCAATCTTCTCCGCCTCTTTGCTGCGTCGACGGCCCTCATGGCAACCGATCGCACCGGGATCGACACACACCGTTCGGTTGCGTCACGGCGGCAACTTATTAAACTTGATTATCAGAGTAAAGTATAAACATGAGTTTTATAATCATATTTTTCCCATCAGTTTTGAAGGGCTTCGGCTTCTGCCGCGGATCACACCGTGGCCGGCGGCAGTCGCCTAGCGAACACTTGCCTGAATAGGCAAAGTGAACGGTATTGCACTTTTTCCGGCCCCCTCTGGAATGGCAGGAAATGGAGCCGCACGGCGCACGGCATCAAGAGCAGCCGTGTCCAGAACGGGTGAGCCTGAACTCCCGGCAACGCTGACGCGGGAAACACCGCCGTCCGCCAACACCGTAAAACTCACCGTCGTCGTGCCCGACAGCCCCTGTCGGCGCGCTTCGGATGGAAGCTTGTATCGCCGGTTTATCTTCGCGCGAACTTTGCCATTGTAGTTCGACATATCGGCGTTGCCGACCGCGGTAGAGCGGTTCTTGCCGGTTGCCGCCGCAGAATTGCCGTTTACGTCCCCATCCAGCTTACCCTTGACCTGGCTCTGTGCCTGTTCCCCCTTGTCGCCCGTTTTCTTGCGGGTGACTTTCTTTTTCCTGACGGGATCCTTCTTGGGTTCAGGCTTTTCAACCTTCTCCTTCTTCGGCTCCTGGATCTCCGGCTTTTCCTCGGGCACGACCGTCTCGATCGGCGCGACGCTGGCAGTAACCACAGCCTCGGCGACCTGCAGGGTGGGAACCTGCTCGGCAGGCAGGATGACATCGGCTTCCGTGGCGATCAAATCATGCGGTTGCTCCGCCGTGATCTCCTGCGTGGTCGACGTGACGTCTTCGACCGGGGTAATCTCCTCGGGCTTGACTTCGTCGGGAACGTCTTCGGTCGGCTCGACGACTTCCGTCGGATCGCCGGACTGCAAGGTTTCTTCGAAGGCATCACCGAGGATCGCAACTTCGACCTCGGCACCGCCGGCGATCAGGTCTTGCGGCTGTTCCGGCGTAGAGGAGGCAAGGTACATGGCAACGCTGGTATGCGCCACGAGCGAGAAGGCAATTGCGCCGATCCATTTCACGGTATGCTTCATCTTGGCCTAACCTTCGCCGCGAGCCGCGACGCAAACGCAGTACTCAATGCGAAAAATCAACCTCAGCCCTTGAGTTCGACCGGCGACTTCGAACCGGTCTTGAGGCCCTTCATGCAGGCATCGCCCTCTACACCATCGCCGACGCAGGCGGGCGCGTCATTGATCAGCAGGCTCTTCACCGCTTCGCAATTCGTGCCGGGAAGATCGAACTGCCGAACCTTGGTCTTGCCAGCAGGCAGATCGCGGAAGTCGAGCACCGCCATGCGCTCGACCAGACCCTTCTGGTCGAAGATCACGAACTCAAAGGAAACCTTGCTCAAATTCTGCACGAAGGCGTTGCCGGCGACGAAGGTGAGCTTGCAGCCCTTCTGCGACGGCGTGACCTCGTTGAGTTCGATGTTGAGCGCGCCAGCGGACGACGCCTCCTGGGCGACTGCACCGCCTGCCGCAAGAACAAACGCGAATGCCACGGGAACAACCATACGGGAAAGGTGCATCATTCTAATACCACTCACGATCGGCGCTCCGAACCCTGGGAGCGTTGAAGTCGTCGCCATCTATCCACAAGCGCGGACATCTTAACTTGAGTGTGGCGATCCGGTATTGCGTCCATAAAGAAATATGAGTAATGAAGTCAAGATAGTAAACGAATTGCACGGCAGGAAATGCGGGAAAAACACCGCCTCCCGCCATCTAGAGACGACCGAACCGTGGCAGCCGACGACACCGATTATGCGCGATTTTCACAACCTGTAGCCTCCGCGCAGCGGGCCCAGCGGATCGTCGAGAGCCGCGACCTCTTTCGCGGCGAAAGCGAGATCCTCATTTCCCACGACGGGGCGATCTACCGCATGAAGATCACCCGCCAAGGCAAACTGATCCTGAACAAATAGGCAAATAACAATGACCGAGAGCCTCCGTCCCACCCCGTCCGAAATCCGTGCCTACCGCGCTGAGAACCCGAAAATGCGCGAGCGCGACATCGCGGCCCAGCTCGGAGTTTCGGAAGCAGCCCTCGTGGCGGCCGAATGTGGCTTGACCGCCGTGCGCATCGACGCGGATGCCAACCGCTTCCTGCTGCGCGCCGAGGAACTGGGTGAGGTCATGGCTTTGACCCGCAACGAAAGCGCAGTTCACGAAAAGATCGGCGTCTACGAAAAGATCACAACCGGCGAGATGGCCAGCATCGTGCTTGGCGAGCAGATCGACCTGCGCGTCTTCCCGAGCGCCTGGGCGCATGCCTTTGCCGTAACCAAGACCGATGACAGCGGCGAAGCCCGCAAGAGCCTGCAGTTCTTCGACAAATGGGGCAATGCGGTGCACAAGCTGCACCTGCGCCCGGCGTCAAATGTCGCCGCCTACGACAAGATCGTTGAAGACTTCCGTCTCGACGACCAGTCGCAGACCTTCGTTGCGGACGCCAGCGCACCGGCTGCCGATGACAAGCAGGAGAACGTCGTCGACGTCACCGAGCTGCGCGACCGCTGGTCCAAGATGACCGACACGCATCAATTCCACGGCCTGCTGCGCAAGCTGAAGATCGGCCGCCGCCAGGCGCTGCAGCATATCGGCGACGACTTCGCCTGGCGTCTCGACCCGTCGAGCATCGAAACGATGATGCGTGCCAGCGCCGAGATCGAACTGCCGATCATGTGCTTCGTCGGCAATCGCGGCGTGATCCAGATCCATTCCGGCCCGATCGCCAAGATCGCCCCGATGGGTCCGTGGCTGAACGTCATGGACCCGACCTTCCATCTTCACCTGCGCACCGATCACATCGCCGAGCTTTGGGCCGTGCGCAAGCCGACTGCCGATGGTCACGTCACCTCGATCGAGGCGCTCGACGCCAAGGGCGAGATGATCATCCAGTTCTTCGGCAAGCGTAAGGAAGGTTTTGCCGAGCGTCCCGAGTGGCGCGATATCGCCGAGGGCCTCGCACGCCTTGACACCACCGTCGCAGCTTAAGGACAGCGTGATGATCAACGGTCTCGACTTCCGCCGCCTTCGCCTCTGGGAGCTGGCTCTGGCCGCGTTTGCGGTTTCGGCTCCCTTCCTGTTGCCCGCCGTGGCGCCAGGGGCGCCGTCGTTCATCCGCCCGGCGATGGCACAGAGCATTGAGCAGCCGGACGTCTCGCGCGTCGTTTCGGTTGGCGGTGCGGTTACCGAGATCATCTACGCACTCGGCGAGGAAGGCCGGCTGGTCGGCCGCGATTCGACCAGCACCTATCCGGAAGCTGCAACCAAGCTGCCTGATGTCGGCTACATGCGCGCGCTCGCCCCGGAAGGCATCATCGCGGTCAATCCGACCGCGATCGTCGCCGTCGAAGGCAGCGGCCCGCCGGAGGCGCTCGCCATCCTGAAGGATGCCAACATCGCCTTCACCAGCGTGCCGGAAACCTTCGACAAGGACAGCATCCCGGCAAAGATCCGCTCGGTCGGCACCTTCCTCAATGTGCCCGACAAGGCCGATGCGCTCGCAAAGTCGGTGGAAGCCGACCTTGCTGCAGCGGTTGCCGGTGGTGCCAAGCGCCCGGAAGGCGAGCGCAAGCGCGTTCTTTTCGTGCTCAGCACCCAGGGCGGCAAGATCATGGCGTCGGGCACCGGCACGGCTGCCAACGGCATCATCGAGCTTTCCGGCGCGATCAACGCCGCCGGAAAATTCCCGGGCTACAAGGCCCTGACCGACGAGGCGATCATTGAAGCCAAGCCCGACGTCATCCTGATGATGGACCGCGGCGGTGAACACAGCGCCAAGGCGGACGAACTCTTCGCCCTGCCTTCGCTGAGCCTGACGCCTGCCGCCAAGACCAAGACGCTGATCCGCATGGACGGCCTGCACCTGCTCGGATTCGGCCCGCGCACCGCAAGCGCCATTCGCGAACTCAACGCCGCAATCTACGGAAAGAAGGCCAATGCCTCGCAGTGAGGCTTTGGACCTCGGCAGGCGCGTGACCGCCCTCGCCGCCGATATCCGGGCCGAATGGCGGTCGGGCAATCGTGCGCGGCTGGCCCGCGTCGTCATTGTTCTACTCGTCATCTTCGCGGCAGCCACCTTCATCGGCTCGATCATGACCGGTGCCGCCGACGCTTCGCTGTCCAACGTCGTGCGCTGGCTGCTCGGCGCGAGCGATGCGGATCAGGTCCTGAGCGTTCGCGACCGCATCATCATTCTCGACATCAGGTTGCCACGAGCGGTGCTCGGAATGCTCGTCGGCGCATCGCTTGCTGTCTCCGGCGTTGTCATGCAGGGGCTATTCCGCAACCCGCTGGCCGATCCCGGCCTTGTCGGCGTCTCCTCCGGTGCAAGCCTCGGCGCCGTTCTGCTGATCGTGCTCGGCTCGGCCGTGTTCGGCCCGCTGTTTGCGCTGTTCGGTTTTTATGCGCTCCCGGTCGCAGCCTTCATCGGCGGCCTTGTCACCACGCTTCTGCTCTACCGGATCGCCACCCGCGGCGGCCAAACCTCGATTGCCACCCTGCTTCTCGCCGGCATTGCGCTTGGCGCGCTCACCGGCGCCTTCACCGGCGTGCTGATCTTCATCGCCGACGACAAGCAACTGCGCGACGTCACTTTCTGGGGTCTCGGCTCGCTTGCCGGCGCCAGCTGGACGAAGATCGCCGCGGCCGCGCCGATCATCCTGTTGTCGCTCGCGGTCACGCCCTTTCTGGCGCGCGGCCTCAACGCCATCACGCTCGGCGAAGCAGCCGCGTTCCACATGGGCATTCCGGTGCAGCGCATGAAGAACATCGCCATCGTCAGCGTCGCCGCAGCAACCGGTGCGTCCGTTGCCGTCAGCGGTGGCATCGGCTTCGTCGGCATCGTCGTACCGCATCTGCTGCGCCTCGTCATCGGCCCGGATCACCGCTATCTCGTGCCGGCATCGGCGCTTCTCGGCGGAACATTGCTGATCCTGGCCGACATGATCGCCCGCACCATTGCCTCGCCTGCAGAGTTGCCGATCGGTATCGTCACCGCCTTCATAGGCGCGCCGTTCTTCCTCTGGATCCTGCTGCGCGGTCGCACGACCATGGGACTGTGAGCCGAAACCATGATCAAGGTATCCAACCTCTCCGTCCGGCTTGGCGGCCGCCAGGTCATCCACGGCATCTCGCTTGAGGCAGAGCCGGGCGCGCTGACCGCGATCGTCGGGCCGAACGGCTGCGGCAAGACAACGACGTTGAAGGCGATCTCCGGCGAGTTGCCGCCGGAAAGCGGATCAGTCAGCATCAATGGCCGCAATCTCAAGGGCCTGAAACCCTGGGAGCTCGCGCTGAAACGCGGGGTGCTTCCACAATCGACGGTGATCTCGTTTCCCTTCACGGTCCGCGAAGTGGTGCGGCTCGGCCTGACCGCAGGCGCGACATCAGATGCCAGGGCCAATGACCGCATTGCCGCCGAAGCGCTCGAGGCCGTCGATCTCGGCGGCTTTGCCGGGCGCTTCTATCAGGAGCTTTCGGGCGGCGAACAGCAGCGCGTGCAACTGGCGCGCGTCCTCTGCCAGATTTCCAACCCGGTCGGCGATGGCGAACCGCGCTATCTGCTGCTCGACGAACCGGTCTCGAGCCTCGATATCCGCCACCAGTTGACCATCATGCAACTGGCGCGCCGGTTCTGCGAGCGCGGCGGTGGCGTCATCGCCGTCATGCACGATCTCAACCTGACGGCGATGTTCGCCGACCGGATGATCATGATGAAGGCCGGGAAGATCCGCGCAGGCGGCGCGCCGCGAGAGGTGTTGACCGACGAGACGATGGAGGTGGTGTTCGGCTGCCGCATGCAGGTCAGCGCCATGCCGGCAGCCGACGTGCCCTTCGTGTTGCCGCAGACGGCGACGCTCTAGCCGGCAAATCGCGCCAACTTCAAGATTTATCGAAACAATTTGCGCACTCGTGCGTTGTTCTCCTCGAAGTACCGGTCGTGGCAATGCGCTTGCCATGTCGGTGCCAACGGATCACGCCGGTCGTCCTTGGCCGGCGTTGCAGCGAAAGGGAGACCAATCATGGCTTCAGGCCTCTTCTCAGGTTCAAGTTCACGGTCGAGCAAGCGCAACGGCGCGCTCGCTGACATTTCCATCGAAGACCAGCTCAGCGAACTGCGTAGCGACATGGCGGCGCTCGTTGCCCTGCTTGCCGATCGCGGTGCCGACGCTTCGAAACAGGCGCGTAGCAAGGCGCACGATGCCCGCGAGCACGCGGAAGCCGGCCTTCAGGATTTGCTCGCAAGCGGCGAGGAACTGCTCGGCGATCTGCGCGACCGCTATGCCGGCACGGAAAAGCAGCTTCGCCATGCGGTACGCGAGCACCCGTTCGCAACGCTTGGCACGGCAGCCCTCATCGGTCTGATCGCCGCCGCACTGCTGCGGCGCTAGGTTCGATGCAGATCTTGGAACGGGGTGGGATCGCCAGACGCATCCCACCCGTTTTGACGTGTTACCAGGAGTAAATGCGCATGGGACCACTCGGGGCCGCTCTGTCCGCCTTGCTGGCTGCCGACATCGGCGCCACCGCATCACGTTTCAAGCGCAACGCCGCCTTGTGCGCCGTCGTCGCCGTGCTGCTTGTCACCGCCTACATCTTCGCACTGATCGCCATCGCGCTTTATCTCAGCGCCGCCTATTCGCCTGTGGTCGCCGCCGCGTCGATAGCCGCAGCCCTCATCCTGACGGCCTTGATCCTGATCATCGTGATGATTGCCCTGCAAGGACGGGATAGGCGGCTCGCCGAAGAGCGCCGCCGTCGGTCGATGATGCAAACCAATCTGACGATGCTGGCCGCAGCAAGCATCCTGCGCAAACAGCCGCTGCTCGCCGTGGGCACGGCCCTTGCCATCGGCGCCTTGCTCGGCACCGGCAGGAAGCGCAGGCCGCGACGGGAAACCTAAAGCGGCAAGCGGATCAGCGCGGTCACGCCGGCCGCCATATATTCGACCTTCACCGAACTGCCGAGAACCTTGTCGAGGCTGCGCTCTATCAGGATGGAGCCAAAGCCTCGACGTTTCGGTTCGCGCACGGGCGGTCCGCCGACCTCCGTCCAGGTCAGGTGCAATACCGCTTCGCCTTCTTCGACGACGTTGCGCGCCGTCAGCACCACCTTGCCGGTCGGCACCGAAAGGGAGCCGTATTTCACCGCATTGGTCGCAAGTTCATGCAGCACGAGCCCCAGGCCGACGGCCTGGTCGGGGCCGAGCAGCACCTCGTCCTTGTGCAGTTCGATCTGGTCCGCATAGACGCTGACATGCGGCATCAATTGCTTGGAGATCAGGTCCGCAAGCCGGATCGTGCCCCACTCATGGTCCGAGAGAAGTCCATGCGCCTCGGAGATCGCTTGCAGTCGTCCGGCAAAGGCGGTCATGAATTCGGCCGGGTCGCTGGTCTGGCGCAGGGTCTGGCGGGCGAGCGACTGCAGCATCGCCAGGGTATTCTTGACCCGGTGGTTGAGTTCCTTGAGCAACAGCCGCGTTCGCTGCACCGATGCCTGCTGGTCGGTGACATCGATGGTGACACCGATGAAGGTCAGCGGATTTCCCTTGGCATCCCGATCGTGCACCCGCCCGCGGCCGAGCAGCCAACGGCCGGTGTTTCCGACCCGGAACATCCCGTCATATTCCTCGTCCGCCTTCATCGCCTGGCGAAGCTTGGCGAAGGTTGCGCCGCGGTCATCGGCATGGATGGCGCCGAACACTTCCCTGGCGCCGAACGACCGATCGGCCGGCAAGCCGAACATGCGCATAAAGGCGCTGTTGCCGACGATCACGCCGGAGCGAACGTTCCAGAGCCAGCTGCCGATATTGGCCGCCTCAAGCGCCATCGCGTGGCGCTGTTCCTCGCGGGAGAGCGCTGCCTCCTTGATGGCGCGCCGTCGCGCCTCGTCCTTGAGCTTGAGAAGCGAGGCGGCAAGATCGGCAAGCCGGCGCAGCTGCTCCATCAGATGCGGTGCGACCTCGCTGCGCGCGGCAACGTCGAGCACGCAGACCGTGCCGACCGGCTGGCCATCGAGAACGATCGGCGCGCCGGCGTAAAAGCGCAGGAATGGCGCGCCGGCGACCAGCGGCCGATTGCGAAAACGCAGATCGACTGAGGCGTCGAGTACAACTAGGCCGTTGCCTCCCGCATCGGCTGCCGCGTGCACGCAGAACGAATCCTCCGATGACGCCCGCGTCTCCGTGGTACCGACCGCCGCCTTGAACCATTGCCACTCGCGGTCAAGCAGGCTGACGAGCGCGATCGGCGCATCGAAGAGGCGGACAGCGATCTCGGCAATGCCGTCGAAATCCGCATCGGGTACCGCCATGTCCGGCACCGTCGCATGCAGCACGCTCAACCGCTCGGGCGCGTCGAGCAGCGATGTCTCCGGCGGGGCGGTCTTTTCTTCTCTTTTTTCGCGCATCCGGCCTCAACTCCAAACTGCCGCACCCGTCAGCCGGCGCCGATTGCCATTGACACACGGCGCTCTTCTGCGGAGACGTTCAGGCCGCCAGTGAAAGCAGGGCTGCTCTCGATTTGCAACGCTCTGGCGGCCAAAAAGAGCTGTCGGATCAGGAAACGAATGCCCGTGAGGTAATGGGAGCGGACGTTTCGTCCGGACCGTAGTCGTTTTCGCCCTGCACCTTGAGGATATCCTGAAGGCGCTGGCGGGCGCGGTTCACCCGGCTCTTGATCGTGCCCAGGGCGCAGCCGCAGATCGTCGCCGCTTCCTCATAGGAAAAACCCGACGCGCCGACGAGGATGATCGCCTCGCGCTGGTCCGGGGGCAGCGTCTCGAGGGCCCGGCGGAAATCCTGCAGGTCGAGCGAACCATATTGTTCCGGATGATGGGCAAGCGATTCGGTGAAATGGCCGTCGCTGTCCTGCACCTCGCGTCCGCGCTTGCGCATCTGGCTGTAGAGCTCGTTGCGCAGGATCGTGAACAGCCAGGCCTTCATGTTCGTGCCCATCTGGAAGTGGTCCTGCTTGGCCCAGGCTTTCATGATCGTGTCCTGAACAAGATCGTCGGCCCGGTCATGACGACCTATGAGAGACATGGCAAAGGCGCGAAGGCTCGGCAGGGCGGCGAGCATCTCTCGCTTGAACTCATTCTTTTCAGACGACATTCTGGCGCTCACTCCCTTCCCTGCAGAACCGACTGCCGCTCGGCTGCGTCGAGTTTTTCCAGAAGATCGAGAAAGCGCGAAGGTATCGCTTCTTCCTGAACGGACTGATAGAGCGCCTTTAACTTGGCCGCGATCTGCGTGTTTGGGTCTTCGGACCATGAGGTCGTACCGGAAGTGCGCCCCGCCCCTGTTTTATACTTCATTGTCAATCTGTCGCCTTGTGGTGTTCATTACCGCCTTAACGCGTCTGAAAAATGAAATGTTCCCTCCCGGAACTTTTTTTTGCGTGAAACGTTTTGGAGCATCACTGCAAGATTATATTCTCGAGGGAGTACTCCATGACATTGTCCACACGGATCGCGCCGCTGCTGCCCTATCTGCGCCGCTACTCGCGCGCATTGACCGGGTCGCAGACATCAGGCGACGCCTATGTGGCCGCGGTACTCGAAGCCCTGATTGCCGATACCTCCATTTTCCCGGAGGCCAGCAATGACCGGGTCGCGCTGTTCCGCCTCTACACGTCGCTCTTCGGCTCCTCGTCGGTGCTGGTTCCCGAGCCGGTTTCGCCCTTTGCCTGGGAGCAGCGCGCCTCGGTCAATCTGGCAAACGTTTCGCCGCTTGCCCGCCAGGCTTTCCTTCTCGTCTCGGTCGAAGGTTTCCGGCCCGAGGAAGCAAGCGAAATCCTTGCCGTCACCGACGACAAGATCGGTTCCCTTCTCGACCGCGCTTCGCAGGAAATCTCGCGACAGGTCGCAACCGATATCATGATCATCGAGGACGAGCCTCTGATCGCCATCGATATCGAAAACATGGTCGAGAGCCTTGGCCACCGAGTGACCGGCATTGCCCGCACCCGCGACGAAGCAATCGCGCTCTATAAGAAGACCCGTCCGAGCATGGTGCTTGCCGATATCCAGCTCGCCGACGGCAGCTCCGGTATCGATGCGGTCAACGATATCCTGAAGGCCAGCGCCATCCCGGTGATCTTCATCACCGCCTTCCCTGAGAGGCTGCTGACCGGCGAACGCCCTGAGCCGACCTTCCTGGTCACGAAGCCTTTCAATCCTGACATGGTGAAGGCGCTGATCAGCCAGGCGCTGTTCTTCAACGAATCGACGAAGGCCGCAGCCTGATCATCGACACAGCATCTATCGCCGGCGGCCTCGGTCGCCGGCTTTTGTTTGTCCACTTGTTGCTGTCGCCCGCCCTTGCCTTTCGTCGCTGGTGTCCTGATTGGCATGCCCGTTGATGGCAAGCGCTGGAAACAAAACAGCCAGTGCCGAGGGAAGGCACTGGCTGACATTGTTCAACTCACCGGGGGAGTGTGAGTTGTAAACCGGCGGATTACCTCCGGCGCCACATTGGGGGCGATGCGCGCCACCGTCCGGTCTGAAAATAAAATGCGTGACGCAAACAAAGGTTCCCGGAGTTGCGCGTTTGCCGATCATTTTTTTATTGCAGCGCGTCCAGTTCGTCGCGATGGCGGTAGAGCGCAAGGAAGCGGCGGTAGTCGCGATCGTAGATGTCACGCATGGCGTCGTTCGGCCGCCGCTCGCGCCCGCCGGACGCCATCGCCGCACCGGCCACGGCGAGATCGACGTGAACCTGACCGGCAACGGCTGCCGCCATCGCCGTTCCGAGAAGAACGGCGTCAGGCGCATCGGGTGCTACGACCCGGCAACCCGTGACGTCGCAATAAAGCTCCATCAGAAGCGCATTGCGCACGTGGCCGCCGGTGACGTGAAGTGTGTCGAGTTCGTAGCCGACCTCACGCATCATCTCGAGGATATGGCGGATGCCGAGCGCGATCGCCACGCAGGTGCGCCAATAGAGCCGGCACAGCGCATCGAACGACGAATCGAACGGCAGGCCGCTGATGACGCCGAGCCCGTGTGGATCGGCAAGCGGTGAGCGGTTGCCGTGGAAATCCGGCAGTACATGCAGCCGTTCGGCAAACTGCGTTCCGTGCAGGACGCGCAGTTCCTGGACGCGCGCGATGATCCGGCCGTGGGTCTCGGTCGTTGGCTCCAGGCCGCCGCCATGAATGCGCACGATGTGATCGAGCAGGGCGCCGGTCGCCGACTGGCCGCCTTCGATCAGCCAGGCGCCGGGCAGCACCGCTTCGAAATAGGGTCCCCACATGCCGAAGCCGGGCTTCATATCCTTGGAGAAGGCAACGATGCAGCTCGAGGTGCCCGCGATCAGCGCCAGTTGCCGCTCGAGCTTTTCCGGCTCGCCGGCAAAACCGCCGAGCACGCCGAGCGCCCCGGCATAGGCGTCGATCAGACCCGGTGCCACCTGGCAGCCGATATCAAGACCGAGCTCGGCGGCAGCCTCCACCGACAAGCCCCCGACCGAGCTTCCGACCGGCTGCGTTTCCTCCGGCAATCCGCCCCGCGCAAGCAGATCCTCGAGGCCGATCCGCGCGAGATAGTCCGCCTGCCAACCGCGCTGTTCATGGGCGAGATAGTTCCATTTCGCCGTCAAGGTGCAGCGCGAGCGCGCCGCACTGCCGGTCGCCCGCCAGGAGAGATAGTCGGCGAGATCGAAGAAAAAGCCTGCCTTCTCCCATTGGCTAGGCAGATTCCGCTTCAGCCACATCAGCTTCGGCATTTCCATCTCCGGCGACATGACGCGGCCGGAGAAATCGAGGACCGGGTGTCCGGTGGCGGTACAGAAATCGGCCTCCGTCAGCGCCCGATGATCGAGCCAGACGATTGTGTCCCAGCGCGCCTCGCCCTTTCGGTTGACGGAAAGCGGCGCGCCGCTCCGGTCGCGCACCACGAGCGAACACGTTGCATCGAAACCGATGGCGGCAATGCTCTCCGGCGCGATGCCGGCCTTGTCTCTGGCAGCTTTCACCGAGCCGCAGACAGCTCTCCAGATATCTTCCGAATCGTGTTCGGCATGATTTTCTTCCGGCCGGTTCATGGCGATCGGCAGGTCGGCACGCGCCAGAAGCCTGCCATTCCGGTCGAAAATTCCGGCACGGGCACTGCCGGTACCGACATCGACCGCAACGACGAATTCACGCATCAATGGAGATCCCCGTCCCCGTTACAGCACGCTGCAACATCTTGAAACTGCCGCATAATTTTCCCATCAAATCGATTTCGACTTGAGGAATTATGCACTATTGGCGGACAAACTGTAACAATTCGCCCATGTCGTCAAACAGCACGTCGGGGTCGAGCTTGGCGAGTGTCTGTCGATGACGGTCGCTGCGCGCATGTCCGCCACCGGCGAAGGCAAAGGCCCGCATGCCAGCGGCGTGCGCGGCTTCGATGCCGGCCGGACTGTCTTCGACGACGATACAATCCTTGGGTGCATAGCCCATCTCCCGGCTCGCCAGCAGAAACAGGTCGGGCGCCGGTTTGCCATGTTTGACCATCGTTGCAGAGAAGATGTTCGGCTCGAAAAGATCGATCAGACCGGTGACGGTCAGCGACAGCCGGATGCGTTCCGGCTGGCTGGACGAGGCGACGCAACAGGCGACGCCAAGGTCTTCGACCGCCCGGCGAATACCGGCGATCGGCTGCAACTCCGTACGGAAACGCTGATAGAGCCGCGTGCGCATTTCTTCGAGAAAGGCGTCGTCTGTCGCCAGGCCATATTCGTCGTGAAGTATGGCAGACATGCTTTTCAGGCTGCGCCCGAGAAACCGTTCGGTCGCCTCCTCCGTGGTCATCGACACGCCTGCCGCCGCCAGCACGTCGACCAGGACTTCGAGCGAGATCGGCTCGCTGTCAACCAGCACGCCGTCGCAATCGAAGATCACCAACCTGGACGCGCCGTCGGCCATAACACCCTACCCCTTACAGCGCCGCGCATCTTTTAAGACGCGCCAACGTCGCTGTAACTCTTTGAATTGCTGCGTAATTTCATCCTTAAATCGGGCCCCGTTCTAAGGAATTATGCAGTAAGCTTGCCGTCCAGATAAAGCTGGAGCGTAGCGCGCGTACCTTTTTCCCAGAGGGTTTTCAATGCGTGGGTGAAGCGCTTGCGGAAGAGATCGGATTGGGCGACCTCGCCGAAAATGTCCGACAGCGCCAGAAAAGCCGTCGGATCCTGCCTTGCGGCACGGGCTGCCGCCTGAAGCCGTTCGGCGTTCTGGTCGTTGAAGACAATCTGCTTGCCGCTATCGGTCGTGCCGTCGAAGTAGCGGCACCAGAGCGCTGACACCAGCGCCAGGCCGACGACGTCTTCGCCCCGCGCCAGCCGGTCGGCCGTCGAGGGCAGGATGAATTTCGGCTGCCGGTTGGAGCCGTCCTGTGCAAGCCGCGGGATCGTGTCGCCGATCTTCGGGTTGGAAAAGCGCATCTCGATCAGCTTGTAATAATCGCCGAGATCGGTGTTCGGCACCGGCGGAATGACCGGAATGATCTCGTCATGCTCAAGCTTGGCGAGAAAATCACGGATCAGCGGCTCCTCCATCGCCTCGTGGACGAAATGAATGTCGAGCAGGGCTGCGGGATAGGCGATTGCCGCGTGGCCGCCGTTGAGGATGCGGATCTTCATGTGCTCATAGGGCGCAACATCGGGCACGAACTGCACGCCGACCTTTTCGAGCGCCGGGCGTCCCTGCGGAAAATGATCCTCCAGCACCCATTGCTTGAACTCTTCGCAAAACACCGGCCAGCCATCCTCGATCTCGTAATCGGTTGCGACGATGCCGATTTCGCGTGCGCCCGTGGCCGGCGTTATGCGGTCCACCATGCCGTTCGGAAAGGCGATATTGGCGTCGATCCAGTCGGCGAAATCAGGATCGAACAGCCGGGCAAGGCCTGAAACCGCAGCGTGGGTCACCTCGCCATTGCCCGGAATGTTGTCGCATGACATCACCGTGAACGGCGGAATTTGTCCGTCGCGGCGTGCCTTCAGACCGGCAACGATCAAACCGAAGACCGTCTTCGGCGCGGCGGGATTTTGCGCATCGTCAACGATGGCCGGGTGGGTCGGATTAAAAACGCCGGAGGCTGGATCGATGAAATAGCCGCCCTCGGTGATCGTCAGCGAAACAATGCGGATCGCCGGGTCTGCAAGCCTGGCGACGATGCCAGCGACGTCGCCGGGCCTGAGATAGTCGATCATCGCGCCAGTCACATGCGCGCCGGTGCGGTTGTTGTCCTGCTCGACCACCGTCGTCAGGAAATCCTGCGCCGCGAGCTTTGCCCGCATTTGTTCATCGGAGGGAAGGACCCCGGCACCGACGATCGCCCAGTCATGGTCGTGCCCGGCATTGAAGAGATCGTCGAGATAGACGGCCTGATGGGCACGGTGAAAATTGCCGACACCGAAATGCACGATACCGGCTTTCAGATCGGCGCGATCGTAGCTCGGCACGCCGGCCTTGGCCTTCACTGCGTCGAGCGCGGCAAGAGAAAGTTTGGTCGTCATGGTCTCGTTTCCTTATCGAGGCATCGTCCGGAGACGGGCCTCAGCTCATCCAGTTGCCGCCATCGACGTTGTAGGTCTGCGAAACGACGTAATCGCTCTCGGCAGAAGCGAGGAAGATCGCCATGCCCGTGAGATCCTCGGCCGTTCCCATGCGCCCATAGGGGACTTCCGCTCCCGCGAGCCTCTTCTTCTCGCCGCGCGGGCGGTTCTCGTATTTGGCAAACAGTGCGTCGACGCCGTCCCAGTGCTCGCCATCGACGACGCCGGGCGCAATGGCGTTGACGTTGATGCCGTGCTTGATCAGGTTCAGCCCCGCCGACTGGGTCAGGCTGATGACCGCTGCCTTGGTGGCGCAATAGACGGCGACCAGCGCCTCGCCGCGCCGGCCTGCCTGGCTCGCCATATTGATGATCTTGCCGCCCCTGCCCTGGGCGATCATCTGTTTGGCAGCCGCCTGCATCGTGAACAGCGTCCCCGAAACATTGATCGAAAACAGCCGGTCATAGCTTTCACGCGTGATCTCGACGATCGGCGCGAGATCGAAGAGCGCGGCGTTGTTGACGAGGATATCGAGACCACCGGCCTCGGTGACAACCGATGCGATCGCCGCGTCGATGGAGTTCTGCTGCGTCACATCCATCTCGACGGCATAGGCGCTCGGGCCGATTTCCGATGCGGTCTCACGCGCCCGCGCCAGATTGATGTCGGCAATCGCCACTGTGGCGCCTTCTCGCACATAGGCTTCGGCGAAGGCACGACCGATACCCCGCGCGGATCCGGTGATCAGCGCGCTTTTCCCGTGAAGACGTTTCATCGAACTGCCAGTCCCTTGTCGTCGAACCTGTGGACGCGCTGGGCGTCGGGCGTCAGGAACACCCGGTCCCCGTGGGCGACGGCGAAATCGCCGCTGACACGCGCGGTCATCGTTCCGATATTGTCGACGTTGACGTGCAGGAAGGTGTCCGAGCCCAGGTGCTCGGCAACGCCGACCGTGCCGGCCCAGGTGCCGTTTTCCGTTGAAAGCACCAGATGCTCGGGCCGGATGCCCATAGTGTGCGCCTGGTAGGCGGTAGCCGGCGCACCGGAAACGAAGTTCATCCGCGGCGACCCGATGAAGCCCGCCACGAAGAGATTGTCCGGCTTGTGATAGAGGTCGAGCGGCGAGCCGACCTGCTCGATGCGCCCCCGGTTGAGAACCACGATCTTGTCGGCCATGGTCATGGCTTCCACCTGATCGTGGGTGACGTAGACCATGGTCGTCTTCAGATCCTGGTGCAACTGGCTGATTTCGAGCCGCATGTTGACGCGCAGTGCTGCGTCGAGGTTCGACAAAGGCTCGTCGAACAAAAAAGCTTTCGGCTGGCGCACGATCGCGCGGCCGATGGCGACACGCTGGCGCTGGCCGCCGGAAAGCTGGCGAGGCTTTCGGTCGAGATAGTCGGTCAGGTTGAGCACACGCGCTGCGTCGGCCACCTTCTTGTCGATGACAGCCTTGTCCTCGTTCGCCATCTTCAACGGGAAGCCTATGTTCGAGCGCACACTCATATGCGGATAGAGCGCATAGGACTGGAACACCATCGAAAGTCCACGTTGCGCTGGCGGCAGCTCGGTGGCGTTCTTGCCGTCGATGACGATCTCACCATCGCTGACATCCTCTAGCCCGGCGATGAGCCTGAGCAGCGTCGATTTTCCGCAGCCCGACGGGCCGACGAAGACGACGAACTCGCCATCGTCAATATTGAGGTCGATCGACGGGATGACGGCATGGGCGCCGAAGACCTTCGAGACGTTTCTGAGTGTAATGTTTCCCATTGTCGTATCCCTTATTTGACCGCGCCGAAGGTGAGGCCGCGCACGAGCTGTTTCTGCGAGAACCAGCCGAGTATGAGGATGGGGGCAATCGCCATGGTCGAGGCCGCCGAGAGCTTGGCGTAGAACAGGCCTTCGGGGCTCGAATAGGAGGCGATGAAGGCCGTGAGCGGCGCCGCCTTCGCGGCGCTGAGGTTCAGCGTCCAGAACGCCTCGTTCCAGGCAAGGATGATGTTGAGGAGCAGCGTCGAGGCGATGCCCGGGATCGCCATCGGCGTCAGCACATAGATGATCTCCTTGGACAGCGATGCTCCGTCCATGCGTGCCGCCTCGAGGATCTCGCCGGGGATTTCCTTGAAGTAGGTGTAGAGCATCCAGATGATGATCGGCAGGTTGATCAGCGTCAGCACGATGACGAGGCCGGTGCGGGTATCGAGCAGGCCGGTGTTGCGGAACAACAGGTACATCGGCACGAGCACACCGACCGACGGCATCATCTTGGTGGAGAGCATCCACATCAGCACGTCCTTGGTGCGCTTGGTCGGCGAGAACGCCATCGCCCAGGCAGACGGGATGGCGATGATCAGGCCGATCAGCGTCGAGCCGAAGGAGATGACGACCGAGTTCATGAAGTGCAGGAAGTAGTTCGATCGGCTCTGGACCTCATGATAGTTCTCCGTCGTCCAGTCGAAGAAGAACAGGGACGGCGGCGAGGCGATCGCCTCTGCCTCGGTCTTGAAGCTCGTCAGGAACGTCCACAGGATCGGGAAGAAGATCAGGATGCCGATCGTCCAGGCGACGACCGTGACGACGATCTTTCTTTGGGTGGAGACAGTGCGTGCCATCGGTATCAAGCCTCCAGCGTCTTGCCGATCATGCGCATCAGGAAGAATGCGACGATGTTGGCGAGGATGACGGCGATGATGCCGCCGGCGGATGCGCCGCCCACGTCGAACTGCAGCAGGGCCTGCGCATAGACGAGGAAGGTGAGGTTCGTGCTCTGCGTGCCCGGACCGCCATTGGTCGTCACCAGGATTTCCGCAAAGACCGAGAGCAGGAAGATCGTCTGGATCAGGATCACCACGGTGATCGCACGAGAAAGATGTGGCAGCACGAGATAGATGAAGCGGCTCCAGGCGCTGGCGCCGTCCATCTGGGCTGCTTCCTTCTGCTCTTCATCGAGCGATTGCAGCGCCGTCAAAAGGATCAGCGTCGCAAAGGGCAGCCATTGCCAGGCGACGATGAGGATCACCGACATCAGGGGTGCATTGGCGAGAAAGTCGAAGGGCTGCAGTCCGAAGAGCTTGGCCAGCCAGGCGAACAGCCCGTTGACCGGGTTCATGAACATGTTCTTCCACACCAGCGCGGCGACGGTCGGCATGATCAGGAACGGCGCGATCACCAGGATGCGCACGATCCCCTGACCGAACATCGGCTGATCGAGAAGAAGCGCCAGCGCAATGCCGCCGACGACGGTGATGAAGAGCACGCCCAGCACGATGGCGAGCGTGTTGAAGATCGCCTGGAAGAAGGCGGGATCGGTGAGGAAGTAGCTGTAGTTCGAAAAGCCCGCGAACTCCTCCATTCCCGGCATCAAGAGATTGTAGCGCAGGAATGAGAAGTAGATTGTCATGGCCAGCGGAACGATCATCCAGGCCAGAAGCAGAAGCACCGAGGGCGCGATCATCAAACGCGCGGCGGAGCGGGTGTGCAAGGTCGCCATGGCGTCCCCCCAAATGACGGAATTCAACGCTGTTTCGATATCGGGTCGGGCCAGCGCGTTTACCCGCGTGGGCCCCTTGACTGCCTCCAGGAATTACCGGGGCGCCAACCATTTGCGGCCGGCACCCCGGGCCCTTGGGAGCCTTATTTGATGTAGCCGGCCTTGGTCATCTCACGCTCGGTCAGTTGCTGGGCGCTGGCAAGCGCCTGGTCGACGGTCATCTGACCGGCAAGAGCCGCCGCGAACTGCTGCCCGACTGCTGTGCCGAGCCCCTGGAATTCAGGGATCGCCACGAACTGCACGCCGACATAGGGCACCGGCTTGACGGCCGGGTTCTTGGGGTCGGCTGCATTGATCGAGTCGAGCGTCATCTTCGCGAAGGGCGCTGCCTTCTGGTACTCAGGGTTGGCGTAGAGCGATGTGCGCGTGCCCGGAGGAACGTTGGCCCAGCCTTCCTTGTCGGCAACGAGCTTCAGATAGTCCTTGCCGGTTGCCCAAGCGATGAACTTCTCGGCCGCGGCCACCTTCTGCGAACCGGCGGGGATGGCAAGATTCCAGGCCCAGAGCCAGTTTCCGCGTTTGCCGAGGCCAGTGTCAGGTGCAAGCGCGAAGCCCACCTTGTCGGCAACCGTCGATTCCTTCGGGTTGGTCACGAACGAGGCCGCAACCGTCGCGTCGATCCACATGCCGCATTTGCCGGTCTGGAACAGCGACAGGTTTTCGTTGAAGCCGTTCGAGGATGCACCGGGCGGTCCGGCGTCATTCATCAGCTTGACGTAGAAGTCGAGCGCGTTCTTCCATTCCGGCTGGTCGAACTGCGGCTTCCAGTTCTCGTCGAACCAGCGGGCGCCGAAGGCGTTCGCGGTTGCGGTCAGGAAGGCCATGTTCTCGCCCCAGCCCGCCTTGCCGCGCAGGCAGATGCCGTAGACTTCGTTGCCCTTGTCGGTGATCTTGCGCGCCGCGTCGGCGATGAAGTCCCAGGTCGGCGCGTCGGGCATGGTCAGCCCGGCCTTTTCGAACAGGTCCTTGCGGTACATCACCATCGAGCTTTCGCCGTAGAACGGTGCGGCATAGAGCTTGTCGTCTATGGTCAGGCCCGAGCGGATCGCCGGCAGCAGGTCGTCGACGTCGTAGTCGGCGCCGAGATTGTCGAGCGGCATAAGCCAGCCCTGCTTGGCCCAGATCGGCACTTCGTAGGTGCCGATGGTCATGATGTCGTACTGGCCACCCTTGGTGGCAATATCCGTCGTCACGCGCTGGCGCAGCACGTTTTCCTCGAGTGTCACCCACTCGAGCGTAATGTCCGGATTCTTGGACGTGAATTCATCCGCCAGCTTCTGCATTCGGATCATGTCGCCGTTGTTCACGGTCGCAATGGTCAGCGTTTCTGCTTGGGCCAGACCTGCCAGAGCGACTGCCGAGCACGTGCTCAGCAGGAAAGTTCTCAAATTCATCGACTTCCTCCCAGAAGAAATTGAGCATTTGCCTTGCTCATGGGCAATTACTCACTTCTTGTGAAAAAATGTCAATCCGCTTTCGTTGCTGCGCTGCAACCAGAGCCGTTATGAATCTGTTTTGATTGCGGATTTTTTATCAGCAGGTGGTGATATGAACGCCAAAGGGCCGGCGCATGGCCGGCCCTTCCCAAGCAGAAACGCTGCGATCAGGCGTTGAGCAGATAGGCGGCGGTCGCCTCATCGGTGATAATGCCGTTGATGATCCGCCCCTTGAGCGCGGCCTTCAGCGCCTCATATTTGCGCCGCCCCTTGGCAAGCCCGATCACCGACGCATTGTCGCGCGATGGCAGAGGAACGGAGGCGACACGGTCGTTGAAACTGCCCGCCAGCAATGCGCCGTCGTGGTCAAACATCCAGCCGCAGATTTCCCCTGCGGCGCCGGACTTCGTCAGCTGCCCCATCTCGTCCTGCGACAGAAATCCGTCCTGGCAAAGCGGCGCCTCGGGGCCGAGTTCGCCGACACCGACAAAGGCGACATTCGCCTCCGCGCCCAGCTTCAACGCCACCTGGACGAGGCTCTGGCTGTGCAGCACCGCGCGCTCCTCCGGCGAGGAGGCGAGAACCGGCAAAGGCATCGGGAAATGCCGCGCCTTGACGGCATCGGCCATGCTAAAGATGACGTTGTAATAGGCGGCCGAGCCGTCGAGCCTGATATTGCCAGTCAAGGACACGATGCGATGCTGCGGACATTCCATCGCCGGCAATTGGTCGATCGCCGCCTTCAGGGTCCGGCCCGTACCGATCGCCAGAACCTGGGGCTCGGTTAATTTGAGCCAGCGCTCGATCTCGGCGGCCCCTGCCTCGGCGATGCCGACCGTGGTCGAACTCGATCCGGGATCGCTCGGAACCACGTCCACATGCTTTAGCTCGTATTTTTCCCGAAGCCGTTCGGCAGCCTCCAGGCATGCGGCAATCGGATGATCGAGCCTGACCTTGATCAGGCGCTCCGCCATGGCAAGCGAAACCAGCCGCTGGGCCGATTGGCGCGAAATGCCCATGACCGTGGCGATCTCGTCCTGGGTACGGCCGGCGACATAGTATAACCAGCCCGCGCGGGCAGCATCATCAAGCCTGTTGTTCGCCTCAGCCCGTCGCGCCATGCCACTTCTCCATTCCCCCGCGATCGCGATGTTTTGGGTCGAATCAACTCAAAACATCGCGATCGCTTCCCCTAAGTTAGAGCGGGATGCGGGCGGAAAACCGCACACACTTTTCCTCATCCCGCTCTGATTTGCTGCCACTATTTGCCCTGCCCTGTCAAACAGCAGTCAAGAACAATGGCTTGGCAGGTCTGCAGCAAATCCCCGGATCGCAAGGCTTTCCCAGCATTTCGATGCCAAACTTTTACCGTTTGATAAAAAAATAAAGCGTGTTACCGTTCCATCATCCTGAGAAAACATTGGGAGCCAAAAATGGGAACGACGCAATCTGGGATCCTCGGCGGCCGCCTGCCGCTCGCGGACTACGAAACCAATTTCTCCGACCTCCATCCAGCCCTCGACAGGCACGAGGCATTGGTCGCCTCCGACCGCTGTTATTTCTGTCATGACGCGCCCTGCATGACGGCCTGTCCCACCTCCATCGATATCCCGCTGTTCATTCGGCAGATATCGACGGGCAACCCCATCGGCTCGGCAAAGACGATCTTCGACCAGAACATCCTGGGCGGCATGTGCGCCCGCGTCTGTCCCACCGAAACGCTCTGCGAGCAGGCCTGCGTGCGCAACACGGCTGAGGAGCGTCCGGTCGAGATCGGCCGCCTCCAGCGCTATGCGACCGATATCGCGATGAAGGAGAACAAGCAGTTCTACACCTGCGCTGCGACCTCCGGCAAAAAGGTTGCCGTCGTCGGCGCCGGGCCAGCGGGGCTTGCCTGCGCCCACCGCCTTGCGGTCAAGGGCCACGAGGTCGTCATCTACGATGCCCGTGAGAAATCCGGCGGCCTCAACGAATACGGCATCGCCGCCTACAAGTCCGTCGACGATTTCGCCCAGAGCGAGGTCGACTACGTGCTGTCGATCGGCGGCATCGAAGTCCGCCACGGCCAGGCGCTCGGCCGCGATTTTTCGCTTGGCGATTTGACCGAACAATATGACGCCGTCTTCCTCGGTCTCGGCCTTGCCGGCGTCAACGCGCTGCGCCTCGAAGGCGAAACCGCCGAGGGCGTAGACGACGCCGTCGATTTCATCGCCGCCCTTCGCCAGTCGAAGACCAAGGCCGACATTCCGGTCGGTCGCCGGGTCGTGGTTCTCGGTGGCGGCATGACCGCCATCGACGCCGCCGTCCAGGCCAAGCTGCTCGGCGCCGAGGAAGTGACGATCTGTTATCGCCGCGGCAAGGAGCACATGAACGCGTCCGAGTTCGAGCAGGACCTGGCCACCTCCAAGGGCGTCACCATCCGCCACTGGCTGCAGCCCAAGCGCATCGCGCTCAAGGACGACAAGGTCGCCGGGATCGAACTCGAATACACTACGCTCGTCGATGGAAAGCTGACGACGACGGGCGAAACGGGTATCATTGCCGCAGACCAGATCTTCAAGGCGATCGGTCAGTCCTTCGAGGCGTCCGGCCTCGGATCGCTCACGTTCGAAGCCGGCCGCATCGTCACCGATGCCGAAGGCAAGACCTCGCTCGCCAATGTCTGGGCCGGCGGCGACTGCGTGCTGGGTGGCGAGGACCTGACGGTCTCCGCCGTCGCCATGGGCCGCGATGCCGCTGAAGCGATCAACCGGGCTTTCGCCGCGGCCATGCCGCGCGCGAGCGCCGTTGCATAACGGATCGGGAGAACGGAACAATGGCTGATCTTCGCAACAATTTTGTCGGCATCAAATCCCCGAACCCGTTCTGGCTGGCGTCCGCGCCGCCGACGGACAAGGCCTATAACGTCGAGCGTGCCTTCAAGGCAGGCTGGGGCGGCGTCGTCTGGAAGACGCTCGGCGAGGAAGGACCGCCTGTCGTCAACGTCAACGGCCCGCGCTACGGCGCAATCTGGGGCGCCGACCGCCGGTTGTTGGGCTTCAACAACATCGAGCTCATCACCGACCGCGACCTTTATGTGAACCTGCGGGAAATGAAGCAGGTCAAGATGAACTGGCCGGACCGGGCCCTGATCGCATCGATCATGGTGCCCTGCGAGGAAGAGGCCTGGAAGACGATCCTACCGCTGGTCGAAGAAACCGGCGCCGACGGCATCGAGCTCAATTTCGGCTGTCCGCACGGCATGTCCGAACGCGGCATGGGCGCCGCTGTCGGACAGGTGCCGGAATATATCGAAATGGTCGTTCGCTGGTGCAAGCAGTACACGCGCATGCCCGTCATCACCAAGCTGACGCCCAATATCACCGACGTCCGCAAGCCGGCCCGCGCCGCCAAGGCCGGCGGCACCGACGCAGTGTCGCTGATCAACACGATCAACTCGATCGTCTCCGTCGATCTCGACAACTTCGCCCCGAACCCGACGGTCGGCGGCAAGGGTACCCACGGCGGCTATTGCGGCCCGGCGGTCAAGCCGATCGCGCTCAACATGGTCGCCGAAATCGCCCGCGATCCGGAAACCTACGGCCTGCCGATATCAGGCATCGGTGGCATCACCACCTGGCGCGATGCGGCCGAGTTCCTGGTGCTTGGCGCCGGCAACGTGCAGGTCTGCACCGCGGCAATGACCTACGGCTTCAAGATCGTCCAGGAAATGATCTCCGGCCTGTCCGACTGGATGGATGCCAAGGGTCACCGCAACCTCGACGACATCACCGGTCGCGCCGTGCCGAATGTCACCGACTGGCAGTACCTCAACCTCAACTACATCGCCAAGGCCAAGATCGATCAGGATTCCTGCATCAAATGCGGTCGCTGTCACATCGTCTGCGAGGACACCTCGCACCAGGCGATCACCCAGTTCGTCAACGGGGTGCGCCACTTCGAGGTGATGGACGACGAGTGCGTCGGCTGCAACCTCTGCGTCAGCGTCTGTCCCGTCGAGAACTGCATCACCATGGAAGAACTGCCGGCAGGCGCCATGGACCAACGCACCGGCAAGCCGGTCGATCCGAACTATGCCAACTGGACGACGCATCCGAACAATCCGATGGCCCGCCAGGCAGCGGAATGACCAAAACCGACGCCGCCGGATTCTTGTCCGGCGGCGTCGGGAATTGGTGTTCGATCAGACCGCGACCACCACCTTGCCGAAGGCGCCGCGATCGAGATGCGCCAGTGCCTCGCGGAAATCCGCAAACCGATAGCGCGCATCGACCACAGGCTTCAGACCGGTTTGATCGACAGCCGCGACGAGGTCCTCAAGCGCCCGGCGATGGCCGACGCCGATGCCCTGGATGACAGGCGATTTCAACAGCACCAGCGGCGCCGGCGCCGAGATCTCGGCGCCTTCGAGCACCCCGATGACCGAGATCCGTCCCTGCACCGCCACCGCATGCAGCGACCGGCCGAGATTGGCGCCACCGGCAAGCTCCAGGATATGATCGGCGCCGTGATCGCCGGTGATCTCAAGCACACGCTCCACCCAGTCTTCCGACAGGCGGTCGATGCCATGGTCGGCACCGAGCTCGAGGGCGCGATCGAGCTTGTCCCGGCTTGCCGACGTGACGATGACTTCGGCCCCATGCGCCTTGGCGATCTGCAACCCGAACAGCGCGACACCACCCGTCCCCTGCACGACGACGCGGTCGCCGGCCTTCGGCCGCCCCTTCTCGACCAGCGCGTACCAGGCCGTTACACCGGCGCAGGGCAAGGTGCTTGCCTCGCCATCGTCAAGGCTCTTTGGCGCATGGACGAACCAGTCTTGCGGGAACGTGACATATTCCGAAGCAACGCCCGGATTGAGACCGCCGAGCGCAAACGACGTCGGTTGACGGGCCGTTCCCGGCTTTTGACCGTCGATCCAGCTGGGGTCGAAGACGGAAATGACCCGATCGCCGGCCTGAAAGCGCGTCACGTCGCTGCCGACCGCCTCGACGACGCCGGCCATGTCGGAGCCCGGCACGAAGGGGAAGACGAGCGGCATGCCCATGCCGTTTTCGAGCACCAGCTTGTCGCGAAAGTTGAGCGAAAAGGCGGTCGTGCGAACCAGCACCTCGCCCGGCCCCGCCTGTGGGATCGGCCGCTCCGTGAGCTTCAGGTTCTGAGGGCCGAACGCATCGATGGTCCATTCCTTCATCAGTCTCGCCATGGTCTTTCCTTTCATCGGATTTGATCTGATGGAGAAAGCATAGCGTTGAAATTATCTCTCCAGTTGCGATATGATTTCGTCATATTGGTTCCATGAGGGATACAAGATGAGCTACCTGAACGGCGTTTCGGTGTTCGTGGAGGCGGCCGACGCGGGCGGATTTTCCGCCGCCGCCGAAAGGCTCAACCTGTCGCGTTCAGCCGTCGGCAAGACCGTCGCCAAGCTGGAGCAAAGGCTGGGCGTGCGCCTGTTTCATCGCACCACCCGCACCCAGAGCCTGACCGACGAGGGTCAGCTGTTCTACGAAAACTGCCAGAGGGCGCTCAGCGAAATCAGAGCCGGCGAGGCGCTGCTGGAATCCGGCAAACAGGAGATACAGGGACGGCTGCGCCTGTCGATGCCGGTGCATTTCGGCCGCCAATGCATCATGCCGTTGCTGTCGAAACTGCTGCAGCAACATCCACGGCTGGAGTTCGACCTCAACTTCAGCGATCGCAACGTCGACCTTGTCGAGGACGGCTTCGATCTCGCCATCCGCACCGGCCCGCAACGGGATGAGCCCGAACTGATGATGCGCAAGATCGCCGACCAGCGCATGACCGTGTGCGCCTCCCCGGCCTATATCGAAGCGAATGGCGCACCGGAGACGATCGAAGACCTGACGGCGCACCAGGCGATCCTCTATCGGCGCAGCGGACAACCTCTCGCCTGGTCCTTTCCAGTGAAGGCCGGCCAGACGCAGACCGTCACGCCGCCGGCGCGTCTGCGGCTCGACGACCTGACGTCGATCGCCGACGCGGCGGCCGACGGCTTCGGCATCGCCTGGCTGCCTTGCTGGCTGGTGGGCAACCGCATCGCTTCCGGCTCGCTCGTGCAGATACTCGCCGATGTGCCCGCTCTGTCCTACGGCACCTATGTCGTCTGGCCGAAAACCCAATATATGCCGCCAAAGCTGCGGCTGCTCATCGATACCCTTGCCGCGCGGCTGCCGCCCATGATGGAATGACGCCAACGGCTATCCCTGTTGCGAGCGGAGGCGTCGGAAGCCAAGCAAGGAGGCAACGCGCCGGCAGCACCGTCTTCGCCCCGTTCAAGCGCGACACCGACTGTTTCGGCCAAAGCCAACAGATGTGGATGCTGAACTTCCGCGTCGACGCCATGACGGAGCAGCTTCGTACTGCGGGCATCGAGGTGACAGCCGACCCGCAAACCTATCCGAACGGCCGCTCCGCCAGGCTCTACGACCCCGAAGGCAACCCGATCGAGCTTTGGCAGCCGAACCCCGCCGAATAGCGCCAGTGGCCAATGACGCGCAAGACACGATAACGAAACAGATTGTGTAGAAAAGGTAAGTTGTCGGCGTATGCGATCTGGATAATAAAGGGGGAAATAACCGAAGCCGGTGTTTCGCCGGCAGAGCTGGGCTCGCTATTTGACGATCATTTCCGCCAATAGACGCAAGCGCATTCACCTCGTTTCCGGGGCAGTGCTTGGTACGTTCATCCTTGCCCATTTTCTCAACCATTCGCTCGGACTGATCTCCATCGATGCCATGGAGTCCGGCCGCAAGGTCTTCAACGTCGCCTGGCACAGCGTGCCCGGCACGGTGCTGCTCTATGGTGCGCTGCTTGCGCATTTCATGATGGCACTCGATAGCCTGTATCGCCGCCAGACGCTGCGCATGCCGATGCGCGAAGCGCTCAAGATCGTCTTCGGCCTCAGCCTGCCCTTCCTGCTGCTGGGCCACGTGACCGCCGCACGGGTCGAACCGCTTTTGACCGGAGTGGAGGCCGATTATCCCGGCATGCTGCGGGCGCTCTGGTCCAGCTGGACCAATGCCACTCGCCAATCTCTCGCCCTTTTGCTCGCCTGGAGCCACGGCTGCCTCGGCGCCTGGTTCTGGATGCGCGGACGGACCTGGTTTCCGCGCTACGAGGTCCTGCTCTACACGATCGCGATCCTCGTGCCGATCTTCGCGCTTCTCGGCTTCTTCAGCGGCGCCCGCTCGGTCGAGCGCGTCTATGCGGAGCATGGCGGCTATGGCGACAGCGCTGAAGCCAAGCCGGCCTTCGATGTCGACCTGCTCGAGAATATCCGGCTCGGTCTCTATCTCGGCTTTGCCGGGCTGATCGTCGGCACGTTTGCCCTGCGCGTCCTGCCCAAGGGTGGGCGCATCCGCGTGCGCTACCCCGATGGCCGTGTCGCCACCGTCAATCTCGGCTTCAGCGTGCTGGAGGCAAGCCGCGCCGCCGGCATCCCGCATGTCTCGGTCTGCGGCGGTCGCGGCCGCTGCTCTACCTGCCGCGTGCGCGTGATTCAGGGTCTCGAAGGCCAGCCGGGGCCGGAAGATGCCGAGCTGACGACGCTGACACGGATCGGCGCACCCGACAATGTCCGCCTTGCCTGCCAGTTCCGTCCGATCCACAACGTCACCGTCGTGCCTATCCTCGATACCGACAGCATCGGCATCAAGAAGCAGCTGGTGCGCCAGGATGGCGAGGGGCGCGAGCGGCGTATCGCCGTGCTCTTCTGCGACCTGCGCGGCTTCACCAGCATCGCCGAGCATAAGCTGCCCTTCGATACGGTCTTCCTCCTCAACCGCTATTTCGAGATGGTCGGCGAGGCGGTGGAGGATTCCGGTGGGGTCATCGACAAGTTCATCGGCGATGGCGCGCTGGCAATCTTCGGCCTGAAGAACTCGTTTACCGAGGCCTGCCAGCAATCGCTTGCAGCCGCGGTGCGCATTTCCAAGGGCATCGATGCTCTCAACCAGACCTTCCAGGGCGAGCTCGACGAGCCGCTGCGGATCGCGATCGGTATGCATGCCGGCCCAGCCATCATCGGCGAGATCGGCTATGGACAGGCGACGTCTCTGACTGCCGTCGGCGATACCATCAATACGGCAAGCCGGCTCGAAGGCCTTGCCAAGGAACACGACGCCCAACTCGCCGTTTCGGCCGAGCTCGTCAATCGCGCCGGTGTGGTGATGGAGGCGCACAAGCGGCTCGACATCAGCCTTCGCGGACGCCAGGCGACCCTCGAAACCTGGATCGTCGAAGATGCCGGCGATATCGCCAAGGCCTTGCAACCCTCACCCGCTCCGGCTTAGGTGTATGGGCGCTCGCTCGAGTCTTCAGCACCGGATCCGGAAGCCAGCATGAAACAGGATGTCTCGCCGAAAACGGCGCACCAGAGCCACGCCAAGGGCGTCGAAAAGCTCAAGGCGCATCTGGCGATGCTGACCTTTTCGGCGCTCATCGCCGGTTCCTTCTCCTTCGGCGGATTGGCGGCACAGCACATGGGCGCCGGCCCGCTGACGCTCTGGCGCTATCTCTTGACCGTCGTGGTGCTTGGCGTGCTCACCTTCGGTTACGCCAGGGTGCCGTTTCGGATCCCCAGGCAGTTGTGGCGCTTCCTCATCCTCGGCGGGCTGATCGCCGTCTACATGCTGACGATGTTCAAGGCGCTGGAATTCACCGACCCGGTGTCGACGGGCGCCGTCTTCACGCTGATGCCGCTCTTGAGCGCGGGCTTTGCCTTTCTACTGCTCAGCCAGCACACCCGTCCCGGCGTGCTCGCAGGCCTGATCATCGCAGCACTTGGCGCCGTCTGGGTGATCTTTCGCGCCAACATCCAGGCAATCCTCGCCTTCGACATCGGCCAGGGCGAGCTGATCTTCTTCGTCGGCGTCATCTGCCACGCGATCTACGTGCCGCTGATCCGCAAGTTCGACCGCAAGGAAAACCCCTTCGCCTTCGGCTTCTGGGTTGCCGCCTGCACCGTGCCGTGGCTGCTTGTACCCGGCGCCGCAGGCCTTGCCAGCACCGACTTTCCAAGCCTGCCGGCCATCGTCTGGATCGCCGTCGCATATTTGGCCGTCGTCACCACCGCGATCACCTTCCTCCTGCTGCAATACGCATCCCTGCGCCTGCCATCGTCGAAAGTGCTCGGCTACGGCTATCTGACGCCCAGCTTCATCATTCTGCTTGAGGGCATTCTCGGTCACGGCTGGGTCAGCCTGCCGGTTCTCGCCGGGGCACTGACGACGGCCTGCGGGCTGGCGTTGATGGCATTGCTGCCGGATTGATCCCAACGGCGCTCAGGCGGCAGGCTGTTCGCTCACCTGCAGCCCGTCGACGAACAGGCGCTCGAGAAACCGCGCCGCATCCTCGAACCGACCCTCGCCGGAATTGCCCTGCCCGAGCACGGCGCGCACCTGCACGTCGAAGTCGGCATAATGCTGCGTCGTCGACCAGATCGCGAAGATCAGGTGGTAGGGGTCGCATTTGGCGATCTTGCCGGCTTTGGTCCAGGCGCGGATGACCTCCGCCTTCTCATCGACAAGCTCCTTCAGCGGCCCCTTGAGTTCGTCTTCGATATGCGGCGCGCCTTGCAGGACCTCATTGGCGAAGAGCCGGCTTTCGCGCGGGAAATCGCGCGCCATCTCCAGCTTCCGCCGGATGTAGCTGCGGATCTCGGTAACCGGGTTTCCCTCGGCGTCGAAGGCACGCAACGGATCAAGCCAGGTATCGAGCACGCGATCGATCAGCGCGCGGTGCATCGCTTCCTTGGTGCGGAAATAATAGAGCAGGTTCGGCTTCGACATGCCGGCCACATCGGCGATCTGATCGACGGTCGCGCCGCGAAAGCCGTTCGCCGAAAACACCTCCAGCGCTGCCTCCAGAATGCGCTCTTCCTTCTCCTCCTGGATGCGTGTACGCCTCTGGGTCTTGGCCGCTCTCGGAAGTACCATTTCGCCCCCTGCAGGTGCCTGCGCGTTCATCCGCACAGGTCGTATCTGCCCAAATTTCGGCGCCGCCATCTTTTCGGGCAACAACTTCGTTTTTTTGTTTTTCCGACTTGAGTGCCGCAACGGAAGTTGTAATGTTTTACCAACCGGTCAAATTATCAGCCAGTTCGCCAGCAAAGGCAACGACTGATCGAAGGGCACCAGAAAAAACCAAGCCTGGATTTGACCAAGGGAACGTGAGGGGCATGCACCACCCAAGGTGCCGCCCAAAAAAATGAGGAGACCGCCGTGGCAGCACCTGGCGAGAACATGCGCGTCAATGCCGACCGCCTGTGGGATACGTTAATGGACATGGCCAAGATCGGCCCGGGCATCGCCGGCGGCAACAACCGCCAGACGCTGACCGACGAGGATGGCGAGGGCCGCAAGCTCTTCCAGTCCTGGTGCGATCAGGCCGGCCTGACCATGGGCGTCGACACCATGGGCAACATGTTTTTCACCCGGCCCGGCACCGACCCGGATGCCCTTCCTGTGTATGTCGGCTCTCATCTCGATACCCAGCCGACCGGCGGCAAGTTCGACGGCGTGCTCGGCGTGCTCTCGGGCCTCGAGGTCGTGCGCTCGATGAACGATCTCGGCATCAAGACCAGGCACCCCATTGTCGTCACCAACTGGACCAACGAGGAAGGCGCGCGCTTTGCGCCGGCGATGCTCGCCTCCGGCGTTTTTGCCGGCGTGCACAGCCAGGAATTTGCCTACGCCCGCAAGGACCCGGAAGGAAAGGCCTTCGGCGACGAACTGAAGCGCATCGGCTGGGTCGGCGACGAAGAGGTCGGCGCCCGCAAGATGCACGCTTATTTCGAATATCACATCGAGCAAGGCCCTATCCTCGAGGCCGAAAACAAGGATATCGGCGTCGTCACCCATTGTCAGGGCCTGTGGTGGCTGGAGTTCACACTGACCGGGCGCGAGGCGCATACCGGCTCGACCCCGATGAACATGCGCGTCAATGCCGGCCTGGCCATGTCGCGGATCATCGAGATGGTTCAGGGCGTGGCGATGGAAAACCAGCCGGGCGCCGTCGGCGGCGTCGGTCAGGTGGTCTTCTCGCCCAACTCGCGCAACGTGCTGCCCGGCAAGGTCGTCTTCACCGTCGATATCCGCTCGCCCGACAAGGCCAAGCTCGACCGCATGCGCGCCAAGATCGAGGCGGAAGCGCCTGAGATCGCCGATGCGCTCGGCGTCGGCTGCTCCGTCGAGGCCATCGGCCACTTCGAACCGGTGACCTTCGATCCGAAACTCGTCACTGCCGTGCGCAACGCCGCCGAAAGGCTCGGCTACAGCCACATGAACCTGATCTCAGGTGCCGGACACGATGCCTGCTGGGCAGCCAAGGTCGCGCCCGCGACCATGGTCATGTGCCCCTGCGTCGGAGGCCTCAGCCACAACGAGGCGGAGGACATCTCAAAGGAGTGGGCCGGCGCCGGCGCCGACGTCCTCTTCCACGCCGTCGTTGAAACGGCCGAAATCGTCGAATGAGTTTGCGGGCGGGACGAAAGTTCCGCCCTTTTTCGTGGCGGCCCAAGGGCCACCGGAAGCACAATCGCGAGGATGAAAATCAATGAGCACTGTCATCAAGGGTGGAACCATCGTCACCGCCGATCTGACCTACAAGGCGGACGTGAAGATTGAAGACGGCAGGATCATCGAGATCGGCCCGGACCTCAAAGGCGACGAAACGCTCGACGCCAGCGGCTGTTTCGTCATGCCCGGCGGCATCGACCCGCACACCCACCTCGAAATGCCCTTCATGGGTACCTACTCTTCCGACGATTTCGAAAGTGGCACCCGGGCAGCACTCGCCGGCGGCACGACCATGGTCGTGGATTTCGCCCTGCCCTCGCCCAACCAGTCGCTGCTCGAAGCGCTGGATATGTGGCACAACAAGTCGACCCGCGCCAACTGCGACTATTCCTTCCACATGGCGATCACCTGGTGGAGCGAGCAGGTCTTCAACGAGATGGAGACCATCGTCAGGGACAAAGGCATCAACACCTTCAAGCACTTCATGGCCTATAAGGGCGCGTTGATGGTCGACGACGACGAGATGTTCTCGTCCTTCCAGCGCTGTGCCGGCCTGGGTGCGCTGCCGCTCGTCCACGCGGAAAACGGCGACGTGGTTGCCCAATTGCAGGCGAAGCTGCTGGCGGAAGGCAACAACGGCCCGGAGGCGCATGCCTATTCGCGGCCGGCCGAAGTCGAGGGCGAGGCAACCAACCGGGCGATCATGATCGCCGACATGGCGGGCAGCCCGGTCTACATCGTCCACACCTCCTGCGAACAGGCGCATGAAGCAATCCGCCGAGCCCGCGCCAAGGGCATGCGCGTCTTCGGCGAACCGCTGATCCAGCACCTGACGCTCGACGAAACCGAATATTTCAACAAGGACTGGGACCACGCCGCCCGCCGCGTGATGTCGCCGCCGTTCCGCAACAAGCTGCACCAGGATAGTCTCTGGGCCGGCCTCGCATCCGGTTCGCTGCAGGTGGTCGCGACCGACCATTGCGCCTTTACCTCAGAGCAGAAGCGCTCCGGCGTCGGCGATTTCACCAAGATCCCCAATGGCACCGGCGGGCTTGAAGATCGCATGCCGATGCTGTGGACCCACGGCGTCAACACCGGCCGCATCACCATGAACGAGTTCGTGGCCGTCACGTCGACGAACATCGCCAAGATCCTCAACATCTACCCGAAGAAGGGCGCTGTTCTCGTCGGCGCCGACGCCGACCTGGTGGTCTGGGATCCGAAGCGGTCGAAGACGATCTCGGCCAAGAACCAGCAGTCGGCGATCGACTACAACGTCTTCGAGGGCAAGGAAGTAAAGGGCCTGCCGCGTTACACGCTGACGCGCGGCGTCGTCGCCATCGAGGAAAACACGGTCAAGACGCGCGAGGGCCATGGCGAATTCGTCCGCCGCGATCCGTTCCCGGCCGTCAGCACCGCGCTCACCACCTGGAAGGAAGTCACCGCCCCCCGCGCCGTCCAGCGCAGCGGCATCCCGGCAACAGGCGTGTGATCCCCGTGCTTCACGGCCTGCACGTCTTCCCACCACTCTGTCCCACCGGACATGTTCCGCCGCACCGGCGGGACGCTTCGGCGCGTTTGCTGGTCGCGTCACCCGGGCACGAGAGCGTCAAGCTCCGGCAAGAGGACGACGCTTTCCTGCCCATTGGGGTCGGTGCGGGCGATCACGGCCGAACAGGGTGCATCGGAGAGGTTTGCCGGCAGGTGCGGCACGCCGGCCGGAATGTAGAACATCTCGCCGGCGCGAACGACGGCATGCTCCTCGAGCCGCTCGCCGAACCAAGTGTGCGCCTCGCCCGACAGCACGTAGATCGCCGTCTCATGGTCCTCGTGCAGATGCGCCTTGGCACGGGCGCCGGGCGGGATTGTCAGGAGGTGCATGCAGATGCCGGTCGCCCCAACGGTTTCCGCCGCGATGCCCTCGAAATAGCTGAGCCCCTGCTTTCCGGCATGTCCGCTGCCGGGGCGAACCACGCGACAGCCAGGATTGGATGATCGAGACATGACTGTTCTCCAGAATTCCCTGAAAAACCAGCAGCAAACGGCTCCGCTTACAAATCCGCGATTGCATGTTGCCGGTCCGGATAGCAGTCTGACACAGCCAAGCCAGAATGAGTATTCGCCGATGACGTCCAATACCGCATCCGTGGTTTCGGCCCGGGACCTCTGTCTGACCTTCGAGACCGCCGACGGCCCGGTGAACGCCCTGACCGGCGTCAATCTGGATGTGACCAAGGGGGATTTCGTTTCCTTCATCGGCCCCTCCGGCTGCGGCAAGACGACGTTCCTGCGCGTCATCGCCGATCTGGAAAAGGCGACCTCCGGTACGATCACCGTCAATGGCATGACGCCCGAGGAAGCGCGGCGGCAACGCGCCTACGGCTATGTCTTTCAGGCGGCCGCCCTCTATCCCTGGCGCACCATCGAGAAGAACATCGCCCTGCCGCTCGAAATCATGGGCTACAACAGGCAGGAGCAGAAGGCGCGCATCGACCGCACGCTGGATCTCGTCAACCTCGCCGGTTTCGGCAAGAAATACCCATGGCAACTGTCGGGCGGCATGCAGCAGCGCGCGTCGATCGCCCGCGCGCTTGCCTTCGACGCCGATCTTCTCCTGATGGACGAGCCCTTCGGCGCGCTTGACGAGATTGTTCGTGATCATCTGAACGAGCAGCTGTTGAAGCTCTGGGCCCGTACCAACAAGACCATCTGTTTCGTCACGCATTCCATTCCCGAAGCGGTCTATCTCTCCACCAGGATCGTGGTGATGAGCCCTCGCCCCGGCCGCGTCACCGACATCATCGAATCGCCCTTGCCGCGAGAGCGCCCGCTCGGCATTCGCGAAACGCCTGAGTTTCTCGAGGTCGCCCATCGCGTGCGCGAGGGCCTGAGAGCGGGGCACAGCTATGAGGAATAGCGGGGCGTCTTCGACCATTTGCCGTCCTGCAACACGGGCCGACATGAGTGCCTGCGCCGACATTCTCAACCGCTGGATCGACGCGACGCCGTGGATGCCGCGGATACACCAGCATGCCGACGTCGAGCGATATTATCTCGAGACGGTCTTTCCCGAGCGGACCGTGATCGTTGCCGAGCGCAACGACCGGGTCGCAGGCTTCATGGCGCTCTCAAGTGATCATTATGTGACGGCGCTTTATGTCGACGACGTCCACCGCGGCGTGGGCGTCGGCAGCAATCTGCTCAAGACCGCGAGGTCGCTGTCCGCAACAGAGTTGAACCTCTGGACCTTCGAGGCAAACGGCAACGCCCAGCGCTTCTACGAACGCCAGGGCTTCTCTGCCGTAAGCCGCACCGATGGCGACAACGAGGAAGGCCTGCCTGACATTCTCTACCATTGGCGTGGAGCGGGGGTACGGCCATGAACCTTGCCTATGTCCTCTGGCTGCTGCTTGCCACGACCATTTTTCTCGGCGGCGCGACGGCTTCGCGCGCCTATGTCTCCAACAGCCATGTCGGCGTGCTGGTTCTGGCCCTCGGGCTCTACATGGTCGGCAACATCATCATGGTGAAGCTGATGCGCGACGGCGGGCTTGGCCTTGCAATCTCGTTGTCAGCCATCGTGCAATTGGTTCTCGTCAACATCATTGCCTTTGCCGTCTTCGGCGAAAAGCTGAGCCTCACCCAGGCGGCCGGCGTCATGCTCGGCATCGCCGCCATGGGCCTGATTTTGCTGCCGGCAAGCGGAAAGGCATGACGATGAGAGAAGAAAGCTTCCTCAGGGACAAGCTCTTGCCAGTCGGCACCGTCGTCGCGCTGTTGATCGTGGTCTGGTACATTGCAGTCGTGTTCCTGAACGCGCCGTTCGAGCGCGACACCGCTGCCCGCGCCGGCACCGAGATCAGTTTCTCGCAGATCGTTCACAACACCATGGCGCAGGAGCGCCCCGTTCTGCCGGCACCGCACCAGGTTATCGCCGAGATCTGGGATACGACCGTCAACAAGCCGATCACCTCGAAACGCAGCCTGGTCTATCACGCCTGGATCACGCTTTCGGCCACTCTGCTCGGTTTCGGCATCGGCGCTGTACTCGGCATTCTCCTGGCCATCGGCATCGTGCACAACCGCGCCATGGACCGGTCGCTGATGCCCTGGGTGATCGCCAGCCAGACGATCCCGATCCTCGCCATCGCGCCGATGATCATCGTCGTCCTCAACGCGATCGGCATCTCCGGGCTTTTGCCGAAGGCGCTGATCTCGACCTATCTCTCGTTCTTCCCCGTGGTCGTCGGTATGGTGAAGGGCCTGCGCAGCCCCGAGGCGATCCAACTCGATCTGATGCACACATACAATGCCTCGCAAGCGCAGGCCTTCTGGAAGCTGCGCTGGCCGTCATCGATGCCCTATCTCTTCACCTCGCTGAAGGTTGCCGTCGCAATTTCGCTCGTCGGCGCCATCGTCGGCGAACTGCCGACAGGTGCCGTAGCCGGCCTCGGCGCGCGCCTGCTCGCCGGTTCCTATTATGGCCAGACGGTGCAGATCTGGTCGGCGCTGTTCATGGCGGCAGCGCTTGCGGCGGTGCTGGTCATGATCGTCGGCTTTGCACACACCGCCGTCCTGAAGCGCATGGGGGCCAAGCCATGAATCTTCCGATCCTGATTGGTGCCGTCGTCTTCTGGCTTGCGGCCTGGGCCTTCAACGAATGGCTGGTGCGCCAGCGGTTTCAAAGCGAAGCCGCCAACCGGGCCGCACATTTCGCCGTACCGCTCCTCTTCGGCATCACCCTGCTGGTGCTCTGGGAAGGCATCGTGCGCGGCTTTTCCGTACCCTCCGTCCTGCTGCCGGCACCGTCGATGATCTGGCAGCGCCTGATCAACTCGCTGCCAACACTGGCGGCAGACTTCCGCCAGACATTCCTGAAGGCGGTGCTAACAGGCTATGCCCTCGGTTGCGGCCTTGGTTTCGTCGTCGCCATCCTCATCGATCGCTCGCCATTCCTGCAAAAGGGGCTGCTGCCGCTCGGCAACTTCGTCTCGGCGCTGCCGGTCATCGGCGTTGCGCCGATCATGGTCATGTGGTTCGGCTTCGACTGGCAGTCCAAGGTCGCCGTCGTCGTCATCATGACGTTCTTCCCGATGCTGGTGAACACCATCGCCGGACTGGCAGCGTCCAGCCACATGGAGCGCGACCTGATGCGCACCTATGCCGCCTCCTGGTGGCAGACGCTCGTCAAGCTGCGCCTGCCGGCCGCCTGGCCGTTCATCTTCAACGCGCTCAAGATCAACTCCACCCTGGCGCTGATCGGCGCCATCGTCGCCGAATTCTTCGGGACACCCATTGTCGGCATGGGGTTCCGGATCTCCACGGAAGTGGGCCGCATGAACGTCGACATGGTCTGGGCCGAAATCGCCGTCGCGGCGGTGGCAGGTTCGGCCTTCTACGGGGTGGTGGCGCTCATCGAGCGCGCCGTCACCTTCTGGCATCCTTCCATTCGCGGAGGGCGCGCCTGAGAACACCGTGGAGCAATTCCAGGAAAAGTGTGAAACGGTTTTCCGTCCCGAATTGCCTACTTCAAACACAATGAAACAAAAACAAGAGGGAACTGACATGAACAAGAGACTTGCATCGCTTCTCGCCGCAGGCGTCTTTTCGCTCGCAGCATTCCATGCCGAAGCCGCCGACAAGGTGACACTGCAGCTGAAATGGGTCACGCAGGCGCAGTTTGCCGGCTACTACGTCGCCAAGGACAAGGGCTTCTACGAAGAAGAAGGGCTCGACGTCGATATCAAGCCCGGCGGCCCGGATATCGCGCCCGCGCAGGTGATTGCCGGCGGAGGCGCCGACGTCGTCGTCGACTGGATGCCGTCAGCCCTTGCCACCCGCGAAAAGGGCGTGCCGCTCGTCAACATCGCTCAGCCGTTCAAGAAGTCGGGCATGATGCTGACCTGCCTCAAGGAGAGCGGCGTCACCAGCCCGGACAAGTTCAAGGGACACACGCTTGGCGTCTGGTTCTTCGGCAACGAGTATCCGTTCCTGTCGTGGATGTCGCATCTGAAGATCCCGACGGACGGCGGCCCGGAAGGCGTGACCGTCCTGAAGCAGGGCTTCAACGTCGATCCGCTGATCCAGAAGCAGGCGGCCTGCATCTCGACCATGACCTACAACGAGTACTGGCAGGTCATCGATGCCGGCATCAAGCCGGACGATCTCGTGACATTCCAGTATGAAGACCAGGGCGTGGCGACACTCGAAGATGGCCTCTACGTGCTCGAAGACAAGCTCAAGGATGCGGCCTTCAAGGAAAAGATGGTCAAGTTCGTGCGCGCCTCGATGAAGGGCTGGAAGTATGCCGAACAGAACCCGGATGAAGCAGCCGACATCGTTCTCGAGAATGACTCAACCGGTGCCCAGACCGAAAAGCACCAGAAGCGCATGATGGGCGAAGTGGCCAAGCTGACCGCCGGTTCGAACGGCGCCCTGGATGAAGCCGACTACAAGCGCACCGTGCAGTCGCTGCTTTCGGGCGGTTCCGATCCGGTCATCTCCAAGGAGCCGGAAGGCGCCTGGACGCACGAGATCACCGACGCCGCGTTGAAGTAGGAAGAAAACAAACCGAATGACAGAAGAGGGTCGCGCGACAGCCATCGCGCGGCCCTCTTCCGTTTGCGTGCAGGCCTTTCATGGCCCGCTAAGGTTGCCTCGAATTTCCGGGCGTGGGGGTGGCAATTCGGGGCCAACGGGCCGTTGATGCGCCTCGATTGTCAAGATCGTGTCGAGATTGCAACCAAGATTGCAGAACGGAAGAAATATTGAGGAACCATCACTTCACCGCACTTGTAAGCAGATGATGTGAAGATTACATAGGCGCGGATGTTTGTTGGAGGCAAGCAACACGGAGGAGTTGATTTTTCCGAATAGTTTGCCTGCGGGAGCCTCTCCCCGTCCTGCCCGCGCTCACGGTCTGATACCGTGCGAGTGGCGCATGAATGAAAATGGCCGTGCGCCTATGCCTTGTTTCGCTTAATCCGCGAAGACAAGCGTCGGCGAAACTGAAAATCGCTTGATTGCATTGGGATCCGGCCTGCGAAGGCACAGTTCCTTTTTATGTCGTTTCCGTTGCCAGGATTGTAAAGCCGATGGCTCAGAAAGTATTACCTGCTCTCAGCGTTTGCGTTGCGATGATGATTGCTCCGTTTTCAAGTGCATTTGCCGAGGAACCAGCCAAGGCGCAGCCCGCGCAGAGCCTGCCGTCGATCGTCGTGACCGAGGCAGTCGATCAGTCGATCAGCGATCGCGTCGTTGCAACCGGGACGATACAGGCGGTTGAGCAGATCTATGTCGCGCCGCTGGTCGAGGGCTTGTCGATCCGCTCGCTCAATGTCGATATCGGCGACAAGGTCGAAGCAGGCAGCGTGCTGGTGGTTCTCAACGACGACGCGCTGCGGCTTGAAAAGAGCCAGCTCGAAGCGGCGCTCGCCAAGGCGGAAGCCGGGCTGGCGCAGCTCACCGCTCAACTTAGCGAAGCAAAGGCCAATTCCGAAGAAGCGACACGCGTCAGCGATCGCAACGCGGAGCTTGCCAAGAACGGCACCGTTTCGACGGCGGAAGCCGATCGCGTCCGCGCTCTTGCCGCGGCCACCCGTGCCCGGGTCCGCTCCGCCGAACAGGCCGCTGCGGTCTCCAAGGCCGATATCAAGGTGGCGCAGTCCCAGATCGACGACATCGATCTTCGCCTCACCCGCACCGAGGTCAAGGCCCCGGTCGCCGGCGTCATTTCCGCCAAGAACGCCAAGATCGGTGCGATCGCCAATGGCAGCGGCGAACCGCTGTTTGCGATGATCCGCGATGGCGCGATCGAGATGAAAGCGGATGTCGCCGAAGCCGACATCATCAAGCTTGCCGTCGGCCAGCCGGCGACGATCACGCTTGCCGGCGGGAACACCAAGGTCGAGGGCGCCATCCGCCTGATCGCCCCGACGGTCGATCCCGTTTCCCGGCTCGGCACCGTGTTCATCAGCCTCAAGGACACCGCCAAGGCACGCTCCGGCATGTATGCCAGCGCCATCATCACCGCCGAAGAGAAAACAGCTGTCGTTCTGCCGCAAACGGCGGTTACCAATGAGAACGGCAAGACCATCGTGCGCAAGGTCGACAACGGTGTGGTCAACATCATCCCGGTGACGACCGGCATCTCCGATGGCAAGTTCGTCGAGGTGGTCGAGGGGTTGAAGGCCGGCGAAGAGGTTGTCGCCAGGGCCGGCGCCTATGTGCGCGACGGCGACCGCATCAACCCCGTCAAACCAGCGCAACCAGCGACCAACTGACAGGAACCGTGACCATGAACTTCTCAGCCTGGTCCATCCGAAATCCGATCGCTCCGATCCTCGCCTTCTTCGTGCTGCTGGTGCTCGGCTATCAGTCGTTCTTCAGCCTGCCGATCACCCGCTTCCCCAACATCGACGTGCCGATCGTGTCGATCAGCGTGGCGCAGAGCGGTGCCTCGCCGGCCGAACTCGAAACCCAGGTCACCAAGGAAATCGAGGACGCGGTCGCCAGCGTCACCGGCGTCGACCATATCCAGTCGACGATCAACGACGGCACATCGACCACGGCCGTGATCTTCCGTATGGAAGTACCCACGACCCAGGCCGTCCAGGACGTCAAGGACGCCATCGACCGCATCCGCGGCGACCTGCCCACCTCGATCGAAGAGCCCATCGTCTCCAAGGTCGACGTCGAAGGCCAGGCGATCCAGAGCTTCTCCGTCTCTGCACCGGGCATGTCGCTGGAAGAACTCTCGTGGTTCGTTGACGACGTCATCAAGCGCGAAATTCAGGGCAAGAGCGGCATCGGCCGGGTCGATCGCTACGGCGGTGCCGACCGCGAGGTTCGCGTCGAGCTTAGCGAGGACAAGCTGAATTCGCTGGGGATCACCGCCGCCGACGTCAATGGCCAGCTTCGACGCATGAACATGGACCTGGGCTCCGGCCGCGGTCAGGTGGGCGGCAGCGAACAGGCGATCCGTACGCTCGGCGACGCCCGCAATGTCGACCAGCTTGCCAACACGATGATCTCGGTGCCAAGCGGTCGCTTCGTGCGTCTTTCCGAACTCGGCACCGTGACCGATACCTATGAGGAGCCCCGCTCCTTTTCGCGCTTCAACGGCAATCCCGGCGTCACCTTCGCGGTCTTCCGGGCCAAGGGTGCCAGTGAAGTCAGCGTTGCCGAAACCGTTGCCAAGTCGCTGGAAAAGATCCGCGCGGCCAACCCTGACGTCACCATCGAGATGGTCGACGATTCCGTCTACTTCACCTACGGCAACTATGAAGCGGCCCTGCATACGCTGATGGAAGGCGCACTGCTTGCCGTCATCGTCGTCATGCTGTTCCTGCGAAACTGGCGCGCCACGCTGATTTGCGCCGTCGCCCTGCCGCTCTCGGCGGTACCGACCTTCTGGGTCATGGAACTGCTCGGCTTCTCGCTCAATCTCGTCAGCTTCCTGGCGCTGACGCTGGCGACCGGCATTCTCGTCGATGACGCGATCGTCGAGATCGAGAACATCGAGCGGCATATCCATATGGGCAAGTCGCCCTATCGGGCGGCGATCGAAGCAGCAGACGAAATCGGCCTTGCGGTTATCGCGACCACGTTCACGATCATCGCGGTGTTCATACCGGTGTCGTTCATGCCGGGCATCGTTGGCCAGTACTTCATCCAGTTCGGCCTGACTGTCGCCGTCTCGGTGTTCTTCTCGCTGCTGGTTGCACGGCTGATCACGCCCGTCATGGCCGCCTATCTGATGCGTCCATCCAAACTTGATGGACATCATCTCGAAGACGGCTACCTGATGCGCAAGTATACGCGCCTGGTTCATGCAACCACGAAGCGCTGGTACATGCGCTACCTAACGGTGCTCATCGCCATCGGCGTCACCGTGGCCTCCATGGCCGCGCTGTTCCTGTTCGTGCCCGGCGGCTTCCTGCCCCCGGACGACACGTCGCGCGTCAGCCTCTCCGTCGAACTGGCCCCGGATGCCATGCTCGAAGACACGGACCGCACGACCGCGCAGATCTATGAGAGGGTCAAGGACCTCGAGGGCGTGGACAGCGTCTTCGTGCTCGGCGGTGCCTCACCCAAGGGCGACCTGGAACTGCGCCGGGCTACCGTGACGGTGCTGCTGGAAAAGCGCGACCACTCGCTTCTCAACAAGATCGTCAACGACGTCATTGGCGGCCTGCCGGTCATCGGCCAATACCTGCCGAAGCTTGAGCCAGATGGCCGCATCATTCCTCAGGCCCAGATCGAAAAGGAAATCTTTGCCCGCGTCCGGGATATTCCGGACGTCCGGGTCATCAAGCTCAACGACCGCGGTGAGCGAGAGCTGTCCTTCAACCTGCTCTCGAACAACGAGACGGATCTGGACCAGGCCGTTGCAATTCTCGAAGCCAAGCTGCGCAGCGATCCACTCCTGGCCAATGTCAGCCCTGACGGCGCCCTGCCCCGTCCAGAGTTGCAGATCCGTCCGCGTGACGAGCAGATGTCACGCCTTGGCATTACCACCGCGCAAATCTCGGAAGTCATCCGTGTTGCCACAATCGGCGATATCGACGCGGCGCTGACGAAGATTGCCCTCGATGGTCGGCTCATACCGATCCGCGTCCAGATCAACCGTGACTTCCGCACGGATATCGCCGCGATCCGCAACCTGAAGATCCAGACCGCTTCGGGCTTGACGGTGCCGCTGTCGAGCGTTGCCGATATCAACTATTCAGAAGGCCCGAGTTCGATCAAACGTTACGATCGCAACCGTGTCGTTGCACTTGGCGCCGATCTCCCGATCGGCGTGGCGCTGAACACCGCCTCTGCACGGTTCGAGCAGATTGCAAACGATGCCGAGATGCCGAGCACGGTTCAACTCCTCAAGAGCGGTGACGCCGAGGTCGAGGAGGAGATGCAGGAAAGCTTCGTCAATGCCATGCTGCTCGGCCTGATGCTGGTGCTGGTGGTGCTGATCCTGCTGTTCAAGGATGTGATCCAGCCCTTCACCATCCTGTTCTCGCTGCCGCTTGCCATGGGCGGTGTCGCTGCCGGCCTGATCCTGACGCAGAACTCGCTGTCGATGCCGGTTCTGATCGGTATCCTCATGCTGATGGGCATCGTCACCAAGAACGCGATCCTGCTGGTCGATTTCGGTATCGAGATGATGCACCACGGCATGGATCGCACGCAGGCAATGATCGAAGCGGGCCGCAAGCGCGCCCGCCCGATCATCATGACCTCGATCGCCATGTCGGCGGGCATGCTGCCCTCAGCACTCGGCGTCGGCGAAGGTGGTTCGTTCCGGGCGCCGATGGCGATCGCGGTCATCGGCGGCATCATCGTCTCGACGATCCTCAGCCTCGTCGTGGTACCGTCCTTCTTCCTGATCATGGATGATCTGTCGCGCCTGCTCGCCTGGATCTTCGGCCGCCTCGTCGGCAAGAAGGACGAGGAAAACCTGCCGCTCGACCGCGAGGCGTTGACCGAATTCGTCAACGACCAGGGCAAGACGATCGAGGGCCTGGAAGAGCGCCTGAAAACGATTGAGGACGGGCAGTCGAAAGGCAAGCAAACGGGCAAGGTAATCAATCATCCGGCGCTCGCTGCCGAATAGTGGCCAAAAATCACCTGAAAATCGGGCCCGCACCCACCGGTGCGGGCTTTTTTGTGAGAATTGTTTGATCGAGGTCAATTGACGTTTCAAAAGCCCGGTTACCCTGACACCAGAGCATTTCCAGGAAAGTGCGAAGCAGCTTTTCGTCGGGAGATGCGTAAAAACGGGGAGCAAGAGCGTTTTCGTGCTCCTTCTAAGGCGGAAACGCTCTAGACTTTACCTCAGGGCCGGTGTGATGAAGACCTTGCGATTGAACTCGAATGACAGAGCGGTGCTGCTGGGCTCCCGCTTCTTCGAGAAGCTGTCACCGACAGCATCCGATGCCGTTCTCGAAGGCGCCGTCGTAACGAACCACGAAGAACACGACATTCTGTTTCATCAGGACGAACCCATTGACAGCGTCTTCTGCGTCCTGTCCGGCCTTGTGCGCGTCTACCGGCTCGGCAAGGATGGGCGCGAGGCCGACATCGCCGTCTTTCCAAAGGGTGAGCTCTTCGGTGAAAGCGCCATGTTCCTCGGGCACCGCGCCACCGCCAACGCACAGGCCATCGGGTCCTCGACCATCGCCCGCCTCGACAGCCGCAATCTGCGCAAGCTCGCCGAGCAGCATCCGGATATTGCCCAGGCGCTGATGGAGCTGCTCTGCCGTCATGGCCAGATGGCCGAGGACTGCCTGGCAGAGGATCGTCTTCTGACGGCGCCACAGCGGGTCGCGAGCTACATCCTCGGTCACTGCCCGGATGGCTCGACGACCTTCTCGTTCCGGCTGCCGTTCCAGAAGAATGTGCTGGCGGGCAAGCTGGGCCTGGCGCCAGAGGCGCTGTCGCGGGCCTTTTCGGCTCTTCGCCGCTCCGGCGTCACCGTTAAAGGACGCATGATCGAGATCCACGACCGTCAGGCGCTGGAACGGTTCTAGAGCATTTCCAGGAAAAGTGCGAAGCGGTTTTCCGTCCGGAAATGCGTAAAAACAAAGAGATAGAGCGTTTGTGCGGTTCCGTCTAAATCGGAAGCGCTCTAGCTAGCGGTCGCAGCAGGCCACAACGCAAAAGCGGAATCTCGTCGCCCACGATCACGAAGGACGACCATTCCTCCCTGTGGCCCCGGCTCGACCCAGGCGCTACCTCGAGCTAAGCCCGCCATGCAGCGTCAGGAAATCGACGATCCGGTTGACGCCGTCGCCGCGTTTCATGTCGGTGAAGACAAAGGGCTTTTCCGCCCGCATCCGGGTCGCGTCACGATCCATGACGTCGAGGTCGGCGCCGACATAGGGCGCCAGATCCCGCTTGTTGATGACAAGCAGGTCAGATTTGGTGATGCCCGGCCCGCCCTTGCGCGGGATTTCCTCGCCCTGGCAGACGGAGATGACATAGATCGTCAGGTCGGCCAGATCAGGCGAGAAGGTGGCGGCCAGATTGTCGCCGCCGGATTCGATGAAGACGATATCGAGATCGGGAAAGCGACGGTTGAGATCGGCGATTGCCTGCAAGTTGATTGTCGCATCCTCGCGGATAGCCGTGTGCGGGCATCCGCCGGTCTCGACGCCGACGATGCGGTCCGACGGCAGCGCCTGCATGCGCACCAGCGCTTCGGCATCTTCCTTGGTGTAGATGTCGTTGGTCACGACCGCGACCGAGTAATTCTCCCGCATCGCCTTGCAGAGCTTGTCCGTCAGCGCCGTCTTACCCGAACCGACAGGCCCGCCGATGCCGACACGCAGGGGACCATTCTTCGATGCCATGTGACGTTCCTTTCTAGAGCATTTCCAGGAAAAGCGTGAAACCTTCTCCGCTAGGAAACGCGTAAAAACAAAGAGATAGAGCGTTTCCACGTCTCCGTCCGAACTGGAAACGCTCTATGGCCGCGCACGCTTACGAGCGGAACAGCCGCGAATGCAGGGTCTCGTGTCTGAGAGATGAAATATCGGCTGCGATCGTGGCCGAGCCAAGGTCTTCCAGCGATGCGGCGCTCGCCTTTCGCGCCACTGCAGCGATGGTCGGCTCAAGGGCTGCGATCAGCCCGACGCCGTCACGTTGGCCGGTGACGCCGCAGCGAATGGCCACCGATACGGCATTGGATACGGACGCATGCAGATAGGCGGCAATCGCCGGCTCGAGGCCTGTGGCGTGGGCACCCGCAACCGCACCGACGGCGACCGGATAGGCGGTTCTTTCTCCCAGCCGATCGAGCACGGTGTGCGGCCAATGCCGCGCTGCCGCCAGAAAGGCTTCGCCCTGCAGCATGGTTTCCATGTGCCGTTCGCAACTTGCCGCCATCGCCTCGGCAAGCTCGATCACGGATTGAAGCTGCACCGGCTCGCCGAAACCGCGATAGGCTTCGCCAAGCAGCACCGCATCGTTCCAGCCGGATCCGTGGCAAAGAAGCGTCTCCAGCCACAGCCGCAGGCTCTCGATATCGCTGACATGGCCATCGTGAACTGCCTGCTCCAACCCGTTCGAATAGGAGAAGGCGCCGACCGGGAAAGCCGGCGACAGCCAGGTCACGAGGCGAAGCAGCGCCTGCGTGTCGACCCGTTCAGCCATGGTGATGGTGGTGGCCGTGATCGTGGCCTCCGGCCGCGTGATAAGCGCCGCGCAGCGGATGGAACGGCTCGGAGATTTCGACGACCGCCGCCCCCAGCCCCTCAAGCATCGCCCGAATGACCGGATCGCGGGAAATCAGGATGCGGCCTGTCTCGATCTGCGCCGGGAGGTGGCGATTGCCCAGATGCCAGGCCAGTTCGACGAGATGCAACGGGTCGCGCGGACGGATCTCGTAAAGCGCTTCGGATGCCGCAACGATGCGGATATGACCGCCACCCTCGAGCACCAGCAGGTCGCCGTCGGCCAGCATCACCGCTTCCTTCAGGTCAAGCATGACGACATCGTCGTTTTCGAGATGCAGCAGCTTGCGGCGCAGATGCCGCGCATCGTGGGCCAAGGTGATGCTGTGCAACGGCGCCTCGTCCCTGGGTCCGGGCGAAAGTACCTCGGTCGACCGATAGGGCATCTCAGAGCACCTCGACCTTTTCCGGGTGCACGAGCTCGATGCGCGCTTCGACCAGCAGATCCGCCGTCGCGACCTGGAACGCCTTCAGATGCGGCTCGGCAAAATGGGCGTCGACCGCGGCCTTGTCCTTCCAGGTTTCGACAAACACCAGCGCGTCGGGATCGGCAGGCTTTTGATAGAGCTCGTAGCTGATGCAGCCTGCCTCCCGCCGCGTTCCTTCGATCAGGGGCTCGGCCAGCGTCAGGATTTCCACGCCCTTGCCCGGGTGCGCCGTCAGATATGCAATAATGTAAACCATTGAACCCTCGACATCTTTTCTGCCTGGCACTGTAGCAAGAAAAAACCCCGGCGCTAGCACCGGGGTTTCAAAAATCGATCCGTCGTCAGCCGGATCAGGCTGCGAGCTTCTGCGACTTCAGCGTCTCGAGAATGTTCTGCGGCGAGGAAACGCCGTAGGGATCGCTGTCGCAATTGTCGGAGTAGCCTTCCTCTTCGAACCACTGTTCGACGACACCGTTGTTGACAACGGCAGCATAGCGCCAGGAGCGCATGCCGAAGCCGAGATTATCCTTGGCGACGAGCATGCCCATCTTGCGGGTGAACTCGCCCGAGCCATCGGGGATCAGCTTGACGTTCTCGAGGCTCTGCGACTTGCCCCAGGCGTTCATCACGAAGGCGTCGTTGACCGAGATGCAGTAGATTTCGTCAACGCCTTCGGAGCGGAACTCGGCCGTCAGCTTTTCGAAGTCGGGCAGCTGGAAGGTCGAGCAGGTGGGCGTGAAGGCGCCCGGCAGCGAAAACAACACGACACGCTTGCCGGCGAAGTAATCGTCGGAGGAAACGTCGTGCCAACGGAACGGGTTGGAGCCGCCGACGGCTTCATCGCGAACGCGGGTGCGGAACGTTACGGAGGGTACTTTTCTGCCGAGCATGGTCATCTCCTTCAGTGCAGGCACTCGATTGCGAGCGGCCTTGGGAGAACAGTCGCGATCGAGGAAAATATCAGCTCGTTTCCTACCGGAAATTCCGCTGCGGTGCAGCACGAAAGGCGTCGATTCACACCCGCGCATGGCAGACATGCGACAAGCGCATGCCTGTGGCGATCCCGAACCGGCGCGGACAATGTCTCAGTTGTGTAGCCGCAGGGACAGGCCAAGAGTGGAAGGCAAGGGATTCCAGAACCCCGTCTGCAGTCCGGCTTCTCTCAATGCCCGCGCCGTCCAGGTGTTGCATCCAAACAGTGCATTGAAGCTGCCCTCCGCCTCAAAGAAGCGGTCGGCATAACCATAGGAAAAGCCCTCGATCGGAAAGACGGCGCCGCCGTTCCTGGCAAAGCTTCCGGAGATGAACGTCATCAGCTTCTCGAACTCGGCGCGCTTGAGGTCAACGCTCGTAACCGACGGCTGGGGTTCGACGATCGCCCCGGCAATATCGACATGCATAACGGAACGGTCGAGCGCCAGCGCCCTCAAGACCGGCATTGGCTTCAGCTCCGACCATGTCGGCGTTTCCAGGTAGAACGAGCGGCCACCCCAGCCGAAGATCAGCCATCGCGCCTCCGGGTGATCCAGAGGCACGCCTGCCTCGCCGGCGAAGGCAAACCGCGTCCGCGTCTCGTCATTGAGGGGAATGGCGATATCGGTGTGGATCGGACTGGCGAGGATCAGGACGCGTTCGCCGGCAACAGCCGGCTCAACCGCAGCGGCCGTGGCCGTCTTCGGCAACAGCGGTCGCGGCACGACCATCCCGAGGACGACTGCCAGGACAAGACCCGACACCCCGTAGGCGGTCCACTTGAAGGCCCGCCAGCTACCGCTTTTTCGAGACAAAATCGTTTGCCGCTCAGAACAGGAAATAACGCTGCGCCATCGGCAGAACCGTCGCCGGCTCGCAGGTGAGGAGCTCGCCATCGGCCCGCACTTCGTAGGTCTCCGGATCGACCTCGACATGCGGCGTCAGGTTGTTGTGGATCATCGATGCCTTGCCGATGCCGCCGCGGGTGTTCTTGACGGCGACGAGCTGTTTGGCAACGCCGAGCCTGGCCGCCAACCCGCCATCGAGCGAGGCCTGCGAGACGAAGGTGACGGAGGAGTTCGTGCGGCTCTTGCCATAGGCGCCGAACATCGGCCGGTAGTGCACCGGCTGCGGCGTCGGGATCGAGGCGTTGGGGTCGCCCATCGGTGCTGCGGCGATCGTTCCGCCGATCAGCACCATGTCGGGCTTGACGCCGAAGAAAGCCGGTTTCCAGAGGACGAGGTCGGCGCGCTTGCCGACTTCGAGCGAACCGATCTCATGGCTGAGGCCATGGGCGATCGCCGGGTTGATGGTGTATTTGGCGATATAGCGTTTGACCCGGAAATTGTCGTTGTCGCCGGTTTCCTGCGGCAGCGCGCCGCGCTGGCGCTTCATCTTGTCGGCCGTCTGCCAGGTGCGGATCGCCACCTCGCCGACGCGGCCCATCGCCTGGCTATCGGACGAGATGATCGAGAACGCACCGATATCGTGCAGGATGTCTTCGGCGGCGATCGTCTCCTTACGGATCCGGCTTTCGGCAAAGGCGATATCCTCGGGGATCGACGGCGACAGGTGATGGCAGACCATCAGCATATCCAGGTGCTCGGCCAGCGTGTTCTTGGTGTAGGGTCGGGTCGGGTTGGTCGACGACGGAATGACGTTCGGCTGGCCGCAGATCTTGATGATATCCGGCGCATGGCCGCCACCCGCCCCTTCCGTGTGGAAGGCATGGATCGTGCGGCCCTTGATCGCCGCGATCGTGTCCTCGACGAAACCGCTCTCGTTCAACGTGTCGGTGTGGATCATCACCTGCACATCGTACTCGTCGGCAACACCAAGGCAGCAGTCGACGGCAGCCGGCGTCGAGCCCCAATCCTCGTGCAGCTTCAGCGAGGTCGCGCCCGCAAGCACCATCTCGACCAGCGCGGCGGGCAGCGAGGCATTGCCCTTGCCGGCAAAGGCAAGGTTCATCGGGAAGGCGTCCGCAGCCTCGATCATGCGGGCGAGATGCCAGGGCCCGGGCGTGCAGGTGGTCGCGAGCGTGCCATGCGCCGGCCCCGTGCCGCCGCCGAGCATGCAGGTGAGCCCGCTCATCAGCGCTTCCTCGATCTGCTGCGGGCAGATGAAGTGGATATGGCTGTCCATGCCGCCGGCGGTGACGATCTTGCCCTCGCCGGCGATCACCTCGGTGCCCGGACCGACGATGATCGTCACGCCAGGCTGCATATCGGGATTGCCGGCCTTGCCGATCGCCGCGATGCGCCCGTCCTTCAGCCCGATATCCGCCTTGACGATGCCCCAGTGGTCGACGATCAGCGCGTTGGTGATCACGGTGTCGACCGCACCCGCCGCTCGCGTCACCTGGCTTTGGCCCATGCCGTCGCGGATCACCTTGCCGCCGCCGAACTTCACTTCTTCGCCATAGGTGGTGAAATCCTTCTCCACCTCGATGAACAGTTCCGTGTCGGCCAGCCGAACCTTGTCGCCGACCGTCGGGCCGAACATGTTGGCATAGGCCGCGCGCGACATTTTGTAGGGCATGGGTTCAGGCTCCTTGGGACAAGTCTGAAGAAGAAGGGGAAAGACGGCGAAGACGGCCCTCGGCCGCAAGTGCGTCGACGTACCGGCGCTCGGCGGCAAAGGGATGCCACTCCCAACCGACATGGCCGAAGCCAGCCAGAACGACCAGATCGTCGGCCGATGCAAAACCGGAAAGCACGTCGGCAATCACGACCATGCCGCTCGACGGCACGACATAAGGCGTGGGCGCGAACCGCGACAGATCCCGGTCCAGCTGCTCGTGCGCTGCGAGGGGGACGACCCGATGCACCCGGCCGGTCGCCGTTGTAAAACTCTCGAAACCGCAAGTGTAGTCGTCGCAGAAGTCGTCGAGATCCGGATGCGTTTCGGCCAGTGCCGCGCGCATGCCGGCAAACTTTTCAGCCGACCGAACGCTCCAGATCTCGCGTGCCTGCCGCACGGCGGCGCTGTTCTTCCAGCGCCCGCCACCAAGCATGGCAAGCGCCGGCCGGCCAGTATTGCAGACGGCGACGATATCGGTCCTCGCCCCGCCGGTGCCGACAGAACGGCAATCGTTGAAACGAATGACGACATCGGCCGTATCGATCGTTGCCGCAGCGCCTTCCGGCACTTCTCCATTCCCCACGATCATGATGGTGCGGCCAGACATCAGCGCTAGTTTTCCGTGGGCTCGAGCAGCTCTTTGAGTTCCGTGGTGCGGGCCGCAGTCAGCTGCGCCAGGCAGCCGGATACCAGCATCGGCTCCATCGATCCGCCGCGCGCTTCGAAGCCGGCAAGCTCGCACTGGCCGTCGCGGTAGCCGATCCAGGCGCGCTGCGCCTTCTTCAACGCCTCCTCCGCGCCGACATAGTCGGCGCTGATGTCACCCAGTTCCTTGTCCTTGGCCCGCATCGCCGCAACGGTCTGCTTGTAGACCGTGTTGAGTTCAGCGTCGGCCGCCTCATAATCCTTGTTGGAGCAGATGTTCATATCCGCCTGCGTCATTGCATTGGCGCAATCGACATCATCCTCCTGCGCCAGCGCGGGCATGGCCGCCAGCAGCAAGGCGCTCGCGATAAGCGTCGTTCGCATCATCATGCTCAAAGCTTTCCCATGACCTGCTGGCGGAAACCAAAAACCTCGCGCTTGCCCGAAAGCGGGATGAGCGTGACCTGTCTTTTCTGTCCCGGCTCGAAGCGGACGGCGGTGCCTGCGGGAATGTCCAGTCGTTTGCCATGGGCGGCACTGCGATCGAAGTCGAGCCCGGCATTGGTCTCGGCAAAGTGATAGTGGCTGCCGACCTGCACCGGCCGGTCGCCGGTATTGGAGACCTCGATCGTCACCGTCTCAAGCCCGTGGTTGAGTTCGATATCGCCGCTTGCGGCAATGATTTCCCCTGGGATCATCTGAGTTCCCTCTCCCTTGTCAGGCCGCGTCGACGTCGGCGCAGCCGAGCGGCTTCAGCACCCGTTCGGTCGATGCCGGATATTTCACAAGCAGCGCGGCCGGGCGTACCGGGCGCCGGGTAAACTCGCCGCCGCAGTTCGGGCAGGTGCCACCGAGCGTGCCTTCGACACAATCGACGCAAAAGGTGCACTCGAAGGTGCAGATCATCGCGTCGCGGCTCTCTGGCGGCAGATCCTTGTCGCAGCATTCGCAGTTCGGACGCAGTGCCAACATGTCTCAGCCTCCTCAGCGGATCGGTTCGTGCACAGTGACGAGCTTGGTACCGTCAGGGAAGGTCGCCTCCACCTGGATGTCGTGGATCATCTCCGCGATCCCCTCCATCACCTGTGCACGGGTGATCACATGGGCGCCCGCCTCCATCAGCTCCGCGACCGATCGGCCGTCACGCGCACCTTCGACAACGAAGTCAGTAATCAGCGCGATCGCCTCTGGATGATTAAGCTTGAGTCCGCGCTCCAGGCGGCGGCGGGCAACCATCGCAGCCATGGAAATCAACAGCTTGTCCTTTTCGCGCGGGGTAAGATTCATGCGTCGCCACCGGTTTGATTGTGGATTAGAGGACCCAGACTTTCGGCACTGTCTCTTGCTTGCGCAAGTGCGAAATGACCGGGATGAGGATTTTTCTGAGCGAGAAGCCGTCCGCGGCAGCAAAGCGCGCAACCAGCTTGTCGCGACCACCGAGCTTGATGTGGCTGACGCCCGCCCCCACTTGCGTTTCGAGGAGTGCGCGCAGCCGCGGCAGCAGCAATTCACAATCCGGTCCGGTGTAGAACAGCGTCGCAAATGCCACGCTGCCGCCGAGCACTGCAGTCCGGGCGACAAGAGCGGCGATATCATCGGCAAAGGTCAGGTTTTCGGCATGCAACAGCCGGCCGCCGACGCGAATGCGCCAGCGATCTCGCAAGAGGCCTGTCTGCATCGCTTCGCCCATCGCCTTGCGGCCGAGCAGCACGGCCTCGACGGCAAGGAACGTCGCGCCGTCCTCGAGCTCGACATCGAGCGAGCGTGTCAGCGATGCGCGGTCGAACAGGATCGTCTCCTGCGGCAGCCAATCGACGCGTGCGCCAGCCGCCACGTCGATGCGTGTCGTGACATCGACCGTGCCGGCACTCGCCTTGTAGATCTTCTCGCAGGCCTGCGTGGTGACGGTGAGCTCGGTCGCCGCACCGGCCTCGATCTCCCAGAGCATGCGGTCGCCGCCGGTGAGCCCACCCGACGAGTTGATCAGCACGGCTTCCATCGAAGTATCGAAGGTTTTCGGCAGCCGAATCTTTGCGCAGCCTTCCTGGTAAAGCTCGGCAACGCGCGTTTGACCGACGGCCACTTTCGCGACCAGTCGTCCTTTTCCGAACGCCCGCTGCGGGGCGATGATAGCCGCATTGCTCATGTTCATCGGCCGACATCGTCGGCATCCCGAGGCGCCAAGTCAAGCTATTGTTTTGCAAAGAAAATCGGCAAGGTGATTGCTTTATGGGCAGCGTTTGCCCATCAAACAGCCACCATCTCAGGCGACCCTATCCGGCGGCTCTCGCCCCTCGAAGAAGGCGGTGATGTTGTCGACCACCTTCATGCCCATCGCGACGCGTGTCTCCTCGGTCGCGCTGCCGAGATGCGGCAGCAGAACGACATTTTCGAGCGCCCGCAGGCCCTCCGGCACATTCGGTTCCGCCTCGAAAACATCGAGGCCGGCGCCTTTGATCACTCCGTTCTTCAGCGCCTCGATCAACGCCGGCTCGTCGACCACATCGCCGCGCGCGGTGTTGACGAGATAGGCGCCCTTTTTCATCATCGCCAGCCGCTCGGCATTGATGAGGTGCCGGTTCTCGCCACCGCCGGGGCAGTGCAACGAGACGAAATCCGCAATCGCAAGCACCTCGTCGACGGTACCGAGCTGGCGCGCGCCATAGCGTGCGGCTTCCGCCGCATCGACACGCGAGCGGTTGTAGAACACCACCTCCATGTCGAACCCGAAATGGCAGCGTTTTGCCATCGCCTTGCCGATGCGGCCGAAACCGATGATCCCCAGCGTCTTGCCGGTCACCTTGCTGCCAATCATGTGGGTCGGCCGCCAGCCGGTCCATTCGCCGGCCCTGATCTGACGCTCCCCTTCGCCCGCACGCCGCGCGACGGCAAGCAGCAGCGTCATGGCGATATCGGCAGTGCAATCGGTCAGAACGCCGGGCGTGTTGGTAACGGCGATGTTTGCGGCCTTGGCGGCGGCAACATCGATGTGGTTGTAACCGACACCATAGTTGCCGAGGATCTTTGCCCTGATGTCGCCGCCGTCGAACAGGCTTGCCGGCAGGCGGTCGGAGACCGTCGGCAGCACCGCGTCAAAGCCGCGCAGCGCCTTTGCCAGCTGATCGGCCGACATCGGTACGTCGCTCTCGTTCAAGACGCCATCAAACCGCTCGGCCAGCACGCGCTCCACCGCTTCGGGCCAACGGCGGGTGACGAGAATGCGCGGCTTGGAACTCATGGGACAACCTCTAAAAACAGAATCGTTCGGCGATAGTGCACGAAATGACGGCGAGAGACAGCCCGCGCGGCCCAACGAAAGAGGCCCGGTGCAATGCCTTGCCGAGGCGAAGTCCGACGAGAATCATCGCCATCCCCGTTAACACCCGTCCAGAAACAAAAAGCCCGGCGATCGCTCGCCGGGCTTTCGAAGTTCTGACGTGGTTCAACGAACCTCGAAGCGAGATTTACTCGTTTTCGAAGTAGCTGTACTTGCCGTCTTCACCCTTCTTCCAGGTGTACATGACGTAGTCCGGACGGGTGATGTCGCCCTTTTCGTCATAGCCGAGTTCGCCAATTGCGGTCTTGAACGGGCCTTTGGCCTTGATCGCTTCGGCAACGGCCTGCGGATCGGTCGTGCCGCCAGCCTTGGCAGCTTCGGCGACAACCTGCAGAGCAGCGTAGGCGTAGAGCGTGTAGGCTTCCGGTTCGAAGCCGGCGGCGCGGAACTTCTCGACGAGTTCCTTGGCAGCCGGGTTCTTGCGCGGATCCGGAGCAAACGTCATCAGCGTGCCGTCAACAGCGTCGCCTGCGATCGAGGCCAGTTCGTTCGAAACGATACCGTCGCCCGACATCAGGGTAGCCTTGAGGCCCTGGTCCTTCATCTGGCGCATGATCAGGCCAGCTTCGGTGTGCAGACCGCCGTAGTAGACGATCGAGACGCCGGCTTCCTTCATCTTGGCGATGAGGGCCGAGAAGTCCTTGTCGCCGGTGTTGATGCCTTCATAGAGGGCTTCATTGAGGCCGGCTTCGTTCATCGACTTCTTGGTTTCGTCGGCAAGGCCCTGACCATAAGGGGTCTTGTCGTGAATGACGGCGATCTTGGCGTCCTTGTGGTTGGCGGCAAGGAAGGCGCCGGCAACTGCGCCCTGCTGGTCGTCACGACCGCAAGTGCGGAAGGTGTTCCAGAGGCCGCGCTCGGTGAACTGCGGGTTGGTGGAAGCCGGCGTTACCTGGAGAATGCCGTTTTCGGCATAGACTTCCGAAGCCGGGATGGACACGCCCGAGTTGAAGTGGCCGACAACGAACTTCACGCCGTCAGCGACGAACTTGTTGGCGACCGAAACGCCCTGCTTGGCGTCGGAAACGTCGTCGCCGAGTACAACCTTGATCTGTTCCCCATTGATACCGCCGGCAGCATTGATGTCTGCAGCAGCCTGTTCGGCACCTTTCTGCAGCTGTGCACCGAACGCAGCGTTCGGGCCGGTCAGCGGGCCAGCAACGCCAACGAGAATATCAGCCCATGCGGTGCCGCTGAAAGCGACCATTGCCGACAGCGCAACGGCCGACAGAAGAGACTTTTTCATTTTGTTACTCCCAATTATCCGAGCGGGTCTCGTTACCAACCTGCGCAATGCCCACCGTAATTCGCGCCGGTATTTCTTTCGCACCGGCCGCGGCGGCCGGCGCGCGCTGTTCCCATTATTTGGCTTTCCAGGAGAAAGGCGAAGCCTTCTCATAGAGCCAATAGTAGTTATTGGTCATTTGCTTGGTCCGGTAGTACCGGAAACCTGCGGTAGCAAACAACAAAAGTACGACCGTGTCCACGATATAGTAATGCAGACTGAACATCGTACCTCCGAACAGGGCGTGGTGCACGAAGCGGATCCCAAGCCCCAGCAGCGCCACATAGACGAAGAGGCGCGGAAGCTCCTCCCAGCCCTCGGCGACGCTCTTTCCCGTTCTCCACGCGGTCCAGCCGCCCAGAACACAGGTGATGAAAAGAAACTGCCAGACCGACACTTCTTCGTAGAGAATACCCTGCATGTCACAAACTCCAGATGCGGCGCATCAATGGCGGCCGCCTTCGAGATAGGCCGCGCGGACTTCCGGATTGGCGAGCAGTTCCTTGCCCGAGCCGCTCATCGTCACGCGGCCGTTGACCATCACGTAACCGCGGTCGGAAAGCTTCAAGGCGCCGAACGCATTCTGCTCGACGAGGAACACGGTCAGTCCCTCTTCCTTGTTCAGCTTCTTGATGGCTTCGAAGATGCCCTTAACGATCAGCGGCGCCAGGCCGAGCGATGGCTCGTCCAGCAAAAGGAGCTTCGGGCGCGCCATCAGCGCGCGGGCGATCGACAGCATCTGCTGCTCGCCGCCCGAAAGCGTACCGCCGCGTTGAGCCTGGCGCTCCTTAAGTCGCGGGAACAGCGAGAACACCTTCTCGGCGTCCTCGTTGAAATGTTTGAGGTTGTCGAGGCTTGCGCCCATCTGCAGGTTTTCGAATACGGTCATGCGCGGAAAAATGCGACGGCCTTCCGGCGACTGCGCGATGCGAAGACGCGCGATCTCGTGCGTCGGCATGCGGGTAATTTCCTCACCTTCGAACATGACCGCGCCGGTGCGCGCCTGCGGGCTGCCGCAGATCGTCATCATCAGCGTCGACTTGCCAGCGCCGTTGGCGCCGATCAGGCAGACGATTTCACCGCGATGCACTTCGACGTCGACGCCGTTCAGCGCCCGGATATTGCCGTAGTAGGTCTCGACGGCCTTTACTTGCAGCAGAGGCGCGCTCATGGCTTGGATCCTCCCTGTCCGCCTTCGATTTCCTCGATTTCTTCGATCACCTCTTCGACCTCTTCATCCTCGACACCCAGATAGGCCGCAATGACCCTCGGATCGTTCTTCACGAAATCCGGGTTGCCGTCGGAAATCTTCTGACCGTATTCCAAAACGACCACGTGGTCGGAAATCTCCATCACCACCGACATGTCGTGCTCGATCAACAGGATCGAGGTGCCGGTTTCGCCGCGGATACCCTGCAGCAACTCGTTGAGCGCCAGCGATTCACGCGGATTGAGACCGGCTGCCGGCTCGTCAAGGCATAGGAGTTCCGGTCCGGTGCACATGGCGCGGGCGATTTCGAGCCGCCGCTGGGCGCCATAGGGCAGATCGCCGGCCGGGTCGTCGGCACGATCGACCAGCGACGCCTTTTCCAGCCAATGGCGGGCAAATTCGATCGATTCTTTCGAGGCCTGCTTGTAGGCGGGAAAGCCGAGCAGTCCGAGGAAGGTATAGCCCGACGCCTGCATCAGCTTGTTGTGCTGTGCGACCAGCAGGTTTTCCAGCACCGTCAGGCCGGAGAACATCCGGATGTTCTGGAAGGTGCGCGCGACCTTGGCGTGCTTGGTGATCTCGAAATCCGGCAGGCGCTCCAGCAGATATTCCTTACCGGACTTCTGCTTCATGGTGATCATGCCCATGGTCGGCTTGTAGAAGCCGGTGATGCAGTTGAACACCGTGGTCTTGCCGGCTCCGTTCGGGCCGATCAGCGCGGTGATGTCACCGCGATAGGCTTCGAAGGAGAAGTCGTTGATGGCCATGAGACCGCCGAAGCGCATCGACAGGTGCTCAACCGAGAGAATGGGATCTTTTGTCATTGTCGTTGTCTCGAGGGCCATCAGCCATGCCCTTCCTTGGTGAAGCTGCCGGAGATCGCCTTGCGTTCGCGCAGGAACGCTGTCGGCTCACGCGAGCCGACAAAACCGCGCGGCTTCCAGACCATCACGACGACCATCGCCAGGCCGAAGATCAGCATACGGTAGAGTTCAGGCGTGAAGTCCGGTCCGAAGATCGCCTTCAGGAAGGAAAGCTCGCGCAGGATTTCCGTGCCGCCGATCATCGCCACCGCGGCGATGGCGATACCGGTGAGCGAACCCATGCCACCGAGAACAACGATCGCCAGAATGACCGCGGATTCGAGGAACACGAAGGATTCCGGCGAGACGAAACCCTGGCGCACGGCGAAGAACGAACCTGCGATGCCGCCGAACATGGCGCCCGTTGCAAAGGCGGTAAGCTTTGTCGTGACCGTGTTGATGCCGAGCGAGCGGCAGGCGATCTCGTCCTCGCGCAGCGCTTCCCAGGCGCGGCCGATCGGCATCCGGCGAAGGCGGATGGTGACGAAGGCCGTCAGCATGCAAAGGCCAAGGATCAAATAGAACAGGAAGATCTTGTAGTAGGCCGACGACATGGGGAGCCCCATCATCGCTGCAAAACCATCCTTGGAAGCGTCGAACTTGATGCCGAACAGGGTCGCCTTGGCGATGCCGGAGACGCCGAACGTTCCCTTGGTCACTTCGGTCCAGTTTATGAGGACAAGCCGTATGATTTCCCCGAAGGCGAGCGTGACGATCGCCAGGTAGTCACCCCTTAGCCGCAAGACCGGGAATCCGAGGACCATGCCCCAGCAGGCCGAGAGAATACCGGCAACCGGCAGCAGAACCCAGAAGGAGAGCCCGAAATAAGTCGACAGCAGCGCGTAGGAATAGGCACCCACCGCGTAGAAGGCGACATAGCCGAGGTCCAGCAGACCTGCCAGGCCGACGACGATGTTGAGGCCCCAGGCGAGCATCACGTAGATCAGGATCTGGACGCCGAAATTGTCGACCCACTTCAGCGAGCCCTGCGCACCGACGAGCGCCACGATCACAGGCGGATAGAGAACGAGCGCAATGATCGCGATCTTCGAGAAATTGCGCTTGAAGAAGCTCTCTTCCCTAACGACCTCCTCCGCTTCGGCCTTGGCGGCCTTGCGGCGCGCCATTGCCGGCTGGATATAGGCGACCATCAGGAACCGGCCGACGGCGGCGACGATCACGAAGATCGCAAGCAGACCCCAGCGCTGGTTGAGGACCAGCTCGTTGCGAATGTTCTGGTCGCTCTTCAGGCCGACGAACAAGACGAAGAGGCCGAGAGAGATAAGGCCCGCGAAGACAGCCTCGCGCAGGGCCCGCGCCGTCAGATCACTGCCGGCGCTTGCAGATGTAGAAGCAATGTTTGCCATTGATTTATACCTTCTCGACTTCCGGTCGTCCGAGTATGCCAGACGGCTTGAAGATCAGGACGATTGCGAGAATGGAGAACGTCGCAACATCCTTGTAGTCGATGGTGAAATAAGCGGACCAGAGGGACTCGATGAGGCCGATCAGCAACCCGCCGAGAACAGCGCCCGGCAAGGAGCCGATGCCGCCAAGAACAGCTGCAGTAAAGGCCTTGACCCCCGGAACAAATCCGTCGGTGAAGACGACCACACCATAATACATCAAGTACATGGTGCCGGCGACAGCAGCGAGCGCTGCGCCCATGACGAAGGTCACCGAGATGGTACGGTCGACGTCAACACCCAGGAGGGCCGCCATCTTGCGGTCCTGTTCCGTTGCGCGCTGAGCGCGCCCGAGCGGCGTCTTGTTGACGATGTACCAGAACACGGACAACAGGATCGCCGTGATGATGATGATGATGATCTGCTTCAGCGAGATCGTGATGCCCAACACCTCGTAAACCGAGGAAACGAGCGGCGGGATCGGCTTGTTGCGCGGTCCCTGCGTCACCTGGATGAAGTTCGACAGGGCGATCGACATGCCGATTGCCGTGATTAGCGGAGCCAGGCGGAACGAACCGCGTAGCGGCCGGTAAGCCACCCGCTCGATGGTCCAGTTCCAGAGCGCCGCCGTCAGCATGCCGACGATCATCATCAGCAACAGGGCAAGTACAACCGGTATGCCAGCCATGAATGTTGTGAGAAGCAGAAAGACAATCAAAGCGGCAAAACCGCCGAGCATGAAGATATCGCCGTGGGCGAAGTTGATCATGCCAATGATGCCGTAGACCATGGTATAACCAATTGCGATCATACCATAAATAGACCCAAGAGTCAGCCCATTGACGAGCTGCTGGACGAAATACTCCATCAATCTTCCCCTGGACCAGATCCATAAGGTCCGGTCTCTTGTTTTTTGAGCTCATTGTTGAGCGTTCTGTTGATCGATTCCATACCTCTTTCAAACGAAAAGAAAAGCTAAAAAACGTGGGAGCGGCAAAATCTTCGCCTATAAAATCGATTTGACGCTTTTGAAGTCATAAAAAACAAAAAAAATGCACGTCTCGCCTGGGGAATAGTCAACTTTAGTCTAAAACCGCGTGCAATCCGGCCTGTGGATGAATCGGCAAGCAACAAGACCAGCTCGCCGATTTGCCTCCCGTCAACCACGCATGCGCTCACCGTTTGCGTCGAACAATGGGTAGGGTTGCAACCGCGCCGGCAGGATCTCACCGAGCAGTTCGATCGCCCAGCCTGCCTCTTCATCAGCGATCTCCTTGGGCACGTAACCAAGCGCCACCGACACCCCGCTGGCGTGGGCATAGCCGCCGGATGTCACCCAACCGCGCACCGCGCCGTCGAAATAGATCGGTTCGTCGCCGATGACATCGGCATCGCGCGTCTCGAGCAGGAAGGTGCGCAGACGAAGCTGTCCGCCTTCTGCCTTCTCGCGCATTGCCGCCGCCTTTCCGATGAAACCCGCCGGTTTACCGAGCGCCACAAACCTGCCAAGGCCGGCCTCCAGCGGACCGTAGAGCGGCCGAAACTCGCGCGACCAGCTGCCGAACGATTTTTCGACCCTGAGGGCATTGAGGGCGCGAAGGCCAAACAGCCGGATGCCGAAGGCCGCACCCTTTTCCAGGATCAGATCGAACAGGTAGCGCTGGTATTCCGGCTTCATCCAGATCTCGTAGCCGACGTCACCGGTATAGCTGACCCGACCGACGATCGCCGGCGCCATACCGAGATTCATCCGGCGAATATCCATGAACGCAAAGGCCTTATCACCGACGTCGAGATGGGTCAGCGCCGCCAGCACGTCCCGCGCCTTCGGCCCGGCGATCGACAGCCCGACAAGCTCCAGCTTCAACGGACGGATCGAGACCGAGCCATTCTCTGGCAGGTGCGCCTCGAACCAGCGCATATGATAATCCTCGGCGATGCCGGAGCCGATGAGGAGGAAATCCTGTTCACCGAGCTTGGCGAGCGTGAAGTCGCCGATCAGCTTGCCATCGTCTTTCAGCATCGGCGCCAGCGACATCCGCCCCACAGCCGGGATACGGCAGGCGAGCATCCCATCGAGCCAGGCTTCCGCCCCCGCCCCCTTGATCTCGTATTTGGCAAAGCCGGAGGTTTCCATCAGCCCGACAGCGGCGCGCACCGCGCGGGCTTCGTCGCCGACCGTGTCGAAATCGGTCGAGCGGCGCCAGGAGAAGTGATCCTCGACACCGGCAAGTGCAAACCACAGCGGCGTTTCCAGGCCATAGGAAGCACCGAACACGGCACCGGCCGCCTTCAACCGGTCATAGATCGGCGTCGTGAGCAGCGGCCGTGCGGCCGGCAGCTCCTCGTTCGGATAACGGATGGAAAAACGGCGCGAATAGTTCTCGCGCACCTTGGCGTTGGTATAGGCAAGCGTGGCGAAATCGCCATAACGCGCCACGTCCATGGCAAAGACGTCGAAGCCGGGATCGCCGTCTATCATCCAGTTGGCAAGCGCCAGGCCGACGCCGCCGCCCTGGCTGAAGCCGGCCATGACGGCACAAGCCGACCAGAAATTGCGCAGCCCCCGCACCGGCCCGACCAGCGGGTTTCCATCCGGCGAAAAGGTGAAGGGCCCGTTGATGACCTTCTTGATGCCGGCTCTGTTGAAGGCCGGGAAATGCCGGAAGCCGACCTCGAGTTCCGGCGAGATGCGGTCGATGTCCTCGGCCAGCAGCTCATGGCCGAAATCCCAGGGTGTCGTCACCGGCGACCAGGGGCGGCAGGCTTTCTCATAGGTGCCCATCAACATGCCATTGCGCTCTTGGCGCAAGTAAATCTCGCCATCGAAATCGACACAGTGCATCAGCTCCTTGCCGCGCGTCTGGTTGAACTCGATGACCTCGGGCATATCTTCGGTGATGAGATACATATGCTCCATCGCCAGAACGGGCAGCTCCAGCCCGACCATGCGGCCGACCTCGCGCGCCCAGAGGCCCGCGGCGTTGACCACATGCTCTGCAATGATTTCGCCCTGATTGGTGATGACGCGCCAGGATCCGTCCTCGCGCTGCACGAGATCCTCGACCTTTGTGTGCAGATAGATCTCGGCCCCATTCTTCTTGGCCGACTTGGCATAGGCATGGGTCGTTCCATAGGGATCGAGATGGCCCTCGACCGGGTCGAACACCGCGCCAACGAACTGATCTGGATCCAGCAGCGGCATCAGGTCGTGCGCTTCCTTGGGCGTCAGCAGCTCGGCCTCGAGCCCCATGTAGCGGCCCTTGGCGAGGATCGACTTCATCCAGTCGAAACGCTCCTTGGTCGCGGCCAGCATCATGCCCGACGTCATGTGCAGGCCGATGTCCTGGCCGGAATATTCCTCGATCTCCTTGTAGAGTTCGACGGTGTATTTCTGCAGCTTGGCGACGTTGGGGTCGCCGTTGATCGTGTGCATGCCACCGGCGGCATGCCAGGTCGAACCGGAGGTCAGCTCCGATCGCTCCAGCAGCACCACGTCGGTCCAGCCGAACTTCGTGAGATGGTAGAGGATCGAGCAACCGACAACGCCGCCACCGATCACGACGACTCTGGCATGGCTTTTCATGCGCACACTCCGCTTTCCCGCGCATCCGGGCGAAGCGCGGCTCAGTTTTCAGGAAGAAAGGGTCAGGCACGACTACCGCCCACCCGGTCTGTTCAGGCACGGGAACAGCGTGCGGCGAGCAGGGCAAAGCCTAGTCAGAAAGATGGCCGCGTTAAAGACGTGGCTGCGAAGAACGCTTGTCCGTTTCCGCCATCTGCTGGCGGGTTGGCGACCCAAATGCGGCATTCGATGCCGCATTTGATTTTAGTCGGAAAAAGCGGCCGAAAGGTCGAACGCGCGGCCCATCGCCATCAGGTCGTCGAAGAGCGATTCGGCAAAGCTGCGCGAAACGATCAACTCGAATGCGTTCTCGCCGGTGCGCGCCAGGTTGATGCCGATATGGCCGCAAAGCACATTGGTGCTGCCACCCAGTGCGAAGGCCGCAGGGTGGAGATCGACGCCGATGCCCTTGGCCAGGATCTGCCGCACGGACGGCCCGGAGAGGCGCAACAGAACGCGGCCGTCGCTCTGGTCGACGACATGCGCCTGCGTGCCACACAGCATATCGAGACGGCGCATGAGCCCGACTGGCGTATCGACCTGCGACACCACCAGCCACTCGCCGGGTCCGCAATAACGCAACGACAGGTCGGGTGTCGACGAAAGCGCCCGTTGTACCGCCGCTTCAAGTCCGACATGGGCGAGCACAGTCGCGATTGCCTGCCAATGGCCGACCTCGAGGTGATCCGCATTCGCGGGCTTCGGGGTGCCGCGCAGCTTCTGGTCGAGCGCATGGCGGTTGTTGTAGTCGCGAACCATCACCGCCTCCTCAGGCTTTCAGCTTCTTGTTTTCGGGATCGACGAACGCCGGGTCGCAGACCTCGGCGATGACCTCGTGATCGCGCAGCTTGTCCCAGACGACGATCTTTTCGCCGTAGCGCTCGCGCCCGGACTTGAGGAAGGCAAGCGCGATGTGCTGCCCCAAAACCGGCGAATAGCCGGCGGAGCTGACCCAGCCCTGATCGTTGAGCGTCGACGGCTTCATGCCTTCTTTCAGAAGATGAGCGCCGGCACGCATGTCCTTGTCCTTGTCCACCGGCCTCAGCCCGACAAGCTGCATACGGTCTGCCGCCGTCAGGCCGTAGCGTGCGGACAGATGTTTGCCGATAAAATCGGGTTTCTGCGCCGAAAACATGCGCCCAAGCCCGGCATCGTCGGGTGTCACGCGGCCGTCGAATTCCGCATGAGTCAGAAGCCCCTTTTCAAGCCGCAGCACGTTCAATGCCTCGACACCGTAGGCGCAGATATCATGCGCTCGCCCGGCCTCCATGATCTGCTCGGCAACCGCTTCACCGTAACCGGCGGGAACGGCAAGTTCGAAGGCCAATTCGCCGGAAAATGAGATGCGGAACAGCCGGGCGTGGATGCCGCCGCGAAGCGCCGTTGCGCGTGCCGACAGGAACGGGAAAGCCGTTTCCGAGATATCCTCGTCGACCAGTTGCTGCAGCACATCGCGCGCCTTCGGGCCGGCAATCGCCATCTGCGCCCACTGATCGCTTGACGAGCAGAACCTGACCTTGAGATCGGGCCACAGCACCTGCGCGCAATAATCGATGTGGGACATGACCGCGCCGGCCATGGCAGTGGTCGTCGTCACGAAGAAGTGGTCCTCCGCCAGCCGGCTCACGGTGCCGTCGTCGAAGACGAAGCCGTCCTCGCGCAGCATCAATCCGTAACGGGCCTTGCCGACCGGCAGCTTCAGCATGGCGTTGCAATAGAGCCGGTTGAGAAACTCCGCCGCGTCAGCTCCGAAAACCTCGATCTTGCCGAGCGTCGACACATCGCAGAGCCCGACATTGGCGCGAACATTGAGGACCTCGCGGTCGACGCTTTCGCGCCAGGTCTTTTCGCCGGCGCGCGGGAACCAGGCCGAGCGGAACCAGAGGCCGGAATCGACGAAGGTCGCGCCGTGCTTCTTCGCCCATTCGTGTAGCGGCGACTTGCGGGTCGGCGTCGCGTGGCTGTCGCGGGATGTCCCCGCCAGCGCACCGAAGGAGACCGGCGTGTAGAACGGCCGGAACGTGGTCGTGCCGACCTCGGCCGGACTCACCCCACGCATGCCGGCGAGAATGCCGACCGCATTGATATTGGAAAGCTTGCCCTGGTCGGTCGCCATGCCGCTGGTGGTATAGCGTTTGGCGTGCTCCACATGGCCGAAACCCTCGCGCAGCGCGAGACCGAGATCCTTCGCGTGCACATCGTTCTGGAAATCCACGAAGGCCTTCGACTTGGCGCCGGGCACATACCATACAGCAGCAAACGAAGGTTCAACCTCGGGCTCAGTCACCGGCAGCAGTGCTGCGGCCGCGTTGAAGCCAAGCTCTGAGGCAATCGCAGTCGCCTTCTCGGCACCGTCGCGCAGGCAGCCGGCAAGCGTGTAGACACCATTGGCCGCTCCAGCGACCCGAAGGGCATTGCCGACATCGGGTGCTGCGAATGCCTTAAGGGTATCCGACCACACCGGCCGAGCGCCGCGCTGGCAGGCGAGATGAATGACCGGGCTCCAACCACCGGACATGCCAAGCGCATCGCAGGCGATCAGTTCCTCAAAGCCCGAGCGCTCGACGACGATGCCCGACAGCCGCCTCCTGCCCCTGGTGTCGACGATCGAGCCGGAGCGGATCACCCGCACGCCATCGGGTGCGACATCGTTGGTCTCCGGTCGGCTGTCGATGATAGTCGAAACCGCAACGCCCTTCGCCGACAGGTCGCGAGCCGTGCGATAGCCGCTGCTGCCGCTGGTGAAGATTGCAACCGACTTGCCGGCAGAAACGCCATAACGCTTAGCGTAGGTCGAAACGGCGCCGGCCATCATCACGCCGGGGCGATCATTGCCGCCAAACACCAGCGGCCGCTCTTCAGCGCCGGTCGCCAGCAGAGCGCGCTTGGCGGCAATGCGCCACACGCGTTCGGTCGGCAGCTTGGTCGATGGCTCGGCCACATGTTTCTGCACGCGCTCGACCGCACCGAAGACATTGTCGTCATACCAGCCGAAGACCGTGGTGCGCGGCAGAAGCGTGACGTTTTCGAGTGACTTCAGTTCAGCGACGGCACGATCTGCAAACGCGGGCGCCGACGCACCGTCAACCGTTTCGGTTTCCGACAGCAGCGATCCGCCGAGGCGAAAATCCTCATCCGCCAGGATAACGCGAAGCCCGGCGCGACCGGCCGTCAAGGCGGCCATCAGACCCGCCGGTCCGCCGCCGACGACGAGCAAATCGCAGAAGGCCCAGGATTTTTCATAGCTCTCGGGGTCGCGTTCCAGCACCGCCCGCCCGAGACCGGCGGCCCGCCGGATCACCGGCTCATAAAGCTTTTCCCAGAGCTGGCGGGGCCACATGAAGGTCTTGTAGTAGAAGCCGGCGCCGAGAAACGGCGAAAGCAGGCCGTTGACCGCGCAGACATCGAACCCGAGCGATGGCCAGCGGTTCTGGCTCTTCGCCGTCAAGCCGGCATAGAGCTCGGCGACCGTCGCCTTGGTATTCGGATCGCTGCGGGCGCCCGAACCAAGGGTCACGAGCGCGTTCGGCTCCGACGGCCCGGCACTGACGATGCCGCGCGGCCGGTGGTACTTGAAGCTGCGGCCGACCAGCATCTGGTCGTTGGCAAGCAAGGCAGAGGCAAGCGTATCGCCGGCAAAGCCGCGCAGCGGGTTGCCGTCGAAGGTGAAGCTCAGCACTTTGCTGCGATCGACAAGACCGCCGGCGGACAGGCGATAAGCGGTCATCGCTGCGCCTCACGCGCCGCGGCCGCACCGTCGACAGCCGAATAGACCTCATGGGTGACCGTGTCGCGTTCGACAACCAGGAACCGGCGACAGCCGGCAACATGATGCCAATGTTCTACCGTTCGGCCGCGTGGGTTGGCGCGCACATAGACATAGTCATGCCAGGCTTCATCCGAGGCTGAAGGCGCCGGCCGAATGACCGACGCATCGCCACGGATTGCGAACTCTTCCTTCGGGCGGACCCCGCAATGGGGACAGGTGATCAGGCTTGCCATTGTCTTCCGTATCCTGGAGCCTCAACACAGCTCCCTCAATATTCCTGGTCAGCCGGATGGTCGTCATCCGGCTCGCGCCGATCTAGAGCGCCGTGCGTTCAGATGAACGCACAAAGGACGCTCTAGCACTTTGATTCTAGAGCATCTTATCCGCTTTCAGTGATTCCACTTGAAAGCGGGATGCTCTAGTGAAGATTGGGCTGCGGCCCGGCCCCTGCCTCGTCGACCGCATAGCCCCGCGCGAAACGATCGAGCCGCAGGGCGCGCGCCACCGGGTGGGTGTCGTTCCTGGCGATGAGATGCGCGAAACAGTAGCCCGAGGCCGGCGTCGCCTTGAAGCCGCCGTAGCACCAACCGCAATTGAGGTAGAGGTTGTCGATCGAGGTGCGGTCGATGATCGGCGATCCATCCATGCTCATGTCCATGACACCGCCCCAGGCGCGCAGCACCCGGACGCGCGACAGGCCGGGGATCATCGACACCCCCTCCTCCATCACATGTTCGGCCGTCGCTAGATTACCGCGCTGGGCATAGGAGGAGTAACCGTCGATCTCGGCGCCGAAGACCAGTCCGCCCTTGTCCGACTGCGAGATATAGAAGTGTCCGCCGCCATAGACGATCACGTGATCGATGCACGGCTTCAGCCCCTCGGTCACGAAGGCCTGCAGCACGTGGCTTTCGAGCGGCAGCTTCAGGTCGGCCATCTCGCCGACGCGCGAGGAGTTGCCGGCCGCTGCCAGCGCCAGCTTGCCGCAACCGATGAAGCCCTTTGACGTTTCCACCCCGGTGACGACGCCATTCTCGCGGCGAATGCCGGTCACCTCGCAATGCTCGATGATGTCGACGCCGTGCTGGTCCGCCCCGCGCGCATAACCCCAGGCGACGGCGTCATGGCGGGCGGTGCCCGCGCGCCGCTGCAGGAGGCCCCCGAGGATCGGGTAGCGCGCATGATCATAATTGAGGAAGGGGATCATCTTCTTCAGTTGTTCGCGCTCGATCAACTCGGCCGCAACCCCTTCCATCCACATCGCGTTGCCGCGCCTGACATAGGCGTCGCGCTGGGCGTCGCTGTGGTAAAGCATGATGACGCCGCGCTGGGAGAGCATGACGTTGTAGTTCAGGTCCTGCTCAAGCCCTTCCCAGAGCTTCATCGAGAATTCGTAGAAGGGTTCGTTGCCGGGCAGCATGTAATTGGAGCGCACGATCGTGGTGTTGCGGCCGACATTGCCCGATCCGAGATAGCCCTTTTCGAGCACCGCGACGTTCTTCACGCCGAATTCCTTGGCGAGATAGTAGGCGGTCGCAAGACCATGGCCGCCGCCACCGACAATGATTACGTCATAATGGGATTTCGGCTGAGGCTGTCGCCATTGCGGTTTCCAGTTCAGGTTTCCGGAAAGGGCGTTCCTGACGATCGAGTATGCGGAATAACGCATGAAGTCATCCAGTTCAGTTGCGTCGGCACATTTGCACAGCCGGCGCGAGGAGCAAAGATGCAAGCTTCTCGCAGCTGCAAAAATCAAGCCGGCCATTTGCCGCAAGGCACGAAAACTCGCGTAACCGGCGCCTGCGACACGACATTTCGTAGGAACCGTCTAAAACTATGGGCAACTTCTGTCGTTGAGTGTGGTATGGCCCGACAAAGGCCCGAAAGACGACAGGCAATGCTCGACATTCTGCAAAAATCCGCGATCGCCGCCGGGCGCGCCATCCTCGACATCTACAACGCCGGCCCGGCAGTGACCTACAAGCCCGACTGTTCGCCCGTGACGGACGCCGACGCGTGTGCGGAGCGCATCATCCTGGCCGATCTTGCCGCCGCCTTTCCTGACATTCCCGTCGTGGCTGAGGAATCGGTCGCGGCCGGCTCCATCCCCGACATCTCAGGCAAGTCATTCTTTCTCGTCGACCCGCTCGACGGCACCAAGGAATTCATCGGCCGCCACAACGACTTCACCGTCAACATCGCGTTGATCGAAAACGGCGCGCCAGTTGCCGGCGTCGTCTACGCTCCGGCACTCGGCATCCTCTACGCCGCCGCCGGCGGCAAGGCACTGAAAGCAGTGGTCTCCGAAGCCTTTCACGTCGGACCTGAAACCGTGATCGGCTGTCGCAGTCGCGGCGATCGGCTGGTGGCGCTTGCGAGCCGCTCGCACAACAGTGCCGAGACCGTTGCCTATCTCGCCGAACATGGGATCACCGACTACGAGGCCGTCGGCTCCTCGCTCAAGTTCTGCCTGCTGGCCGACGGCCTTGCCGACGTCTACCCGCGCTTCAGCCGTACGATGGAGTGGGACACGGCCGCCGGCGATGCCATCCTGCGCGCGGCCGGCGGCGAGACGCTGACGATGGAAGGCACGCCGCTCACCTATGGCAAACGCAATCAGACGAGCGACAGCGATTTTGCCAATCCCTGGTTCGTCTCCCGCGGCAAGACCTGAGGCCGGAATCGGCCAGAACGAGCGTCATTACGATATGGACGTGAGACCGGTAACGCCTCGCCGCCACGCGATGTCATTTCACCATCGCCACCGCCGCTCTCAGCCGGTGGCTTGATGCAGAACCCGGCGAGATTAAGAGACCGAGGCTACGGCTCTAGCCGCCTCACCGCCTGGTGGCCGTGGCGATCAGGTTGCCGATCGAACTCTCGTTGAATGGCTTGTCGATCCTTGGGATACCCCGCAGATGCGCCGGGAAGATCTCCGCGTCGCCGTAGCCGCTGGTAAAGCCGAAACACAAGCCGCGGGCGAGGATCGCATCCGCTACCGCAAAGCTGGTCTCATCCTCGAGATTGACGTCGAGGATGATGAAATCGAACGACTGGGCGGCAATCAGCTTCATCGCCTGATCGGCGTTGGCGGCGATCTGGACATCGCTGATACCCATCGATTTCAGGATTTCTTCGGCATCCATCGCGATGATGAAATTGTCTTCCAGAACGAGCACTGTTCTGATCGACGGTGGAATCTCGATCGTTGGCATTCGGTCCACCTTTCGCGAGAACCATGCGCCGGCCGCAGAAGCGGTCGCCGCATTCAACCTTGATCTATAGACCCCGCGAACCCACCCGGCATTTAAAAAAGACATGTCGGGCACCCCCAGCGATTTTGTCGCATCTCTACCCGCGCCAGCGAAGGAACAAGGCGCGCTGGGGGGCGTTCAATAGGAAGCGGCGCATCGCCGGCTGAAAGCTGCATTCGCGGCCGCGTCTCGATACTCAGGATGAATTTCCGAAACGGATTGGAGAAAGATCATGGCACAGGCAGCCTCCGTGCTGAAACCGAAGGTCAAGGACGAGGAATTCGACATCGGGCTGAAGAAGGCCTATCGCCAGCAGATGGCGGCCGCGCTCTCCGACATTCTCGCCGACACGTACAAGCTTGTCATCAAGAGCCACATCTATCACTGGAATGTCGTCGGTCCGCTGTTCAAGCCGCTGCATGAACTGACCGAGGAACACTACAACACACTGTTCAAGGCCACCGACATCATCGCCGAGCGCATCCGCGCGCTGGGGCACCTGGCGCCGGCAAAGCTTGGCGAGGCCAATCAGTTTGCGCCGACCAGCGCCTCGGTGAACCACACGACCGCCGCCGAGATGGTCGCCGACCTCATTGCCGACCACGAGGCTGCGGCCCGACGCATGCGCGACGCCGGCACCAAGGCCGACGACAACGGCGACCTGGTGACGACGGACATGCTGACCGACCGGCTCAATTTCCATGAGAAGGCGCTGTGGATGTTGAGAGCGATCGTCGCCGCCTGACGACCGATGAACGGTGTCACCGAGCCCCGCCGTCCGGCGGGGCTTCTTGCATATCAGTCCAGACCGAAGCGTCAGATCAGCGGCCGCTTGGCCTCGCTGAAACCTTCCCAGCCGGCGATCGTCAGCAGGCCGTCGATATCGCGAACGTTGCAGCCCTTGTCCGCCCAGCGGATCATGCCACGCTCGGCCAGCTTCTTCAGTGTCTTGTTGGTATGGACGATCGAGAGGCCGAGCGTATCGGCCACGTGCTGCTGCGTAATCGGGATCGCCACGCGGCTGCCGTTGAAGAGGTCCAACGCCTTGGCACGCTGATAGAGAAAGGCGATGAGATAGGCGGCACGTTCCAGCGCCGACCGGCGGCCGATGCTCAAGAGGTTCTCGTCGAGGATGCGCTCTTCGCGCGCGGCGATCCAGGTCAGGTCATAGGCGAGATCAGGATAGCTGCTATAGAGCCGATTGAGCTTGCCGCGTTCGAAGACGCAGAGCGTGACAGGCGAGAGGGCCTCGATCGAATGCTGCATCTCCCCCATGAGGCTGCCCTGTAGTCCAACGAGATCGCCGGGCATGATGTAGTTGAGGATCTGCCGGCGCCCGTCGTCGAGCATCTTGTAGCGAAATCCCCAACCGCTCAGCACGGTAAAGAGATAGGCGCTGTGTGCGCCTTCCACCAGGATCGTCGCCCCGCCGTCGACTGCGAGTTCCCCTGTCTTGAACTGTGAGACGAAGGCCAGCTCGTCCGCGGTGAATGCCCGGAAATGATCGAGCTTGCGCAAGGGACAGCTTTCGCATGGGATGCGTTTGTCGTTGCGGGTTGCCGTTCCTGCCATCAATCCATCCGATACCTGTTGCGGCAGGCCACTCTGGCTACCGATGGTTCTTATCGGAACTAGTGTGCCCGGTCGGGGTGACAAGGTTTGGCGTGCTGAAAACGGATAGATTTCAGGCGCTTCAACGCTAGGCGCAACGGACCACAGTGATGGACAGGCGCCTCCTTGCGCCCTATCTCTTGCGTTCGATCCTGACCGCTGGAGCTTCCGCCATGTCTCACCCCGCCTTTGCCCCCGATCACCTTGCCGTCGTCACCGGCGCCGCTTCCGGCATCGGCCTTGCCAGCGCCCGCCGTTTCGCGCGGCTCGGCATGCGTGTCGTACTCGCCGATCTCGACGGCGAGCGCCTGACGCGAGCTGCAGCCGAGGTCGCAGAGTTGTCGTCGCAGGGCACGGACTATGTTGCAGCCATCCCGGCGGACGTTTCTCGCCTTGAAGAGATCGAAGCGCTGGAGCGCGACGCCCGCGCGCGCTTCGGGCCAGTCCATGTGCTGATGAACAATGCCGGCATTCAGCCCGGCAGCGCGATATTCGGCCCGCAGGCAAACTGGGAGGCGGTACTCGCCGTCAATCTCTGGGGCGTCATCAACGGTTCACGCGTCTTCGCCTCGCACATGACCGCCCATGGCCAGCCGGGCGTCATCATCAACACCGGCTCGAAGCAGGGCATCACCACGCCTCCCGGCGACCCCGCCTACAATGTTTCAAAAGCCGGCGTGAAGGCGTTCACCGAGGCGCTGGAACATGAATTGCGCAACATCGCCGGCGGCCAGGTCCACGCCCATCTGCTCATCCCCGGCTTCGTCTACACGTCGCTGACCGCAAGTGGCCGCACGGAAAAACCGGAAGGCGCCTGGACGCCGGATCAGACAGTAGACTTCATGATGGAAAGCCTTGAGCGCGGCGACTTCTACATCCTCTGCCCGGACAACGACGTGATCCGGTCGACTGACGAGAAACGTATTCTGTGGGCAGCCGGCGACATCGTCGAGAACCGGCCGCCGCTGTCGCGCTGGCACCCGGATTATGCCGACGCCTTCAAGGCCTTCCTCGCCAAGGAGCGGAGCTGACTTTTCCGCCCACGTGAACACAGCGTTCTCCGCCGCGGTTCTGGCGCCAGCGATCCGCATGTGGTTTGTGAGCGCATCATATCGGGAGACGAAAAATGACGAGCGGCATCCACCACATCACGCTGATTGCTCGCAAGGTGCAAGCGAACGTCGATTTCTACGTCGGCTTCCTCGGCCTGCGCCTGGTAAAGCGAACCGGCGGCTACGAGGATGCCACCCAGCTCCATCTCTTCTACGGCGACGCTGAGGGCTCCCCCGGCTCGCTTGTGACCTTCCTGATGTGGGAGGACGGCGCACCCGGCCGCGTTGGCCACGGCCAGCCAAGCGAGATCGCCTTTGCCATCGCGCCGGAAAGCATCGGCTTCTGGCTGACGCGGGCGCTCCAGTACAACATCAAGATTTCCGGTCCTGCCCAGGAATTCGGCGAACCGGTGCTGCGGCTCAAGGATCCCGACGGCGTCATCGTCAAGCTCGTGGGAACCAATGCGCTTTCGGCAGCGGCACCATGGAGCACGCGCGACATTCCCCAGGCAGACGCGATCCGGCGCCTGCGCGGAGCGACGATCCTGACGGAGCAGCCGGCCGACTCCGCCCGTTTTCTCGCGGAGCACTTCGGCTATAGCGAAACCGGCGCCACCGACACGATCCGCCGCTTCACCTCGCAATCGGGCGACATCATCGACGTGCGCGACGCCACCGGTTTCTGGACATCGGCACCCGGCACCGGCACGATCGACCATATCGCCTTTCGCGCCCCGGACAAGGAAACCGTTCTGAAGGTCCGCGACGACCTCAAACGTGACGATGCCGGCGTCATCAACGCCCACGACCGCAAATACTTCTATTCGCTTTATGTCCGCGAACCCGGCGGCTCGCTCTACGAGTTTGCAACCGACAAGCCCGGCTTCACCGTCGACGAGCCGAAGGAGACGCTCGGCACGGAGCTGTTCATCCCCGCCCATTTTGCCGACCGCACTGCGGAAACGCTGGTCAGCTTGCCGCAGTTCGCGCTGCCGGGGGAGCCGCGCCTGGCGGAGCGGGACCTGCCCTTCGTTCATCGCTTCTATCATCCGGAGACGCCCGACGACCGCACCTTCGTGCTCCTGCACGGCAGCGGCGGCAACGAGACGCAGCTTCTGCACCTCGCCCATCAGGTGGATCACGACGCCACGCTGCTCGGCGTTCGCGGTCGCTCCACCGAAGAAGGCTCGCCGCGCTGGTTCCGGCGCTATTCCTCGACCACCTTCGACCAGAGGGATGCGCGCTCGGAGGCCGACGCCTTTGCGGCCTTTCTTGAAGGCGCGCGCGATGGCTACGGTATCGATCTCTCAAAGGCCGTTTTCATCGGCTATTCCAACGGCGCCAACCTGCTGGGCGCGCTGATGACCTTGCATCCAGGCCTGATCCGGCAGGTGGTGTTGATGCGCTCGATGGTGGTTCTCGACGATATGCCGACGCCCGATCTCGCCGGCACGAACATCCTGCTTTTGACGGGCAAGAGCGACGGCTACGGCCAGTTTGCGCCGCGCCTCAAAACTGAGCTGGAGAAGACCGGCGCCAGGCTCACGGCCATCGATCTCGACATGGGGCATGAAATCGGCGCTCCCGATATCGCTGCCATCCAGCAATGGCTGACAGAAAACAGCGTCTGAGGGCTCGCGGACGAAGGAAGAGTTCGCGTTGGCAGCGTAGCAGGCGCACCCTCAATTCTCTCCGTCATGCTCGGGCTTGACCCGAGCATCAGGCTTGACCCGAGCATCCACGGCCTCAAGGCTTTGAGCCACGTTGCACCGACGGTGCGCGCGCAGATGGATCCTCGGGTCAAGCCAGAGGATGACAAAATTCGGTCTTTCGCCACCTCGTGGGAGGCTAGACAAGTGTCCCCTCAGGACTGAAGCCCTTAATTCCCACTCTTTGCCGCAGCAAAGTCTGCGAAAGCCTTGACGAAGGCGCGCAGACGGTCGCTCGCGTCCGTGTCCGTCAGCAGCCCGTCCTGATCGAACAGGCTTTCCGCGCGCGGCAGCATCAGCCGCTTGCCCGACCACAGCTCGGCGCCGAGCGTACGCATGACCGGCAGCCAGGCGTTTTGGCTGAGGATCGTGCCGAAATTGCCCGGCGACGCACCTGCGAGCGCAAAATGTCGCCCACGAAACACCTTGGCGATATCGGCCGATGGCCGGCTCAACCAATCGATCGCGTTCTTGAAAACCCCCGGCATCGAATTGTTGTATTCGGGTGTGAACAGGATCACGCCGTCGGCTGCCATGATCTTCTGTTTCAGCGCGGTAACGGCCTCGGGGATGCCGTCCCTGGCCTCGACATCGCCGTCATAGAGCGGAATGCCATGCAGCGTCGCGGTTCCGAATTCGACACCATCGGGCGAGGCTGACGCGGCAGCCTTCATCAGGCCTGTGTTGAACGACGCCTTCCTGAGGCTTCCTGAAATGCCGAGGATTTTCACCATGATCTGACCCTTTGCTGCTTGTTGCCGCCATCATGGGTCGATGCGACGGGAAAGCCAATGGGATCAGGGGGATGTAAAACCGAAAAAGCCGGGGACGAGCCCCGGCTTTCTGCTTTTGATCGTTATTCCAGCGGCTTCAGCCGTGCCTCGATCTGGGCCCGCTTCGGCTCCAGGAACGGCGGCAGCGACAGGCTTTCGCCAAGCGTTTCCATCGGTTCGTCGACGGCAAACCCCGGCCCGTCGGTGGCGATCTCGAACAGCACGCCGTTCGGCTCGCGGAAATAGAGCGAGCGGAAATAGTAGCGTTCGACCTCACCGCTCGACTGCAGGCGGAAGCCCTGCAGGCGCTCCGTCCACGCCGTCAGCGCATCTGTATCCGGCGCCCGGAAGGCGACGTGATGCACCGCGCCGGCACCCTGGCGGGCGGGCGGCAGGCCGGGCTGAACGGCCACATGCAGTTCAGCTGCGGGACCACCTTCGCCCATCGAGAACACATGCACCTGGCCCTCGCCATCCGGCGACGGATAGCGTCTTGCCTCGGTCATGTTCATCACCTGCGTCAGCACCAGCTCGGTGTTGGTGATATCAGGCACGCTGATGGTGATGGCCCCAAGACCCTTGATCTGGTGCTCGGCCGGAACCGGGCTCTTTTCCCAGGGGTGCGAGGGTGAAAGTCCGCCGTCGTCGATCAACCGGAAACGCTGGCCTTCGCCGTCTTCGAAGTCGAGAGAGATGCGGCCGTCGATTTCGCGCACATCGCCGGCGGTCACCTTCATCTCGTCGAGGCGACCCTTCCACCAGCGAACACTATCGGCACTGCCGACCCGCAGGCCGGTGCGCGAGATGCTGTGCGTGCCGCGGCCTTCGCGTCCGACCGGCCAGTCGAAGAAGGTCAGGTCCGTTCCCGGGCTCGCTTTGCCGTCGGCGTAAAACAGGTGATAGGCGGTTGTATCGTCCTGGTTGACGGTTTTCTTGACCAGGCGCAGCCCGAGAACCTTGGTGTAGAAGTGCAGGTTCTCCGGCGCGTTCGCCGTGATTGCCGTCAGATGGTGAATACCCGTCAGTTGCAAACTCATGATTGCCTCCAATGCGTGGCTTTTCTGTTGAGCACAATATGGGGCGGCACGGCGATTGCGAAAGTGGACAATGTAGAACGCAATGTTCTTCTGGAGTGAACGATCTCCGCACAACCTCGGAGCATTTCCAGGAAAAGCGCGAAGCAGTTCTTCGTCAGGAAATGCGTAAAACTAGGAGACAGAGCGTTTCCACGATCGTCCAAACCGGAGAAGCCTACGTGCGATTGAGATCACCGAGATAGGTATTTTCCAGCCGCGAGATCGCGAAGCTCGCCGGATTGATGTCGGCAAAAATCAGCGCCTCGTGGCCGGCGTCACCCTTGGCCAGCACCTGTCCGTCCGGCGATGCGATGCGCGAGAGGCCGGCAAAGGAGAACATCGGGTCCGAGCCGCAATGGTTGATATAGGCAACGAAGACCTGGTTCTCGAAGGCGCGCGTCTGGATCATGTGGTCGGTGATGAAGGTGCCCGACCATCCGGCCGGCAGCGCCGTCGGCACCAGCACCGCTTCGGCACCCGCCAATGCCAGCCTGCGCACATTCTCAGGAAACTCGACATCGTAGCAGATCAGCATGCCACAGGTGACGCCACGGTGGGCGAACAGCCGTGTCGACGGTTTTTCGGCCCTAAACAGCGACCGCTCGTAGTCGCCGTAGAGATGCGATTTGCGGTAAACGGTCGGCGTCGCATCGCCATCGACATAGACGGCGCTGTTATAGATGTCGTTGCCATCGAGTTCGGCGAAACCGGCGATCAGCGCGATGCCGCTTTCCCGCGAAATCTGCGCCAGGCGCCGGACGATCAGTCCATCCGCCGGCTCGGCGAGATCGCGGATCGCCCCCCCCGCGCCATACCCGGTAAGGCCGAGTTCCGGCGTCATCAGCAGCGTCGCTTCTCTCGCAGCCGCCTCCTTCGCCGCCCGCGCAAGGCGGTCGAGATTGGTGGCGACATCGCCGCAGGCCGATTGCATCTGGAGCGCGGCGAGCTTCATCATTTTCCGTCCGACGACATGGCGCCCAAAAGCTTCGGCAGGTCGCCGAAACGGGCAACGAGACCGAAGATCACGGCGGCCGTAGTGACGAACAGGATCGTCACCGACGCCATGGTCGGCGTGTAGCCGTAGCGAAGCGCATTGAAGATCTTGATCGGCAGCGTTTCCATGGTGAAGCCGACGGTCATGTAGGCAACGATGTATTCGTTGAGCGAAAGCACGAAGGCGAACGCGTAGCCCGAGACGATATAGGGCAGGATCAGCGGCAGGACGATGGTGCGAAAGATCGTGCGCTCATCGGCCCCCATGGTCGCGGCTGCCTCGACCAGCGATCGGTCGATCGCGGTGAAGCCGAGCGACAACGTCACCAGCGGCAGCGTCACGAAGAAGATCGCGTGGCTGACGACCGCCGTCCAGGGCTGGCCGTAGAAGCCGACCGTTGCCCAGAAGGTGAGCATGCCAAGCGCGGTGATCACGGGCGGCAGCGTAAAGGGCGCGACGCCGAGCAACTGGAAGATATTGGCCCAGGGCGCGATCCGGCGCCAGAGGAACCAGGCCAGCGGCAACGCTATCGCAACGGCAAGGGCCGCCGACAGCAACGCCAGCGTGACGGAGGCGAAAAGCGCGCTGCGCCATTCCGGATTGAGGAAGATCTCGCCGTACCAGGACAGCGAAAAGCCCTGTGGCGGGAAAGCCAGCGTCTGCTTGGCATTGACCGATACACCGGCAACGACGATCAGCGGCAGCGCCAGGAAGAGCCCGATCAGGAAGAAGTAGGCCTTGCGGAAGATCGAGGTCATACCGCTTCTCCCTTGCGTCCGGCAATCACGGTCAGCGCCACGAGCCCGAGCGTCACCAGCACCAGGAACACCGCCATGGCCGCGGCAAAAGGCATGTTCGACTGGTAGATCGCCTGGTCGGTGATCAGCACCGACAGGGTCCAATGCTGCGGCCGGCCGAGCAGCTGCGGCAGCAGGTAGGAACCGAGCGCGAAGATGAACACCATGATCAGCGTTGCAGTGATGGTGTTTCTGAGCGCCGGCACGACGACGGTGAAGAAGGCTTTGAGCGGCGATGCGCCAAGCGTCCGGGCAGCCTCCGTCAGGGTCGGGTCAAGCCGCACAAGTGCCGGGAAAAGCACCAGCACCGTATAGGGGAAAGCCTGGTAGACCATGCCGGTCAGCACCGCGCCGAAACTCGGGGTCAGTGCCTTCGCCTCGCTCATGATGCCGAGCGCCACCAGAATGTTGGTAATGCCGGCCGTGCGAGAGAACAGCGTCGACCAGGCAAAGCCGATGATGACTTCCGACAGCGACAGGATCGACAGGAGCGCCACGAGCCAGAGCACCTGCACCTTTCGTCCCATGCGGGTCAGCATGTAGGTAAAGGGCAGCGCCAGCACGACGCAGCAGATCGCCACGGTGATGGCGAGCAGCAGCGAAAAGCCGAGCACACCGCCGAAGAAGGCGGAGAGGAAGCGCGCATAATTGTCGAAGACGAAGGCCGGCGTGTAGAAGCCGCCCTGCTGGCGCTGGAAGAAGCTGACGGCGATCATGGTGCCGAAGGGCACGACGAAGAAGATCGTCAGCATCGCCGCGGGAAAGAGGAGCGGCGCGTAATCGCCAAGGGTCTGGGGCGGTTCGCGTCTCATTTCTTCAACACCACGCAAACGTCGGGGGTAAGCGCAATGCCGACCTCCTGGCCGACGGTGACGTCTGGCCGGCCGCGCGGCGTCGAGACCGCGACGATCTGCCGGCCGGCAATGTCGACGAAGGTTTCGATCGTGCCGCCGAGATCGCGCACAAAGGTGACCTTGCCAGTGAGTGCGCCGGCACCGGGTGCGGTCAGGTGCACATCTTCAGGACGAACCGACAGCGTTCCCTTGGAAGCGCCTGCAGGCAATGCAAGGCCGGCAATCGGCTGCCCCAGCACCTCGACGCGGCCGGCACTGTCGGCCTGCACCTCGAGAAGATTGGTCTGGCCGATGAAGTCGGCGACGAAGCTGTCGGCGGGGCGGCGATAGATCTCGATCGGCGACGCGGCCTGGCGGATCTCGCCACCGTTCATCACGACGACCGTGTCGGCCATGGTCATCGCTTCGCGCTGGTCGTGGGTAACGACGATGGTGGTGATGCCGAGCTTCTGCTGCAGCTGGCGCAATTCCACCTGCATCGCCTCGCGCAGCTTGGCGTCGAGTGCCGACAGCGGCTCATCGAGAAGGAAAAGTTTGGGCGAGATCGCCAGTGCGCGCGCGATCGCGACACGCTGGCGCTGGCCGCCTGAAAGTTTGGCAACGGGCCTGTCGGCATAACCGGTCAGATGGATCATCGACAGCAGTTCGTCGACGCGCTTCTTCTGGTCTTCCTTTGCCGCACCGCGGATGCGCAAGGGGTAGGCGATGTTCTCGCCGACGGTCAGATGCGGGAAAAGCGCCAGCGACTGAAACACCATGCCGAGATTGCGCTTGTGCGTCGGCACATGGGTGATGTCGTCGCCATCAAGTTGGATCGCCCCGCCGGTCGGCAGGTCAAGGCCGGCGATCATGCGCAAAAGCGTGGTCTTGCCGCAACCGGACGGGCCGAGCATGCAGACGAACGTCCCGTGCGGCACGTTGAGGTCGACATTGTTGACGGCTCTGAAGGATCCGAATTCCTTGACGACGTTTTGAAGGGCGAGTCCGGACATTGTCTCTCCGCGGGATAGTCCCCTCCCGTCTGCGGGAGGGGTGGCAAGGGAGACGATGCCCCCTTTCGTTTAAGCTCCGGCCCTCCCCTTTAAAAAAGCGGAGGGCCAACGTCTTGTCATCAGCCGACGATCAGCTCGGTCCACTTCTGGTTGAGCCAATCGGACTTGGACTGATAAAGGTCGTAGCGCGGCACGATCGGCTCGATGTCAGACGAAACGGCTGCAAATTCCTTATCCGTCAGATCGGTGACTTCGCGCTTGACGGTCGGCGACGTGCCGACCTTGCGCGACAGGGTCGCCTGGATCGAAGGCTGGCACATGTAGTCGATGAAGACATGGGCTTCCTCGGACTTCTGCGAGGCGCGCGACAGTGCCCAGCAACCGGAATCCTGGATGCCGCCTTCCTTCGGGAAGGTCGAGCGCACCGGATTGCCGTCGGCGGCCGCAAGGCCGGTCACGTCGTGATAGTACTGGCCCATCGGGATTTCACCCGACTTCAGCGACTGCTCGAACTGTGCCTCGTCGCGGTACCAGAGCCGGACGTTCGGCTTAACCTCGGCGAGCTTTTCGAAGACCTTGAGGATGCCCTCTTCGGTATCAAGCGCATTGGTGCCGCCGAAGTAGGTCTTGGCGGTCACTTCCAGTAGGAAGGAGTTGGAAACCAGCGCCAGCAGGCCCAGCTTGTCGGCATTTGCCGGATCCCAGAACGCGGACCAGGAGGTCGGCGCTTCCTTGTAGACATCGGTGTTGGTGACCAGCGTGATGTACCAGGACACGGCCCCGATGCCGGCAACGCGGCCATCCGGATATTTGTTGACGAAGCGGTCGAGCAGGTTCGAGCTGTTCTTGATCTTCGCCATGTCGATCGGCGTCCACAGCTCGGTCGACTGTCCCTTGAGCATCGCCACCTGCGACATCATCGAAACGTCGGCCGGCGCCTGGCCGGCGCGTGCGGCCTGCTCCAGCTGAACGAGCCAGGCTTCGCCGGTCGGCTCGGCGATCGATTCGATCGCAATGCCCGTCGCCTTGGTGAATTCCGGGAAGATGTTCTTGTCGAACGAGGTTTTGAAATAGCCGCCGTAAACGCCGACCTTCAGCGACTTGTCCTGGGCGCGCAGTACCGAGGGCATCGCCAGCATCGAAGCGCCGGCAAGACCCGCGCCGAGCAGCGTGCGGCGCTTGATGGAAGTGGTGATCATCATCTTTCTCCTTTGTTTCGGCGGTGATCCGCCTTGTTCCCTGTTCTCTTTGATTTCTTGCACATTTTCGGTCTCAGTGCGCGGGCATTTTGCGTTCCAGCATGCGTGCATATTGTGTCAGCGGATAACACAGCACGAAGAAGATCACCGCGACCAGCCCATAGACCGTGAAAGGTTCGAAGGTTGCATTATTGATCGCATTGGCGGTTCTGAGAAGCTCCTCGAAGCCGATGATCGACGTCAGCGCCGTGCTCTTGATGAGCTGGACGAGGAAGCCGACAGCCGGCGGCCGGGTGATCGCGAACGCCTGCGGCAGGATCACCAGGCGCAGTTCCTGCAGGCGATGCAGCCCGAGGCTGGCGCCGGCATCCCACTGGCCGGCCGGCAGGGCTTCGACGCCGCCGCGCCAGATCTCGGCAAGATAGGCGCTGGCATAGAAGGTCAACCCCAATGCTGCCGCGGTCCATGGCTCGATGCGAAAGCCAAGCATCGGCAGACCGAAGAACATCAGGAACAGTTGCATCAACAACGGCGTGCCCTGAAACAGCGCGATGTAGCCCGAGCCGAACCGACGCAGCCACTTCTGTTTCGATATGCGCGCAAACAGGATCATCAGGCCGACGGCAGCCCCACCGGCAAAGGCGACAAGCGATAGAAGCAGCGTCCAGCGGGTCGCAAATACCAGATTGCGCAGGATGTCCCAGAAGGTGAACTCGATCATGACACGCCCGCCCCAAGCATGCGCCGGCCGCCCGCCACGAACAGACGGCGGATCATCATCGACAACGCGAGATAGATCAGCGTGACGACAAAATAGGTTTCGAAGGATCGGAAGGTCCGCGCCTGCAGCAGGTCCGCCTCATGGGCGAGTTCCCGCACGGCGATCTGCGACACGACCGCCGATTCCAGCATCATGATGATCACCTGGCTGATCAGCGCCGGAAAGATGACCTTCAGAGCCTGCGGCAGAATGATCTTGACGAACACCTGCCGTGGCCTCAGCCCGAGTGCAAAGGCTGCCTCGCCCTGGCCCTTCGGCACGGCGTCAAGGCCGGCACCGACGATCTCCGTGGTGTAGGCCGCCATGTTGAGCGTCATCGCCAGGATCGCCGCGACGATCGGATCGAGCCGGATGCCGAGGCTCGGCAGACCGAAGTAGATGAAGAACAACTGCACCAGGAACGGCGTGTTGCGGATCACTTCGACATAGACGGCAACCGCCTTGCGCAGCACGCCGTAACGGCTGCGGCGGGCGGCTGCAAAGACAATGCTGATCAGAATGCCGAGCACCATGGTGCAGGCGATCAGAAAGAGCGTCATCGCAGCGCCATGGGCGATCGCGCCCGCGGCATCCCGAAGCCACCCGAAATCGAGGCTGTAACCCATCGTCGCAACCTTTCCCCGAAAGGCACCCACGGAGACGCATGTCCCCGTGGGCGTCAAGTGCTGATTAGTCTTTCAGGTTTTCGGGGTTGAGCGGCGTCTTCAGCCAGGCCTCGGAGCTGGCATTCAGCTTGCCATCGGCAAGCATCTTGGCAACCGCGTCGTTGACGGCCGTCTTCAGGGCTTCCTCGTTCTTGTTGAGGCCGATATGCGACGGCGAGGTCAGGAGCTGGAACTTCTGTTCCGGCTTCAGCGCCTCCTGGCGGGCCAGCACCTGCGCACCGACGTCGTTGCCGACGACCATCAGCTGGGTCTGGCCGGAGATGAACGCCTGGATCACGGCATTGTAGTTGTCGAAGCGCTGGATCGCGGCGGTCGACGGCGCTGCCTCGGTCAGCGACGTATCTTCCAGCGTGCCGCGGTTGACGGCGATCGTCTTGTCCGCAAGGTCGTCCTTGCCGGCAACCTTGAGCTCAGCCGGACCGATGACCGCGATGTAGTAAGGTGCGTAGGCCGCGGCGAAGTCGATCACCTCGGCACGTTCCTTGGAGAAGCCGACGCTCATCAGGATGTCGACGCGCTTGTCGTTGAGATAGGGAATGCGGTTCTGGCCGGTGACGCTGACCAGGTTGAGCTTGACGCCGAGGCCGTCGGCGATCTGCTGGGCGACATCGACGTCATAACCCTTGATGCTCATGTCGGCACTGGCCGAGGAGAAGGGCGGGAAGTCCGAGAAGATGCCGACATTGATCTGGCCGGCCGACTTGATGTCGGCGAGCGCGTCGGCACGTGCGATACCGGTTGCCGCGCCCAGCATCAGAGCGGCGGCGAATGCTGCTTTCATCGTCTTGTGAAGTGTCATTGTCGTTCCCCTGTCCGGAAGCATTGTTGGTTGTGGCATTTGCTGGTCGGCCGCCGCTTCCAGTCCGGCAGCCGACAATCTTTCTTTCAGGCGTCAGGCGGACTTGCCGGTAACGGCCGGGCTGAACACCATGAGGCTGAGGATCTCGAACAGAACCTGGGCGCCGGCATGCGCCGTGTTGGTCGTCGCGTCATATTGCGGCGCGACCTCGACGACGTCGCCGCCGACAAGGTTGATGCCCTTGAGGCCGCGGATCAGTTCCAGCACTTCGCGGGTGGTGAGACCACCGATTTCAGGCGTGCCGGTGCCCGGTGCAAAGCTCGGATCAACGCTGTCGATGTCGAAGGAGAGATAGGTCGGGCCGTCGCCAACGATCTTCTTGGCCTTCTCGATGATCGCGGGAATGCCGAGACCGGTGACTTCCTCCGCATGGATGACGGTCATGCCGGACTCGTAGGAGAACTCCCAGAGATATTCGGCCGAGCCGCGGATGCCGATCTGCACGACACGGGTCGGATCGAGCACACCGTCGAGCACCGCGTTGCGGAACGGGCCGCCATGGTGGAACTTGGTGAGGTCGTAGGCGCCGCCGGTGTCGCAATGGGCATCGATGTGGATCATGCCGACCGGCTTCTTCTTGCCGACGGCTTTCAGGATCGGATGGGTGATCGAATGGTCGCCGCCAACAGACAGCGGAATGACGCCGGCATCGACGATCTGGTTGATGCGCTTTTCGATATCGTCGTGGCTAAGCTCCAGCCGGTAGCGGCTCTGGAACGGCACGTCGCCGATGTCGGCGACACGCAGTTCGTGAACCGGCGCGCAACCGAGCACATGGTTGTAAGGGCCGATGCGCTCGATCGAACGCAGCGCCCGCGGTCCGAAGCGCGAACCAGGACGGTTGGTGACGCCAAGATCCATGGGGATGCCGACGATCGCGACCTGCAGATTGCCGAAATCGGGCTCGTCCGCATCAACAGCCATGTGCGGCGCCGTCAGGAAGGTCGGGATGCCGGAATAGGGCGCAAGGCGCGTGCCGCTCTTGGTGAAGATCTTGTCGGCGACGCGGCGGAAGGTCGGGTCGAACAGCTCGCCGCCATGGCTTTCACCGTATTTCGCCTTGAGTTCGCCAAGCTTCTTTTCGTCCCAGGCCATCCGCTCAAACCTCCGTCATGTCAGCCGGGGAATGCGCACAAAGGCGCCACAGATCAGCATCTGCGGATGGGGCCGGTTCTCTCCGGCTCAATCAAGTTCCCCAGGCTTTTTGCCCTGTTGAGTTCCATTAGGTGACAAATCCTCTGGAAAATCAATTGACATTGTTATAGCGTTTCGTGTGAGAAAAATTCACATGACAACAGCCCGCCGGAACCAAGCTTTTTGTCCAGCCGCCTGCCGCCCCTGAACCCCTTGCGCGCCTTCGAGGCGACGGCGCGCCGTGGCTCCGTGTCGGCTGCCGCGCGCGAACTGAACGTGACGCACGGCGCCATCAGCCACCAGATCCGCGCGCTCGAACTCTCGATCAACGCCACGCTATTCGTGCGCGGCGGAAAGCGGCTGAAGCTGACGCCGCAGGGCGCGCTGCTACTTCCGGCGGTTACCCACGCCTTTGCCGAAATCGCCGCCGCAACAGCCGCCATGACGCGCCCGACCACCAGCGGCGAGTTGCGCATCACCTGCGTCCCCGCCCTGCTCTCCTTCTGGCTGATCCCGCGCCTGCACCTCTTCACCGAGCAGTTTCCCGATGTGCGGCTGACGCTGATCGCCTCCAATGATGCCGCCTATCTCGATGCGTCCGATGTCGACGTCTGCCTGATCTATGGCGACGGCAACTGGCCGGGCTGCTGGTCGAAGCTCTGGAGCCGGCTGGAACTGTTCCCGGTCGTCAGCCCGACATTGCTGAATATGCGGCCGTTGCGCTCCGTGCGCGACCTGCGCGACCATGTGATGCTGCATGGCGACGACGGGCGCGAATGGAACACGTGGCTGGCAGCGGCCGATGCCAGCGACCTGCAGCGCGGTCGCCAACATTTCATGAGCGATGCGCGGCTTTCGACCGAAGCGGCGCTGCACAATCAGGGTGTCGCGCTTGGCGACACCATCACCGCCGGCAGCCTGATCGCGCGCGGCGAGTTGATCGCTCCCTTCGACCTGACGGTTCCGGCCAACGACGCCTTTTACGTCGCCTGCCGCAATGAAGTGCTGGCCGCCCCGATCGTGCGTATCTTCATCGACTGGATGTTCTCGGCGCTGGAAAACGACCCGATGCCGGAACTGCAGACCTCCGCGCGCACGATTATTCGCAGCCGAGCCTCGAAATCCGAGCCGACAGACCGTAAATCGGTGAAGGACGGTTTTCAGCCGGTTTCAGCTCCGGCCCGCGGCCGGCGCACGGAACGCCCACAGAAACGCAAGAACAAAGCCTGAGCCATAGGAACACCTGCCATGCCGCATTTCAATCCGCTCGTCGAAAAGCTCTCGTCGCCGCCCGTGCCGTCGGTGCTCGCCTGGGCGAAAAGCTATGATGGCTCCCGCGGGCCGCTGATCGACCTCTCGCAGGCGGTGCCCGGCTATCCGGCGCACCCGGACATGCTGGCATGGCTGGGCGAAGCCGCGGCGTCGACTGCCTATACCGGCTATGGCGCGATCGAGGGTGAAGCGGCGCTGCGCGAGGCCTATGCCGCGCATGTGGCAGGCCTTTATCGCGCCGCGATCACGGCCGACAACATCCACATCACCTCTGGTTGCAACCAGGCATTCATCTGCACCGCGATGGCGATCGCCTCAGCCGGTGATACGATCCTGATGACCAACCCCTATTACTTCAACCAGGAAACGACGCTCGCCATGCTCGGCATCAATGTCGAGCTGGTGCCCTGCGACGCCGGCGCCGGCTTCCTGCCGGAGATCGACGCAATCACTGCTGCGCTGCGGCCGGGTATCCGGGCGCTCGCGCTGGTATCGCCGAACAATCCGACCGGCGCGATCTATCCGCCCGAGCTTCTGTCGCGCATCTACGAAGTTTGCCGCGCCAACGGCACCTGGCTGATCCTCGACGAAACCTATCGCGACTTCCTGCCCGATGCCGGCGCTGCACCGCACGGCCTGCTGCAGACGGAGGGATGGCAGGACAGCTTCATCGGCCTCTACAGCTTCTCCAAATCCTTCTGCATTCCGGGCCATCGCCTCGGCGCAATCACCGCCGGGCCGGCGCTGGTCGAGCAGGTCACCAAGATCATGGACAACCTGCAGATCTGCGCGCCCCGTTCGGCGCAGGCCGCGGTCGCCAAGGCTATTCCAGCACTTGCCGATTGGCGTCTCGGCAATCGCGCCGAGATCGCTGCGCGTACAGACGCGCTGCGCGATGTCATGGGCCGGCTGCCGCAATGGAAGCTGCAGGCGATCGGCGCCTACTTCGCCTATATCCGGCATCCCTTCGCGGACATCGATTCGCAGTTCGTGGCCGAGAAGCTGGCGAAACTCGCCGGTGTCATCTGCCTGCCGGGCGACTACTTCGGCGAAGGCCAGGAAAACTACCTGCGCTTTGCCTTTGCCAATGCCGACGCGGGCACGATCCGCCAACTGGAAGAGCGGCTCGCCGGCTTCAACCTTCCCGGCCTGTAACAGGGCAAGAGCGTATCCGGTTTCGACGCAGCCGCGGAAACGCTCTTGCTCCATGTTTTTACACATTTCCTGACGGAAGACCGCGTTCGCACCTTTCCTGGAAATGCTCTAACCGCGGCGGGCGATCAGGATGCCGACAAGCACGATCGCCCCGCCGATTGCCTGCATCAGCCCGACCGGCTCGGAGAGCAGTATCCAGGCGAGGATCGCCGCGACCACCGGCTGCAGCAAAAGCGTCAGCGACGAAAACGCCGGCGGCAGATAGGCGAGCGCATAGGTGATCGCCACCTGCCCGCCCGCATGGCTGACGAAGGCGAGGCCGAACAGCATCGACCAGCCGAAGAGCGTCGGCGGCAATAGCGTGGGCTCGGACAGAAGCACGATCGGCAGCATGCAGATGGCGGCGGATGCCGTGCTCCAAACCATGATCCGGATGGTGCTGAACAGGCTGCGCAGCCGCCCGATTGCCAGGATGTAACCGGCATAGAACATCGCAGCGATGACGGCGACGCCGTCGCCCAGCAGATTGCCGTCGGCAAGCGCCATCGGGCCGCCCTTGAGGATGATCACGCCGGCGACCGCCGTCGCAAGTCCGATGGCAAACACGGTGCTGATGCGGGCGCGAAAAAGCAGCCAGCTCGCAAGCGTCACGAAAACGGGGGCAAGGTTGGCCAGCAGGGTGGCATTGGCGACCGACGTCTTGGTCAGCGCATAGTGCCAGGCGGCAAGGTCGATTGCGAGGAAGACACCCGGCAGCACCAGCAGCGCATACTCCGACAGCCGCTCGGGCCGCCGGTCGGACGCCGGCGCCCCACGAAACCAGGACCAGGCGAGAAGCGGGATCAGCGCCAGCGCCACGCGCCAGAAGGCCGTCGCCATCGGTCCGACCTCGGACAGGCGCACGAAGATCGGCGAGCCGCCGATCGCAGCCCCGCCGATCAGCAGGGCAGCCATGGCAAGGCGATTATGAGAAGAGGCGGCGGCGGGTGCTGAGGTCACGTCAATGTCCGGCTCTCTGCTGGCGGGCGATCATGGCGCCCCTGAGAAGGCAGCTAGCAGAAGTGCGGCATCGGCAACAGTCGCAATAAATCGCCCGCAGCAACAAAGACGGCCGCCATGCGCAAACACGGCGACCGTCCAATGGTTCTATCGCGCCTCGTCGGCGCAATGCTTGGTGTCGTCAGGCCGCGTCCGGAATATGCACGGTCTTGACCTCAAGGAAATCCTCGAGCCCGAACATGCCGCCTTCGCGTCCATTGCCGGACTGCTTGTAGCCGCCGAAGGGGCTGCCATAACGATGGGGGCCGCCGTTGATGTGGACCATGCCGGCGCGCAGGCGTGACGCCACCCGCTCCGCCCGCTTGGGATCGCCGGTCTGCACATAGGCGGCCAGCCCGTAATTGGTGTCGTTGGCGATCGCGATCGCTTCCTCCTCGGTATCGAAGGGGATGATCGCCAGCACCGGCCCGAACACCTCCTCGCGAGCAATGCGCATGGTGTTGTTGACGTCGGCAAAGATGGTCGGCTTGACGAAGTAGCCGGTCTCGAAGCCCTCGGGCTTGCCGGCACCGCCGACGACAAGACGCGCGCCCTCGGCGATACCCGCTTCGATCAGCGCCTGCACGCGGCCGAACTGGACGTCGCTCACCAACGGGCCGATGTGGCCGCCTTCCTTGGTCGGATCGCCGACCTCGGCTCCACGACCGACGCGGCCGGCGATCTCGACGACCTTGTCGTAGACGCTACGCTCGACCAGCATGCGCGTCGGCGCATCGCAGGACTGGCCGGAATTGTTGAAGCATTCGAGCACGCTTCCGCTCACTCGGTCTTCGAGATCGGCATCGGCAAAGACGATGTTCGGTGACTTGCCGCCGAGTTCGAGCGTCACGCGCTTGACCGTTTCGGCCGCATCCTTGCTGACGGCGATGCCGGCGCGGGTCGAACCGGTAAACGACATCATGTCGATGTCCCGATGCTTCGACAGTGCGGCACCGGCATTGATGCCATCGCCATTGACGAGGTTGAAGACGCCCGCTGGAAAACCGGCCTCATCGATCATTTCGGCATAGAGCATGGCGTTGAGCGGCGTGAATTCGCTCGGCTTCAGCACGCAGGTCGAGCCGGTCGCAAGTGCGGGAACGACCTTGAGCGCGATCTGGTTGATCGGCCAGTTCCAGGGCGTGATCAGGCCGCAGATGCCGATCGGCTCGCGCAGGATCACGTCGCCGTTCGCCAGCGTATCGCGCGTCTTCAGCCGCTTCAGCGCATCGATGAACCCCTGCAGATGGCCGACGCCGACATCCGCCTGCTGCTCGCGCGTCATTGTCGTCGGAGCGCCGAGCTCCATGGTGATGGTGGCCACCATCTCGTCATAGCGGCGCTTGTAGATCGACAACAGCTTTTCGAGCAGCGCCAGCCGCTCGTCGACGCTTGTACGGCTATAGGTGGCGAAGGCCTTCTTCGCAGCGGCAACGGCGCGATCGATATCGGCGGCCGAACCCATCGAAATCACCGCGATCGGCTTCTCGGTCGCCGGGTTCAGCACCTCCAGATCGTTAGGCGTGATCGGATCGACCCATTGGCCGTCGATATAAAACTTCCTTTTGTCGAGCATACGCTCCTCCTTCCCGTCAGATTGTGTTTTCTTTCTCCGCGAGCCAGTCCTTGATGAGCGCGCGGTAGCGCTCGCCTGAAAAGCTCGGAAAATGTCCGCCGTGGACGATACGCGCCGGAATGCGCAGCAACCGTTCCATCGACGCCAGATAGTCGTCGGCATTGGCGTGGTAGGTATCTTCGATCAGCGGCCCGTCGTAGAGGATGTCGCCGGAAAAGAGCACGCCGCTCTTCTCCTCCCAGAGTGCGATGCCACCGGGCGAATGCCCGGGCGTGTGGATCACCTCGAAGACGCGATCGCCAAGATCGATATGATCGCCATCGGCAAGAACAATCGTCGCAGGCGCAGCCTTCACCGCGTAGGTGGTCGAGGCATAGGGCTCGGGCGGCAGCGCGTCGAAAATCTCGTCGGCGACATAGGGGTCGGCAAGCGTGTTGATGCGCGTCGGATGCGCCAGCAGCTCAGCTTCGGCCGCATGCACGGCGCGGCAATCGAATTCGTGATGGCAGCCGATATGGTCGAAATGCGTATGGCTGGCAACGGCGGTCAGTTTGCGCTCGGTGACCAGCGGCACCCACGCGCGCAACGACACCACGCCCATGCCGCTATCAACAAGCATGTCACGGTCGCGCCCGCGCACGTGCCACATGTTGCAGCGGTAGAACTCCTGGATAAAGGGTTCGCAGATGTAGGTGACATCGTCGTCGAGACGCTTCGCCGCATACCAGTCTTTCGGAGCAATTCGCCGCATCTTGCTACAGGGTTCCGCTTGCCGCCGGCAAGGCTACGACGTCGGCAGCCCGCACCGCAAGGGGGACGATCTCGCCGTCGCGCACGTCGGAGGATTGCGGCAGATGCGCCACCAACGCATCGCCGTCGGTTGCGCAAGGCTTGAGGTGGCAACGGTAGTGCGTACCGAAGAAGGCGCTGCCGGCGACCCGCGCATCGCCGAGCGCGAACATCGGACCGTCCGATTTGTCGTTCCCGCGAAAATGCTCCGGCCGAATGGTGAGCGTGATCGCGTCGCCGGCCCTGGGCGCTCTCGCAGTAAAATTGGCGGCGGGAAGCGCCAAGTTGCCGAGCGAGGTTTCAACCTCGGCCGACGAAGCGTCGGCGGCCTTGATCCGGCCGGGAACAAAATTGACCTCGCCCATGAAGCCCGCCGAAAACAGCGATCGTGGCCGCATATAGATCTGCGATGGCGGACCGAAATCCTCGATTCGCCCCTGGTTCATGACGACGATCCGGTCGGCGATCGCCATCGCCTCTTCCTGGTCGTGGGTCACATGCACGAAGGTGGTGCCGACCCGCTTCTGGATCGCCTTCAGCTCATCCTGCATCTGGCGGCGAAGCTTCAGGTCCAGAGCGCCCAAGGGTTCGTCAAGCAGCAGCACTTCGGGATCGACGGCAAGCGCGCGGGCAAGTGCAACGCGCTGACGCTGGCCGCCGGAAAGCTCGTGCGGCCGTTTGCCGGCGGACGCCTTGAGACCGACGAGGTCGAGGAAGCCGAGCGCCTTTTCGTCCCGCTCGGCCTTGCCGAGACCGCGCATCCGGAGCCCGAAGCCGACATTGTCGACGAGCCGCATATGCGGGAAGAGCGCATAGTCCTGAAACATCGTCGTGGTCGGGCGTTTGGCCGGCGTGACGAAGGTCATGTCGCGATCGCCGATGACGACGCGCCCGGAGCTTGGCGACAGGAACCCGCCGAGAATGGAAAGAAGCGTGGTCTTGCCGCAGCCCGAGGGCCCAAGCAGCACGATGAACTCCCCTGCCCGGATGTCGACCGAGACCCTGTCCAGCGCCGTGAAGTGGCCGAACGTCTTGCTGACGTTTTCGATCGAGACGGGAGCGGTCATTGTTTCTTCGTCCTTCCGAACAGGGAAAACTCGAGGATCAGCAGCAGCGCCACCGAGGCGAGAAAGACCAGCGAGCCGATCGCATTGGTCTTGGGATTGAGGCCAGAGCGCAGCATGCTCCAGATCTCGACGGGCAGGGTCACGTCGAAACGCGACAGCAGGAAGGCGATGATGAACTCGTCCCAGCTGAAGGTCACCGACAGGAAGAAGGCAGCCAGGATCGAAGGCATCAGCATCGGCGCGGTCACCAGCGCCATGACCTTGAAATCATTGGCGCCAAGATCGCGCGCCGCCCGCTCGATGTTGATCTGGTGGTCACCCATCGCGGCATAGATGATCGCAAAGCAGAGCGGCAGGTTGATCACCACGTGACCGATGCCGACCGTCAACAACGAGAGCGGCATGTGCAGCGCATTGAGAAGCGCCAGCAGTCCGAGCGCGATGATCAGATAGCTGACCGTCATCGGCGCGATCAGCAGGCCCCTTTGCAAGGCCGAGCCCGGCAGCCTGTAGCGCGCCAGCGAATAGGCGGCGAGAAAGCCGAGCACGCAGGAGACCAAGGACGAGGAGATGGCGACCAGCATCGAATTGCCGAGTGCTGCCATCAGCTTGCGGTCGACGAAAACAGCCTCGTACCATTGGGTGGAAAAGCCGTTGAACGGCGGCACCGGCAGGCGCCCGTCCTGGAAGGAAAACAGCACGAGCACCGCGACCGGAAGGAAGATGAAGGCGTAGACGAGAGCGAGATAGGCCCAGGACACACCGCCAATGAAAATTCTGCGCAGCATCAGGCCCTCTCGATCTTCAGCCAACGGGCACACAGCACATAGGCGACGGTGACGGCCAGCATGAGGATGATCGACAGCGCCGCTGCCATCGGGAAATCGGCGCGCCGGCCGAGCTGCAGCATGATGATCTGCGGCAGCACCAGCTCGTTGTTGCCGCCGAGGATCTGCGGCGTGACATAGTCGCCAATGCAGAGCACGAAGGTGAGAAATGCGCCGGTCATGATGCCGGGCAAAGTCAACGGCAGCACCACATGCCAGAAGGTCTGGAAGGCGTTGGCGCCAAGGTCGGCGGCCGCGCGGCGATAGTTCGGCGAGAGCTGGATCAGGTTCGAATAGATTGTCAGCGTCAAAAGCATGACGAAGAAGTGGACGAAACCGATCACCGTCGCCGTGCGCGTGCTGGCGATCGCGAGCGGCTCGGAGATCAGCCCGACGCCCGTCAGTATCTGATTGATGACGCCGTTTTTCGACAGCACGAGCAACCATGAGTAAGAGCGGACGACATAGGAGGTCCAGAACGGCAGGATCGCCAGGATCAGCGCCATGCGCTGAAACCGTTTCGGCACGCGCTCGGCAATGATCCAGGCGAGCGGGTAGGCAAGCAGCACCGAAAGGACCGTGACGATAACCGTGATTTCGAGCGAATTGACCAGGCCCTGCAACAGCGCGTTCTCGGAGAAGAAGCGCAGATAGTTGTCGAGATTCCAGACGCGGACGATCTCCCGTCCCTCGCGCTTCCAGAGGCTCATCGCCGCCATGAACAGGAAAGGCACAACGAAGAAGGCGAACGTCCACAAAAGTGCCGGCGCAGCAAAACCCCAGGCTTTCCGGCGGTCGGCATCTTCGAGAGTTGTCGCGGTCATGAAAGCTCCAGATCTGAGCGCCCACCAGACAAGGATGGTGGCCGCAGTTCACCGTCCCACCGGACGGTGGGGCGGCGATCGGCTGCAGGATTGGCGAACGCCGTTCGGGGCGTTACTGCTGCAGCATTTCCGTCCAGGCATCCTGGAACTGCTGATCCAGTTCGGTGGACGGGATCGGATAGAGCTGCGTCTTCTTCAGGTATTCGGCCTGCTCGTTGAACCGCAGCGCCGCCTTCTGCTGGTCTGTCAGGTGCTCGCCGGCCTTGCTGTTTGCCGGCATCGCCCAGTAGCAGGAGGATGTCGCAAGCCGTGCCTGGCCTTCGGGGCTGACGATGTACTGCACGAATTTCAGCGCCAGATCCTGCTTGGTCGAATCCTTCATCACGCCAATCGACTGCGCCCAGCGCACCGCCCCCTGCTCCGGGATCGTCCAGTCGAGATTGGGCTTGTCGGCCGACAGCACCGCGGTGATCCACTCGCCGCCACCGACCAGGATATCGACCTCGCCGGTTGCCAGCGCCGTCTGGGAGGACACGACATCGCTGACCTGCTTGGAAACCGCACGCATTGCCGCCAGCTTTTCCTTGATCGCCGGCATGTCCGCCTCGGTTAGCTCTGCGGTCTTCTTGCCGAGCCCGAGACCGACGAGGCCGATCATCGGCAGGTAGTAGTCGTAGAGCGCGATGCGCCCCTTGTACTTGTCCGACCAGATCACCGAGAGATCCTGCATGTCCTTCGGATCGACCTTGGACTTGTCGTAGGAGATGGTGTTGTAGCCGAACTTTTCCGTGACGGCATAAGTCTTGCCGTCCTTGGTGTTGTTGGCCTCCATCCGGACTTCGGGGAAGAGGTCTGATGTCGGCAAGGCATCGGCCGGCATTTCGGCGAGCAGATCGAGATCGATGGCGCGGTGAACATCGACGCCGTCGATGACGAGGACGTCCCAGTCGCCCGGACGGGACTGGTCGAGGATCGAGAGCGCGGCACCGGTGCCTTCATAGACCTTCAGGTTGACCTTGACGTCGTTGGCCTTTTCGAACGGCTCGACCAGGGCCGGATCCGTGTGGTCGCACCAGACGAGCGCATTGAGTTCTTCGGTCGCGAAAGCCGGTGCCGGAACCGAGACAAGCGAAGCGGCGACGATCGCGCCTGCAGCGACCGAGGAGAAAAATCGGCGCAGGTGCGCGCCGTCATGAACTGACTGCATCATGCTGTTGCCCTCTTGTTTGACGCTCGTTTCGGCGTCTTCAAAAAAAGATTGAATGAATTCATTTTTTAAGTCAATCTCAAATTTGAAGACATTCAGAATTCAAGGAAATCCACATGACAGGGTTGCGCGCACGGCAGAAAGCCGACCGGAACAGACGTATCCTGGACGCCGCCGCTCAGTTGTTTCGCGAGGTCGGCTACGACAGCGCCCGCATCGAGGACATCGCCGAACGGGCCGAAGTGTCGGTCGGCACCTTCTACAATTACTATGAAAACAAGGGCGACATCCTGGTCGCCACGGTGTCGATGGAAGTGGAGGAAGTTCTCGCCGCCGGGCGCACCATCGTCGACAATCCCCCCTCCTCCGTCGAAGGCGCGCTGGAGGCCCTGATCGGTCAATATTACGATCACTCGCTCGTCTATCTCAGCAAGGAGATGTGGCGCACTGCGATGGCGATTTCGATCCAGCAGCCGGAGAGCCCCTTCAGCAAGCGCTATACCGAGCTCGACCGCCGGCTTTGCGACCAGGTGTCGACGCTCATCCACAAGCTGCAGGTGAAGGGCCTCGTCGCCCCCGGAACCGACATTCGCGCCGTCGGCGAGATGCTGTTCAACAATCTCAATCTAATGTTCATCGAATTCGCGAAGCACGAGGCGATGCCGCTCGATGAGCTCAAGGCGCGTGTCAGCAGACAGAACCGGCCGCTCGCAACGCTGATCGCGGCGCCATGATCCAACCCGGACAATGAAGCCAACTCTCACAATAAAGAGCGTATCGATGCAAGACTTGGAACAGTCGGTGCTTGCCGCCGCCGATCGGCTCGTCGCAGCCTTTGCCCGCCATGATGCCGCCGCCTACTTTTCAGCCTTCGCGCCGAATGCGACCTTCATCTTCCACAATCTCGATCGACCCCTGCGCAGCCGGGCAGAATATGAGGCGGAATGGGCGTTGTGGGAGACCCGCGACAGCTTCCGCGTCCGAGGCTGCCAGTCCAGCGATCGGCATGTGCAAATGATCGGCAACGTTGCCGTCTTCACGCATGGCGTTCGAACCGAACTTGAGATCGGCGGTGAAGCACTGACGTCGCAGGAAAGAGAAACGATCGTGTTTGAACGGGATGGGGCCGGAACCTGGCTGGCGGTCCACGAGCATCTGTCGCGCGCCGGATAGCAGTCCCGAAACGCGTTTAGAGGGCACCGATGACGACGGCGGAAACGAAGCAGAAGGCAGCGACAAAGGCGATCGCGTGCGGAAACAGGGTGATGGGTGAGCGGCGCGGCGGGGCTGCAGCGTAGGACGCATATCGGGACTGGATTGTCGGCTTCGCAGCGTTCATCGCGTCTCTCCGTCGTTCAGGCCGGGAACTTGGCCGTTAATAGCCATGTTCTCCGATATTCTCGATTGAGTTTATAGATATTAATTTCTCGATTCCACCCCAAAAGTAAAAAATCGTCCGCCAGGCGGCGCCTTCAGTGGCGATCACGGTCGCGTTCCTGCACATGTCGCGACCAGCTTTCGCTGAACCATGGCGTCAAAAGCGACACATTGGCATCGCGATGAGAGCGGGTGAGACCGCCATCGGCTTCGACGCAGGTCCAAACCGTAAACCCCGTCAGCTGGTGTTTTCCAAAGGTCTGGATCAGCGGAATGTCAGCGGCGTCGCGGCCCCGGGCAACGGCAATGCGCCCCGCACGGCGCGCATTGTTCTTGGCGTCGAACGTGTACCAGCGATCGCCGAGAAAGACATCGAACCAGGCATTGAAGTCCATCGGCGCCACTCTGTTCTCGGTTTCAAGGTCGGCCATGTAGCCGTTGACGTAGCGCGCCGGCATGTTCATGCAGCGGCAAAATGCGATGGCAAGGTGCGCATAGTCACGGCTGACGCCGAGGCGATCCTCGTGGGCTTCGAGCGCCGTGCGCATCGCCTGGGCGTAGCCGTAGCTGAACACCAGGCGCGCATGCACATAGTCGCAGATCGCCTGCACCCGCGGCCAACCGGGCGCCACCTCCCCGAAAAGCCTCCAGGCAAGCGCGCCCAGCCGATCGGTTTCGCAATAGCGGCTGGCGGCCAGATAGGGCAGCGTGTTCGGTGGAAGCTTCTCGACGGGCACGGCCTGCGCCTGCGGATCGGAAACGTCAGGCCGGCCGTCGTCTTCGATGACGGCATCATAGCTGAGCTTGAAGTCCCCTTCCGGCGCGATCATGCGCAGGCACGCATTGCGGTGCGGGTCGACAATCTCCTCCATCTTGACGATCGGCGAGGTTACGGGGCCACGTTCGCGCCGGATGTCAGGGCGCTTTTCGCTGGCGACGGAAAGATAAGTCATCATCGGTGTCGGCTGGGGGCAGCGGATGCCGATCTCATAGCCAAAGCGCACGAACATCTCCAACCTCCCTCGTTCGGCAGGAATGTTTCGCGAACCCTTTTGTTCCCGGGATCGACGGTGAAATGGCGCTACCGTCGCCAATTGTGAACTCACGCAAAGAGAAACACCCGGCCGCTTCGATCCGGGTACGAATGGAGGGCACACGAACCACGGCGAGGCGCCGTAGCGCACCCCTTAGTCGCCCCAGAACGACGGCACTTGGCGGCATTCCTGCCCGTCTTCCTGCCCGGTCGATTTTATGCCCGAACGCGGCAGGCGACAACCGCATTCCGCGAGCCGTCCGGCGCCGCAGGAACACGGCACCGCCGGGTTTTCCGGCTTTTCAGACGGGTCGCATTGCCGTGCGGAAAGGTGGCCCGAGTGGTGCGTTCCCGCCCTACCAGCCAACGACATCCTTGAACGAATACCACCAGGAGCCGATCGTCGAATACTGCGCACGGAACATTCGCCCGCCCGGGAACGGGTACCAGGGCAGTTTCTCGAACATGTCGAAGCGCGTTGCGTCACCGTCGATCGCCTCGGCAAGCGTGCGCCCGAAAAGATGCGATCCCGTCACGCCATGGCCGCTATAGCCGTGAGCGAAATAGATATTGGCACCGATGCGGCCCATCTGCGGCACGCGGGTAAACGAGAGCGCGAAGTTGCCGCTCCAGGCATAGTCGATCTTCACGCCTTTCAGCTTCGGGAAGACCTTTTCCAGATTGGGCTTGAGCTTGGCCACGACGTCCGCCGGGTCGGTGCCGCCATAGACCGTACCGCCGCCGAAGATCATGCGCTTGTCCGCCGACAGTCTGAAATAATCGAGGATGTATCGCACGTCCTCGACGCACATGTCGCTGGGGATCAGCGAATGGGCGAGCTCCTCGCCGAGCGGCGCGGTGGTGATCATCTGGGTGGAAACAGGCATCACGCGCGAGACGAGCTTCGGCACCGCATCGCCGAGATAGGCATTGCCGCAGAGAACAACGATCCGCGCCGTGACTTCGCCACCGGCGGTATAGACCGTCGGCCTTGCCGCCTCATGGTCGACCCGCGTGACCGGTGACTGTTCGTAGATCGTGCCGCCAAGGCTTTCCAAGGCGCGCGCTTCGCCGAGCACCAGATTGAGCGGATGCATGTGGCCGCCCGTCGTATCCAGCATGCCGCCGCAATAGGCGTCGGAATTCACCAGCTTGCTGAGCGCGTCGCGGTCGAGAAGCTGATGATCGTCCATGCCGTACTTGCGCCAGAGCGCCTGCTTGGCTTCCAGTTCCTTCATGTGCGCCGGGGTGTAGGCCGCATAGATGTTGCCCGGCTTCAGATTGCAGTCGATCTGATACTGGCTGACGAGCCGGCGGATGATCTTGCCGCCCTCCTGCACCAGCCCGCCGACGAAGCGGGCTGCGTCCTCGCCGTAGCGGCGCTGGATGGTCGCAAGGCTGGCGTTGAGACCGTTGACGACCTGGCCGCCATTGCGCCCCGATGCGCCCCAGCCGACCTGCGCGCCCTCGACGACGACGACCTTGTAGCCTTTCTCGGCGAGATGGATTGCCGTCGACAGACCGGAATAGCCGGCGCCGACGACACAGACATCCGTCTCGACGCGCCCTTTGAGCGAAACCGGCGTGCGGATGATGTTGCGGGAGGAGGCGTAGTAGCTCGTGGGATAGCTGCCGTCGCCGGCATAGGATTTTTGGTTTCTCGACATCACACGATTTCCAGGTAAGCGCTGAATTCATAGTCCGTCACCTGCTCGGCAAAGCCGGCGATCTCCTGCCTCTTGCAGGCGATCAGCATCGAGCGCAGCGTCGGATCGAAGATCTCGGCGGCAATCGGCCCTGCCTCGAAGGCATCGACCGCCTGCCCCCAATCGGCGGGAATTTTGGGCAGTTTCTCCGCCGTATAGGCCCGGCCCGTCACCGGCGCCGAGGGTTTCCATTTGTTGCGGATACCGACGAGAGCCGCGCCGAGGATCGCGGCGATGACGAGATAGGGGTTAGCGTCAGCGCCGGCCACCCGGTGCTCGATGCGGCGCGCTGCCGGATTGCCGCCGGGGATGCGGATCGCCGATGTCCGGTTTTCATAGCCCCAGCACACGGCCGTCGGCGCGTGCGTATCCGGCCGCAGTCGACGGTAGGAATTGAAATGCGGCGCAAACATAAGCGTCGTTTCCGGCATGCCGCGCAAAAGGCCCGCGACGGCATTCTTGAGGACCGCCGACCCTTCGTCGCTGCCGTCGTTGAAGACATTGTTGCCATCAGCGTCGAGCAGGCTGAAATGGATGTGCATGCCGTTGCCCGAGCGGGTGCCATAGGGCTTGGCCATGAAGGTCGCCGCCAGCCCGTGCTTGCGGGCGACGCCCTTGACGATGCGCTTGAAGAAGATCGCGTCATCAGCCGCCTTCAAGGGATCGTCGGTGTGCAGCAGGTTGATCTCGAACTGGCCGATGCCATTCTCGGCGATCGCCGCATCCGCCGGCACGTTCTGGCGGGCACATTCCTTGTAGACGTCGGAGAAGAACTCGCCGAAATCGTCGAGTTCGTCGATCGACAGGATCGCATCGGAATCGAGCCGCTTGCCGGTATAGGGCGAAATCGGAGGCACGGCGCTGTCGGGCTCAGGGTCGATCAGATAGAATTCCATTTCGGTCGCGACCACGGGGCGCAACCCCAACTCCTGATACTCGCGTACGATCGCCGCCAGCGCCTGGCGCGGATCGGCGAGGAACGGCTTGCCGTCCTCGAGCAGCAGCCACAGCGGCACCAGAGCACTTGGCCGCGAGGTCCAGTTGACCGGCAACGCGCCGCGCCCGGTAACGGCGCAGATACCGTCCCTATCGCCGCTAGCAAACACCTGCTCGCTGTTGATGATGTCTTCGCCCCAGACGTCGACGCCGACGATCGACAGCGGCATGCGGATGCCGCCCCCCAGCACCTTGGAGGCCTGCTCCACGGGTACACGCTTGCCGCGCATGATACCGTTCAGGTCGCAGACCACGGCCTGGATGCTTTCGATAGGGCCGTTCTGCTCCAGCCAGGCCTTGAAGGCGCTCGGGTCTTCCGCGTCGAGGGACATATCGCAAATCTCATTTTGTGATCACATTTGCAGAAAGTTGACATAATTTAGAAGTTGGAGTCAACCTCGACGGATGTTATCAGCCCGCGATCATTCCCGCGTGGCAGAAGGAGCCTGCTGATTTGAAGACCCCATCGCTGCCTCTTCTCGACCGGCCAGAGGGCATGACCACGCATGACTATGCCTTTGCCAGGCTTCGCCAGGCGATCATGGTCGGCAGCTTCCGCCCCGGCACTTCGGTCACGATCAGGGGGCTTGCCGAAGCGCTGGAGAGCAGCCCGACGCCGGTGCGCGAGGCCCTGCGGCAGCTCACTTCCATCGGCGCTCTGCAATTCCTTGAAAACCGCCGCATCGTCGTGCCGCGCATCACGCCCGCCCGTTTCGAAGAGCTGATATCGCTTCGCATCGCGCTCGAGAGCCATGCCGCGCGCCGAGCCGTCGCCCATCTTTCGGAGCGGCAGATCGAACGAATCTCAGCGATCGACGACAGCATCGAGGACGAAATCCAACGCGGCGACCAGGTGGCGGCGCTGATCGCCAACCAGGCCTTCCACCGGACGATCTACACCGCCAATCCGGACCAGATCGTCATGCCGCTGATCGAAAGCGTCTGGCTGCAACTGGGTCCGATCCTCGGCATCGCCATGGAGCATGTGAGCGAACTCTATGTCGTCGACCGCCATCGCGAGGCGATCGACGCCTTGCGCCGCCGCGACGAGGATGCCGTTGCCGATGCCATTGCAGCCGATATTCGCGAGGGTATCGGCGGCTTCGACCAGCAGGCCGTCGCGCGCCTGCTGAAGCTTGCAGCCTGACATTAAACCAACGCCATCAACTGAAATTTTAGTGTGGCTAAAATTTTCATTGACAAGCCGCGATCGCCGCAGCAAAGTTCAGGAAATACAAGTGCATAGCCCTGAAATCCTAGCGATTTCCGGGCGTGTATGTCTGTACCCACGCAGGAGATCTTCCCTTGGGGGAGGATGTGGGATGAGGGGGATTTCACAGTGGATTCGCAGTCTCGGCCGGGTGATCCGGCATCGGAGCTTCCTTCGCTCGGCGATCGGCTGCGCGAGCGGCGCAAGGCCCTGAAGCTGACGCTCAAGGAAGTTGCCGATCGGGCCGATTTCTCTGTGGGCTTCATCTCCCAGATCGAGCGCGGCATCACCGTGCCGTCGCTGACGTCGCTGGTCGCGGTCTGTCGGGTGCTGAAGGTCGAGGTCGGGACATTCCTCAATTCGCCGAGGGTGGCAACGCCATTTACCCGCCACGATCAGCGCCGCGCCTATGCGCTCGCTGGGTCGCCCGACAACAACATATCCTATGAACGCCTGTCGGCTTCCTTTCCCGGCAGCGTTCTGCGCAGCACCGTGGTGCACACACCGCCCGGCCACCGCAGCGAAGCCATGACCCACGAGGGCGAAGAGATGTTCTTCGTTCTCCAGGGCGCACTGACGATCGAGATTGATGGCGAAGAGACGGTGCTGGAAACGGGCGATTCCGCACATTTCCTGTCGGGTCTGACCCACCTCACCTGGAACCACACCAGCGAACCGACGGTGATCCTGCACACCTGCACGATGGATGTCTTCGGCGACGCGCAGGCAATGGAGACGCCGGAAGGCGCATTCGCGGTAACACGCGCCGAGGACCGTCGCAGTGCCTCGGCAAGCCCCGGCAAGGGCGCCGGATAGGATCGCCCTACAGCGCCGCGCGTCTAATTAGACGCGTAAAGGTCGCTGTAGCGCTTTGAATTGCTGCATGCGCAAACGCGTCAGCAATTGCGCCCATCAGATCACCAGCCTTTCGTCTGGACGCCTGCGTCTAGCGACCGCCGCGCGTCGATCGACGCCCGAACACGAGAGCGACGCGCGGCCCCTCACCTCACCCACAACCCTGCCGGAACCAGAACTGGAAACGCCATGAAAGAACAGACGAAAGCACGCCTTGCCGCCCTGCGGACCAAGATGAACGAAACCGGCAGCGGGCTGGTGGCACTCGCCCCCGGATCGCACATGGATTGGTTGATCGGCTATCATCCGCATCCCGACGAACGCCCCTGCCTGCTGCTGATCGGCCCGCAGAAGGAAGCCTTCCTGATGCCGGCGCTCAATGCCGAGGGCACCCGCGAACATACGGATATCGATTTCTACAACTGGTCCGATGCCGAAGGACCAGTTGAGGCTCTGACTTTGGCGCTTGCCGGGATCGGCGCGGAAAAGCCCGGCCGCGTGGTGATCGACGAGACCATGCGCGCCGATTTCGCGCTGCTGCTCATCGACAATCTGCCCGAGGACACTGCCCGCGACTTTACACCTGAGACGCTCGGTGCCCTGCGCATGCGCAAGGACAGGAGCGAATACGAGCTGCTGAAGATGAATGCCGGCATCGCCGATCGCGCCATGCAGGCGGCCTTCGCCAAGATCCGCCCCGGCATGACCGAGAAGGAACTGGCCGCAGAAATCCGCTCGCACTTCTTATCCGAAGGTGCGGCACCGGCCTTCTGGATTGTCGGCGCCGGCGGCAACGGCGCTTTCCCACATCATTCCGCCAGCGAACGGGTCATTGCCGAAGGCGACGCCGTCGTTATCGACATCGGCGGCCGCAAGCAGGGCTTCCCGAGCGACATCACCCGCATGGCGATCGTCGGCCGCGCACCGGAAGGTTACGGCCAGATCCACACGATCGTCGAGCGGGCCGTTCAGGCAGCGCTCAAGGCGGCTCGTCCAGGCGTTCTCGCCAAGACCGTGGACGATGCAGCACGCAAGGTGATCGCGGACGCCGGCTACGGCGAATATTTCGTCCACCGCACAGGTCACGGCATGGGCATCGACGGCCACGAGCCACCCTACATCACGGCAACGTCGGAAACGGTTCTGGAGGAAGGCATGGTCTTCTCGATCGAACCCGGCATCTACCTGCCCGGTCGCTTCGGCATCCGGCTCGAGGATATCGTCATCCTGCGCGCGGACGGGCCGGAAGTGCTGTCGTCGCTGCCGCGCGACGCCCATATCGCGCAAATCTGATACGGAATTTTGGGGCGCCCTCGGGCGCCACTTTTCTTTGTCCCTGCCACACACTGGCCGCTACAGCGCCGCGCGTCTTATTAGACGCGCAAAGGTCGCTGTAGCACTTTGAATTACTGCATGTTTTTATCCTTAAATCGAATACGGTTTAAGGAAACATGCAGTAGGCTATTGCGCGTAAGTCTTCTTGCGGCCGTCGGATTTGCCGCTGGCAGGCTGGTTCTGCGGCCGTTGCTGATAGACCGGTTCCCGCCTCCACTCTGGCGGCCAGATCCAGAGATAGCTGCCATAGGGCGCGCGCTTGATGCCCTGGTAATACTCGCCCTTGCCCGTGCGCATCTGCGCCTCGGCACCGCTCGTAGCAGTGCCGGCAGCGATTGCGATCGCCGCCAGGGCCACGAGCAGACGTCCTGTTTTCTTCATCTTCGAACTCCTTGCTTCGCCATATCACTCCGTGCGGAGTGCCGGGTCAACCGACGCGTGTTTATAAGTTCCTGCTTGACGACTTCCCGTGCCTTGGTCATATTGATCAGATGTCAGACCAATTTGGCGCCGAGGGGGAGGCTGAATGACTGAACAAGCAAGAGCAGCGCTTCTGCCACTGCCGCCCGCCGACCGGGCGCAACAGGTCATTGCCGCGCTCGCCGATTACATCCAACAATCTGGCCTGAAAGCCGGCGATCGCCTACCGGCGGAGCGCGAACTGATGATGGCGCTTGCCGTCGGGCGCTCGACCGTGCGCGAAGTCATCCGCCATTTCCAGGCGCTCGGCGTCGTCGAAGCGCGCAAGGGCAGCGGCACCTATCTGCTGCGCGCCATCTCGGCCGGCACCGTGCATATGCCGCTGACGCTCGACGCCGGGCATCTTCGCGACGTGCTTTTGATGACGCTCGAGGTCCGCCGCGGCATTGAAGTCGAAGCCAATATGGTCGCAGCGCGCCGACGCACCGACGCAGACCTTGAGATCATCGAAGTGAAGCTCAATGAGATGGAGCGGGTGCACATCGCCAAGGGCACCTCAGGCCCGGAAGACCTCGCCTTCCACCTGGCGATATACGACGCCACCCACAATCCCTTGTTCCGGCAGTTGCTCGAACAGATGCGGGAAGCCTTCGAACGCTTCTGGGAAGAGCCCTTCGACCGTTCGGATTTCGCCCGCCGTTCCTTCCCATTCCACCGCACCCTCTTCAACGCGATCGCGGCAAAGGATCCCGATACCGCGCGCGAAGAAACGCTGAAAATCCTCGCAATCGTCGAGGAAGACATCAAGGAAATGTCCAAATGAACAACGGCTTCGATCCGTTCGACCACGCCTCTTTGATCGTCGCGCACGACGAGGGCAATGCCTTTGACGCCGTCGTGCCGCCGATCGTCCAGACCTCGCTGTTCACCTTCAAGGACTATGACGACATGGTCGCGACCTACAAGGGCGAACGCGTGCGGCCGATCTACACCCGCGGCCTCAACCCGACGGTGCGCATGTTCGAGGAGATGCTGGCGAAACTGGAAGGGGCAGAGGACGCGATCGGCTTTGCCAGCGGCATGGCGGCAATCTCCTCCACCGTGATGTCCTTCGTCGAGCCCGGCGACCGCATCGTCGCCGTCAACCATGTCTATCCCGACGCTTTCCGGCTCTTCGGCACCCATCTGAAGCGCATGAAGGTCGAGGTGACCTATGTCGACGGCCGCGATGAGGAGGCCGTCGCCAGGGCTCTGCCCGGCGCCAAGCTCTTCTACATGGAAAGCCCGACAAGCTGGGTCATGGACACCCATGACGTGGCAGCACTGGCAAAACTCGCAAAACAGCAGGGCATCCTCACCGCCATCGACAACAGCTGGGCGAGCCCGATCTTCCAGCAGCCGATTTCGCTCGGCGTCGATCTGGTCATCCATTCGGCCTCGAAATATCTCGGCGGGCACAGCGACGTGGTCGCAGGCGTCGTCGCCGGCTCGAAGGACCTGATTGGCCGCATCCGTTCGGAAGCCTACCCCTATCTCGGCGGCAAGCTCTCGCCCTTCGATGCCTGGCTCCTGATCCGCGGTCTTCGCACCCTGCCGATCCGCATGAAGGCGCACGAGCGTTCGGCGCTGACGGTAGCGCAGCGCCTGCAGGCCCATCCGCTGGTCGAGACCGTCTGCCATCCCGGCCTTGGCAACACCTTGCCGCCGGGCCTGTCCGGCACATCGGGTCTCTTCTCTTTCATCTTCCGCGACGGCGTCGATGTCAGACGCTTCGCCGACCACCTCGACCTGTTCAAGCTCGGCGTTTCCTGGGGCGGACACGAAAGCCTGATCGTGCCGGGCGAAGTCGTGCTGTCACAGAAAGCCCAGCCCAATTCCGCGGCCGCCTTCGGCATCTCACCGCGGTCCGTACGGCTCCATGTCGGCCTGGAGGGAACGGAGGCCCTCTGGAGCGATCTTGAAGCGGCGATGTCTGCCGCTTCGTCAGGCTGACAGGAGCGGGATGCCGCATCCCGCTCATTGCATGTGGATCAACCATCAAAAAACAAAGGGAACAAAAATGAGGAAACTGATTACCGCCACTCTGCTTGCCACCCTGATGGCAGGAAGTGCACTGGCCGATACCAAGCTGAAGCTGGTCGAGGTCATCACCAGCCCCGAGCGCACCGAAACGCTGAAATCGATCGTCGCCAAGTTTGAAGCCGCAAATCCGGGCACCACGGTCGAGATCATCTCACTGCCCTGGGGCGAAGCCTTCCAGAAGTTCGCGACCATGGTTTCGGCCGGCGAGCTGCCCGACGTGATGGAAATGCCCGACACCTGGCTTTCGCTCTATGCCAACAACGGCATGCTTGAAAGCCTCGAGCCCTATCTCGAAAAGTGGGAGCACACGCCGGGCCTGACCGAGCGTACGCTCGAGCTCGGCCGCGACATCAAGAACACCGCCTACATGCTGCCCTACGGCTTCTATCTGCGCGCCATGTTCTACAACAAGAAGCTCTTGTCGGAGGCCGGCGTCAGCGAACCGCCGAAGACCATGGACGATTTCGTCAAGGCATCGGAAGCCGTCTCCAAGCTGCCGGGCAAATCCGGCTACTGCCTGCGCGGCGGTCCTGGTGGCCTCAACGGCTGGGTGATGTTCGGCGCGACCATGGCCGGCAGCAACAAATTCTTCAATGAGGACGGCACGTCGACCATGAACAGCGAAGGCTGGGTCAACGGTCTCACCTGGGTGATCGACCTCTACAAGAAGGGGCTGGCGCCGAAGGACAGCGTCAACTGGGGCTTCAACGAAATCGTCGCCGGCTTCTATAGCGGCACCTGCGCCTTCCTCGACCAGGACCCGGACGCGCTGATCGCCATTGCCGAGCGGATGAAGTCGGAAGATTTCGGCGTCACCACCATGCCGAAGGGACCGAGCGGCAAGGCCTTCACCACCATCGGCTTTGCCGGCTGGTCGATGCTTGCGGCGAGCCAGAACAAGGACCTCTCCTGGAAGCTGATCGAAACGCTCGAAGGGCCCGAAGGCAACATCGAGTGGAACAAGCGCACCGGTGCCTTGCCCGTCCACAAGGCGGCGGAAAAGGATCCGTTCTATGCGAGCCCGCAGTTCAAGGGCTGGTTCGACGAGCTTGCCGACAAGGACGTCGTTTTGACGGTCATGCCGACCTACCTCGAAGAATTCGCCTTCTTCAAGGATTCGCTGGCGATCAAGACGACGCAGGAAGCCCTACTCGGCGACATCACGCCGACGGATCTCGCCAACCAGTGGGCCGAGTACCTCACCAAGGCGCAGCAGAAGCACCTCGCCAAGAAGTGAGCCTTCGACCGGCGGCGGACCTCACCGCCGCCGGTCACTCGATATGTTGAGAACAGGGCACGCCAAAAAACCGGCGGCCGCACAGGGGAAATTTCGACCGATGGCCTATGCCGCCCGCCATGACGGCCTGCCCGCACGCCGGCCGCTGATGAAGCGTATCACCGATGGTGCTGCGCCCTATCTCTATAGCGCGCCGGCGCTGATCCTGATCGTCACCGTCATGCTGGTGCCGTTGGCGCTCGGCGTCTCCTACGCCTTCCGCGATATTCAGCTGCTCAATCCATTCTCCGGCGCCTTCATCGGCCTCGACCACTTCCGGGCGCTGTCGCAGGACCAGGCTTTCTACCGGGCGCTGCGCAACACGCTGTGGTGGACGGGCGCCTCGGTCTTCCTGCAGTTTTTCCTCGGGCTGATCCTCGCTTTGCTGCTCGACAAGCCGTTTTACGGCCGAGGCCTGGCGCAGGCGCTCGTCTTCCTGCCCTGGGCGGTGCCGAGCTTCCTGGCCGGTCTCAACTGGTCCTGGCTGTTCAATCCGGTCGTCGGACCGTTGCCACACTGGTTCTACGCGCTCGGCATCATGAGCGAGCCGTCCAACATCCTTTCCGATCCGCATCTGGCGATGTGGGGGCCGATCATCGCCAATGTCTGGTGGGGCATCCCGTTCTTCGCCATCACCCTGCTTGCCGCCCTCCAGGCGATCCCGCGTGATCTCTATGAAGCCGCCAGCATCGACGGCGCCGGCCCGGTGCAGCGGTTCCTGTCGATCACCCTGCCCTTCCTGGCGCCGACGATCGCCATCACCATTCTCCTGCGCACCGTTTGGATCTCGAATTTCGCCGACCTGATCATCGTCATGACCAATGGCGGTCCGGCCGATCGCACCCAGATCGTCGCCAGCTACATCTTCACCCAGGCCTTCAAGCGGCTCGACTTCGGCTACGCTTCGGCGATCGCGCTGGTGCTTCTGGCACTGCTGCTCGCCTACTCCATGCTGATTGTCATCCTGCGCCAATGGCTGCTGAGCAAGGATTGAGACCATGCGCGCCAAACCCATCCTTCTCGTAGCCGCACATCGACTGGCGATCCTCGCCTATATCGCCTTCGCGCTCTTCCCGCTCTACTGGCTGCTGAAGGTCGCAGTCACGCCCAACGACCTGCTCTACTCCGAAGGCATTCGGATGTGGCCTTCGCGCGCCAGCCTCGAGCATTTCGATTTCGTGCTGCGCCACAGCGCCTTCCCGGTGTTCTTCAAAAACAGCCTGATCGTTTCGGGCTCGACGGCGATCATCGTCACCATCCTTGCCTCGCTCTCGGGATACGCGCTGTCGCGCTTCAACTTCCGCGGAAAGTACTGGCTGGTGGCGCTGATGCTGCTGACGCAGATGTTCCCGCTCGTCATGCTCGTCGCACCGATCTTCAAGATCCTGTCGCCGCTCGGCCTCACCAACAGCCTGACCGGCCTCGTCATCGTCTACACCGCTTTCAACGTGCCGTTTGCCACCTTCCTGATGCAGTCCTTCTTCGACGGTATTCCGAAGGATCTCGAAGAGGCGGCGATGATCGACGGCGCAACCCAGTTCGTGGCCTTCCGCCAGATCATCCTGCCGCTGACGCTTCCGGGCATTGCCGCAACCCTCGGCTTCGTCTTCACCGCTGCCTGGAGCGAGCTTCTGTTTTCGCTGATGCTGATCTCGGGCAACGACCAGGCGACTTTTCCGGTCGGGCTGCTGTCCTTCGTGTCGAAATTCTCGGTCGACTTCGGCCAGATGATGGCCGCCGGCGTGCTGGCGCTGATCCCGGCCTGCCTCTTCTTCCTGCTCATTCAACGCTATCTCGTCCAGGGCCTGACGGCCGGCGCGGTCAAAGGCTGAGGATACCACCATGGCTTCCATCGATATCGCCAACATCCGTAAATCCTACGGCATCCACCCGGTCCTGCACGATGTGGACCTGAAGATCGGCGACGGCGAATTCGTCGTGCTGGTCGGCCCGTCCGGCTGCGGCAAGTCCACCCTGCTGCGCATGATCGCCGGCCTTGAAAGCGTGACGTCAGGCGAAATCCGCATCGCCGGAAAACGCGTCAACGAACTGGCCCCGAAGGACCGCGACATCGCCATGGTGTTCCAGTCCTATGCGCTCTATCCGCATATGTCGGTCGCCAACAACATGAGCTACAGCCTAAGGCTCCGGAAGACGGCCAAGGAAAAGATCGCCAGCGTCGTCTCCGGTGCTGCGTCGAAGCTCGGTCTCGACCCGCTGCTCGAGCGTCGCCCGCGCGCCCTTTCCGGCGGCCAGCGCCAGCGCGTCGCCATGGGCCGCGCCATCGTGCGCGAACCCAAGGCCTTTCTCTTCGACGAGCCGCTGTCAAACCTCGACGCGCGCCTGCGCGAACAGATGCGCGCCGAGATCAAGAAGCTGCACAAGGATCTGGGCGCCACCTCGATCTACGTCACCCACGACCAGATCGAGGCGATGACACTTGCCGACCGGATCGTCGCCATGAACGGCGGTTTCGTGCAGCAGGTCGGCAGCCCGCTCGATCTCTACGACCGTCCGGCAAACCTCTTCGTTGCCGGCTTCATCGGCTCGCCCGGCATGAACTTCTTCGAAGGCACCTACCGAAACGGCGAAGCGCCACGTTTCGAGACTGCGGGCGGCGTAACCATTCCGGCGCAAGTGCATGCGGAACTGATTGACGGGGCCAGCACGACGCTCGGCATTCGGCCGGAACATGTCGAGCTCGGCACCACGGCGCCGGATGCGCTGAAGGCAACGGTCGACCTGGTCGAACCAACCGGCTTCGGCATCATCCTGCATTTGTCCTTCGGCAAGGCCAGCTTCAAGGCCTTTACCAACGACCGCACTTTCCTCAATGCAGCCGGCGAAATCCCGGTACGACTGCCGCCCGAGCGACTGCATTTCTTCGACGCCGCCGGCAATCGGGTCTGATTGCCGCGCCGGCCGTAGCGGCTGGCGGAAAGTGACGCGGCGCGAGCGATATCGCCCAAGACCGGAGATTGACATCTTCCGGACGAGGCGTACCGTCATGCCGTCGCAAGTATCAACCGCCCGTGGCGCCCAATTGAGAGAAGCAAGTACCGCCAATACGATGAATTGACGATAGCCTTCCTTGCCCCGCGCCCGGCGATATTGAGGAAGTGTCATGCGAAATTTTGTTGTTGCCCTTGCCTTTTCGACAACGCTGCTCTGTCCCGTCGCCGCCCTCGCGCAAGAGGGCGATGCGGGGGCCGGCGCGACCGTCTTCAAGAAATGCGCCATCTGTCATGTCGCCGACAGCGACACCAACAAGGTCGGTCCTTCGCTCAATCATGTGCTGGGCAGAACAGCCGGCACGCATCCGGACTTCAAGTATTCGCCGGCGATGATCGATGCCGGCAAGGGTGGGCTTGTCTGGGACGAGGCGACGCTGCGCGATTATCTCCACAATCCGAAGGCGAAAGTGAAGGGCACAAAGATGGTCTTTCCCGGCCTGAAGGACGAAGGCGATATCTCCAACCTGCTCGCCTATCTCAAGCAATATTCGCAGTAGACGAAATGGGTTGAGTTGCCGGCAGGCGCTCAACCGAACGGTCAATTGCGAGTATTTTCCGTTCGTGCAATAATTGCATTTAGAACTCTACGGATTGCGTATTCATGCCCACAGCCGCGAGCGGCGAGGAGGGACAAGAAATGGCCGTGGTGGTTATTCTGGTTTTGCTGGCCGCCGGATCGGTGTTGTTCCATTTGTTGAGCCCATGGTGGTGGACGCCGATCGCGTCCAACTGGAACTACATAGACAATACACTCATCATCACCTTCTGGATCACCGGCGTCGTCTTCGTCGCCGTCGTCCTGTTCATGGCCTACTGCGTCCTGCGTTTTCGGCACCGCCCGGGAAACAAGGCGGCCTATGAACCTGAGAACAAGAAGCTCGAAAGCTGGCTTGCCGCCGGCACGACGCTCGGCGTCGCCGCCATGCTGACGCCTGGCCTGTTCGTCTGGCATCAGTTCGTCACCGTTCCCGACGGTGCTAGCGAGGTCGAAATCGTCGGCCAACAATGGTTGTGGAGCTACCGCCTGCCCGGCGTCGACGGCAAGCTCGGCACCTCCGAGACACGCGACGTCTCGCCGGAAAATTCGCTTGGCCTCAACCGCAACGACACGGCCGCCCTGGATGACGTCGTCATAGAAGGCGGCGAGTTGCACCTCGAGATCGGCAAGCCGGTCAAGGTGCTGCTGCGCTCCGTCGATGTGCTGCATGATTTCTACGTGCCGGAGTTCCGCGCCAAGATGGACATGGTGCCCGGCATGGTGACCTATTTCTGGCTGACCCCCACGCGCACCGGCACCTTCGAAGTGCTCTGCGCGGAGCTCTGCGGCGTCGGCCACCCGCAGATGCGCGGTACCGTCGTCGTCGACAGCGCGGAGGACTATCAGACCTGGCTCGCGAGCCAGCAGACCTTTTCGCAGTTGATGGCAGCAGCGCAGACGAAGGAAACGGCACAGGCAGAAAATGCCGCCCCGGCGCGGTAGGAGGCGCCCCGACGGCAATTGGGAGAGTATAGATGGTCGACATCCGGTCAGGCACAGATGGCGCGCTCGGACACGCCGAGGTGGAGGATGTTGAACTCTACCATCCCCACAGTTGGTGGACGCGCTATGTCTTCAGCCAGGACGCCAAGATCATCGCCGTGCAATATGCCTCGACCGCCATCGCCATCGGCATGGTTGCGTTGGTTCTCTCCTGGCTGATGCGCCTGCAGCTTGGCTTTCCCGGCGCCTTCGCCTTCATCGATGCGGAGCGTTACTACCAGTTCATCACCATGCACGGCATGATCATGGTGATCTACCTGCTGACCGCGCTGTTTCTCGGCGGCTTCGGCAACTACCTGATCCCGCTGATGCTCGGCGCACGCGACATGGTGTTTCCCTACGCCAACATGCTGAGCTACTGGCTCTACCTTCTCGCCGTGCTCGTGCTGGTCGCCAGCTTCTTTGCCCCCGGCGGACCGACCGGCGCCGGCTGGACGCTGTATCCGCCGCAAGCCGTGCTTTCAGGCACACCCGGAGGCAAGGACTGGGGCATCGTGCTGATGCTCTCCTCGCTCATCCTTTTCATCATCGGTTTCACCATGGGCGGGCTCAACTATGTGGTGACGGTGCTCCAGGGCCGCGCACGCGGCATGACGCTGATGCGTATGCCGCTGACGATCTGGGGCATCTTCACCGCGACGGTGATGGCGCTGCTCGCCTTCCCCGCCCTCTTCGTCGCCTGCGTCATGATGATGTTCGACCGGGTGCTCGGCACCAGCTTCTTCATGCCGGCGATCGTCGAAATGGGCGAACAGCTGCAGCATGGCGGTGGCAGCCCGATCCTGTTCCAGCATCTCTTCTGGTTCTTCGGCCACCCCGAAGTCTACATCGTCGCCCTTCCCGCGTTCGGCATCGTCTCCGATCTCATCAGTACCCATGCCCGAAAGAACATCTTCGGCTACCGCATGATGGTCTGGGCGATCGTCATCATCGGCGCGCTTTCCTTCGTCGTCTGGGCGCACCACATGTATGTCAGCGGCATGAACCCCTATTTCGGTTTCTTCTTCGCCACAACCACGCTGATCATTGCCGTGCCGACCGCGCTCAAGGTCTACAACTGGGTGCTGACGCTGTGGCGCGGCGATATCCATCTCAACCTGCCGATGCTGTTTGCGCTCGGTTTCATCGTTACCTTCGTCAATGGCGGGCTGACCGGCCTCTTCCTCGGCAACGTCGTCGTCGACGTGCCGCTTTCCGATACGATGTTCGTCGTTGCCCATTTCCACATGGTCATGGGTGTCGCGCCGATCCTCGTCATCTTCGGCGCCATCTATCACTGGTATCCGAAGGTCACCGGCCGCATGCTCAACGAGGCGATGGGCCAGCTTCATTTCTGGGTCACCTTCGTCGGCGCATACCTCATCTTCTTCCCGATGCACTATCTCGGCCTGATCGGCGTGCCCCGGCGCTACTACGAGATGGGCGAAACCGCCTTTGTCCCGGCCTCGGCCCACACGCTCAACGAGTTCATCACCATCGTTGCGCTCATCGTCGGCGCGGCGCAGATCGTCTTCCTCTTCAATCTCGTCTGGAGCATTCGCCACGGCCGCGAGGCCGGCGGCAATCCATGGCGGGCAACGACGCTCGAATGGCAGACGCCGGAAACGCCGCCACGCCATGGCAACTGGGGCAAGGATCTGCCGGTGGTCTATCGCTGGGCCTATGACTATAGCGTGCCCGGCGCACCGGAGGATTTCATCCCACAGAACCAGCCCGGCCCCGACAACCTGACGCGGGAGACCGCGACATGAGCGTGACACTGATCTTCCTCGCCGTCATCGCGGCGATCGCGGGATGGTGGCTGTCGCAGCAGCGGATGATGTCGAAGCCCTGGCTGGAGGTCGGCCACCACCACGACCCGCGCCCGCAGGGCCGCCACCCGATCGAACCGGCCAAAATTGGCCTCGGCGTCTTTCTCGCCGTCGTCGGCGCGCTGTTCACCCTGTTCATCAGCGCCTACTTCATGCGCATGGCATCGACCGACTGGTGGTCGACGCCGATGCCGACGCTCCTATGGCTGAACACGGCGGTGCTCGCTGCCGGAAGCCTGATGCTTCATGCCGCCAAGGTATCGGCCGAACGCCACCGTGACGAAGCAAGCCGCACGGCGCTCATCGCCGCCCTTACCTTGGGCCTCGGCTTCCTCGTCGGCCAGGTCTTCGCCTGGCGCGAGCTCACCGATGCCGGATACCTCCTCACCGGCAATGCGGCCAACAGCTTCTTCTACATGATCACCGGCATGCACGGCCTGCACATCGTCGGCGGCCTGATCGCGCTTGCCCGCACCATTCTCGCCACGCGCAAGGGGCCGATCGATGAAAGGGCGACCCTGTCAATCACGCTCTGCGCCACCTACTGGCATTTCATGCTCGCTGTCTGGCTCGTGCTGTTTGCGCTGTTTTCCGGCTGGGCCAACGACTTCATCGACCTCTGCCGGCAAATCTTGACCTAGGAGCCGCCCATGTCCGCGCCGACACATGCACCTGTCACAGAGCCCTTGCCCCGGCCTTCGGGTCTCGCCGGCTTTGCCGCCGATTGGGCATCGGATCAGCGCGCCTTCAAGAATGTCTCCTGGGGAAAGGCCATGATGTGGATCTTTCTCCTGAGCGATACCTTCGTCTTCGGCTGCTTCCTCGTCGCCTACATGTCGGCGCGCATGTCGACCGCGGTCCCCTGGCCGAACCCGAGCGAGGTCTTCGCGCTGCATATCGGCGGTTCGGACGTCCCCCTGATCCTGATCGCCATCATGACCTTCGTGCTGATTTCATCGAGCGGCACCATGGCCATGGCGGTCAACTTCGGCTATCGCCACGACCGGCGCAAGACGGCGATCCTGATGATGCTGACGGCACTCTTCGGCGCCACGTTCGTCGGCATGCAGGCCTTCGAATGGACCAAGCTGATCTCCGAAGGCGTTCGGCCCTGGGGCAACCCGTGGGGTGCGCCGCAGTTCGGCTCCACCTTCTTCATGATCACCGGCTTCCACGGAACGCACGTGACGATCGGCGTCATCTTCCTCTTGATCATCGCGCGCAAGGTCTGGCGCGGCGACTTCGAAACCGGCAAGCGCGGCTTTTTCACCAGCCGCAAGGGGCAATACGAGATCGTCGAAATCACCGGCCTTTACTGGCACTTCGTGGACCTCGTCTGGGTCTTCATCTTCGCATTCTTCTATCTCTGGTGAGGAACAGCCATGACTGACGCACCGGCACATATCGCGGTCAAAGAGCACCAACAGCACCCGATCGGTCTCTATCTGCTGGTCTGGGGCCTACTTTTCGTGCTCAGCACCTTCTCTTACCTGGTCGATTACGTCGGCCTGCAGGGCTATCTCAGATGGTCGCTGATCCTCATCTTCATGATGCTCAAGGCGGGGCTCATCGTTGCCGTCTTCATGCATATGGCCTGGGAACGTCTGGCGTTGATCTACGCGATCCTGCTGCCGCCGCTTCTGGTACTGGTCTTCGTCGCGCTGATGGTATCGGAATCGCACTACGTGCTCTTCAGCCGCCTCACCTTCTTTGGTGCCGCGCCATGACCGGGAAGTTTGCACCGCTCAGAGCAACAGCAACTTCTTGAGGACGGAGAACACTTCCTTATAGGGAAGAATGGTGACGCCGGCAGCGGCGATCGGCAGGAGGGCAGCTGCCGCCACCGGCACGACTGCCGTGCGGCTCAACAGCATCGCCGACAGCTTGCGCGTCGTTTCAAACTGTTTCGTCGGGTCGGCGATGTCATCGGCCTGCTGCTGAACCTCGTCGGTGCTTGCCGCCACCACATTGGTGCCCAGTATCTTCCGCTCGTTTGAGCGGTGATAGCGGGTCGCCTGCGTCCCCAGCATCAACAGGCTGCGCTCCTTCAACTGTCCAAGCGGCTTCGAGAAAGCCGACAGCGGGTAGGCAAAGAGCGCCAGCACGATCACCAGCCAGCCGGTTGCGATCGTGCTGAAGGTGGTGGTTGTCAGGCTTTCCTGCAGCAGATGCTTGGCGATCGCAGCACCTATCGCGGCACTGATACCGAAGATGAAGAGAACATAGGCGTTGGGATAGCTCGCAAGAAAAGAGAGCCCGCCATTGCCGTCTGGATGCGTCGCGACAAGCCGAAGTTCCAGTCGAGCGATCCGGCGCAGAAGCTGCGCCCAGACGAGGTGTCGCCACAGCCCGCGCAGCAACAGGAACACGAACAGCGGCTGGCTGACGACGATCGTCCACCAGCCGGCCGCCGTGATCCGCCGCCCCTCCGCGGAGACGTCGACTGCCCAGGATGCGACACCCGACGTGCGCATGTTGAGGTAGGCAAAGATGGCGGCAAGAAGCGCCAAGCCAAGACAGACCGCCTCCGCTAGCCGCGAGTCGCGGCGGGCAAGCGCAACCGTCACGGCGTCGCCAAATGCCTGCACCGAGCCCGGCGCGACGATCGGCGCCTTCAGGAACTGCCCGAGCTTGATGTGCAATCCGCGCTCGACCTGCTGTTCGGCCAGCACAAACGCGCCGACGCCGATGGCAAACCGGCCCCAGACGCCCAGATCACCGAGATAGGAGCCTGGCGCGTCGACGGAAAGAAAGCTGCGCGGCAGCCCAAGCAGCAACGGCACCAACCAGGCAAGCGCTACGAACAACAGCGCGCGCCTTCCGGTCTTCAGCGCATGTTCGCGTAGTAACCCGAGCCGGCGTTGCAATTCGAAAAACGGCCCGCCATGCGCGGCGAGATACTCGCCCGGCGAAAGATCGCGGCGCGGCGATGTTGCCGTTCCCTGTTCGGCGCTCTTGCGAACCTTTTCTTCAATACTCAATGGCGCTCAATCCTCGGTGATGGTCCAGTTGTCGTTGGGATTGAACTGCTTGATATCGCGCGCCATCGCAGCGGTGTCCGCGCCGAGATCCGCCTGATAGACGATGCCGTTCCGGTTGACGACAAAGGTATGAACGCCGGTCTCACCGTATTTCACCGGCCAGGCCACCAGCCCAAACCCTGCGATCATGTTGCCGTTGATGACATAATCGTAGGAGCCGCCGGCGATGTTTCCGCCCTGCCGCGTCAGGATCTTGAAGCGGTAGCCATAATAGCCTTCGTCGGCCTTGGCCTTGTCCAATTGAGCCTGCGAAAGATCGCCTGCAGGGCTGTCACCATCCCCCTGCTCTGCCGGCCAGTAGAGGCCATCGGTCTTGCCTTCGCTCGAAATCAGCTTCTGGGCATATTCGAACACGCCATCGCCGTCGTGATCTTCTTGAGTGTATTCTTCCTGCGCGTCCACATAGGCTCGCGCCGTGTTGATCGCCTCAAGCTCATTCTCACCAACGCGGCGATTGATGATCTCTTCGATCCCGGCATAGGTGTCGAACGCCCACTTGCCGTCTTCCCCCTTGACGATCGGGAAGGGCAAGGGCCAGAGCTGATCGCCGATCTCGACAATCTTGTTTTCGCCCGCGTCGGTCAGGATCACCTTTTTGGCGGCACCCGCCTTGATCTGTTCGTAGGTGTTCATCACACCTTCGCCTGTTTTCAGCTTTTCGGCATCAAGGCCCAGCAGCGCGGCAAGTTTGCCGAAATCGCTCGAACTCATTGCATCCTTGAAGGCTGAAGCCGCCTTGTCCGAATCGTCGAAGGTGGGAGGATCGGTCTGCGAGATATAGTCTGCAAGTTCGGCCGGCTGGCTCTCTGCCGCCAACGTCGCTCCGGCGTAGCCCGACAGGCCGAGCAGCAGCAGCCCGACACCCGAACGGAAAATCATGCTCTGACGATGATACCTGGTCATGACCATACCCTCCCGTTTCTCGCGCTCAACCACGACGTCCGCCACCACCGCGTCCACCGCCACCACCATGGCGAGCCCCACCGCCGCCGCCGTGTCCAACGGACCGATGCGGCACGCCCCCACTGCGGGCGCCGCCACCCATCGCCTGGCCGCCGCGCCGCGATTGCACTTGCGTCACCTTGCCCGGCCGCACTTCGCCCAGACCTGATGGCTTGCGCGGACGATTGTCGGCTTTTCCTGCCGGACGCGGCTTGCTCGCCGGTCGGTTGGCCTTGCCGCCGGAACCGCCGCCGGGTTTCGAGATGTTCCCGGGCCGCTGCGCCGCCGCGGATCCAGCGTTCGGCCTTGCATTAGCCGGCCGGTTCTTCGCACCATCGATCTTGTTGCTGCGAACATCCTTCAGATCCTTGAAGGAGCCCGTGTCTACCTTCTGGCGCAGGTTGGCACTCGCATCGCTTCTGGTGATCTTGGCCTTGTCGCGGATGTTGTTATTGCCGTTGGCTTCGATGCTGTTCTTCATGTTCGAACGGTCGAACTTGGCGAACTGGTCCTTGTCGATATTGATCTTGCTGCGGTCGACATTCTTCCAGTCGATGTCGTTGAACTTGACCTTGCCGTTGATATCGACGTTGTTGAAGCACTTGTTGCAGTCGACGTCGATGTCGCCATTGTAGCGCCCACCCCAAACACCCCAGTCGTCCCAATCGACCATCGCACCGAACACCGCGCCGGTGACCACACCGGCAAAGAACGTCGCCGTTGGATAGTAGTAGTTCGGATAGGGCTCGGGATAGTAGGACAACGGTTGGGGCGCATAGTTTGGCGCGTAGAGCATCTCCGGCTCGTATTGCGGCACATAGATCTTTTCCGGATTGGCCGCCTGAATGATGACGTTGTCGTTCTCCTGAACGACCTTCATCTTGTCGTCGGTCTTGAGCACGCCTGAAGCGACCGCCTTGTCGCGCAGCTGCTGAATGGCGATCAGCACATCCTTTTGCTGGTAGGCCATTGCATCGGAAAGGGACTGCGTCCAATCGATATCCTCGCTCATCATCTTGACGATATCGGGATAGTTCAGAAGTGAAATGACGCTGCCATCCCACGTGTCCTTGGGCTTCAGGTCCTTGTTCTTCTTGAGGTTATCAAGATAACGCTCAGCTTCGACGATCTGCAGCGGAAAGAGCGAAGCCGACGCGATGAGCGCGACCAGTTCGTCTGGATAAAGCGCGATGCGGGCGACAAGGATTTCGAGCTCTTCTTCGCTGAGCGGCTCCGGCGTGTCCGCGTCGGCCTGCTGGGCAGCCGAAGGATCGGTGGCCGCCTGCTCCTGCGCAAAGGCGCTAAAGTTGTAAGTGTAGGGCTCCGGTATCAACAAACACGCAGTCGCCAGGAAGCAGATCGATCGATGCAAACGGATGACACTCTTCACTGCCATTTCCCCTCCCCGTTCGGACGCACTGTTGCGTCACCTGTCTTGCCTGCTGGTGCGTGGGTTTCTATCTGCCTGTCTGCTGGTCTCATATGTTGGCAGCGCATCGGCCGCCGCAAGTGTTGGTTGACACTATTGCATACGCTCTCTCTTTTTCAATGCACAAATGATGACCACACGACGGTACACACCATAGGTTGTGCCAAGTTGGCGCAACGAGCCTGCCGCCCTACGCCCAAACGGCCGGGTCCTGCCCAATTGGATGTAGACGAATTGCAGGCTCTTCTTTTCCAGCATCTGGCTTCAGAATAGCGGTTTAATGCGGCCCCATGTCCTGCGCGATATCGCAGGGCCTGGGCTGAACCGTGGATTGGAGAAACGGCAATGACGGAAAATCGTCCCTTGTCGGAAGCGGCGCCGAATGCGAACACCAATCAGAACACGGTCGCGACCGCTGCCGGCGGGCATCTCGCGTTGGTCCCCACCTGGCTTCCCCTCGATCTCGTTCCGGATCCGGACCACAATTCGGCCGGTGCCGGGGGTAATGGAACCAGCATCGGTACCCTCGACAGCAATACGCTCGCCGTTTTCATGCCCTCCAACGCTGCTATCACCGGCCCGCATTCGGCCGCGGATGCGCAGCAGGGCAATGACGCCCTGATCAACCAGCACGCCACCGAAATGGCCGGCATGGGAGGCGACGGCGGCAGCGGCAATCTTGCGGGCAGCGGCGGCGGCAATGCCGGCGGCGGTGGCCACGGCACCTTCATCGGCAGCCTGGTCAGCACGGATGTGGGGGTATTTGCCCCGGTGAATACCGCCGTTGCGGCAGGGCCGGGATCGACGGCGACGGCCAATCAGGCCAACAACGCGGCAATGCTGCAAGGCGCCACCCAGATCGGCGGCATCGGCGGATCGGGCGGCGACCACAACATTGCCGGCGGCGGCACATCCGCCAACCATGGGACATCCATCACCTTCACCGGCGACAACTTCGCCGGACACGGCGGTGACGGCACCTTCATCGGCAGCATGATCGATGTGAACGTGGCGGTGTTTTCGCCGATCAACATCGCCATCGGTGCGGCCGGCGGAGCCGCCTCGGCTCACCAGACCAACAACGCCATCTTCGATCAGGGCGGCGTGCAGATCGCCGGTATCGGCGGTGCCGGCGGTGGCTTCAACCTGTCGTCCGACACGATCTTCACCGGCGACCAGATGGCTGGCGGTGGTGGGTCCGGTTACTCGAACGGCAGCATGGTCGATGTCAGCATTGGTTATTTCCACCCGATCAACATTGCGGTACCGGCCGGTGGCACGGCCGATGCCCAGCAGCTTGATCACGTGCTCTTCGACCAGCACGCGCTACAGATGGCTGGCGTCGGTGGTCTTGGCGGTGAGGGCAATCTGTCGGATGCCCATTCGGCGCTCGTGGACGATATCCTCAGCCTTGTCGATGGAATCTGAAGTCGGACAGCTCGCACAGTCCGTTTCGAACCTGACCCGGCACGAATGTCAAAACGCACCCGCAGTCGGGTGCGTTTGTCTGTCGCCGATACCACGCACTCCCGCATGGCAAGCCAGCGCCCCATACCCCGCCCAAAGGGACGTCACCGAATATCCAGCTAGTTCGCACGCTCGATAGCGCTCACCATTCAATCGCGGTTACCCCGTCTGCCAAACGGTATCGCTGGCACCGAACCGCTTAAGAGAACACGGGGGTCACGATACTTAGAGGAGCAACGCTATGCCTATTCCGCAAGCATCTGACACGATCAACCTCACCGACTCCAATGCTGGCGATGCAAGCGCCGGCAACGGCGGCGACGGCTTCAACTATGGTGATATTCACTACAATCCGGTCGCCTATGTCGCCAATTCACAAACGGTAGAAGGTGCCTACACCAAGCTCTACAACGGCGATCATGTATGGCAGGACGCCGGATGGGGAACCGGTGACGGCGGCGACGGTGGACTTGCCCAGGCACGGGACGGCCTGTTGGCCGTGCTGACCAACAACGGCTCGGGCGGCGCCGGCGGCGACGCCTATTCCAATGGCGATCAAGGCAACACCAGCGGTGGTAATGTTGCAGCGGTTGCTGCAGACACAACGGCAACGCAGAACACCCAGTTCCTGGCCGACCAGCATGCAACCATTCTCGCCGGCGTCGGCGGCAATGGCGGCAATGGCAACCTTGCACAGGGCGGCGATATCTCCTCGGCCTTGGTTCACACCAATCCGTTCACGGAAACCAACACGTCAACGGACATAGACACCACGACCGAAACCACATCGGTCTCGAACGCGCTCGACCATTTCATCAACGCATTCGGATCGATCGACCTCAACGACATCGGTTCGTGAATTTTTCATGAGGATCGCCGGTTTCGGCCGACGATCCTCATCCTTGCATGCGTCTTGCCAAGCCCTTGCCTTGTCAGAATCGATTGCACCGAGATCTGATAATGACAGCCAATTCGACACCCACGCCGCGCGAACCAACGCATCTGGTCATGGCCCTCAGGGCCTGCGCCAGCGCCTTTGGCCTGGTCTTCCTCTATAGCTGCGGCTACAATCTCTTTCTGCTCACCCCCTCCATCTATCTGCTGCAGATCTACGATCGCGTGCTGTCGAGCCGCAGCGCCGATACGCTGGTGATGCTGACGCTGATCGTTGCGGTCGCCGTGGTGGTCGGATCGCTCCTGGATATCGTTCGCCGCGCCGCCCTGTCGCGCATCGGCAGTTGGCTTGATCACCGGTTGCGCCCGGTGGTTCTCACGGCCTCCTTCGAATATGGCGCCCGTACCAGCACCGCAGTTGCGACCGATTGCTACAAGGACCTGTCGACGCTCAGGCAGTTTCTGGATTCGCCGGCAAGTTCGCTGCTCTTCGACGTTCCCTGGGCGCCCGTGTTCCTGCTGCTGCTGTTTCTCGTCCATCCGCTGCTCGGCGTGATCGGCGTGCTGAGCGCCGTCTCGCTGCTGCTCCTGGCCGTCCTCACCGAACTGGCGACCCGACGTCCGCTCACCCACGCCAACCGCGCCCTTGCGCGCAGCTACGTGCGCTTTGCGACCGCGCTCAAATACATCCAGGTTATCCGTGCGATGGGCATGCAGGACGGCGCCGCGCAGATCGTCTACCGCGACGCCGAAGCGGCCAGGAAGGCACAGGATGCCGCGATGCAGCGCACCGAGATCATTCTTGGCCTGTCAAAATCCGTGCGTACGCTCACGCAGATCCTGATGATGGGTGCTGCCACCTGGCTGGTGCTCGAGGAAAACAGCAGTCCGGGCATCATCTTCGTTGCCAGCCTGCTGCTCGGCCGCGGCCTTGCCCCGGTCGAAGGGGCGATCGGTGCCTGGCGCTCCTTTGCTTTTGCCCGCAGCGCCTTCGAACGGCTCAATCAGATGCTGATTGCGGTCGCCGCTGACAGCGACGCGCGCATGGTTCCCGTGCCGGAACCGAGCGGCCTTATCCTCGACAGTGTCGGCTACACCCTGCCCTATGCCGATCGCCAGATATTGCGGGGCGTAACCCTGCGCCTGGCGCCGGGCGACTGCGTCGCCCTGATCGGACCATCGGGATCGGGAAAGTCGACGCTCGGCCGGATCATGGCAGGCGTCGAGCCGGCCACGAGCGGATGTGCACTTCTCGGCGGCGTCGATATCTCCGCCCTGCGGCTTTGCGCGGGCACACGCCATGTCGGTTACCTGCCGCAGGACATCGAGCTCTTCGGCGGCGCCGTCAAGGATGTCATTGGCCGGCTGGACGGATCCAACCCCGGCAAGGCGATCGAGGCGGCCAAGCTCGTCGGCTTGCATGAAACGATCATGCGACTGCCCAAGGGCTACGACACCGATATCGGCGAAGGCGGCGGCCTGCTCCTGCGGGCGCAGCGCCAGCAGCTTGGTTTGGCACGCGCCGCCTACGGCAATCCGTCGCTGGTGGTGCTCGATGATCCCAATTCGAGCCTCGACTACGACGGCGAGCGCAAGCTGTTCACCGCCATATCGCGGATGAGGTCGCGCGGCATGATCGTCGTCGTCATCACCCATCGCATGGGAATTCTGCCTGTCACCAACAAGATCGCCATCCTGCGCAACGGCACGGTCGACGCCTTCGGCGACAGCGAACAGATTTTTGAGACTCATCTTCAACCGCCGGCGCGGACCGGAACATAGGAGGGGGATCGCACAATGCTCCCCGCACAGATCGACCGGCCTCCATCACGATCCGCTGTTGCAAGCAGCGCGGCCAATCATCTGGCAAAGGCGCAAGGTCAAATCGGCAAATTGCTTACCTATGCGCCGACCGACGGCCTCGTGCCGATCGAACTCGCCGCCGCCTCGCCGATGTCGCGGCTTCGCTCCGTCGCCAGGACCGGCAATCTGCTCATCGGCTTTTTCGTCGTCGGCCTCGGCACCTGGTCGGCATTGGCACCGCTTACCAGCGCGGCAGTCGCCTCGGGGGTCGTCGAACCGGAATCCAGCCGCAAAACCATCCAACATCTCGAAGGCGGCATCATCAGGCAGATCCGCATCAAGAACGGAGATACCGTTACCTCCGGCCAGATCCTGATCGACCTGGACGACACCAAATTCCGCTCGGAGCGGGACAGCCTGAAGGGGCAGCTCTGGGATGCGGAGGCAAGGCATGCGCGTTTGCTTGCCGAGCAGGACGATGCCGACAGCATAACCTACCCGCCCGAAATGCTGGCCGCCATGGTCGACAATCCCGCGATCAACGCGATCGTCACCGGTCAGCAGCGGATTTTCGAAACCCGCCGCCAGGTCATGCGCGCCGAAATTGCGATCACTGAAGAAAAGATGAAACAGGTGCAGCAGGAGGTCGCCGGTCTCACCGCACAGAAGGCGGCTCTGAGCGAACGTGTCGAAATCTCCAGACAGGAGTTGGAGAGCGTCACGACGTTGACCAAGAAGGGGCTGGAAAAGAAGAGCCGTGTCCTCAATCTGCAACGGGAAAAGGCCGATATCAGCGGGCGGGTCGGCGAAAGCGCCGCCCAGATCTCCCGTGCCTATCAAGTGATCAGCGAAGCCCAGGCCTATCTCGTCAAGCTTCGAAGCGATCGCCTGAACGAGGTGGCGCAAACCATGCGCGAAACGGAAACGCAGATCCTGCAACTGAGCGAAAGGCTGCGTGCGATCGACGACCAGCTTGCGCGAACTGCGATCAGGGCGCCTGAGGACGGCGTGATCATGGACTTGCGGGTCCATACAACCGGCGGCGTTATCGGCGCCGGTGAACCGCTTGTCGATCTCGTTCCACGCAAAGGCCGCCTGATCGTCACCGCCCGCGTCCGGCCAGAGGACATCAATCTCGTGCATCCCGGCCTCACGGCGCAGGTGCATCTGCTCCCCTACAACCAGCGTCGGGTCCCGCTGCTGAAAGGTCAGGTCGAATATGTCTCGGCGGACCGTCTGGTCGACAAGCAGACCGGCCAATCCTACTACGCCGCGACGATCCATGTCGTTGATGAACGATTGGCCACGATGAGCGAGGTCGAGTTGGTCGCGGGCATGCCGGCCCAAACGCTGATCGAAACGGGTACGAACAGCGTGGCGCTCTATGCATTGAGACCACTGCTTGACAGTTTCAACAGAGCATTTCGTGAGGACTGACACAGCCTTGGCCGGTGGCTCCGTGCACGGTGCAAATGAAGGTGCGGCTCCGTTGTTGCCGACGCACCCCACTCTTGGCTCGCGGGCACCCCTGATCCGGCCGAAGGATACGATAATGGGCAAACGAAAATTCGACGACGACGAAATCATGGGTATTCTGAGGGAACATCGGACCGGCGCGACGGTAGCGGAAGTTTGCCACCGCCATGGCATCAGCGAGCCGACCTTCTACCGCTGGCAATCCTCACAGCTTCGAACCGTCGGCTTCGACGTTGGGCGCATACGCGCGCTGGAGCTGGAAAACCAGAAGCTGAAAAAACTGCTGGCCGAAGCCATGTTGACGGCCGCGACACTGAGCGAGATGCTAGCGAAAGCCTCGAAATAACGATAGCGACTATGGTATCGCCAATCCGTTGCGCGGCGATGCCCTGCCGCCCAGTCGGGCAACGACCTCCGTGCGGTTCTGAACCTGCAGCTTCCGCATGATGTGCTGGAGGTGCATCTTCACGGTATGCCCCGAGAGGTTCAGCTTGCCGGCGATAACCTTGTTGGACGAGCCGCATTGCAACTCAGCCAGAACATCGGTTTCCCGCGGCGTGAAGTCGGCATGAAGGAGATCGTCGCGGCGCGGCCGCCTGGCGGGGTCAGCCTCTTCAGGCCTCAAATGCAGCGCTGTCCCATCGCCAAAGGTCCCCAGCGGATGCGGACAGAACACACCGCCCGCCAGCACCAACCTGAGGCCCGCAAGAGCGATTTCGATTGGCAGCGACGTTGTGAAGAAGCCGCGGATGCCCATCTGCAGCGCCTGCGTTGCCATCGAGATATCGTCCGTGTCCGACAGCAAGGCGATCGGCGCATCGGAGAAACGCTCGGAGATGGCCGCAAGATCGGAACGCAGACTGCTGCTTCCGACGTCCCTCCCCGCCAGATCCAGCGTAATCAGACGGATGTCCATACCGAGTGCCCTGTCCAGGCTCGCGGTCGAGATCATGTCGATGAAGGTCCACCCCGCCAGTTCGCGCTCCAGCAGCGTGACAATGGCAGTGCGGGCGAGAGTATGCGGTTCGACGACGATACCGGTGGGTGCATTGCGCCCTTTGCGGCGCAGCGTTCCTGAACTGATGGACACGAGCCGACCCCCAGGATGTTTGCAACCTCTAAGGTCAGCATACTATGCCCGAACATGCATCATGTCATGAGAAAATGGGGATTAATCCGATCGGACCAGTCCCGGCAAACCGTTGACAACATACGGTTTTTTTAAGCGCACTCACTGGCGTTGGGCGCTGTAACATATCTTGAGTAGTAAAATACACCCAGTTCGTTGCGACGATGATCGAAAGCCTATCATCGCAGCGGTCACAATTTTGCAACCGAGTTCGGCGAGATACCGCTCTCGTTTTGTCAAAATGGACGCTGAACCGGTTGCCGTTCCGGCGATACCTTCCGCCTGATCATCGCTTTGGAGTTGGTCCCAGAACGCCAAAAAGCCCGCCGGATTTACCTGGCGGGCTTTTTTTTTGATTTGGTTGCGGGGGCAGGATTTGAACCTGCGGCCTTCAGGTTATGAGCCTGACGAGCTACCGGGCTGCTCCACCCCGCGCCATCTCGGTAAACCGCTATGCGGTTTATCC